>CALLBO010000032.1 GCA_937998875.1 uncultured Granulosicoccaceae bacterium
TGCAAGAGCGTATTACCTCTACCAAGAAAGGTTCGATCACCTCAATTCAGGCGGTCTATGTACCGGCGGATGATTTGACCGATCCATCTCCGGCAACCACGTTCTCTCACCTTGATGCAACAGTTGTACTGGCACGTTCAATTGCAGAACTCGGTATTTATCCGGCGGTTGACCCGCTCGATTCAACTTCACGTCAGCTTGACCCACTGGTGGTGGGCCAGGAGCACTACAACACTGCGCGTGATGTACAGAACACACTGCAGCGCTATAAAGAACTGAAAGACATCATCGCGATTCTCGGTATGGATGAGCTTTCTGAAGAAGACAAGCTGGTTGTTGCTCGTGCTCGTAAAGTGCAGCAGTTTCTGTCACAGCCATTCTTCGTTGCTGAAGTCTTCACAGGCTCACCTGGTAAGTATGTTTCACTGAAAGACACTATCGCCGGTTTCCGCGGTATTGTTGATGGTGAGTACGATCACCTGCCGGAGCAGTCTTTCTACATGGTTGGCAGCATCGATGAAGTTGTCGAGAAAGCCAAAGAGATGGAAAACAAAGGGTAAGCAGAAGCTTATCTTTTAAGAAGGCGCACCTATGGCTAATACAATTCAAGTCGATATCGTTAGTGCTGAAGAAGCTATCTTCTCAGGTGAGGCTGAAATGCTCGTTGTCTCTGCGGAGATGGGTGAAGTCGGGATTGCACCTGGCCATGCACCTTTCCTAACTGGCATTAAGCCCGGTGATATCGCAGTACATAAAGATGGCAGCGCTGAGCACTTCTATGTTTCAGGTGGCATGCTTGAAGTACAGCCACACGTAATCACAGTTCTTGCAGATACTGTTGTCCGCGGTGGTGACCTTGATGAAGCCGAAGCTGCAGCTGCACGTGACCGTGCTGAAGAAGCACTGAAAGAGAAACAGGGAACGCCGGATTATGCAGCAGCGGCGGCTGAACTCGCTGAAGCTTCCGCGAGACTGCAGGTACTGAAGAAGATGAAGAACGTCGGTAGATAATTCTTACTGATTGTTCTGGAAGTTAGAAAGCCCGCACTTGTTGCGGGCTTTTTTATGGTTTAGATAATCTGCCAATCGGGTAGCTTGTGCTGTGTTGCTATGAAGCTACGAATGATACGCAATAATTTTGATCGCTGATTCGTTAACTACTGATCGGTCTAACCCAATGAACAACCGTGTCTCTTTCTCAATGTTTCAGCACATTTCCACGCCGCCTGCTTGTAGCTACCGTTCTCTGGATTCTTTTCTGGCCAGTTTTCTGGTATTTCAGAATAGGTGATATAACCGGTCCCAAGGCCTGGTTTTGGATAATCGGTGAGTTGAACTACCCGATTGCTGCAATCTGTTTCAGCTTTGTTAACGACATGGCAGAAAAAGCGCTCAAGTCCGGCTGGAAGATATTCCTGCTTAGTGCTTTGGTTGTTGCTGCAGCAATGCCGTTTTTCTATCAATGGTTCGGTTTCAAAATGGCAGTATTGCTTGAAGCGGTACTCCGAGGTTACCTGACATAGTTGTGGTTTCTATGTCGCTCGACTAAGGCTTATTCGTCTAATGCTGTTCTTCGACCTTTCAACCACGGTTTTTCGATCACGCTTGCGAGCGGGAACTTCCAAGTAAAATACCCGCACCGATAAACACACTGCCAGTGAAGCGATTGAATAGCTTTGCTCTTCCTTTGCGCATAATCCATCTGGATGATCTTGCGCCAAAATAGGAATATAGCAACAGCCATCCCAGTTCCATTAGTGCAAAAGTTATAACCAACAATAGGTATTGCGGCAGCAATGGCAGATTCAGAGCGATGAACTGTGGAAACAGAGCAGTGAAAAATACAATAGCTTTAGGATTGGTGGCACCTACCAGAAATCCCGATTTATAGTGAGATAACCAAGAGTAACGAGTGGTGGCTCTGCCGTTTACTGATTCTGTAAATTCAGTTGAATCTGTTAAGAGTGCTTTTACGCCGAGATAGATAAGGTATGCGGCGCCAGACCATTTAACGATATTGAACAGAAGCTCTGACGATGAGATCAGTACGCCCAGCCCGGTAAACGATAGCGTCATAATCCCGATGATCGCGGTTAAACTACCCAGTGCAGTGACGATGGACGTCACAAATCCATGCTGTATTGATTTCGTAATACAGAGTAGAACGCTCGGACCCGGGGTAGCGGTCAGTACCAGGATTGCAGACAGATATATCAGGTAAGTACTCAGTGTCATACGATATGCCTAATAACTATTGTCTTGAGTGTGAATCCGGGTAGTTGGAATTTGAGGATTGTTGGAGCTTTAGGGTGGCTTTTTACCGAGTGTTAGTTTCATAGATTTGGTTACAGCCAAAAAAGTTACCACAACAAGCAATGTGCAAAGTGCGTATTTTGAGATTGATTCCATTGTTCCGTCGATTAATACAGCGTGGATCACACTGGCTGCAACAATTATTGCAGCCAGTACCTTATGTGCTATCCGCCAAACACGCAATCTGGTGCGGAAACTATTTAGGCAGGCAGCCAGCGTTGCAGTTAAAATGACGCCCCACATAGCAGTCACACCCCAGACAGAAAATGGAGTAGCAGATCTAAACAATAGTGCATCTATGACATCCGGAGGACTGGTTATCCATAATCCTGCAACATGAACAATGATTGCGAGAACCAGAAGTGATCCGACGATTCGGTGTAGCTGTCGGTGACGATTCTGTTCTAGTCCCGGGAGGTAGCCAGACGCCAGCAGAGGTTGTAACAGCAGCATCAACATCGCAACAACACCGGCAAAGCCTGCAACGATATAAACAGGATCACGCCACTGAAGTAACGGACTGTTAGCAGCAAATAGCAGTGGAACTATCATCGCTAACGTGACGACAATCCAGATCATAGCACCACTAATTTTGTGCATTTCCCGTTTGGCTCAAGCTGTATAGGCAGTGTGGATTACCATCGATAATCCAGTGACCTCAAGCCGGTTTCAATACAAAGTGGGCGCTCAGTGACTTGTCTTTGGCGCTTGCCATAACGGGTCTTAAGAATACGGTTTCAAAGTCATCGCTGTCATAGGCCAGATGCCCATGCGCTTGTCCAAAGGCTGGAACAATCTGCGGCATTTCAAGTTTAAACTCACCATTTGCATCGGTGAGTGTAGCGCCGTGGCTGTGGGCATCACGTTCATGACCTTCTGTCGTGTGCGCCCATATCTGGATTCGTTGTCCTTGTAGTGGTGCACCACTTCCCGCGAGTCTGACGGTGCCTGTCATCCAAAAACCCCCACCGCCGATTCTCTGGACAATGGGTGCACCCGGCAGGTAATTGTTTGACCCGCCTCGCATAGAGGAGGTCGGGGCTACTCCGTTCGCACTTGCACCGCGAAACACAGTGCCTGCAGTAATAAGGCCTGCTGCAGCCAGAAATGTACGGCGGGAGGTCGTTTGTTCACTCACTGGTTATCTCCTTTCGGGCAACTTCTTTTGTATTTAGGGGTATGGATCAATATTCCGGCCACGGAGTCTACGCAGACTCCTGGTGACTGATATTCTTAAAGCTCCAGCCAATAACCTTGGCAGGGTAGCTTAAGAATTGTGTACGCCAAGTGTAAATGCAAGTACAGGCGCGTGAATTCACGTTATTTGCACAATATCAGTGGATATTTGCAATAGGTTCGGACCAGTACTAAAACAGCCAGTACAAGAGGTGAGACCAAAATGATTTGTAAAAGTTTTGATGTAATTTCCAGTCGATTGAAAGTAATTCTGTTGGCTTTATCTGCCATTCTTTTCGGTCTGGCCCATGCCGATACGCTTCCGATCTCTGATGCCCATCTTCACTACAGCCATGATTCTGTAGAGATGACACCGCCTGCGCGTGTGATCGAAATCATGCGTGAGGCAAATTTGAAAATGGCGCTGGTATCAAGCTCCGATGACAAGGGAACACAATTACTGTTGGATCTGGCACCGGACCTGATCGTACCGGGCCTACGTCCATACACAAGACGTGGTGAGCTCGGCACCTGGTATCAGGATCAGGCAAATCTTGACTACGTCGAAGATTTACTAAGCAACCATCAGTACGCCACCATCGGGGAGTTTCATTTATATGGTGAAACCGCGGATCTTGAAATACCGAAACGTATTGTAGAGTTGGCCGCAGAGCATAATCTAATCCTTCATGCACACTCTGATGCCGATGCAGTTGAAAGTCTACTGGCACAAGATAGCAACGTTAAAGTGTTGTGGGCTCATGCAGGCTTTGATGAACCGGAGTTTGTTTCAGCCATGTTGTCAAAACATGATCGGTTGTGGGTGGATCTGGCTTTTCGTGGTGAAGTCGGCAGCGGAGGGCAATTAAGCGATGAGTGGCTTGCACTGTTTAAGGCTCACCCTAGTCGCATTATGTTAGGTACAGATACTTATACTCCTGAGCGTATGTACTACATACCCGCTCACGCCGAGGGTGCACGTGTATGGCTCGACACCCTTCCCGAGGACCTCGCAGAGAAGATCGCATGGAAAAATGCTTATGATTTGATCATGCCGGTATGGAAACAAAATAGTGCGATGCTTGAATCGAGCGCTACAAGCGTAGCTTGCAATGAGACAGATGCCAGCGCCTTAGCGATTGATGATCAGTCTACAGCGATACTGCAACCCGACCGGGAGATTGAAGTCGGTGAAGCATTCTCTGTGAAACTGACAGTCTGTGGTCAGGATATGGACTCAGCTGAAGTTGCGCTGGATGCCACTATGCCTGTTCACGGGCACGGAATGAACTACACGCCGGAGCAGACGGTAATAGATCAAAACCCGGATGTAGTGACCGTACAGTTCGACGGCTTGCGGCTGCATATGCCCGGCAAGTGGCAGTGGCAGGTGACCGTACGCAGGGATGGCGAGCGTGTTCAGGTCAGTGAAGAGTTTCAGCTAAACTAACTATTTATAAGAAGGTACCCTAAATCCTGGTGTGAATTAAATGAGTAGAAAAGCTTTAGGCATACTGCTGTTATTTTTCTCGTTGCAGGTTTTCGGTGAAGAAATCGTTTTTACTGATAGTGAAAAATCACTGCTAGAGGCTTTTACACCCTGGCCTACTGTGATTCCAGCAGACCCGGGTAATGAATACTCCGGCCTTAAATGGGCAGAAGCACTTGGTGCGCAATTGTTCAATGACCCTGCGCTTTCCGCTGATCAATCAATCTCCTGTGCTTCGTGCCATCAGAGTAGCAAGGGATTTTCAGATGGCTTCGCACTGCCCCAATCCGGTGTTGCACCTCATGTTCGCAATACCCAGGGGCTGCTGAATGTTGGTTACCAGCGATGGTTTGGCTGGGATGGCGGTGCTGATAGTCTTTGGGCTGCAAGTCTCCGGCCTATGCTATCTGACATTGAAATGGGATCTGACATAGAGGGCATCGCTACAAAACTTCGCGATACAACCTACTTGACTGAAGCGTTGGAACAAAACGATCTTGAAATCGCTGCTCTGGATGATGAAACGGTGGTAGTTACAGTTGCAAAGTTTATTGGTGCCTATATGCGTACGTTAGCTTCAGGTGAAACCAGTTTTGATAAGTTTTTAGCATCATTAGGTGTCCCTGATATTGAGGTACGGTATCCATTGTCAGCACAAAGAGGTATGAAAATATTTTTTGGCGAAGGAAACTGTTTTGTCTGCCACTTTGGGCCGAATTTTTCTAACGGTGAATTTCACGACATTGGTAGACCGTTTTTTACTGGGGTAGGTCAGGTTGATCCTGGTAGGTTTACAGGCATTAAAAGGGTGAATAATGACCCGTTTAGTCTAGCGGGCAACTTTAATGGCACTAAAAAGGAAGCAGAGATATTAAAAACTACAAGCGTAAAATTTCGCCAGGTGAACTTTGGGCAATGGCGAACACCGTCGCTACGTAATCTAGAGCTCACAGCACCCTATATGCATGATGGGAGTCTTCAGACATTACGTGATGTGATTGACTACTATGCTGAAATAGATCCCGCCAGGCTGCACTCAAAAGGTGAGACGATTTTGAAATCGTTTACGTGGTCGGAGCGAGAGCGTGAAGATCTAGTGATGTTTTTAAAAACACTGAGCGAGAAGTAGTTCTCACGCACTCTGCGCAGGAATAAGTAAATTTGTACTTGCGACTATGTAGTGAATCTTTAGAGTTCATGAGCAGTAAGAATCGCTATTGAATACCACCAGAGAAACGTAGAATTTGAAATATTCTATCTGCTTAAGCGCCATTGGTCCGGAGCAACCCGTCATAAACATTGAATGCAGAGCAGTCATGTTTAGTTGTGCCAACACATTATAAATAACAACAAGGAATTTTTTAGTTTCTCCAGAGCTTATTTGTCTCTACCAGATCACAGGTTTCAGCGTACACTAACTTTAAAAAAAAATGGTAACGCCGATGACTTATTGAACTGTGGGTACCCTAAAAGATGACTCATCAACCATCAAAAGAAGACATAGAATAAGATGCCATCTGCGAGTTTGCATAAAGGACTAATCGTATATAGTTTTATTTTGATAGCAGTGCTTTTCTGGTTGAGTGTCAGTTTTCTGGCCAATGCATTCGCTGAAAAGCGTGATTCAGAGTTTCTTGAGTACTATCTGGAGGCTGATCAGAAGTTCAAAACTGCTTCACTTATCGCTGCTCAGGAAGAGTCTGCCAGCTATTGGTTGATAGCTTTTGAAAACTTGCTCTTTGACCCAACAGCTAGTCTTACCGTTCCATACAAGAATACGCTGGAGGCGCTAGGTGATTTACAGTTAAAGAATGAAGAGATAATTGCACTGCCGAACTATGCAGACGAGCTCAAGTTCCGTCGTGGCCAGCTAAAAGATCTGACTCAACGATTAAACCACAACATTGAAAAACTGCCGGAAATAAGGGCGTTGCTTGCCAGCACGCTGGATACGCCAATCGAGCGACGAGAAGAAAAGCAACAACTCAAAATTTTAAACTACTATAGCAATCTGGTTGAGCAGATAGAGATGCTTCGCTCTGCGTCAACTTATGTTTCGCGACGACAGACCAGAGCTGTTCAGAATTTACTGATCATCTCCAACGCAACTTGGAATGTTGGGTTATCCAATGAATTTATTTCAGCGCTGTTCGGGAGCTATCTAACAACTGGTAAGCTGATTTCGGGGGAGGCGATCAATCGGGCCAGCTATCATGTTAACCAATTAAAAGACAATTTTGAATCGATTAGCCTGATTGACTCGTACGCTAGTATTGATCCGGAATTTACCGCACTAGTCAATGAATTTCGTAATTGGTACACACGCTTATACGAGCCACAACTTAACGCAATCTCGATAGCTATGGCTGAGGGTGGTGAAGTTGATGTCTCTAGTTATGACTGGCGACAATTGTACCTAACCATGGCTGACTACACTGACAGCATACAAAATCGTGCTGATCAAATAACTGATCATCGAGTGATGGAAGCGCAAAAAAAAGCTAGCACGAACTATTTCGTAGACATTTTGCTGGTACTCTCGTGTATTTTGTTTGCGATGGTATCTATATGGTTTGTTAAACGTGTTCAGCATCAGGCCACACATGATGTTTTGACCGGTTTGTCTAATAGAAGATTGTTTGTGACAAAATGCGAAAGCATGGTTTCTCCAGAATCAAGCAACCCGATCGCTTTAGTTAAAGTAGATTTATATAAATTCAAAACGATAAACGATAGCATCGGCCAATTTGCAGGGGATGAGTTGTTGCAGCAAGTTGCAGGACGTCTCAGAGCTTCGTTTTGTCAAGCGTCCTCGATTTCCAGGCTCGGAAGCGATGAATTTGCGATTCTTTTGAAAGGCTTCAACGATGACGAAGTAAAACAGATAGCGGTAGAAGTAGTTAATGAATTGTCAGGACAATATCAGCTTCAAAGTCATACTGTGAGTCTAAAAACTTGTGTGGGTTTTGCTTGTGCTCCGGTGGACGCAAAAACCAGTGGAGAACTAATTAAAGCTGCAGACTTGGCTTTGCATGAAGCAAAGCTTATCGGGCCTGGTAACGCAATTCATTTTGACCAGTCAATTGCAGCTGCCTATAAGGAGCGCCAGGAAATAGAGTCAGAGTTAGAGTTTGCGCTACAGCGTGATGAGTTTGAGCTTTACTATCAACCGCAGGTCGATGTGGAAAAGCAGGTTGTTGATGGGGTTGAAGCATTGATTCGGTGGCGGCATCCTACCAAAGGAATAGTATCACCGTTTCACTTCATCCCTATTGCTGAAGATGTAGGTCTACTACCGGTGATAGGTGATTGGGTCATCAATGAGGCCTCAAAACAGGCAGGGATATGGAAAAAGGATTTCGATCTGGATCTACGCGTTTCAGTAAATGTTTCTGCTCATCAGTTTGTCGAAGGTGATCTTGTTGAAACCGTCAGATTGGCGTTAGCGAGGGATAAACTAAACCCATCAAACTTTGAGATTGAAATCACAGAGTCCGTAGCGATGTTTGATGTCAACACAGTGGTTGGTAAACTTAATGAGCTGCATAGAGCTGGTGTTCGTATTGCACTTGATGACTTTGGAACCGGCTATTCGTCTCTGAGCTATTTACAAGACTTACCACTGAATACTTTAAAAATAGATCGATCCTTTGTCACCAAGCTGGATGAAGGAACCGCCTATCAGAAAAAACTACTTGAAAGTATCACTTTGATGGCAAAACGCCTTGATCTGCATACCGTAGCTGAAGGCGTTGAGACGGATAGTCAACTAGAGCAGATTTGTGCTCTTGGTATAGACACTATTCAAGGTTACTATTACTCGCAACCTGTCAGCGCTTCTGATCTTCCTCGTGATGTGAGGGCGATAGATGCTGCCTGCTCCCTTAATAAGGCAGCATAGCTAGAGTTACAGGCTTGCGTAAGTTAAAACAAAACGATTTGTCAGCTGGCGTATCACAGAATCAGTATATCGACCGGATGGTGTATCCCGAGCCGCTACCTGCTTTCCAGCCTGGTGAACCGCGATTAAAGTGAGTAGCAATTGTCAAATAATGTCAGGTACATATAACTATCGCCGAATGCTGTTATACCCTGTTGGGTAACCACAGCGAGTATACAGAGGTCCGCAATGAACGATAGCTTTGATTTAAAGAGGCGCAAAGCGCTGAAAGTAATAACTGGCGTTACGGCAACTGGATTTTTTATAGGTACGCCTGCAATGGCAGGGTTGATGAAGAACAATCCTGTTTTTGACGCCATACTTGACTGCAAACTCATCAGTCGGGCAGATATTCTGCGTGCTCATCTGCTAATGCACAATAAAACGAAAACCGATATTGTAGTTAACACAATTGAATCACAGACTATCGGTTATGACGATACCTATTTAAATCTTGCAAGAGCGTATGCAAGGCCTGTGACAATACCCGCTAATGATAGGGTAATGATTCGTCTTGATATGGAGAACACGCTGGAACCAATGACAATCGATAACAACGTTATCGTGATGGACACACAATTTCTACCGTTTGGTTCTCGAGTGGTCGATATGAAGCTAATGGTAAAAGGTGGTGTTGCCGAGGTTGCAAGATACTCTGCGTTGACTTAAACGTATTTCAACCGCTTAAGTGACATTCGATCTAAGTACTTTCACATTAGAACCGGATGTGCTAGCTTTAAAGTCCCATAAGCAACTATGAAAAGGAGGTGATCACATGTCTAGTGTTTTTCAACGGGGTGATCAGCTCTGGGTACTACGTTAAGGCAATCGCTTCTAATAAGTTTTGCTTTAATTGATCGTACTCTGATCAAGGCTGGTTACCCGGCCAGGAAACACGGGCCGTCCTACATGGGCGGCCTTTTCTTTTTGTTTAACCCAATAAATGTTGAGCTCGCAATAACGTACAGTTTTGTTCCACCCAATTGGAATAGACTTGCCTTGTTGCAAAAGCGTACTTTGCTTACATCTTAAGTGGGGTGTAGCGGAAAAATATCGATTTTATTTGCAGATCCTCGAAAAATCGTTAAAAATGGAGCTGACTATTAAGCCCATTTATGTGCAGTTTCGAGGAAATAGATGAAACACTTATCGCGTCGTCGTTTTATCAAGCAGGCGGCCGTCGCTGCATCTGCACCGGCAATTCTCACCCACACAAGAGCGTATGCTGCTGATCCTGTTATCAAGATCGGTCATGTAAGCCCCCGAACCGGTCCGCTGGCGGGCTTTGCAGAAGCCGATGAATTTGTGCTTAATGAGATAGCAAAGTCGTTTTCTGCCGGTCTGCAGAACAACGGTAAAAAATTCAGTGTCGAGATAATTTCCAAAGACAGTCAGTCAAATCCCAACCGCGCTTCCGAAGTCGCTGCTGATCTGATTTTGCGCGATGAGGTGGATATCATCGTTGCAGCTTCAACACCGGACACCGTTAATCCGGTTGCAGATCAGGCGGAGGTCAACGAAGTGCCGTGTATCACGACAGACTGTCCATGGCAGCCCTACTTTTTTGGTCGCCAGGGTGTTCCCGGTGAAGGGTTTGAATCGACGTACCATTTTTTCTGGGGACTTGAAGATGTGATTGGTGCCTTCCTCGACATGTGGGGACAGAGTGGTGTCACTAAAACGGTGGGAGGATTGTTCCCTAATGATGCGGATGGTAATGCCTGGGGTGATAAAGAGAACGGTTTGCCTAAACCGCTTGCTGAAGCCGGCTATGAGTTGGTAGTTCCCGGTCAGTACCAGCCGCTTACTGATGATTTTTCCAGTCAGATCTCTGCATTCAAAGAAGCTGGCTGCGAGATGGTTACCGGCAACATGATTCCACCTGACTTTGCGACGTTCTGGTCTCAGTCTGCACAGCAGGGTTTTAATCCGAAGATTGTGACCATTGGCAAGGCGCTGTTGTTCCCTTCGGTCATTGAATCGTTGGGCGATCGTGGTAACGGGCTTTCCTCTGAAGTATGGTGGTCTCCGAATCATCCGTTTGCGTCATCTTTAACAGGAGTATCTGCCAAAGAGCTGGCCGATGGCTATAGCAGTGCTACTGGAAGACCGTGGACACAGCCCATTGGTTTCAAGCACGCATTGTTTGAAGTGGTAGCGGATGTGGTTCAGCGTGCCGAAGATCTTGAGGACCCTGCAGCGATCATCAGCGCCATTGCAGCAACACAACTCGATACCATTGTTGGTACGGTGGATTGGTCTGCTGGTCCAATTAATAATGTCACCAAGACGCCGCTGGTGGCCGGTCAATGGCAACTTGAAGATGGTCAATATGATCTCAAGATTGTGGCTAACTCTGCTGCGCCTGATATTCCGTTGACCGGGGAGCTAAAGTTGCTCGCGTAGCAGTCTCTGTATGCCAGAGGTATTGCAGCCAGACGTACTGCGGCTGGATGGGCTGAATAAGTCATTTGGTGCGGTTGTCGTTGCAGATGATCTGAGCTTCAGCGTATCAGCGGGTGAAGCACTGGGAGTCATCGGACCTAACGGTGCCGGTAAAACCAGTATGTTTAATTTGATCACTGGCGCGATCAAACCCGATTCCGGGAAGATTCTCTTTAATGGCAAAGACATTACGTGGATGTCGGTTGCCAAACGGGCACGTTCAGGAGTTGCCCGCAGCTTCCAGGTTCCGCAGCCATTCTCTGGGCTAACAGTCTTTGAGAACGCCATGGTAGCGGCGACGCAGGCCGCTGATTTACGTGGCTCGCAGGCACGTTTGCTTTGTCTTCGCAAACTTGAGCAGACGGGTCTGCTACATAAGGCAAACATTCAGGCGGGTGGCTTAACTTTACTCGAAAGAAAGCGGCTTGAACTGACGCGCGCGCTGTGTGCCAAACCAAGACTGTTGTTACTTGATGAGATAGCCGGTGGTCTTACTGAAAAAGAGTGCATATCACTGATTGAGACAGTCAAAAGCGTACATCAGAGTGGTGTTGCGATTGTCTGGATTGAGCATGTAGTTCATGCGTTAGTAGCCGTTGTAGACAGACTCATCGTACTTAATTTCGGCTCAAAGATCGCAGAGGGTGAGGCGAAGTCAATCATGCAAAGCGCTGAGGTTCAGGAAATCTATTTGGGTATTGAAGTACATGCCTGAACCTATTCTCCGCACCAATAATCTCACTGCTTGGTATGGTGATTTTCAAGCCTTGTTCGGGCTTGATCTCGAACTGAGTGACGGTGAAGTGATCGCTATTATCGGTGCAAACGGTGCCGGCAAGTCCACATTGTTGCGATCAATTGCAGGGTTGAATCAGAGCAACTCAAATCAAATCTGGTTTCGAGGTAATGATATAGGAGCACTGAGAGCCGATCAGATTGCACAACAGGGTATTGCACTGGTGCCGGAAGGTCGACAGTTGTTTGCTTCGTTATCCGTAGAGGAAAACCTGATCATCGGTGCGCGTTCGGGCCGGCCCGGTAAGTGGCAGTTGTCATCAGTGTACAAATTGTTTCCGGTACTTGAAGAACGCAGACACGTACCAGCGACAGAGCTGTCAGGTGGACAGCAACAGATGGTCGCCATCGGTCGGGCGTTAATGTCTAACCCGGAGCTTATTTTGTTTGATGAAATCAGTCTTGGTTTAGCGCCGATTATTATCAAGTCTATCTATGAAGCGCTGCCCGGTATTGTTGATCAGGGTATCAGTGCGATCATCGTTGAACAGGATATTAGTAAAGCGTTGTCTGTGTCTTCACGTTTTTATTGTCTGCAGGAAGGCAAGGTTGCTCTTCAGGGAGAGTCGCGGACCGCAGAGCGCGAAGACATCAGTCGGGCCTACTTTGGTGTAGTGCAGGATGAAGCGTGTCATGAAGGTCAAATTTAGATGCGTGCCCGGTAGATGAACTGGATTAATGCACTGGTGCAAGGCGTTCTGCTTGGCGGTCTCTACGCCCTGTTTGCTGCCGGTTTGTCTTTGATTTTCGGCGTCATGCGGTTAGTTAATATCGCGCACGGTGATCTGATTGTATTGGCCGCTTACATGGGATTGTCGACCACAATCATGTTGGGTATTCACCCATTGCTGGCATGTGTGGTTGTTATCCCACTCATGGCTTTGTTCGGTTATGTACTTCAGCGCGGGATACTTAATCAGACGCTGGGTGACGACATTCTGCCACCGTTGCTGGTGACCTTCGGTTTGTCTGTAATTATTCAAAATGCTTTGCTTGAAGCCTATTCAGCTGATCCACAGAAAATGAATGTGGGCATACTTGAAACCGCAAGTCTTTCAGTGGGTGGCTTGTCTATCGGGGTGCTGCCACTGTTAACGTTTATTGTGGCCGTATTTGTTATTGGTGGTTTGCACTGGATGTTCTATCACACCGGGCTTGGCAGGGCTTTCAGAGCGGTATCAGATAATCAGGAAATCGCCCAGCTGATGGGTCTGAACAAGCGGCATGTGTTCGGCCTTGCCATGGCGTTATCACTGGCTGTAACAGCAATAGCCGGGTTGCTACTCGGTGTACGAACCAACTTTGATCCATCGATAGGGGGTGCTCGGCTCATCTTCGGTTTTGAAGCGGTGATTATCGGCGGACTTGGTAACCTGTGGGGTACGCTGGTGGGTGGTATTGTTCTGGGAGTTGCACAAACTATCGGTGCGCAGATAAACCCCGGCTGGCAGTTACTGGCAGGGCATCTTACTTTTCTTCTGGTACTAGCGGTTCGACCACGCGGCCTGTTCCCCAGGATGACCGGATGAATGACTTTAAAACAAACTATGTTGTGACAAGGAGCTCGCGCGCCAGCACAGTTGCAATGGTCAGTGGTATCGCGGTACTTGCTGTTCTGATCGCAGCACCGTGGTGGGCAGGACGTGCAGACTTACGCCTGATGGCTGAGCTGTTTCTATATCTGTCACTTGCAAGTCTATGGAATCTGATGGCAGGTTACGCGGGTCTGGTTTCTGTCGGGCAGCAGGCTTATGTGGGTTTTGGTGGCTATCTGTTGTTTGCATTGACAATGTTTGCCGGTATACATCCGGTTGCCGCATTGGGTATTGTTGCAGTGCTGGGTGCGATAGTCTCAATACCGGTGGCAGCGCTGGTGTTTCGGTTACGCGGTGCCTACTTTGCCATCGGCACCTGGGTGGTAGCAGAAGTTTTCCGCTTATCATTTGCACAAGTATCAGTGTTGGGTGGTGGATCTGGTACGTCGTTACCAACCAAGGTAGTAAAGTCGATGGCTTCCGGCAGACAGGCACGCGAGTGGTTGAGCTACTGGCTTGCACTGGCATTAGTTATCATTGTTATTGCCTGCGTGTTTTTATTTTTGCGCTCACGCAAAGGGCTGGCGCTTTCTGCAATACGCGATAATGAATTGGCAGCAGGTTCTTTGGGCATCAATATTTGGTGGACCAAATTTACAGTTTATGTGGTAACTGCTTCTCTTACTACGGTAGTTGGCGCGCTAATATTTTTGCAAAAACTACGCATATCACCTGATGCAGCCTTTTCTGTCAATGACTGGACAGCGTTTGTGATATTTATTGTTGTGATTGGTGGAATCGGCAGTCTTGAAGGGCCGATAATCGGTACACTGGTATTTTTTGCACTGCGTGAAACGCTGGCCGATCTGGGAACCGCTTATTTAATCGCGCTCGGCCTGGTTGCTATTGTAGTCATGCTCAAAGCACCACAGGGATTGTGGGGTATTATCCGATCCCGATGGGATATACAATTTTTTCCGCTCGGTTATCGTGTTAAAGGGTCTTCCCTTAATCCATCAACAACAGGTAGGTCAAAGATGGGTAGATCAACATTGGGTAGTACAGATATGGGTAGTACAGAGATGGGTGCTTCAGAGATGGGCAGACTGGAAGATAGTAGTAACAAAAAACCGACGGAAAACAGTGATTAAGTTGCGGGGTGCTCAATGTCATTAGATGCAGATGTTGCCATTGTTGGTGCAGGACCTGTAGGCACGTTACTGGCTATTCTACTTGGTAAAGAAGGTAGGCGCGTAACACTGATAGAACGCTGGCCGACAATCTATGATCGACCACGTGCAGTGACAATGGATCATGAAGTTGCGCGTATTCTTGCTACTTTTGGCATTGATGCAAACAACGATTCGGCGATTGAATATCACGAGGAACTTTACTACTGGAAAAATGCTGAACTACAGGATCTGCAGCTGGTTGACTGGAAAAGCGTTTCACCCTCCGGCTGGCGCGTAACTTACTGGTTTAACCAGCCGGAACTGGAAGAGAGGCTGCATGCTATTGCTGAAACAATTCCCGCTATTAATTTAGTTCGTGGATGGGAAGCTGTTTCGTTGGTTGAAGGCGAGTCCGATGTGACCGTGGATCTTCAAGAAACCAGGGAGCTTGTAGGTGACAACGGACAACAGCAATCGTTGCGTGCGAAGTATGTAGTCGGTTGCGATGGTGCAAACAGTTTCGTACGTCAGCAACTGGGTATTAACATCATAGATGAAGGTTATTTTTTCGACTGGCTCATACTCGACATGGTGCCGGAGGGGGACTACAAGGTATCACCTGCCCAGTGGCAACTCTGCGATCCGGAGCGACCCACTACTTTGGTCCCTGGCGGGCCGGGTCGCAGGCGGTGGGAATTCATGGTCAAGCCGGATGAATCATCCGAAGAAATCGCCAAACCCGAGAGAGCATGGCAGTTGTTGGAGCCGTGGGGTCTGACACCTCACAACGCAACACTTGAGCGCAGCGCTGTATATCGATTTCAATCTCTATGGGCTGAGCAATGGCGGGTTGGGCGTTGCATGATCGCGGGTGATGCCGCACACCTTATGCCCCCGTTTGCAGGAGAAGGGATGTGCGCAGGCTTTAGAGATGCGGTAGCGCTGAGCTGGCGTTTGAATGCTGTGGTCGAAGGAAGGTTACATGATGCCGTACTGGACAGCTATGTTAGCGAGCGCATTCATCATGCAAGACACTATATTGATTTCAGTCAGGAGCTTGGCAGAATAATATGTATCACTGATCCGGAAGAGGCGGCAGAACGTGATCGGACAATGATGGCGGCGCTTGCCGCACGAAACCATGAACCTATTACCGGTGATCTGGTACATCTCGGTTCGGGCGCCTGGTGTGAAGATACCCCTGCCAGTGGCGAACTTTCAACTCAGGGTATTGTTGAAGCCAATGGACGACGGGATCTTTTTGATCAGGTTGTCGGACAAGGTTGGATGATCATTGGCTTTAACCATGATCCAACTGATGCGTTAACTGACCGGCAGCGATCTGCATTACAGTTGCTTGATGGGAGAACAGTTAAAATCGGTTCCCCCGGTAGTGATTGTGATGTAGTGGATGTGGAGGGTACTTACGCGCAATGGATGGCATCCATTGACTCGAACTACTTTATACTGCGGCCTGATTTTTATGTTGCCGCTACAGCAAGTTCTGCACAGGATCTCAGCCGACGTTTTGATGAGGTTATTAAAAAACTGCATTTGATACACATGTGAGTTATGTTTAAATCAAACTGTAACGGATAAACTGGTGAATCTGGACGAACTATTTAGTCTCAAGGGACGTACCGCGTTGATAACCGGTGGTTCGCGCGGTGTCGGCAAAATGATTCTTGAGGGTTATCTGGCCGCCGGGTGCAAGCGTGTTTATATCAGTGCACGCAAGCAGGATCAGATTAGCGCCACAGTTGAAGAGTTTGGTGACAAAGTCATTGGTATTCCCTCTGATCTGTCAAAAGTAGCAGCTTGTATCAAGCTCGCTGAGCACATCAGTCAGAATGAAGACAGGCTCGATATATTGGTAAACAATGCCGGTGCTGCCTGGGGTGAGGACTTTGAGACTCATTCAGAAGCAGGTTGGGACAAGACCATGGATATCAATGTTAAAGGGTTGTTTTTTCTGACCCAGGCATTGCATCCGTTGCTTAAGAAGTCGGCCTCATTCGATCGACCAGCAAAGATTATTAATATTGCGTCAATTGATGGTTTAAAAATAAACCCCTGGCAAACTTATAGTTATCAGGCGTCGAAGGCTGCGGTTATACAACTTACCCGCCGGATTGCCGCTGAATTAATTAAAGACAACATTCAGGTTACCGGAATAGCACCAGGTGCGTTCCAGTCTGATATGAACAAAGCGGCTCGTGATCATATCGAGTCGGTTGGAAAAAACATTCCCTACCCGAGAGTTGGCACGCCTGAGGATATTGCCGGTGTGGCGATATTTTTAGCAGCCCGTGCCGGTGACTATATGGTGGGTGAAACGGTGGTATGCGACGGTGGTATTGTTAATGCGTCACTGCCTGGAAACAGCATTGATGTCGGGTAGATGGTGCAGCTGTTGCTACTAGGGTTGTTAGTGGTTTATTTAAAGTTGCCAAATTGAACTTCCAGTCTAACTAAACCGCCCAGCTTAGGTTCACTGTCTTCTTCGGTTAACCAGCTAACACTTGGCCATAGTTCATAGTGAAACCAGGGGCGGAGAAAATTTTTACGAAATCGCACTCTGGCGGTATGGCCTTCATAATGATTGAAATTTTCTTCGGGTGTTGTGTTGTAGCCTGCCAGAAATTCGAATGCCAGTACAGATTTGTGACGTAGCCTTTTGTAGATACCGAAACTCTGATCCACCCTTGCGCCGCGTTGTATTTTCTCCCAGTTAAAGTTGGTGGAAGATCTAAAGATCATTGATTCATCGTTGTTCAGCCTATGCCAGAAATCAAAGCTGGTGCGGTTCGCGTAGCCGGAAGAGTAGTATTCTCTGAGGTCATTCTTGAAATTGAAGGACCAGCCATCATCGTTCTGGAATTTGGTAGAGATACGTAGTCTGGAAAAAGTCTGGAATCGCTGATCGAAACGTCGCGCACCAAGGTCGACATTGAAGCGTGTGTTTTCTGTGGCGTTCTTCATAAATCTAAACGCAAAAGAAAACGCCCGATCAAGATCTTCGTCTGCCAGGGCCTCAACGGAGTCGTCATCTTCCCTTTCATCAACGTCGAGTAATAATCTGATACGTTGCTGACTTCTCGGGAGTACCAGGCGGAGTTTAACTTTCGCCGTTGTAGAGAAATCATCGTTGGCAGGATCGGTAAAGTCCAACCGTACGGTAGCACGGGTGGTGTTGACGATTTCTTCTGCGACCTCTTCGCCGAAAAAGTTATCAATCTGAGAAGCGAAATCGTTAAGTAGTTCACTGGCACTGGTGTGTGCGCTGTCAATGCTGCTACTGACATCGGGGATCGGCATTGGCAAAGTTACGGGTGCTTGATCAAGCCCCTGTGCATACAGGTTTGTCGATAAAAAAACCGGCGCCAGCATTCTCAAGAGTACGGGTAAAAAAATGGACCTTGAAGACTGTTGGATATGTGTGATGTGACAGCTGTGATGCATGCGGTAATGGTATACGAGAGCGGAAGGCTAATAACCAAAGTCTGCATCGGCAATTGTTACGTTGAGTAAACCTCTGATTTCTGGCCGGACCCTCTTTCACAATTGAAATCAAGGACTTGGCTGATTGTGGTGGTACACTTAGCAGAAGTATGTATGCGCGCTTTCTTAGAATTGCGCCAGCAAGGTCAAGGAATAGGACCTGGGTTGCAAGTTAATGGATAAATTGCCGCTACCGTTCCTATACAGAAAGCCTTAGTCCCTCTGCACAAAGGACGAATAAAATGCCATTAAAAGTAGTTATTCTCGCCGCCGGTAAGGGCACGCGTATGAAGTCCGCGATGCCAAAGGTGCTGCACCCAATTGCCGATAAGCCAATGGTTGAACATGTTGTCGATGCCGCATCTTCGCTGGGCGCTGAAAAAACGGTACTGGTGATTGGCCATGGTGCGGATCAAGTGCGCTCGACAGTTACTCGTGAAGTTGAGTATGTAGAGCAAACCGAACAGCTCGGGACGGGACATGCGGTGCAGCAGGCATTGCCCCTGTTGAATCCGGACGATACGGTTTTAATTGGTTACGGTGACGTGCCGCTCACAAAGCCGGATACTTTCAAACAGCTTATTGATGATGTGACTGATTCCAACATCGCGCTGCTTACTGTGATAATGGAAGACCCTACCGGCTATGGTCGTATATTGCGGGATGCATCAGGCAACGTTACCGGTATTGTTGAACAGAAAGACGCCACACCGGAACAACTTCTTGTCAATGAGGGCAACACTGGAATACTGGCCGCCAAAGCGTCTGCACTTAACGAGCTGCTTGGTCGTATCGACAACAACAATGCTCAGCAGGAATATTATCTGACGGATATTTTTGCACTGGCTGTTAAGCAGGGTATGAGTATCACAACACACCAGCCGGATCACGAATGGGAAACGGCTGGTGTTAACAGCCGTTTACAGCTTGCCGAACTGGAAAGAATTCACCAGCTCAATCAGGCTGATGCGCTCATGACTGCAGGCGTGACGCTGAGAGATCCGGCGCGTATTGATGTGCGTGGCAATCTGACCGTAGGACAGGATAGTGACATCGACATAAACTGTATCTTCGAGGGTAATGTAGAGATCGGTGAAGGAGTAAGTATTGGACCGAACTGCCTGATCAGTAATTCGACGATTGCCGCGGGGGTGGTCATCAAGGCAAATACGGTCATCGAAGACAGTATCGTTGGGGAAAATTGCACACTGGGACCATTCGCGAGACTACGTCCCGGGGCCGAGCTTGAAGCACAGGCACACATCGGCAACTTCGTTGAGATAAAGAAATCCAAAATCAGTAAAGGTAGTAAGGTGAATCACCTGTCCTATGTGGGTGACAGTATTGTTGGTGAAGGTGTCAACATTGGGGCGGGAACCATTACCTGCAATTACGATGGTGCGAATAAACACCAGACAATTATTGAAGACGGTGTGTTTATCGGTTCCTGTACCCAGCTGGTGGCACCGGTAAAGGTTGGAAAGAATGCAGTGATTGGTGCGGGCTCGACTATCACCAAAGAAGTGGCAGCCGATCAACTGGCATTTACCCGTGCACCATTGAAAACCATAGAGAACTGGCAGAAGCCGACGAAAAAAGCGTCTGGTTAACAACTGGCTAACAGCAACAGCTGGCAGTAGAGAACGCATGTGTGAGTAGATATTACACAGGCTGCCGATACAGCCGGATGATGATAAATCAAATCGGAATTAGATTATGTGTGGAATAATTGCGGCATACGCACAACGCAACGTCACTCCAATACTGCTTGAGGGTCTGCGCAGGATGGAATACCGCGGCTATGACTCTGCCGGTATTGCCGTACTCGATAAAGACTACAGCATCAACAGAACCCGAGCACTCGGCAAGGTTGCTATGCTTGCCGACAAGCTTGAAAAAGCACCAATGGACAGTGGCATTGGTATTGCCCATACCCGTTGGGCAACCCATGGTGAGCCGTCAGAAGCCAACGCGCATCCGCACAATTCTACTGAACAATTCTCAGTTGTTCACAACGGCATTATAGAAAACCACGAAGAATTGCGTGCGGAGCTAAAGTCTGCCGGCTACGAATTTACCTCTCAAACCGATACAGAAGTCATTGTGCACCTTATACACAGTGAAGTCGGTAAAGCCGGTAATGACTACCTGAAAGGTGTGAGCAATGCGGTAGAGCAACTGCATGGGGCTTATGCTATTGCTATTCTGAACACCGAAATGCCGGATCGACTATTAGCGGTACGCAAAGGTAGCCCGCTGCTCGTGGGAATCGGTATAGGTGAGTATTTTCTGGCATCTGACACAGCCGCTCTGATTCCGGTAACCCAGGAGTTTATTTATCTCGAAGATGGTGATGTTGTCGATATTTGCGAAGGCAAGATGTGCATCATGGATGAGAGCGGAGCTGAAGTTAAGCGTCCGATAAAAACCTCCTCCCTGACAGCAAGTGCGACAGATAAGGGTCCCTACAAGCATTACATGCTTAAAGAGATTTATGAACAACCCAATGCTGTTCGTGCAACTCTGCAAGACAGAATCACAGAAGACAAGTTGCTGTTGAATGGATTTGGTGATCTCGATATAAATGTACTCAAGCGTGCCAAAGCTATTCATATCGTCGCCTGTGGTACCAGCTACCATGCCGGTTTGACATCAAAGTATTGGTTCGAGGAGTACACCAACACTCCTTGTACTGTCGAGATAGCGAGTGAGTATCGTTATCGGCAAGTCGCAGTCCCTGAGAATACTCTGTATATCACGCTGTCTCAGTCCGGTGAAACCGCAGATTCACTTGCCGCGCTGGAAGAGGTTAAGAAATCCGGCTTGTACCTTGGCACACTGGCCATTTGCAATGTGCCTGAAAGCACCTTAACTAGAGAAGCAGACGCTACGTTGTTAACCAAAGCCGGTCCTGAAATCGGTGTTGCTTCCACCAAGGCATTTACTACCCAGCTAGTCGCTCTGCAGTTGGTTGCGTTAACGATGAGTAAAGCTAAAGAGACGCAGACGGACGAACAGCGTGCCGAGATTATAAAAGCCCTTTATCAGAGCCCGATTACCATGGAAAGGCTCTTGATGGTGGATCGCACCATTGAACACCTTGCGGAAGAATTCGTAGAAAAAGATCATGCGATATTTCTTGGACGTGGACCGTTGTTCCCGATTGCACTTGAAGGAGCATTGAAGCTGAAAGAAATCTCCTACATTCATGCAGAGGGTTATCCTGCAGGTGAACTTAAGCATGGTCCGTTGGCACTTATCGACAATGACGTGCCGGTTATTGCAATTGCACCGAATGATCACTTGCTCGAAAAGCTTAAAGCCAATCTCGAGGAAGTACGTACCCGAGGTGGTCAACTGTTTGTAATGACTGAAGAAGATACAGATATAGAAACCATAGAAGGTCTAACGCTGGTAAAGATTCCCGGCTGTCCTGATCCGGTCAAGCCATTGTTACTAACAGTTCCGCTGCAGATTCTCTCTTATCACGTCGCTGTGATGCGCGGTACTGATGTTGATCAGCCACGTAACCTGGCGAAGAGTGTTACGGTGGAATAGTTCAGGTAACGGTGCTTTTACCAGGCTGGGTGGCGAGGGCGTCTGCCAGCCGTAAATCAATAAAAATGGCGACCATTGGTCGCCTTTTTTATTGGCTCTGTTTTCATAACGGGAGATATTTTAGCTGACACGCGCAGGTTACTGCACGGCACGCGACATCTTTCACTGTGTTCAGCCCCAGTACTTTCATCTGTTGTAGACTTCATGTCTGATCAAACTCATGTTTATATTGGCTGGTAACCGGGATTTTTCAAATGACTAAGCAAATCTGCCTATTTTTTACCCTCATGCTGGCACTGGGGTCGTTTCGCGCTTATGCGGATATAACCGGCAGCTGGAAATCGGAGAAGAACGAAGAAGGCAAGCAGATCTCTGTAGAGATCTATAACTGTGGTGAACAGATATGCGGCAGAATCACCGATGTGCATAACTCTGACAATACGCAAATCATTGGTACAGAAATTATTGAAGGTATGCAGCAGAAGTCAGATACCAAATACACCGGTGGTCGGATCTTCGCCCCGGACACAGAAAAATGGTACAAATCCAAGATCAAAGTCAAAGACGAGAATACGCTAAAAGTATCTGGTTGCGTTGCTGGTGGTATTATTTGTCGTGGTCAGGTCTGGACCAGAAACTAAAATACCTGTGTGACTTAACGGGAGTATGAGGCAACTTGCTTGGAAGCATTGCCTTTATACCAAAGGCTGAGTGATGTTTGGGAAGGTGGTAGCGTCTACACGACACTACCATTCAAGAAAACCTACCGGCTTTTAAGTTGCAAATACATACTTGCGTATCGCCGACCAATCTCACGTAAAGCGGCTGCATTAAAATGAATTCCATCTGTGGTTTGTAAACCGTTCGAGCTGACACAGCCGGTATAGCGATCTGTGTCGTTATTCAGTGCCATCAATCTCCGGTTAACTGGAGCGATTTCGTTTGGATCCGGATTGGTCTTCTGTGTTTCTCCACAGATAAAGACTGGTTTATCACCACTGAACCACGGTTCCTGACGCAGATTTCTTATTAGTGTATTGAGCCGGTCCGGATAGTAGTCTGGAGCGAGCTTTTCAGCAGCAGGTGCTGTTATATCTGATGTTCCGTTAAAGAGAAAGTCTGTTTCTCCCTGATGCCATAGAACACCATCAAACGATGTCCTGTTGCTTGCGTTTAACGCTGTCATGGCTTTGTTTGACAGGGTGTTGTAGAAACTGCTGCCGCGGTCCCACTGCCGGATTCCAGCGCCCGGTGCAGTGACCAGCACGAATCCGATGACCCGGTTTGGATCCAGGGCCACAAGT
Organism: uncultured Granulosicoccaceae bacterium; assembly: GCA_937998875.1. Lineage (GTDB taxonomy): Bacteria > Pseudomonadota > Gammaproteobacteria > Granulosicoccales > Granulosicoccaceae. Next base: position 23,229 of record CALLBO010000032.1, read on the forward strand.
GACTTTCCAAAGTGGATAGCAAAGTTATTGTGCGGCGTATTGGCTGGAAATATCAGTGAGTTCCCACCGGGATGTCTGCTTTCAATAGGGCCGTCCCAGTGCTGTCTTAAATCGGCCACCTGCCAGCCATCTTCATCAGTGAAGGCAAATACCTGTTTACTGGGTGCACCAGCACGGCAAGACTTACTTTAGTTGTATTGCCCTGGGCGTTGGATTGTCCGGTAATCAGAATTAGATCTGTCAAAACCGGGCGGTGTAATTGTATCCCTTACAACCCCTGTTCCTGTCGTTGTTGTGCTGCCACCGTTGCTGACACGGCAGGAGGCCACACCGTTCCAGCCGTAACCATCTCCATCAGAATCCAGGCACTCTCCTACGGCTATTGTAATAGCCGCCGGGGAGGAGTTATCGGGTTGATTGTTATCAGGGGTGCAGGTGGCCAGACCGTTCCATCCGAATCCATCGTTGTCAGAGTCAATACACTCACCAGCAGTAGCTTGTGTCTCAGTAAGTGGTTCCTGAACTGTATTCGGGTCTGACAACGTGCAACGCATAGTAGCCAGTGAGTCGGAGAACAATGTTGCCACCGCGTAGCGGGTATTTTGTGGTGCGCGTCCTGGGTTTATACGAAGGGTTCTACTGGAATTTGTGTTATCCGAAGATGTACTCAGCTGTCTAAAATTTGTATCAGAAAAGGCCAGCTGCGCGCTGGTGAAGTTTGCAGTACGTGTCTGGCAGACTAACTCCAATTCATCCCTGGCCTCGGCCGTGATTTCCTGATAAAGGCACTCTGAGTTGAGCTCGACGGTACCCGCTGCATTTATTGTACGGTCATTGTCGCTGCAGGAAATCCAGGTGTTCTGCAGTACATTCGGACCAGCGTTGACGTTTGTGCTGAGTAACAGGAGAAATGTGGAAAAATAGAGTAGCGTGCTGCGTTGTGCCATGAAATTCCGTAACCGGATCCGAGTGAGAGCCGCAAAAATTGTGAGGTTCTGCGCAAAACCCAGTTCTGCACTGGCGACTCCACGCTTTCGCCAGCCGTGGTTTTGCTGATGTATAGTGTGTCTTTAATAACGAGATCACGGTATCCAAGATGCTTACGCGCGTACCTCAAAGATCAGCGCTCTATGTGCCTGCAAGTAATCAACGGGCGGTTGATAAGTCCGCGACCATTGATGCCGACTGGATAATTTACGATCTTGAAGATTCTGTGTCGGATACTGAAAAAGCGACCGCCAGACAAACACTGACAGACGCGTTTAGTAACAGGCAATTTGGTGGCAGCAATACGGCCATTCGATCGAATGCAGTTGCCAGTGAGTCATTTCTGGCTGACCTGAAAACCGCATCTGCCTGCGCCCCTGACGCGATACTCATTCCCAAAGTCGAGTCAGTGAGTGATGTTGAACGTTTCCACAACGGTTGTGCGGAAGTTGATATACCGCAGCAGACAAACAGCTGGTTTATGATTGAAACGGCAAACGGTATCACCCGACTTGGTGAAATTATTGAATCTGCACGTTCTAAAAACTGCAGGCTGACAACACTCGTCGTCGGTCATAATGATATTGCCAGTGAAACCGGCGTGTCACTGGAGTCTGACAGACAATACCTGATCCCGTGGCTGATGCAGATTGTGCTGCATGCCAAAGCCAATGATCTTCAGGTACTCGATAGTGTCTGGAATAACTTTCGCGATCTTTCAGGTTTTGAAAGAGAGGCAGAGCAAGGCAAACAGATGGGATTTGATGGTAAAACACTGATCCATCCCTCGCAAGTGGATGTTGCTACTCGCATTTTCTCACCGTCTCAGGAAGAAGTACGACGTGCGAGGCTTATTGTTGAGAATTTTTCAAGGGCAGATAATCAACATAAGAATGTGCTGAGCATTGAGGGCGAAATGGTTGAAAGGCTGCATCTGCTGCAAGCTGAAAAATTGCTGATAAAAGCAGGGCATTGATAACACATAGTGCCGGGTGTTTAGTGGATAGCGCTGTGATAGTAAGCCTATTTTAAAGCTCTAAACTCCCATGGTGGAATTGCACCAGGATTCTGCCATAAGCCCAGTCTGTTTTTGCGGGCAGACTCAGCGGCTTTACTGTAGCTATTTTGATCAGTGCGTGATTGTTCTTCTCTAAATCTTTCGTAGTACCAGGCATTACCGGATTTGAGCATTGTTAAATTAACGTCTTCATTGTTGTGCGTAATCACGCAAACCTGTCTTTTGTATTTGTCCAGTTTATTGCAGCTGGCGCTTACCTGTTGACGCATGATCAGCTGACGCAAATGATCTCTTGATCTAACTCCGCCTGCCTGGTCAATCTCAGGCGCGTCTATTGCTGCAAGTCTTATGATTACCCGTTTTTCTCCAGATGGGGTAAGGTGTATCGAGTCACCGTCGTGTACTTTTGTTACTCTGCCATCGAACGTGTGTGTCACAGGTTTGCCGCTATAGCAACCGTAGATGAAAGCTGCAAAAGCCAACAGTGACAAGTACATGAAGTATTTTTTCAGTGGGAGTAAATTCAATAATCTATTTTCCTGCGTGCCTGTTTCAACTGACTGTGTTTTGTTTTGCGATCCATTCGCTTACGCTGCGAGTTTCTGCTCGGCTTTGTCGGCTTGCGAGGTTTTTTAACTTCGATGGATCGCAGGATCAGGTCTTTGAGCCGGGTTAGCGCGTCGTGGCGGTTTTTTTCCAGTGATCGGTACTTTTGCGCCTTGATGACAATGATGCCGTCGCTGCTTATTCTATGATCTCGAGCTTTAAATAACGCATCTTTGTACGTATCCGGCAGAGACGACGCGGCGATATTAAAACTCAGATGAATCGCACACGAAGTCTTGTTGACTTTTTGGCCTCCAGCGCCTTGTGCCCGAATAGATTTAAAATCTATCTGGTCTTCTGGAATGAAAACTGACTTATTTATTACCAGCATGAGCGGAGCGTAACATATCAGGCAAGTCCGGTTTAAAATGGTCGGTGCATGTTGCGCAGCGTACTGCTTTCGCTATGTGTCGCCGGGATTCTGCATCGCAATATCGATAACAGGAAATAGTTTATGTCTGAAGTAAATCAAATTATTGATACTCTAAAACAGCTGCTCAAGGAAAAAGACAAGACTCAGTACGATGTTGCAGCAGTTTTGAACCTGGGGGTCGCCAGAGTCAAACAGATGTATTCCAAGAACGATTTTCATATCCAGCGACTTGCGACAGTGTGTAACGAGCTGCTTGATATGGAGCTGTCTGATCTGGTACAGATTACCCAGGACCGCCAGAAGTATATCGAGCAGCTGACCGAGAAGCAGGAGAAGCAGCTAATCTCAGATGATCGTCTGCTGGTGGTTGCAGTATCTATTATGAACAACTGGACGCCGACGGAGATTGTCGAACGTTATGAGATTTCTGATGCCGAGTGTCATCGTCATCTGGTGACATTGGAAAAACTCAAGTTGATTAGTCGCCGTGCTAATGGTCGAATTAAATTACTGATTGATCGCAATTTTCAATGGATACCGAATGGACCGCTTGAGCAGTTCTTCCGCCGTCATGTACAAAGCGATTTTCTTGATGCAGGTTTTAACAAGCCGGGTGAGGTTAGGCTTTTCCGAACTGGCATGCTGACGTCAAAATCTGCTGAGGAACTGACGCGGCGTATAGATAAAGTGGTTAACGAATTTGTGGATCTTAATCGAGAAGACGCCCAGCTTGAGCTACAACATCGAGTTGGATACAGCTTTCTGGTCGCAATGCGCCCGTGGTTAATGCCGTCATTTACCAAGCTGCTGCGCCGAGACCTGAGCCTGAAGGATTGACTGAAGGATTGATAAAGAGAAGTGGGATCCGTTGAGTGCTGATAAGCAGCTTAACGAAGACGCACAGTATTACGGTTGCAGTACCGGCCCGGGTTTAACGACCTGTATTCGCGGGCCTGATGAATGCCATTTGGTCGCACCCTCCAGCGATTTGTGATCAAGGTGGGTGATGTACCAAAATACAATATCCTGGCGGTCGATACTCTCACTGTCGTTATAGTGGTCGCCTATCTCTCCTCTTGCACCGAGACGCCAGCCGTTGGTTTCGCTTCGTCGCCATTTACGCACGGCCACGTCCCACTGGGAGAAGTCATCGGTAAATCCGTCATAGGGACCCGGATCAACTTCTACCCGCAGTCCGGTTTCTGCGTCTCTAATGGTCCAGTAGTTTGTACTGACCTTACGATCGTTAAACTCTGAAGTCTGCAAGTCACCACTGTTCTTCAGTACCTGGTCTTCCCTATTTTCGTTGAGGTCGAAGTCAAACATCCAGTGGGCATGGTGACGATGATCTTCTTCACACTGCAAACCACGGCTGAATATGTAGGAATCCATGAATCCTTTAGGGCTAAAAATGTAGGCTTGATAGATATCGTAGTCACCCAGCTCGGCATTGACGCCAAGCTCCAGATAGTCGTTGCCATCCTGCGTATAGGTTCTTGCGCACATGCCGGAGCCGTTACAACTGTCGTATGGTGGATTTAGTTCTATAGGGACATAAACACTGCTCCACAATATGTCTGCAAACGGTCCACAGACATCATTATCGTATTCAACTCGCATCACTGGAAAACTGGCTTTGGACAAAATTTTAAGATCGTCAAAGTAGACTTCCGTTAGCTCCAGTCCCTGTGCACCCCCGGTGCTGTAGGAAAACTCCCAGCCTTGCCAGCTGATATCACCCTGATAGGCGTGACTCACAGGCATCGAAAAAAATCCGAATAAACAAAAGATCAGCTTCAGGTGAAGGTTGTGCTGTAGGTGAAAACGGATGTTCATTAGATGATGATGTTTACTAGACAGCTTCATTGGATTGAACCGCTGTTTTCAACAGAGTTGGTGCTTAGATTAACCAAGGCGCGATACTCGGGAAGTTTCCCGTTGCCTTCACCGAACGTGACATAGATTTTTCGTTCAGCAAAAAAACTGGCCCCACTTGCGGCAGTTTGAACTGCTGTCGGAAAAGCCAGGAGGCCGGTTCCAGACAGATTGTTGTGACCGGTAAATCCCTGGCGGGTTAGATGACTGGCTGCCAGTTCGATTGCCCGTGCCACTTCCGCTCTGGATTCAGGTGGTTGATAGAGCTGCGCCGCTACGGTGGAGTGATCGATAACTTCGGTGCCCGTTGCATCAAGTGTGACGGTTACAACTCGATTGCTATCGTAGTTGAACATCTCGATCTCTATAAGGCTTGCGGTACCTGATTTGTCCTGAAGTTTATGTTGCGCCAGAATCTCGTGCCGCGCACCTAGTGCATTGTATATATCTAGAAATTTTATCAGTTTGGTGCTGATTTTCGCTACTGTGTTCGAGGTATCTTTAGCGGCAATGACTGCTATGTTGGTGATGTCCTCCGGCTGAGGAGGCCAGATATTCTGATTAGAGTCGGTGAAGCGGATTTGATCTGTGATCACGTGGTTGTCTTCGACGGTTGTAACAATTTCTGTTGTTTGGTTTGGCCCTGTCGGGGCCTGCTCACCCTGTGATTGTACCTGTGGCGTGTTCAAATCAATTGCATTCGGGGACTGCGTTTGTAGCGGCATTTCATCAGTCTGTGAACCCACGGTGCTGCTTTCACAGGCGGAAAGAAGCACGCACGGCACCCCTGCAACCAGCACCACGATTAGAATTGACAGACGTCTGTGCAGACGCTTAAAAACGTTTGCCCGGTATCTCTGTATTTCTGCTAACTGTATTGCTGACACGTTGCTACCACCAGGTTGTATTGACTGCTTGTGCCACGACTGAGTGGCTGTGGCTGATTGTTAATCTAATTTGTATTGGTGTTTTCCAGAGCTGGCTTTTTAGTCGGGCTAGTCGGATGCTCATGATTTGTATAGTTTTCAATAAGCTCAGTCAATTCGTTGGGCTCGTGGCCGGCAAAGAGCTGCACGGTCTCACCTTTTCGAAATACCGAGATAACGACCGGCTCGTTAAGGTGTTCATCTGAGTCAGGCAGTACGGCAGCGAAGTCATGTGGATTTTTGCATACAAGACCGTTGATGGAGAGTATGAGATCACCACCAAGCAGCATTTTTTTTCCACCAATCTCTGAAGGTACTGTGCCTGCGGTCAGACCTGCCTTTGCCATTAGTGAATTAGCATTGACTCTTTGCACGAGCAGGCCGGATTGCGGCAGATTCAGTAGAGCGGCGGTTTGATTATCGAGCATAATCCCCTCGAATCCTGCGAGTAACCCTGAGCTTGTCAACAGTGCCTGTTTCGTTGTGTTGCTCGAAGTAGCAAAGCCGATACCGTCAAAGCCCCCGCTTTTTGTCAGAATAAAGCTGACTATGCCAATTACTTCGCCATTGGTATTGAACATGGGGCCGCCGGAGTTGCCTGTATTTATTGCTGTATCTGTTTGCAGGAACTCAATGGGTGTGCCGCGAGCCATCAACCCGCGGTTCAGCCTGCCTGATAAATGACCGACGCTAAGTGTCTGGGAAATGCCGAACGGTGCGCCGATAATAAATACTTCACTCCCTATGGGTGTGGCATTGGAATCTGCAAGGGTAGCAATCTGTGGTGCAGGATGACTCTCTCGCAGTTTGAGTAGTGCAACATCACTCGCGGTCAGTGAGGAAATTACGTCCGCCTGAATTCTGATGCCGTCAGTAAATAAAACTTCGATCGCCTGTGCCTGATCGATCACATGTGCCGCAGTGAGAATCTGGTCTTCTTCGATCAGAACGCCTGAACCGATACCGAGAGCTGCATCAGAGGGATCTTGTCCGGATTCGACTGTGGCGGTAAATATGGTTACTACGGATGCCGAGTGTTTTTCGTACAGAGCTGCAAAATCTGTCTTGCTGTTGGCGTGTGAACTCGAAAACAGACAAAGTAACAGCAGAATTGTGCGCATAGCTCATCTCCTGAAATTGTACCGTTAAACTACTCTATTGAGTCGCGTTGCGGTACCTTGTGTTCATGGTTTAGTTTCAGCCCGGTTGATTTACGCGGCAGTTGGGTTACTTGCTTTCTACCAGCTGAAAACCGAAGCCGGTTACCCACACACCACTACTGCCAGGCCGCACCCATAAACATAGATTGACCACGAGCTGTGAAGTACACATTAAGCAATGCCCAGATCCCTCCTGCCTGCTTGATTTTTTGCAAACCGCCGCTTTTTCTAAGGCCCATGAGAAAAAGAGGCAATTGCCACAGACCGATAAATAGAATTGCCCACCAGAGGGAAATTTTACCAAAAAGCGCTAACAAAATAGCAAGTGTTGTAGCGAGTATGGCCACAATTTGTACCATTGGGAATAATAGACTTGGTAGCTCCGCCATAGTCAGGCCGTGTTTACGTATACCCTCAATGTTGCTTACGCCGCGCCAGCGTTCTTTTTGGTAAAATCGCTTTACGTTATGGGCTTCGCCGTGATGTATAGCTCTGATAGATGGATCGCACCAGATATCTCCGCGCTGTTGCAAACGAATGCCAAGGTCGTAGTCCTCACAGGTTTCCAGACTGGTATCAAATCCATTGACTGCCTGGAAGGTGTCTCTGCGCACAAAGAGATTCATGGATTCCAGCCATTCAACCTTCTGTGGCGGGTCGCTTGGCCCACCTTTTTTCCTGATTTGATACCAGCATTCCTGCACCCAGGTCGATTCTGCTGGTATGCCCGGGGGACTGCCGAAACACTTCACCGCATCATTGTTGACGTACGGCAGGACTGCGTCGAACCAGTCCGGCAGGAGTGTGCAATCTGCGTCTATGAAGGCAAGTACTTTGCCTTGTGCTCGCTCCGCACCGTAATTGCGAAGTGCTGCCACTGTGACGTCTGGAACAACATAAACGTCGGCCGAGTACTTTCGTGCAACTTCCACTGTGTCATCGTCTGAGCCGTTGTCGATGACGAGAATTTCGTAAGCCATAGCAGTCGATCGGGCGTCGCGAATAGAGCGCAGGCATTCGTCGAGATTGCTCGCTTCATTTTTGACCGGAATTATTATCGACAGGCTAATCAAGGTGTGTTTTTTACCGAACGTAATACAGGTTTATGGATCTTCTAAGATCAGGTGGGGGTACCATAGCGCCGGAAGTATACAACGCCAGGATGCTGGCAGCATTGACTGTTGTCACATCGCCTATCCGATGCATGTGAACAGGTAGATGTTAAGTGGATATAATCAGGACTAGTACACAAATTATTTGTGAACAGGCTCTTGGGTTAGCCGCTGGTTATTGAGAACAGTTCTCATCCATGTTCGTAATGATCAGGCCGGCTCAACCGGATAATTTACACTACCGCCCTTCGGGTTTTGAGAAGCTATATGATCGCACTCTGGGATCTCGGTAATGTCGTTGTGCAGTGGAATCCCGACAAGATTCTGCAAATGACAAATCTACCTGCAGAAAGAACAAAGCTGTTGCGTAGTCACTTGTTTGAAAGCGAATTGTGGCTTGACCTCGACCGTGGAATCACAGACGAGAAAGCGGTGGCTGCAGAGATCGTTGCAAGCACAGAGTTGCGTGAGTCGGAGTTGTTCGATTGCTTCGATATTGTACGGCAGTCCTTAATTGATTTTCCGCAATCTGTCGGGTTGATTCGTGAAATGCATAAGACAAATATTCCACTTTATGTTTTGTCAAATATGTCGTTGGCAAACGCGCAATTCCTGCGTAGCCGGTCTTACTTTGATCTGTTCACCGGTATTGTCATTTCGGCCGAGGAAAAACTGATCAAGCCAGATGCTGAGCTCTTCAAACGTGTCCTGCAACGCTATGATCTCTCACCTAAAGATGTGGTTTTCATTGACGACAGCCTGCCTAACATCGAGGCAGCTATATCATTGGGTATACATGGTGTTCACTTTAAGGGAACCGATCAATGTTACGCCAGAGTGCGCAGCTACTTTTCGGATCTGACTTAGGTTATTCGTGTCAACTGAGCATTAAGTTTTCATATAATTTTTAATTTAATTCCTTCTTCAAGTTGCCGTAGGCTGCGGTAGAGAAAAAACGGATAGCACTACGTATGTCAAAGCTCTACTTTTATTATTCTTCGATGAATGCCGGAAAATCTACCTCGCTGCTTCAATCGAGTTATAACTATCGCGAGCGCGGCATGAATACACTGGTGCTCTCACCCATGGTGGATGATCGTGATGGCAGAGGTGTGGTGGCATCACGCATCGGACTTAAAACTGAAGCCACTGTAATTCGGCCTGAAGATAATGTTTACAAAGTGATTGAACGTCACCATAGCAAGGAGAATTTGAGTTGTGTACTGATCGATGAGGCGCAGTTTCTAAAGCGCGAGCAGGTTTTTCAACTGGGCGAAGTGTGTGACAAACTGGATATTCCGGTGCTCGCCTACGGTATTCGGACAGACTTTCAAGGTGAGCCGTTTGAAGGCAGCAAGTATCTGCTGGCCTGGGCAGATAACTTAAAAGAGCTAAAAGCGATTTGCCACTGTGGACGTAAGGCCACCATGGTGATCCGACGCGATGCAACAGGTAAGGCGGTTACTGAAGGTGCGCAGATAGCAATCGGTGGCAACGACCTTTACGAATCAACCTGTCGTTTACACTTTAAAGAAGAGTATTTTGCCAATTCCTAATAGTGGTGCACCAAAGTGATGTGCGGTTATAAATGCAACTTTTCACGATGGTACACATAGAATCCGGAGCCTACAATAATTGCAATGCCCACCCAGGTGGTTAACGCGGGCACATCTGTGAAAAAGTACCACCCGAAAACAACCGCACCGACTATTTCGAAATAGTGAAAAGGGGCAAGTGCCGACGCATCGGCAAAGCTGAACGCGTAAACCAGTAACAGATGGCCAATACACCCGATAGCGCCGATTAGAATCATCAATCCCCACTGCCCGACAGTTGGTGCCGTAATTTGTAACGCGTCGAATCCTGCAGCGTTACCGATTAATAGCGCTGCACTTATAGTAATGAACCCTGCAATGCCTGTGTACAGCTGAATGATAACGGCATTGGTATTTTGTGCGAGCTTGCGGGTAAGAATCAGGTACAACGCAAAGCAGAATGCTGCACCAAGGGGCAGAATTGCATAAACACCAAAAGCTTTTGCGCTTGGTTGAATAATAATGAGCGCACCGATGAACCCGATCATTACCGCTACTATTCGTCTAATGCCGATTTTTTCATCAAGAATAATTGGCGATAACAGTGTCAGCAGCAAGGGTTCGACAAAAAATATTGCCAGCGCGTCCGCCAGCGGCATTTTCACCAGCGACGTAAAGAAGAATAACGTCGCAACAGCGATCAAAATACCGCGCAAGGCAAATAAATGCCATTGGCTGACCGCAAGTTGCCGTCTTAGTGGATATAGTAAAGGCAGCAGAAACATCGATTGAAACAGCATCCTGCTCCAGACAATCTGCCCTGAGGCCATGCTGGATGTAAGAAACTTTGCAACAACATCCATCAGCGGCAGTAGCACCATTGCGATAAGCATGAATGCAACACCGCGTTGAAAGTTACTTGCGCTCGGAAGCAACTAACTTACCGAACGCGTGATGTAAAGCTGCATGTCGAGTCAGGAAGGTAGGTTCTGTTGCCACCAGCTCGCTGCTGACTCTCGAACTTCAGGCCCATGAAATCGTGCGAGATTATCAGTTGGTTTAAGTTCTTCGGTATAGAAAAACTCTGGCAGTTCGTCGTCATTGACTTCAAAGCCTGCCTGTTCATTGAACTGGTTTTCAAGGTGTAGTGTTTTGATACCTAGCTTGCGATAGAAATCTGGTGTCAGGGTAGTACCGTGTGCATCGTTCAATGCATTTACCATAAATTCAATCTGCGCATAGGTTACCGATCTGCCGAAGATACACAGTCCCAGTGAGTCAGTGGACGCCGTTAGGGCTTGCATATCAAGACTTGCATGCACCAGCTCCTCGACTGGTTTGCCTGCGCTATCGTATTGGGGCAGGTTGCCGGCTGTGTGATCAGCGCCCTGTGCGGTCATCATCATCGTGATTCCGGTAACTTCAATCACTCGCGGATCGTAAGCACTGATAGTTTGCTTTTTTACTACCGGCACGCGCTTTAACCCATAGTGTTCACCAACTCTTGCTGCACCTTGAGCAACCAGCTTGCCGAGTTCGGTGCCATTGCGCAGATGGTTGTCGAGTATGTCTTCCATATAGGAAACATCGCCAAACTCAGCCTCACCTGCATCCATTAGTACTGCGATTGTGCCACCTAACTCAATGGTATCAACGCCGAGGTCGTTGGCGAGCCAGTTGAGCTTGGCCAGATCATCAGGGTCTTTAACACCACAGTTGGTGCCCAGTAAACCGATAGTTTCATACTCGACCGGAGATACCACTTCGTTGCCGTCTTTATCTGCATAGACATTGCTGCACTGGATTAAGCAACCCGGCATACAGGCGTGTGTGGTTTCACCTCCGCGTTCGATATTCTGTTCACGTAAATAGTCACCGCTTAGCTTAAAAGTTTCGATGTTGGTATCTGCTGCCTGACCACCCGTGAAGTTTCTCACCGGTATACCACCAAGTTGATTGATGACGTCAGACATCATAGCGGTACCGGTTTTGGCGAAGTTATCAATAGCAGGTTCGGCCTTTAACATCTTGTTGTACTCGCGAACTGCTCCCATGAGCTTTTTACGCTCATGGAAAGTCGGCATTTTGTGCAGATCTACGACAATGGCTTTGACTTTTTTGTTACCCATTACTGCACCGACTCCACCGCGTGCGCTCAGGCGGGAGGGTCTTAGGTCAACATCGCTAAAAGAGATGCCACCGAGCAATCCTTCGTATTCGCCAACCTGGCTACACATACCGATACTGACTTTCTGGCCGTACTTTGCATGAAGCTTTGCAGCCGCATCGAAGTTGCCCATGTTCAGGAACTCTTCTGCAGAATCAAAACTGATCTCTCCATCCTTGGTGATACGGATGACAACCCAGTTTTCGCTACAGTTATTAAGCGTCAGGCCTGCGAGTTCCAGCTGGCCAAGTGCAAACCCGAATGTGCCACCTGAATTGGCTTCCTTAATGCCGCCGGTTAACGGGCTTTTGCAGCCTACACTCAAGCGATTGGCGTTGGAGAAATTTGATCCTGCGAAAGGGCCGGCTGAGAAAATTAGCGGGTTGTCCTTTGACAGCGGGTCAACGGTGGCGACGTTTTGTTCAACCAGTGTTTTGGCAATCAGGTAGCGCCCGGCGCGAATGACTGCCTCGCCTTCGAGCTGTTGTTTTTTAATCGAGTGATCACTGAGATCAATATGATAGAACGTGCGCATGGTGTGCCCTGCAGTGCTGCTTGTCAGAGCCCAGTATACTGCAATCAGGAAACCCCACGCCCGGAACTGTATCGTCGGGCAAGTACTTTACGGTGCACGCGTGTTTGGCGCGTCTTCCAGATGGTCTTGTTTGCTACCTGAGCTAGCGCCAGTAGAAGCGCAGCCCGATACCCAGTGAAGCCCCGTCACCGAGGTATGTTTCCACCATTGCCGAGAATCCGGTGGCCACTTCGTACAGGGCTCTGAGATTAAGATCCAGATCCGTATCAACGGCTGTGGTGAGGTTGACTGAACCGTTCAGCTCTAGAGCGGCGTTAGCGGCATAGCGTATCCCGGCGCCGGCATACAAACCGGTGTCGTCATTGCCATCTGCATCGATAATTTGGAAACCGAGATCAAAAACCCAGTCTGCCCGTTCGAGGAAGCTTGCGGCAGCAATGTGATACGCCACTCCACCCGCAATCGTGTCAGCATCGCTGCGGCCGGCACTGATGCGTGCATACCCAACCTGCAGCGCAAAGTTGTCTCTGATATCAGCTGAAAATCGCAAACCCAGGCCATCTGCGTCGTCATCATCAAGATACAGCGCATCAACATAGTTGTAGTTGAATACACTGTTTCCGCTTTTCAACAACTGGGCGGAGGCAGGGTTGGTGGAAAGTACGCTCAAAGTGACGAGCAGTAAAGTGCGAGTAAACAGGGTTCGGATCATCATCGGTTTATTTGCTTGCGTAAGTCCATGTTCGGCGAATATACCTGATTCACAGGAGTCATGGGGTTACGGACAAACCGATATTTTAGAGTTACCGTGCGTTTACGGCGCTGATGTGCAGGCTGGAAGCATAAGCTAGCGCCCGGGAAAGGAAGCTAATTCTTAACTGACAGAAGTGAGATCGTGGGCCGGTGAGCGCAGCACGTAGAAGATGAAAGCGACGATAAGGCAAATCGACATGGAAGATCCTTGTTTGAATGTGTCTGTTCGAATAATATGTCATGACAATAGCTTATTTAACGCGTCATGACAATTTATTTTTAGCACTTTTCGTGTCATGACACTGTGTTTAACACTTGGGCGTTATAAACACTGTGGAGCCTGGCGATTTCCAGCTAGAATATTTGCTGGAATATAGATCCTATGAGAGAAGATGAGCGCCGTTAAAGTGTCAATATTCCGGCGGCAGTGAGGCTCACAGCGAGTGCCCGGTCGTTCTTGGACGGTGTAAATCGTTAGCCAACCAGAGTCTTTCTCTTGCTCGGAAAGGAGTAGAATTCCCGGTGTATATCAATACCGATGAATCTCGCACCTCGGCACGCAGATTGAGTGGCATCACCCGGGATGAAACAGGCTTGAAAAATTACGATTAAGGGCGGCATGGTTAGAACAAAGCATGGTTGGTGACGAAGATGACATCGTTGTTTCTCTGGATTCGTTTGTGCCCCCTGGTCCCGGTGGACGATGGCCGTTGAGCACAGGCCTCAGCTGGTGCCTTGGCATTGCATTGCTCGTGGCATCTGTCGGCGGCACGAGTGTCTGGGCGCTCGATCACTTTGCTACCCGTCTCGATCGCAGTACAAAAACCGAACTTCTGTCCTCGGGCATAGATGCTTCACAACTACAATTTGAGTGGGATTACCGCGATGTTGTGGTCACAGGAAAGCTGCCGGAAGACTCGTCTGAAGAGCAGTTGCTGGCTGTTCTGCGGAACGCTGATGGCGGTGGTGTAAGAACCATCCGGATGCAGCTGGAAGCTGTTGAGGATAAGCCCGATCAGCGTTTTGGAACAGTGGATGTGACTGTTGTTCTGAAAGACGGGAAAATGGATCTTCAGGGTAATGTACTGTCCGCAGCCCAACGGGAACAGCTTCAAACTGCTGCAGTTCAAGCCATTGGTGCTTCGCGAGTGAACAACAACATTGTTGTTACCGGTTATCAGGAGCAAACAGCCGGTTCCGACCAGCGCGTTGCAAGCCTTGCAAACTCCATTGCAGGTCTAAACCAGGCAGCAACCGTGGATGCCAGATTGTCTGCCACTGATTTCCGGTTTAATGCCACCGTCGCTGACGCAGCACAGGCAGATGATTTGTTAAGACTGCGTGGCAATGCCGGAGATCTTGGACTGGTAATCAGTGGCGACATAGTAACCCGCCAGATTGCTACGGGTGGTGTGCTGGATGTGGTTGCGAAGAAAGACAATGGTCGAATTCTGCTCAGCGGTACGGTGACGGATGAATCTCACAGGCAAACCCTGTTGGCCGCCTCAGCCCGGGCTTTTGATCAGCAAAGTGTTGTTGATGAAATAGTCGTTGTGCAAGGCCAGCCGTCAGTGGGTGACACAGACCGTGCTGTGTCTGTTCTGGCTGAAGCAATAGCGTACTTTGATGATGCCATTGAAGCGGATGCGGGGCTTACTGCAGATGCTTTTACCTTTAATGCCTTGATGGAGCTTGAGGAAGATACAGCGCCGATATTGCTCGTCACAGAGGCAGCCAAACGCGCGGGCTTACAGCTCGCAGGTTCTATCGATGCACGGCAGGTTTCTCTGAGCAAAGAAGTCGACTTACTACAGGCAGAGATTGATTTACTCAGCGATGAGATCAAAGAAAACGTCGTTTTCGAGTCAGGCAAAGCGGACCTTGATTTCACTGCAAAGCAGACACTCAACAAAGTTGTCGATGCTATGAATCGTTATCTCAGACCCGTTGTTGAAATAGTGGGACACACAGACGATAGTGGGTCTGATGATGCCAATCAGAAACTCAGTCTGTTCCGGGCCACAGCGGTACTTGAGTATTTTAAGATCAGCGGTATTGATGGTTTACGCATACGTGCAGTTGGCTTAGGAGAGGCATCACCAGTTGCCAGTAACTCAACAGAAATCGGTAGAAAGCAAAACCGTCGTGTTGAGTTCATTGCCGATGGTAATTTCGAACAATAACTATCCGCAGCTAGCGAATAGACAAATACGGGTGACAAAATGCTTTGGGTGCTGTGGGATATCGTCTTGCCATTACTGGCCACTTTTTTATTGGGGCTGTGTCTGGGGTGGTTGCTGTGGCGCTGGCGGCGAAGCCGGATTGACGCGGATGATCTCAGCATGCTGCGTCGAACAAGTGCGCGGTTTAAAGCGGATTCCGAGCGATTGCAGCAAAGCAATATTGAACTTTCGGAGCGACTTCAAGCGGCTGGAGGATCTGCAGGCCAGGCCCTGGATGATGAGCTAAGCAGCGCTCAAAAAAGAATTGATATGCTTGCTGACGAGCTTAAGAAGTCGCGCACTGAAGTGGCAGAACTTCGTAGAGCAGGGTCCGATAGACGGGTAAACAAGACCTCGGCTGATCTTGCTGCAAGCGCCGGTGATTTAGACTTACACGAGGAGATTGCTGCTCGTGACCGGATGATTGCGACACTTGAAAAGTCTTTGCAACAGTTTGGAGATTCTGGCGACACGACAGCACTAATGGCTGATATCGTTATTCGTGATAGAAAGATTGAAGAGTTGGAAGCATTGCTTAAAACGTAAGAACCGTTAACCGACTGGCCCTGGGAAATATCTTCACACCCGCGACTGGAGCAGTATCATCGTCACCGTAATTTCGGTTTGCCTTTTGTAACTGTCCATCGAGTAGCTGTTAGTTAAAGCCGGAAACCGATCTGCACACGTTACCGTTAGCCTGTTTCCAGGGCGAGCGCATTATGCAATTACTGTTGTTACTGGACGAGTGCAAACACTGAACAAAAAAAAGCCGGGGACAAGCCCCGGCTTTTACTTGCGTTACTAACGTTTAAACCTACTGCGTTGCAGGAATCTGCCCGCGAAGGAAGTCGCTGTTACCTGAGGCGAGCACGTTGAAGTAGGCATCACCTGCGAGAACTGTTGCTAACTGCTCAGTGTTGAAAACACCATTTGCAGTCCAGGTTAAACCGTCGCTTGAGTCAGCGAGGTTGACTATCACATCACCGGTCTCCCCTATCGCACCCATGTGAATGTCTGCGGCAGTGATGATCTGCGGGTTGCCATCTGCGTCGAGATCTGAAGCATCGAGGTTAACGTTAACCACGGCAGCGTAATCACCAGTGACGGTATTAAAGTTCATGTAGGCTTCGCCGTTGGAGAATGCGACCACGGCAGGAACAGAGTTATCTCCACTGAGTGCGGTGTATTTTGGTTCTACACCGTTGAGGCGAATCAAGCCGTCTTCTGAGGAGCCATCAGTGAAATCAACACGAACGAACAAGTTGCCGCTCACAATGTTATCGGCTATCGCGGCTGTCGGTCCTTCTGCAAGGCCCGTCGGTACAAAGTAGGTAGGTCCACCGTTCAAAGTAGTGATCAGTGATTCAACGCCGGAATTTATGATGCCACTGTAAAGGGCAGCACCTGATGGCGCTACGTCCCCGGTGATATCTACCTGACCGCTGAGTGTGCTGCCGTCCCAGGTAAATGCTGCAACACCTGCGTCGCCAACTGGAATTTCATTTAGTGGACCGGTTTGATCTGCTCCGTCAGGATCGGTGCCAGTGTCCGGATCCGGGTCCGGATCAGTACCAGCTGTTACCTCAACCGCGTCGTCTATACCATTGTTGTTGGCGTCAGTGCCGCCTGTCAGTGCCACCTCGAATGAGTCGTCGACCAGATTAGTGTTTGAATCTGTGCCGCCTGTCAGTGCTGCGTCGTATGAATCCACAATACCGTTTTCGTTGGTATCGAGCGTTGTATCCAGCGTTTCGAAGGCGTCAGGGATACCGTTGTTGTCAGCATCAGGTACAGTCGTGCCTGGATCAGGATCCGGGTCTGTGATCGTAGCACCGCCGTTATCGTCATCATCGCTGTCGCAGCCTGCAAGTACGGCGACGCTGAACAATGGCACAAGTGCGAGTGGCAACCATTTTCGTTTAAAATTCGTTGATTTAGTCATTAATAAATGTCCGGTAGTTGTTGGTGAAACGTACTGCTTTTTGCAGATTCCGCTGTCGTTTGTCGCCCATTTTAAATCCGTCGAGCGCACAAGCGTGCCATGATCCGCGAATGGTGTGCCTGGTTCCCTAGGCGCTTTGAGATGTTACCTTACATGGCTCGGGACCGTTATTTACAAGTTGGTGAATGTATTTTTATTATTTAACACTGCGGCGCTGCCGTTCACCGCTATTGGCCAGAGAAGGGGTCTGTACCCGATTGAACCTCGTCGATATTGACGATACCGTCTCCGTCGGCGTCAAAGGCAAAGCTGAAGTCACCGTCCTGCAGCTGGATTGTCAGATTCTGATCTCCTGCCTCCACCGGTGAACTCGCTTCCGCCAGTCGCAATTCTGCGAGCTCGCTTCCGCCGTTGAGCCCTACATCGATGAATTGAACCAGCAGAATTTCGACATCGAAGGAATTGAGAATCGATACTTCAGAGGTGGATCTGAACCTGCCGTTTCCAATTGGAGTGGCGGCTTTCGGGTTGTCCGCGATTAATGCCCGGATCTGCGTGATCGTCGGATCGTTAATGCGTTGTGGGATGCTGTATTCGACGGAGACAGTGCGTGTGCCGGCATTTTCAGCAGTGAAAGGATCGGTGGCATCGTTGCGCTCGACAATGTTGCTGATGCCGTCATTGTCATCGTCAAAGTCATATAGATATTGCTGTCGGTTGAATGTGCGAGTGGTGTCGGTAGCACCTATTAGAATGGTCTGTGGTTCAGTGCGCGCCAGGTCGAGCGACCGACCATCAGGAAGTGTTTCGGTGAATAAAAGCGCGATGGTGACGTTGCTGTTCGCCGGTACGTTTGGAACGATTACTCGAAATCGCTGATCGAAGCGCTCCAGATTGTAGGTCTGCCCGTTTACCGTAAGAATGCCTGAAACCTGATCGGGATTGACTGCGAGTGAGGTGCGGAGTTTTTCCGGCAGCTCAAAGTTCAGTCCTGAGTCGTCACTGGCTGGGCTTGGTGCATTCTCGCCATTACATCCCGAAACTGTGATGATAACGGTGAGAAGCAGAATAATAGATTTACTAAACAACAATTTGGCACTCGTAGAGAAACTCAGCGAAAGGTAACACATTCTTAATTGACCGACAGGCAGACGGATCTCGTTCCCGGGACTGCGCGGTAATATTTCACGGTTGTTTATCCTCGCCTTGCCCCAGGTAAATTTCGCCAGATAAAATCGTGATTCGAAAAGGCACAAAAAATGCTGTTTGCTATTACAACTTGTTAAAGAATACTTACGGAGTAAAGTTAATGCAGGCGGCCAACTTTCGAAACACGGCAGGGATGCTGATTGTTGCTACTACGCTTCTCCAGGGATGTTCAACCGGAAGCAAAGACGCTTTGCCGGAACTTGCTGCTGCTTCCGTGGCGCCAGCTTCCGGCTATGTTGTCGCTGGAACCGATGATGCTGTGATGTCGGTGCAGCAGGAATGCATCAGGACACTGAGCTGGAATTCCGACAATGCCACCCGTAAATGCGGTGCGCAGGTAACACCCGTCGCGCCAGTGGTTAAAGCACCGGGCAGCGCGCTGGTCTCTTATAACGGACGTGCGTTGTTTGATTTTGATTCAGCAGCGTTAACAGCTGTCGGGCGCAACGAGCTTGATCGACTGACTGCTAAATTGAATGCGCAGGATGAGATCCGGGGTATTGAAATTGTTGGCCATGCAGACAGCAAGGGTTCTGAACAATACAATCAGGTGTTGTCGGAGAACCGCGCCAGTGCGGTGAAGCAGTACTTGCAGCGCTCATTAAGAATTGTCACGGTAAAGGCGAGAGGCCTGGGTGAAAGTGCGCCGATTGCAGATAACAGTACCGAAGCAGGTCGACGCATGAATCGACGTGTCGATGTAAATATCACAGCAATGGTCGAGAAATAAGTTACCCGGCCACATTAGATTCACGATAACTTAGGTCTGCAATTGCAGACTTTCGATACAGCTGCCGTGATTAAACCGACTGGTCATTAAAATCCGTAAGAGACGGTAAAAAAGCTGTCTTTACTGGTGATGTTGTCCCGGTCATCAAAGGTGAAACGCCGCACCTGGTGCACAAACCGCAATTTTGTACCGGGTGCGATGGGAATAGATAATCCCGCCTCTCCCTCCAGGTTTGCATTTTCATTGTTCGCTTCAGCACTGACTGATGCATCAAAACGCAGAAGCGCAAGCAGGCTGGAGCTTAAACTTCCAGATAAAAACGCAAAGCCGTCTGTCTCTTCCTGGCTATCATCAGTAAAACGGAGTTGCTTCGCACCCAGTCCTGCTTCAATTTTTACTCTGGTGTTACCGCGCTGAAAAAGGTTATTACCAACCCCTAAATTTGCATAAACTGCTTGCTCGATGTCGTTCGGATCATCTTGTTCTATGCTGAATTTGCCGAAGCTGTAGAACGAATGGCTAATGCGAAAAGTCGGGTTGTAGCCGATGCGATAATTGCTGCCGCCAGATTCGCGGATCCAATCCAGATAGGCATAATGTGACAAGGGCGTGGAAGCGTTTTCAGCATAGAATCTAAGTGTTGGTCTGTTGTCTGAAGCGAGGTTTGCACCAGCTTCGATGCCTCCTGACCAGTCTGCGGAGGCCGTGCCCGCGCTAAATAAAACGAGGGATACCAAAGTATTCTTTAAAATTGATTGCACTGCCTGTACCTCAGTGTGGCCTCAATAGGGGATAGTTGTTGCCGACCATCGCATGCGCGCTGACTGTTTAAATCGCACTGTTAAGTCAATGATTCTTGCACTAAACAGGGGTTGCCGAGGCAAAATATTGTGCCGATTAACGAGGCTCTGAAGTTTGAGTCTGTCTGCGATGTTTGAGTCGTTGAAGTGTTTCGAGCTTTTTGCTGCGCGGTAGACTGTTGGCAAGTCTCAAAGCCGCTAAAAACCAATCTGAACGCCCCGCCGGCAGATGGAGTAATCGGTTACCAGGTTCTAACCGGTCCGGTATCCAGGTGCACGAAGTTTGAACTCGGGTAGTAACCCACTCCCCCACCGCCTAGTCGCAATGCCGCTTTCTGTACGTCAACGCTTTCGACACGAGGTATCCGTATATCTATTGCACGGCCTGCCATATGAAAGCTTCTTCTGGCCACACCCTCAGTGGTTTTACGCAGCATCTCGTTGGTTTTCTTTGAACGGAATCCTGAAAGCACCAGTACTGATTTGCTATCGACCTTGCGTGACAGGAGGTAGAGAATGTTCATCAAGCGTGGATCGATAGCTTTAACATCTCCTGTGCGAAAATCGCGCAGCAACCAGCTGATTCTGTTCAGGCCGCTTTCAAGGTAGTGACCGTCTGCCCAGTAGGTGATATTTTCCTGCTCATCGGTGTGTACGTTGTGCAGAGACAAGCTGCGATCGGGGTAGACCATTTTGGTGCTGCCACGTGTCGCTGACCACGGCAGGCACAATCCGGCGGCACAGCCCAGTGTGAAAGCACGGCGTGAAAGCTGAGCATTCTCACTTTCAGTGCTTGCGGATGAAGTTTTTGTTGGTATGCGCTGTGGTTTCACTGGAGTCGAAGTAGGGTCTTTGAAATTACGGAGCAATCTGGGTTTTGATTCATATTATTATATGGGGGAGTTAATAATGCACGGATGGCACCGGAATTACCTGCGCCAAATGTAACCTACCCACGTATTTAAGCTAAGTCTGGCATAGTTTTGTCGTTTTGGCGATATTGTTGTATCTGGTGCACGACAAAAATTTGCCACTCGCGAGTTACCGGGATCCTCGATCCATTTAATCAACTGCAGCAAGGGAAGAACGTTATGGCTAAAATTCTTTTTCGTTTGCGGCAGGTTCCGGAAGAAGAGGCGGATGATGTGCGTCAGTTGCTGGATCAACATGCCATTGACTGGTACGAGACATCGGCAGGGAAATTCCAGATATCATTTCCAGCTATCTGGGTGCGGGATGATCAGGATGAGCCACGAGCGCGGCAGCTAATTGAAAGCTATCAGCACAAACGCACACAGGAACTTCGAATCGAGCACGCAGAGCGGCAAGCGAGGGGTGAGGCTGAAACGTTTATAAGCCGCGTCATATCTAATCCACTGCCCGTACTACTCACGCTATTGTTTGTAGTGTTTATTCTCTACGTCTCCATCACACCCTTTGTTTCATTAGTCCCGCGATAGCGACCAATTAAACGAGACTAAAAAACCGTGCAGGAACCAAAATTTTGAACCCGGTACTTAGCGAAGTTATGCGTGGTGGAATCGTCGAGTCACGTCATCGTGGATCGGTTATCGCACTTAACGCAGACGGCAAAACGGTTTTCTCGCTGGGTGATACAAATGCCCTCGTGTTCCCCCGTTCTTCACTAAAACCGTTGCAGGTGATTCCGCTGGTTGAATCCGGTGCGGTCGAGCGATTTTGTATTTCTGACCGGGAGTTGGCACTTGCTTGCGCCTCTCACAACGCCGAGGCAATGCACACGGATGTTTTGCTACAGTGGATGGAGCGTGTCGGACTGACACCTTCACAACTTGAATGCGGGCCATCGTTACCGCTCGACACAGCTACCGCCGAAAGTTTATTGCAGAGCGGTGGTAGTGCTGCTAAGGAACTGCACAATTGTTCAGGTAAACATACTGGCATGCTCACTTTGGCAGCGTTTCTGGATGAGTCACTGGATGGTTATTCTGACTACAGCCATGAGACACAGCAACGCTGGATGGCGTTGTTGTCTGAGCTCAGCGATGTCAATGTATTCGATATGCCATGGGATAGAGACGGGTGTGGCTTACCTGCGGTTGCATTGCCTCTATCTGCTTTTGCAAAAGCCTTTACACCGTTTATTAGTGCCTGCAATTCCGGTCGCAATACAAGCGACAAAAGATCTTCTGCGATGGCAAGAGTAGCGACTGCAATGCGTGCCCATCCGCAAATGGTTGCCGGAACGAACCGCTGCTGTACTGCAACAATGCAGAGTAGTGATAGCCTGATGGTCAAAGTAGGTGCAGAGGGAGTATACATCGCAGTCGCACTGCAAGCCGGAATAGTTATCGCGCTAAAAAATGATGATGGCGCTACCCGAGGCGCTGAAGTGATGTTGGGTGCTGCATTGCGACATTTAGGGTTAGTTTCTGCAGAGCAGTACCAACATATGGATGCGTGGTTTAACCCGGTGATTAAGAACTCCCAGCATGTAGCCGTCGGCTCGATTCAAGCTTCCAAGGCGTGGAACGATATTCACTGACGTTGCCAAGACTCATACTGATAAATTGTCGCACTAGATATAGCGTGGTGGTTAACAGCCAAGTGAAGCTGTCCCGCGAGCAGGTGGCCACTGCCGTTTCGGTATAATAGTGACAATCTAATTAACACAGAGCCAGGACCAGGACAGTGTTGTGCCCGGGTCGCAGTTACGGATAAACGGATAAAGCCTTATCATTTGAATTGATTTACCATGGTCATAATTTAAATTTGGATAGAACTAATGAAACTCAGCGATCAGTCACTTTTTAAAACCGGTGCCTTTATAGGGGGAGAGTGGCTTGCTGCTGAAGATGGATCCGAATTTGCGGTCGTTAATCCTGCTAACGGCAGTGCGATAGCGCAGGTCGCAAACTGCTCGGCAAGTGACACTGAAAAAGCCCTTGCTGTTGCGCAAAGCGCATTGCCGGAATGGCGTGCAAAAACCGCCAAAGAAAGAGCCGGTGTTTTAAAAGAATGGTACCGTCTAATTCTTGAAAACCAGGAAGATCTGGCCATTATTCTCAGCACCGAGCAAGGAAAACCGCTTGCTGAGAGCCGTGGTGAGATAGGCTATGGGGCGAGCTTTATTGAATGGTTCGCCGAAGAAGCAAAGCGCATCTATGGTGATGTGATTCCGGGTCATGCGCCTGACAAGCGCATCGTTGTGGTCAAACAAGCAGTCGGTGTGACTGCGGCAATAACGCCATGGAATTTCCCCAACGCCATGATTACTCGCAAAGTCGGGCCGGCACTCGCTGCAGGTTGTACCATGGTGATAAAGCCGGCTGAAGCGACACCTTTATCGGCGTTGGCGTTGGCAGAACTTTCACAGCGTGCAGGAATCCCAAAAGGTGTACTCGGCATTGTGCCAACAGAGAATGCTGCTGCGGTTGGTGGTGTCCTCACCGCATCCCCGGTGGTTCGCAAGTTATCTTTTACCGGATCGACCAGAGTTGGCAAGCTGTTAATGGAGCAATGTGCTGGCACCGTTAAAAAAGTTTCGATGGAGCTCGGTGGCAACGCTCCGTTTCTGGTGTTTGATGACGCAGATATTGATGCTGCTGTAGCGGGGGCAATGTTGTCGAAGTATCGCAACTCTGGCCAAACTTGTGTTTGTGCAAATCGGTTTATTGTGCAGGATGGCGTTTATGATGAGTTCTGTAGCAAATTAGCGGAGGCTGCATCAAAGCTTAAAGTCGGTGCAGCAGATTCTGGTGAAACACAACAGGGGCCTCTGATAAATCAGGCGGCTGTAGATAAGGTTGTAGAACATGTTGAAGACGCAGTTTCTAAAGGTGCAAAAGTGGTGCTGGGTGGCGCACCACATGAGTTAGGCGGATTGTTTTATCAGCCAACAGTTTTGGCGAATGTTGATTCCACTATGAAAGTTACTCACGAAGAAACCTTCGGTCCTGTGGCACCGGTTTTTCGTTTCAAAGAAGAAGCTGAAGGGGTAGAGCTCGCCAATGCGACCGAGTTTGGTCTGGCATCTTACTTTTATTCGCGGGATATCAATCGGGTGTGGCGAGTATCGGAAGCGCTTGAGTCTGGCATTGTCGGTGTTAACGAAGGAATTATTTCAACTGAAGTTGCACCGTTTGGTGGTGTTAAGGAATCCGGTATTGGACGAGAAGGTTCGAAATACGGAATTGAGGATTATCTTGAGATGAAATACATTTGCATGGGTGGCATTGTTTAGGCATCTTGTGCGATAGACCTTGCCATTGCGAACGGCCGTGGTCGAGCTTTGTTAGCTATATTATCCGGCAAGTTTAATGAGATGTTGTAGCACGACGCTATCTACCGAAACCTCGTTGTTAGCTTGACATCGCGCCGCCCGTGCAGTGCTTTGTTCACCGGGCAGTCGTAGCGTATTTTCACTGCTGACACCGGTATGCCTGTGATGCGTGCGGCTGCTTTTTAGTTTAGCGATAAAATTTGAAGCGCGGTGTGTAAAGCCACTATCAATTGCGTTTGGATCAATTGCAATAATGGTATTGCTGCGATTGTCTCCGGTGTCACCAAACAATGTGGCATTGCCAAGAACGCTTGTTAAAAATTCAAACACTAGCGCCAGACCTGAGCCTTTTGCACCACCGAATGTTTTCAATGCACCCTGCATGGCCATCGCTGCATCTATTGTTGGCAGACCGCGGTTATCGATAGCAGAATCGGCCGGGAGGTTCTGATTATTATCTCTGGCATTGATAACCGCAAACCATGTAGTAGCAGCCGTAGCCATATCCAGAACGAGTGGTTCGGTTTGTGTCGGTATTGCTATCGCAATCGGGTTGGTACCCAGCACCGGATCAATGCCGCCCTCTATTGCCATTACTTTCGGCGAACCTGCCATCACCATTGCAATGTACCCGGATTGTGCAAGCTGATCTGCATAAAAACCAATCGAACCAGTTGATGAACGGGTATTGTGTGTAGATACCAGTGCTATGCCGGTTGTTTTGACGCACTCTGCTGCCACAGAAGTTGCTTTGTGTAAAACAAACATACCGGTGTGTCCACCACCATCGATTCGGGCAATGGCAGGCATTTTATTCTCGACTAATATATCCGTGCAGTTTTTGTCTGGTAGTACAGTGCGTTCCTTTATTTTGATAAGACCCTGGCTGCTGCCTCGCGTTTCAGCGTACATTAAGACTTCCCGGACGATTCCACGTTCCTGTTGCTCGATGCCGAGATTGCAGAGCGCTTTGTCTACCAGGTGTTTTAAGTGATCAAGTGCTACTGTTTGTTTCATTGCTTGTGAGCTTAACGTTGTCGAGTACTTACGGGGTCGATTGGCTAATTCACTACGGGAGTCGATTCTTCCAGCGCTTCTATGGTTTTTGGCCAGTCTTTCTTAAGTAGTCGTGATAAGGATCTATCGGCGAGGAGCTTGCCATCTGTCTGGCAGCGTGGGCAGTAGTTGGTTTCGTTACTTGCATAACGAATACGTTGCACCTTTGTTTCACATACGGGGCAGGACTTACCATACTTGCCATGCACCGCCATTTGTTCTTTGAAGGCAGTGACTTTCTTCGGGAAATTATTGCCGGTTTCTGTTGCCATTTCTGCTAGAAGGATTTTCGTCCAGTGTTCGAGTACTGTAACGCAGCTTTTGTAGAGACGGGTAATCTGACTCTCACTCATTTTCTGCGTTTGCAATATTGGAGATAGCCGAGCGTGGTGTAGTATCTCATCTGAGTATGCGTTGCCGATACCACTGAATAACGACTGGTCAGTGAGGGCTCGCTTTAGCGTATGGTTTCGAATTGTGAGTCTTTGCTTAAACTGTGATTGTGAAATCTTGAATATCTCAAGACCACCACGATCAATACTGAGCATGTCCGCTTCGGTTGTAAAAAGATGCAACGATGCCCGGCGCTTACTCCCTGCTTCTGTCAGCTGTAAATAGCCGTTGGTAAATTCAAGGCTGAGCAGAGGTTTTCGTGCGGGCAGCTTTTTGTTTTTATCAATCCAATGCAATCTGCCGGCAATCATCAGGTGGATCACCAGCCAGTGATCGTTTTGAAATCCAAAAGCGATACGCTTGCCGATTCGTCGCAGGCTTGTGACTTTGCAATCGGTAAACTCTTCAATGCCTGGTGTTACCGTACGGAGCAAAAA
Organism: uncultured Granulosicoccaceae bacterium; assembly: GCA_937998875.1. GTDB lineage: Bacteria > Pseudomonadota > Gammaproteobacteria > Granulosicoccales > Granulosicoccaceae. The sequence continues at coordinate 49,326 of CALLBO010000032.1, forward strand.
AGGATTGCTGATTTTTGTACCCACGAGCTCGGTATTGTTGACTCTGGTTCTTAGCGCTTCGAGATAGAGTTCAATATCCGGTAACTCGGGCATGCTATTCAGCCAGTTGAATCAAAAGCTTGCTGTCCTCTACGCGGATATCTTCAATACCATCGGCTAGTGATTTCCAGAAGCCGTCAGTACCTCCGAATTCGCTGACGAGGTCGATATTCTTTAAACCACCTAGCCACGCATTGGGTATGGGTATGCCCCATATGCTGACGCCTTTCATGATAATTACCGGCCTGTTGTTTTGATAAGACAATTCGGTACCGCCGCTGACCTTCAGGGTTTTTCCACCAAGGAACGGAAAATCCGGATCGAGATCAACCAATAGTTTGATGCTTGCGAGATTGTCAGTCAGATCAACGACAAGTTGTTCTGCAAGATCTGTATTTTTTGCCAACAACGCATTGAGCTCTCTTTCTGTCAGCTCAATTCGTCTTTTACTGCCATCTTCTGTGTAGCGCTCTGGTTGTATCTCGCCATCAGTACCGGGTTGAGTACCGGTGTCGGCTTCCTTCACTGTGGAATCATTAACATTGATTTCTCGCGAGATTTCTTCAGCTGACGACTTGGTAGGAATATCTGAGTTGGCTGATGGCAGCAGTTCGTTTGCACCGGTTGGGCTGCTGTTCGTCACGCCGCCCGATGTATTGGCAAGCGCATCCAACTTTTGTTCGAGTGTTAACTGCTCGTTCTCAGTAAGTTCAACGGGTTTAAAATTCCTGTTGAAAAACTGGCTCTGGGTTGCCCAGACAGTGGCAGCAACTGTGACGACAACTGTTAACAACAGTAAACCGAAAACTCCCAGACAACCGACTTTGCCCGTCTGAGAAGCATCGGTTCTGGGATAATGACTGGCTTGTAGCAATGGGCTGCTCCGGATTATGCGCATAATAATTGACTGGCCAACAACTAACTTAGCGCAACAGTAACCTATAAGTAATTGCCGGTGTAGCGGATAGCCCTTAAATTGTGCAGTGACATCGAGAAGCTGTGGAACTTGTGTGACTCTGGAATTTTCCGATGAGCTCTGCTTGATGAGTTATCCAGGTGAATTCCTATGGCGACTTCCTAAGATGACTTCTTTTAGACGGGTGAATCAGCCCGAACCGATTGTTCAGCCGATAGTAGGTTGAGAATCATGATGAGTTCAGCGAGTGACCGCAATTTCAGATAACAAGCAATATCAGATTGCACCATCGGATGACGCTACATGGAGTCAAATGCGGATGCACCTGTGGATCGCGTCGGCATTTGCATTGTTGTTTGTAACAACGCTTTTAATCATTGCACCGCAAATACAACAGCGGCTGGACCGACAAACTAAAGACCGGCTGACGCAGGCGGGCATCAATACTGCAACGCTTGAGTTCGATTGGCGCTATCGCAATCTAACGGTCAGCGGGTATCTTCCTGATGGTGTTACACCCGGCCGCCTGGCTATGATTATGCGCGGCTCCAGCGAGCAGCCGTCAGCGCTGTTTGCCAGAGGAATTCGTCACTTGCGACTCGATCTGGACGAGGATCCAGTTGCAGGTATTGCACCTGCCGCCCTACCGGAAGAGCACTTTATCGAGGTGACAACAGACGGCTCTGATGCAACCCTGACTGGAGTTGTACAAGACGATGCCCAGCGAAATACTCTGGTACAGGCGATGCTGGCCTCCGGTGCAGAAAATGTCTTTGACAATCTTGAAGTGTTATCTGTACCTGCTACGCAAACGGCTACTCATAGAGTAGATGCACTCGCAGGAATCCTGCAGCAACTTGGTCCGGTGAAAACCCATCGATCCGAAATCAGACTGAACGATCAAGAGCTTTATTATCGAGTGACGGCAACTGACAGGAGCAGTGCTAAAGCGATTGAAAAAGCTGCCTCAGTTGAGATTGCGAACCTCAATGTCAGAGGTGGAGTGGAACTTGTTTCTGATCGCAGGCTGAATCTTGTCATTGGTGCTGACGGCGAACAGATAACGCTCAACGGTATTATCTATTCCGAAGCACAACGAAAACGATTGGTATTTGCTGCGAGTGAAGCAGTTGGGGAACAGCAGGTTGTGGACAACCTCACCATTGCCGACGGTGTGTCCGAAGCACCGGAGCTTCTAGAACGCGTAGACAGCGTAGCGGCGATAGTGGCGCGCTTTGCACCGGGTATAACCGGTGATGTAACACTCAGTAACGGTGAATTGACGGTGAATGCCGAGACCGGCAGTGAATCAGTGCGGGAATACGTCGCATCATCTACCGCGAAAGCGCGTCGTGCAGGTTTATCTTTAACAGACAATATTCGCGTGCTGCAGCCGGCAGAGGATTCTAAAGCGCTGCAATCGTCGCTTGACAGTCTGATCGCAGAAATCAGGCAGACAGTCGTCTTTTCAAGTGGCGAGTCCGTGCTGTCACCGCTTGCGATGAAGACGCTGGATAAAGTCATTGAACAGATCAATGGTTATTCCGGTCTGGTGATTGAAATTGAAGGCCACACCGATGACGTTGGCCGTGCGATGGTGAATGAAAAGCTCAGCCAAAGCCGGGCGAATGCAGTAAGAGAATATCTTGCGGCAGGTGTGATATCTGCTAATCAATTAATCGCAGTGGGTTACGGACATCGACGGCCGCTTGAATCAAACGATACTGTTGAAGGTCGACAGGCAAACCGCCGCGTACACTTTACTGTGCTGAAACAACCAGACGGTCTTACTGGTTAACGATGAGGATAGACACATGACCTGGGTGCTCTGGGATATTCTTGTACCGCTGATGGCTTCCTTCGCACTTGGAACGCTACTCGGTTGGCTGCTATGGCGCAGGAGCCGGAAGAACCGAAGTGTCGGCGCTCAAACAGCTGTTGAATCGTCCGGCGATGGGACAACTAGTACGGCTACGAATGCTGAGTTACCCGATAGCGTTGAGACAGAGGGTGAATTTACAGCGCAGGAAAGTTCGCCGAATGGCACCGCGCTGCGCGAAATTGAGAAAGCTAACATCACGCTTATCGGTGAACGTGATGAAGCAAATCAAGCACTTGAGGAGCTTCAACTCGAGGCTGAGAAAATGCAACAAAGAATTAATCAACTCGAGGCGGCGGCTGTACAAGTCACCCGTGCGTCATCGGGTGTTACTACACCTGTTGCCGCATCACGGCAGCAGGGTGAAACAACACCGGTATTGCAGCCTGACAGGAACGATTCTGAAGCGCTGGAAGCGCTACGCTCTGATACCGAGCAATTAAGTAGAACCCTTGATCAGGAGAGAAAGGCCAGACGCGCCACGGAACTCGAGCTGCTCAACTTTAAAAACCGACACGATAAACTGGCTAACGACTTTGCAACAACCGTCAGCGCAGATGAACACACGAAAACCGTCGCAGAACTCGATGCAGAAATTGAATCTCTCCGACAGCAGCTCGCTCATTATGCTGACCAGAGCGAGAGCAGCGTTGAGGAAGTAGAAGATGGAGCAGTGCCGGAAACTGATTCGAAAGAGGAATTTGACTCGGGCACGGATCTCAACTTCGCAGACAAACCACAAATCAGTGTTGCAATGGCAGCTGGCATAGAAAAACCTGCCGAATATCCTGAATCCGTAGAGCCAGAAGAGTCAAAAACAGCTCAGCAGATGTCTCTGAAAAGCGGCTATATTCCCAAAGGATGGAGTGTCCCCGCTGAGGCTCCATCCGACTCTCAGCGTGATAAGTTGACGGCCATCAAAGGCGTGGGCCCTGTACTTGAAAAAGCATTGCACGACTGCGGTATCTATTTCTATCGTCAGGTCGCGAGTCTCGATAAAAACGGTATGGAAGAATTACAGCAACAGATTCCGCAGTTTCCCGGCCGTATAAAACGAGACAAATGGGTACAGCAGGCGAAAGCGCTGCAGCGGAAAAGTACTCAAACAGCCTGAAGCAGCTTCAGCGACTGGAATCCGGTAACAGGCATTGCAGCTGACTGTGTTACCGAACTTTACAAACAGCCACTAGCTATGCGCCAGATCAATAACATCCTGAATTGTTGGAATTGCAGCCTGCGCACCTGATCTGGTGCAGGCCAAAGCTGCGGCCGCATTAGCAATTTTGCAGGCGTTTTGCAGGGAATTGCCGGTCGAAAGCATAGCGCCAAGAAAGCCTGCGAAAGTATCTCCGGCACCGACTGTATCAATGGCTTCCACCTTGATACCGGGAAGCGTGAATGACCTTGATTGTTCGTCGATTGCTTCAATGCCTTTGGTTCCCAGGGTTCTGATTACAGCACTACCGGTAGCAGCACTTATATCAGCTACGCTTGCAGAAGCTAGGTTTAAGTCTGTGGCAAGTTGCTCTGCCTCTGTCTCATTTAATATCAGATAGTCGATATCTTTATAAAACGATTTATCGAGTGATTGATAAGGTGCCAGATTGGCAATGGTTCTGGCGTTATATCGCTGAGCGCCTTTTACAGCTGCAGCGACTGCATCTAACGGACATTCAAGTTGCAGCAGTAGCACATCACCCCTGGTCATTTCCATAGCATGTGCATGCTGTGCGTTAACTGTACCGTTAGCACCGGCAATAATGATGATCTGGTTTTCACTATTACTATCGACAAAAACAAATGCACATCCAGTCGGGCCCCGAACAGATTTCACACCAGTTAGATCAACACCTCCTGCTTTTAGCAGCGACAATGCAGCCTCGGCCACTGAATCCGTGCCGACAGCACCGGTCATCTTCACCTGAGCCCCGGCCCGACTTGCTGCCAGTGCCTGATTGGCACCTTTACCCCCTGGAGTAAGTACAAGATCACTACCCGCAATAGTTTCTCCCTGCTTAGGCAGCTGCAAAACTGTAACCGAATAGTCGATGTTGATAGAACCGAGTACATGAATCATGAGAGCACGCTGCGTAGAAACGGATAAACGACCGGATGGGGTATCTTGTATGATACGTTAGCTTTTTTCCTGTTGCTAAATCACAACCTTCGTAGCGTCTAATGACACACTATTCTGCAGTTATTGTTTGCTTGTTGGTCCAGGTGAGTGGTTTGGGTGATTAAAGTGGCGATGTCTGGGTCCTCGCAAGTAAGTCGAAGCAGTGTCGGTGCAGTATTGAAACTACCGGCAGCCAGATTACGACGCATTGCCCTGGCGCAGCAGGGCCTGTTGAATGGCAGGGGTATAAGTTCCGGTAAGTCGGGTGTCGCGGGGGTGATTGGCCATCTCGGGTATGTGCAGATTGATACGATTTCTGTTGTTGAGCGTGCACACCATCACGTGCTGTGGACGCGATTGAAAAACTATCGACCGGAGTTTCTGGCTACCGCCGTAGCCGAAAAGCATGTATTTGAATACTGGTTTCATGCGGCAGCCTACCTGCCGATTAATGATTTCCGTTTTGCGCTTCCTCGAATGAATGCCATCAAGGCCGGAGAAAAGCACTGGTTCGACAATATAGACAAGAAGCTTTTGCAAACTGTTTACAAGCGAATTGAAACTGAAGGTCCGTTGCGTGCCAGAGATTTTGAAGATTCAAAGAGCACGAACAGTGGCTGGTGGGACTGGAAGCCTGCCAAGCAAGCGATTGAAAAGCTCTTCATGCAGGGAGACCTGATGATTGTCGGGCGTGAGGGATTTCAAAAGCGTTATGACTTAACAGAACGCGTGTTACCAAACAGTGTCTGCACGAAGACGCCGGACCTGGCAGAGGAGGCTGGATACCTGATTGATACCACACTCAGGGCACACGGGTTTGCAAGTCTTAAATCTTTTACGTACTTACGTAAGGGTAAAGCGCTGCGGCAAGCGGTTAAAGACTGCATCGAATCACGGCTGGAAAATGGCGCTGTGATAAAAGTAATATCGCCGGCAGGAGAGCTGTTTTATTGCGATGCGAAGCTTCTGAACGATAACAGGCGCTCAGCGAACAGGGTGCATTTGCTATCACCGTTCGACAATCTCGTGATACAGCGTGAACGATGCCGTGGCATTTTTAATTTTGACTACCAGATTGAGTGTTATGTGCCTGCAGCAAAGAGACAGCATGGCTATTTTTGTCTACCGATTTTATACAAAGATAGACTTGTCGGACGGCTAGACTGTAAAGCGGATCGTAAAACCCGTGTCCTGCTGCTTCATTACTTGCAATACGATGAGCCGGACGATGAGTTTCTGTGGTTACTGGTCGACGCGCTGGAAAGCTTTATGCGTTTTAACTGCTGTGATGCGATAGAAGTCAGGCAGACTGTAAAAGAATCCAGCGCGAAACCGTTGCGTAAAGCTATTCTTCAACGCGGCATTATCCATTGAATGCCGCGCCGATGTCCCTTAGTAATACTAATGTGACTCTTAAGACGCCAGTACATCTGCCGGTGCTGTGAAATCCATATTCAAGGCCAGCCCTACCGGCCCGTTGGTCAGTGTGCCTTTGTGAATATTCAATCCTTCAAGCAAATGCGGATCGGCAAGACAAGCGTCACGGTAACCTTTATTTGCCAGCGCAAGCGTGAACGGTAACGTGGCGTGATTAAGCGCATGCGCTGATGTACTTGCAACGGCCCCGGGCATATTTGCCACGCAATAGTGCACGATGTCGTCAACAATATAAGTGGGCTCTTCATGCGTGGTAGCTTTTGAAGTTTCGAAACAACCACCCTGATCTATTGCCACATCCACGAGGACTGAACCTTTGCGCATGGTTTTTAGCATGTCACGTGTGACGAGTTTCGGTGCTGCCGCACCCGGAATCAGTACCGCTCCAATAATGAGGTCACTTTCAGCAACCAGCTTTTCAAGCGCTGCCTTGCTTGAATACACGGTGGAAATTTTGCCGCCAAATTGTGCATCAAGCTCACGCAGCCTTTCGATTGAACGATCAAGCACAGTAACATTGGCTTGCATACCAACCGCCATTTGAATCGCGTTGGTACCTACCACACCACCTCCGATCACCAGTACGTTGGCAGGAGCTACACCCGGCACACCGCCGAGTAACTTACCTGAGCCACCGTGGGATTTTTCAAGGCACATAGCACCTGCCTGAATCGACATACGCCCTGCTACTTCAGACATTGGCGCAAGCAGTGGCAAACCGCCATCATTGTCAGTCACTGTTTCATAGGCGATGGCGATAGCACCGGAGCTCATCAGTAGATCTGTTTGTTGTGGATCTGGTGCCAGATGCAAATAAGTGAACAGTACCTGATCAGGACGAAGCATTTTACATTCATCCGGCTGGGGTTCTTTAACCTTGATAATCATTTCAGCTTGTTCGAACACTTCCTTTGCGTTCGCAGCGATGGTTGCACCGGCCGCAACATAGGCGTCATCGGACTCGCCGATGCCCTCACCGGCGGTGGTTTCAACCAGTACCGAATGTCCGTTGGCGATGAGTTCCTGCACGCTTACCGGAGTCAGTCCGACCCGGTACTCGTGGTTCTTAATTTCTTTCGGCAGGCCGATTTTCATGATTCTCTCCAGTTAGGGCGTGTCCGGTTCCCGGATAGCGGGACGCGGAAAAATACTGACAATCTAAGAATGGTCGGTAATTTATGGCAGTGTAGGAGACAATTAGCGAAATATATTGCGGAAATAATTTGATATATAGAATTAAATGCTGCTAAAAGAGAAATTCTAAGGAAAAACGCTGAGTCAGATGAAAAAACTAGATCGTATTGATCGCCGGATTCTGGATGAACTGCAGAGAAATGCCCGGATCTCGTACGTCGAGCTTGGTGAGCGAGTGGGTTTGAGTACCTCCCCTTGTCTGGAGCGGGTAAAACGACTGGAGAATGACGGCTACATCGAAGGCTACACAGCGATTTTAAATCCCGAATTAATGAATGCGGGGCTGATGGTCTACGTCGAAATCAAGCTCGAATACGACAGTAAAAGCATCTTTGAGAAGTTTAAAAAAGCGGCGTTGCAGATCCCACACCTGTTGGAGTGTCATCTCTTATCCGGGGATTTTGATTACCTGATGAAGATTCGCGTGGCGGATATGGCCGAGTATCGCCAGCTGCTGGGAGACATTCTGCGCGATCTGCCAGGCGTGAGAGATACTCGCTCGTACATCGTGATGGAGATTATCAAAGAGACCACTCGATTGAGCACCAGCTGAGAAAGCAGATTGTCAGGCGTTAGGTATTTATAGACACAAAGGAATTACATTCGTTTCAAAACTGCGTGCCAGCCATGAGTGTCAAATGGACTATCGTGATTAAATACGCGGAGTGAGAGTGATGGCCTGCAACTCTCATTGGCCTTTTACAGGCTGGAGAACTTAGCCAAATTCTGTAGTGGTGAATGTATATTTCGCTAAAGACTCGCAACGATATACTTATGAATACAACACCAGACGACCCTAGTAAACAATCAAGGCGCCGCCCAGCGCGCCAGTTGCCGGGCGGTGGTTCACTTACGCTGGTACAGCCTCCTGATGCGCATGACCATTTTTTAAACGCGATGGAGTTGCGACGTGGTGCAGTTGGAAAGTCGATGGATGAAAGCGCTGCAATAGAGTTGTTTGAAATTGCAGCCGATGATGGCCACCTGGGTGCAAGTGCAGCGCTTGCGTTGTTGTGCGAAGGCAGACTGCCGCCAGAGGTTTCTGACAAACACTTTGAAAAAGCCCGCAACTGGATCCTTTCAAGCGCTGAGAAAAACGATCAGTGGGGCTTGTTGTTTCTCGGCATCATGTACTTTGACGGCTATGGTGTGGAGCAAAGTTATGATCGGGCGGCGCAGTATTTTCTTCAAACTGCAGATCTTGGCAACTCCTGCGCACAGGGGTTCCTCGGTTATATGCACTCAGTGGGTGATGGTGTTCTGCAAAACCGACAGACTGCCGTAAAGTACTATCGCGCTGCAGCAGATCAGGGACACGTGGTTGCTCAATTTGATCTTGGGGTTTGCTATGCCCAGGGTAAAGGTGTACCGAAAGACAAAAGAGCGGCAGTCAGCTGGTTTAAACTGGCAGCGGAACGTGGCGATCTGCAGGCACGCGCACTACTGGCAAAAATGTACGCCACAGGCAACATGGTCGAAGCAGACAACGAAGTTGCAATGAAATGGTTTCATCGAGCAGCTGATGGCGGCCATACCGCATCGCAGTACGACCTGGGTATCTGTTATATCAACGGTGTCGCCGGTTCGCAGGACTATGCGGAAGCGATGAAGTGGTTTCGCAAATCGGGTCAGTCCGGGCACTCACTGGCACAACTTAATTATGGCATCGGCTGTGCGCTTGGGCTGGGTATTCCCAAGGATGTCTATCAGGCGGTTTACTGGTTTAGCATGGCAGCGGATCAGGGTAACGCTGCTGCGCAATATAATCTTGGGCGCATGTACGAGCATGGTCACGGAATTGATAAGGACGAACAGGCGGCGATCGAGTGGTATCGCAAGGCTGCTGACCGTGGCAACGTCCGCGCGCAGGTAAACCTGGGACTGCGCTATGGCAATGGGCGCGGGATGCAGCAAAACTATAATCGCGCAGCGCGCTGGTTGCGTCGAGCAGCGAAGCAGGGTGATGCGAGAGCTAACTACAATATGGGTGTGCTTACCCAGAACGGCTGGGGTGTAGCTGCCAGTGAAGCCGGCGCTATCGAATATTTTGAAACTGCAGCAGCTCACGGCAATGCCAAGGCCGAGCGATCGCTAAGAGCATTGCAACGAGCAGCTCAGCGGGATCCTGCAGAAGTATAGTGTATCTTTATCACGGATAACACAGCGTTTATCCGTGATTGTTAGCCACCTGCATCATCTTCAAGACTGTAAGTGCCCGAATAAGTACGGGCAATTGATCCTGATAAATTAGTTCTAGAAGTTTAATGATATATCGCGATGATCTGCATCGCATGCGGCTACGTACAGCGCTTGCTGCTTTGTGAGGCGTGATTGCTGCCTGATACCGATGGTGGAACGAATTGTCTCTTCATATGAAGCGATCTGTGTTCCCATAGCAGCCTGTGCTGTTTCCCGCCATTGCATTTCAGACCGAAACTCTTCTTCCGCATCTTCCAGTGCTTTCAGTGCTTTTTCTTTACTTGGTTTTTTCGCTCTCAACGCTTTGCGGGCTTTGGAGATGTCTGATTTTATGGCTGATGCACCCTCTACTTCTCCGAAACGTTTGCTGGATGCAGCGAGTTCTTCAATCGTCGCTTTATCTTCACCGGTTTCAATTAATCCTCTGAGCATTTCGAATTCGTTGTTTAGTGCTTTCAGTGATTCTGTTGCCGCCAGAGTGTTTTGCAACTTTACAATCGGCAGATAGCCCTGGTCGGAAGCTTTTCTGAATTCAACTCTCTGTTTGCGCTCCGCCAGTTGTAATTCGGTAAAATCCGCCCGCGCCTGTTCCCAGTTCTCCGGTGTGGCGGCCTGTATTGCTTCGCGCTCTGCATTGAGTGCTTCGATGTGTTGCATCAACCTGTCTCGATCCGGTGAGTCATTATCCAGTCGGTCGAAAAGCGTTTGTTCTTCTTCTATTTTCATGTCAATGCTTAGGGTGCTGATACGTATATCGCGCATCTGTTCATGTAATGGTCGAAAGTCAGCCGCGCCTTCCGCTACAACATTGGCGCTCGCGTTGGCATCAGCCAGCAATCCGATGCTGTTATCGGCATGCTCGAAACTCGCTTCTACCGACTTTGCAAGTTTCTTAGGCAGGATGCTGAAGTCAAGTGCACGCGTTTCTGCGATGGACGCCTGAAGTGTATCGCCGTTGGTTGTAAACTGTTCGGTAACGTATTGCTCTACACAGTGACTGAGTTTCGGGTTCCGAGGTGGTGGTGCTGTCTCTGCTGTAAGCTGCAAACGTTTTGGCAGATAGTTAACCAGCTGCGGATAGTAACCGACTATTCCAAGCGCTGTGATTTGCAGCAGGATAAACGCGATAACACCTTTATACATTTGCACTGTCTTAACAGCAGCTGGCGCTACGCCGCGCATATAAAATAAAGCAAAACCAAAAGGTGGTGTTAGAAAGGAAGTTTGAATGTTAAGTCCGATCATTACACCCAACCACACGGCTGTGATGTTTGCTGACGGATCGGCCAGCAGAATAGGGGCGACTATGGGTACAACAACTACAGCGATCTCAATAAAATCAAGAAAGAAACCCAGTATAAATATAACCGCCATTACAATAACAAACTTGGTCCAGAACCCCCCCGGCAGTGCGTTTAGGTAGTCCCGTACCAGCTCTTCGCCGCCGAATGCACGGAACGCTGCGGTTAGAATTGCTGCACCCAACAAAATAATAAAAACCAGCGAAGTGGTTTTTGCTGTCTCTATCATTACTTCGTAGAGAGTGTTATCTATACGCATTACCCTGATGCCGCTCCAAAGCAGTGCGAGCAGAAGCAGTGCAACAGCAATTATTGCGAGCGTAATACCTAGTCTGTCGTGATCGGTTTTTACATCCTTGATGTTGATGTCAAACAAAAAAAGAATAACGCCGATGCCAATTAGTGCGACTGCTGCAAGCAGTGATGGAAGGTACCGGGTTATGCCACCGTCTTTAAGTCTGTAGCCCGCCATTAGCAGCGCACCGGCAGCACCAATTGAGCCTGCCTGATTTACCGTTGCCACTCCTGAAATTATGGATCCGAGCACCAGAAAGATCAGCGTCAGTGGTGGCACCAGCGTTATGAATACCTGACTCACAAAGCCCTTGCCAAATCCTCCGGCATTTCGCACAACGGGTGCAGACTTCGGGCGTATTAATGCGTAAACCAGGATATACGCCATATACAAAAGCACGAGTACGATACCTGGAATAAACGCCCCCAGAAACATCTCGCCGGCACTGGTAGAGCCGACGTCAAACTCTGACGGCATTGTTATCTCGCCGGTAGAAGTTTTGTATAGAAGTTTGCGTGCAGTGCTTGCCTGGTCTGTGGCGCTGCCCAGTTGATCAGCAAGAATAATAAGCACAATAGACGGGGGAATAATCTGTCCAAGCGTACCGGATGCGGCGATGGTTCCAGTTGCTAATGAGGGTGAGTAGTTATTACGCAACATAACCGGAAGCGAAATAAGTCCCATGGCAACAACTGTTGCTCCAACGATCCCTGTAGTGGCAGCTAACAATGCGCCGACGAATACCACAGAGATGCCGAGCCCGCCAGGTACCGGCCCAAAGAGCTGCGCCATGGTCATTAACAGGTCTTCTGCAATCTTTGAACGTTGCAGCATGATGCCCATGAAAATGAACAGCGGAATAGCAATGAGGGTGTCGCGCTCAACCTCCCAATAGATTCCACGCAGATTAGTGACACCCGCCGATAACCACTGACTTGGGCCATCCTGTGCGAAGTAAGCATCAACTCCGCCACCAAAAACGTAACCGCAGATTGCAGCCAGAGCTATGGTGACGATAGCAGCACCTGGTAGTGCAAACGCCACCGGGTAACCAGAGCCTAATGCACAAGCTAATATAATCAGTAACAGCGCGAGAAATACCAGTTCCATGATTTTCTCCTAGTGTGCTGTTTCTGTTTTGACGGTTCTGGCACCGGGTTGTTGCCGGACATCTGCTACAGATTCAAGAAATTGTGAGATGAACTGCAGCAGCATGGTGATAGCAAATACTCCGAGAAAACCTGCCATTAAGTATTTGGTGTACATACCGAAGCCTGATTGTGAAACCTCGAAGCTTGCCAGCGGACCATAAATTACCGCGGACTTGCCACCGAGTCCGATCACAATGATCGTCCAGCAAAGCGTCATACCGAAAAATATGGCGCCAAAGCCGTTTACGAATCCCTTTTTGGTGGCTCGCATTCCGGAGTAGAAGACATCAACTCTTACATGCCCTTCTTCTAACAAAGTGTGGGCGCTTGCAAATAGGAACAGTGCAGCGTACCAGAAACGTACAAGGTCACCCATGAAAGCCTGTTCGTAGGAAAAGATAAATCGTGTGATAACAATCGCGAGTTCTGCAACGACAATCATCAGTGCCAGCCAGTGGAAGCCAAGTGTTCTTGTAATCGCACCGAGTACAAAGCCTAGTGCCAGTAACGGCAGATGGATCATTGGGCCACGGAATTGAGGCCGACCCAGATCTTTAGTCAGTTGCTCGCCAACTACCTGCGATAGCAAATCTTCAACACGCAGGAAAGAGATGGCCATGTCAGCCAGTCCAACTAAAACGACACCCCAGAATAGCGAGCGGATTATATAGGTATTGATAGCTGTGATAGTTTTTGCATCAGCACGGAGTGTTCTTTTTATTCCGTTGGTGAGAGCCCATGCAAGAATGATTGCGACGATGTATATGCCCACTTGAGCCCAGGCTTGCCAATTGAACGGAGCAGAAAAAATTGCCACGACGCCGGGCCATTTCTGTGAGTGAACCAGGGTGTTGTTGATGAGAAACGCAACGAGCAGAGACAGCATGCTCCAGCTGAAGAATCGCGTCACTCGATCTTTGAAATCGTATGCGGGAAAATCAGAACCGGAATCCGGCATCGAATGGGCTTGCGCACTGTCCATCGCTGCATTCTCTTTAGTTTAGTGAAATGACCGGGAACGTAGCGTCTGCGAATCGTACGACTACCATCGCCGTAATTTAAAGAAGGAACCGGGAGAACCCCGGTTCCAGATTACTTCATGATCTAGATGTCGAGAATACGATTTCGCTGTACGCTGTAGCTTATCGCAGCAAGTTTCATCCAGCCACCGAGCTCAGAGCGGGCGGCATCAAAGCTGTCATGCACTTTGGCTGCAAGTGCTGAGTGATCACGTGTTTCTTCGAAAACTTCAGCTGCTGCCTCACCGAAGCTGTCATAGATTTCTTCGCTGAATTCACGCAGCTCAACACCGTTTTCGTTAACCATCTTATTCAAATACAGGCCATTGTTGGCGACAGTTTCGTGATACTGGTGTGAATGCTCTTCCTGGCATGCAGTACGGATAATTTCCTGTTGATGTTTTGACAGGCCGGTCCAGAACTCTTTGTTCATGCCGAATGACAAGCTTGAGCCAGCTTCATGCATACCCGGGTAGTAGTAGTACTTGGCTGCTTCGTAGAACTTCATGAAGTAATCGTTGTATGGGCCAACCCACTCGGTCGCGTCGATTGCACCGGATACCAGATTCTCATAAATCTGACCACCGGGGACTGATATAGGTGATGCACCGAGCTTTGCCATTACATCGCCACCCAGACCCGGAATACGCATCTTGAGGCCTTTCAGGTCGTCAGCTGTTTCGATTTCTTTGTTAAACCAGCCGCCCATCTGACAACCGGTGGAGCCGCAAGGCAGGCACTTCAAGCCGAAGCCGTCAGCAACCTCATCCCATAGTTCCTGACCATCCATGAAATTGATCCAGGCTGTCCACTCGGTTGTGGTCAGACCCATGGGTACTGCGGTGAAATAAGCCCAGGCCGGATGCTTGCCCTTCCAGTAATAGTCTGCCGCAATGTAGGCCTGCGCATTACCAGAAGCTACTTCATCAAAAGAGTCAAAAGCGCCAACACGCTCACCGGCTGCGAAGTACTTAGTGACAATGCTACCTTCGGATAGCTCTGCGATACGTTCTACCAGACGCTGCGCGCTTACACCCAGACCCGGGAAGTCCCGTGGCCAGGTAGAAACGACTGTCAGTTCGGTTTTGGATTGGGCAATCGCCGGGGCGGCGGTGATGGTAGCGCCTGCTGCTGCGGTTGCGGCTGCGCCGGTTTTTATGAAATCACGTCTTTTCATTAAGTTTTCCCCAGTATCTTTTTGATACTATTCGAATGATTTTGGTGGCTCCGCAAGGTGTGAGACTGGCGGAGGATCCGGCGCTTTTCGAGAGTGAAAATCGTGCCGAATTACAGGCAGGGTAACACTTTTTAAACCCTTTGGCGTATGCCTGGCAACCAATCAGCGAAACCTGTTTAAGATGTCAGGTCAACGAAATCCGGTACGTCGAATGAGAGAATTTTTTCCAGCGGTGACGGGTCTTTCGTGTACGTCAATAACCCGTCCGGCGGGAAGTGAAGATCGTGCAATCTTGAGAGCCAGAATCTGAGTGCTGCACAGCGCACGGCAGTCGGCCAGCACTCGTACTCGCTTGATTCAAGCGGGCGAACACTCTCGTAGCCGCGCAGCAGAGCACGGGCGAGGTCTTGATCGATGTTTGTCTCATCGTCTCGACACCAGTCATTAAAAGTGATGGCGAGGTCGTACAACATACAGCCGGTACAGGCGTAATAAAAATCGATGATGCCACTGATGTTTGCGCCATTGAAAAGCACGTTGTCTTTAAAGAGGTCTGCGTGAATCACGCTGGTCGGCAGTTGTGCCAGTCGCCGTGCGTAGTCGGCATTCATGTGCTCATCGAGCAAAGCCGCTTTGTCTGCATTGAGCTTGATGCGAACTTTCTCAGCAGTAGTCGTTCGCCAGCCCGCCCCCCGGGTGTCGTTGCGGCTCTGGTTGCTGGTGGAGTAATTCTGGCAACTCTTGTGTAAGCGTGCGAGTACTTTGCCAAGCGCATAACAATCATTACCGTTCACATGGTTTTTATCTGCGCCCTGCAAACACTGAACAACGGTTGCAGGTTTATTTGCCAGGGGTTTTGTATAGCTGCCATTGTTTGCCGGTAAGGGGGCGGCGCACGGAATGCCGTTTTGGTGAAGGTAGGCAAGAAGCTGCATAAACCACTCAACATCAGTAAAGCTTTCGTGTTCGACAATAGTCAGGACATAACGGCCTGTCTCGGTATCAATAAAGAAGTTGCTGTTGGTAATACCTGCTTCAATGCCGGTAAAACCGGAAGGTGCACCAACAGAATAATTTTTCAGAAATGCCGTCAGCTGCGGCATGTCTATCGACGTGAAAACGGACATTAATAGAGATCGATAAGTTACACGTAGTCAGAAGTAGCGTTATATGTCCATTGAGATATCGTCGTTGGCCAACACCTGATCCATATCCACACCCTCGTAGAAATCAAAAATAGATTCGATGACCTTTTCCGGGTCATCTTCAATTGAGAAGAGATCAAGATCTTTTTCACTGATGGTACCCATGGTAAGCATCGAATCTCTGAGCCAGTCGACCAGGCCACTCCAGAATTCAGAGCCGACGAGTATCACTGGAATCTTGCGTGATTTGCCGGTTTGAATGAGCGTCAGAATTTCTGCCAGTTCATCCAGGGTACCGAAGCCACCCGGCATGACCACATACGCTGATGCATACTTTGCGAACATCACTTTGCGGGCAAAGAAGTATTTAAAGGTGATGGCAATGTCCTGGTAGGGATTGCCCGACTGCTCAAACGGTAGCTGGATATTCAACCCGACACTGGCAGATTTTCCTGCGTATGCGCCTTTGTTGGAGGCTTCCATAATGCCGGGGCCGCCGCCGCTGACCACCGCAAAACCCGCGTCAGAAAGCTTGCGTGAGATATCCTCGATCAACAAGCTGTATTTGTGATCAGGCTTGAATCTGGCTGATCCGAATACACTCACAGAGGGGCTGATTGCCGCGAGCTTCTGAAATCCTTCAACAAATTCAGCCATGATCTGGAAAATCTTCCAGGATTCACGGCTCAAGGCGTGGTCGATGTCAGCACCTTTTCGAAGCTGCGGTTTTTTTTTAATTGTCATAGATGATCTGTTGAGTGGCCGGAGCGGATGGTTCCGAGGCAAATTCACGGATATGCGAGGGATTATAGCTGATTCAGGAGTCCGGCCAGTTTTTGCTTTGGTCTGGTAATTCTATTTACCACGGTGAATTTAACGTCGAATCATTGTCGATTAAAGTCTTGCAGACAGGTATTCTCTTCAGATTCAATTCAACTTACCGGATTAAAAATGTCAGACACCCCTCCTCTGATACTGGTTGATGGATCGTCGTACCTTTTCCGTGCTTTTCATGCGCTGCCGCCACTGACGAACAAAGCCGGCGAGCCGACCGGTGCGATGCTGGGTGTTATTAATATGTTGCGGCGTCTGCTCGACACTTACAAACCGACAGACATGGGAGTGGTGTTTGATGCGAAGGGGAAAACCTTTCGCAATGAAATGTATGCCGAGTACAAGGCGACACGTCCACCGATGCCGGATGAGCTTCGACAACAGATCGAGCCGCTACACGAGATGATTCGCACCATGGGGCTGCCGCTTATCAGTGTTTCAGGAGTCGAGGCAGACGATGTAATCGGTACCTTTGCCAGGCAGGCTACAGAGGCAAAAAAGAAGGTCGTCATTTCAACAAGTGATAAGGATCTTGCGCAACTGGTGAATGAACACGTCACCCTGATCGATACGATGAGTAATAAAACCTATGACATCGACGGCGTGGTAGAAAAATTCGGTGTACCACCGGAAAAGATAATTGACTACCTGGCATTGGTTGGAGACAAGGCAGACAATATACCGGGCGTAAACAAGTGCGGGCCGAAGACGGCAGTTAAGTGGCTCGGATTGTATGATTCTATGCAGGGCGTCATAGACAATGCCGGCGAGGTGAAAGGCAAGATTGGAGAACATTTGCGTGAAGCCGTACCAATGTTGCCGCTCTCTTATGAGCTTGCAACCATCAAGCTCGATGTTGAGCTTGAGGAAACCATAGAAACGCTGACTATTAAAGAGGCTGATGCTGAAAAGTTAAGACCGATGCTGGAGCGCTATCAATTCAGAGCGTGGTTGAATGAACTGGACGGTAAAACGACTGCGCCATCGGGTGGTACTGCCCCTGAAGTACCTAAAGTGGAAAAAGTAGAAAAGCGCGATTATCAGATTATCAGTTCCAAGGCTGAACTCAACAAATGGATAAAAAAGATAAAAGACAAAGGCATTTTTGCTTTTGATACAGAGACAACCAGTATCAACTATATGGATGCGCAAATTGTCGGTTTGTCGTTTGCAGTACAGATGGGTGAAGCGGCCTACCTGCCTGTAGCGCATGATTATGAGGGGGCACCGGAGCAGTTATCGCGTGATGAAGTGCTTAAGCTTTTCAAGCCAATATTGGAAAGTGACAAAATTAAAAAAATTGGTCAACACTTGAAGTATGATCGCAATGTATTACTCAACCACGGTATTGAATTGCGCGGCATCGAGCATGACACGATGCTGCAATCCTATGTCTGCGATGCCTCTGCCAACCGGCATGATCTGGATGTTCTGGCCAGCAAGTATCTCGACATAAAAACCACGCACTTTGAAGAAATAGCCGGTAAAGGCGTTAAGCAACTGACTTTTAATCAAATAGAGTTAGAGCCCGCCGGTGACTATGCAGCAGAAGATGCTGATGTAGCGCTACAGCTGTTTACACAGCTGAATAAAATGATCACCGCAGAACCGGCGCTTGATAAGGTGTATCGTGAGATCGAGATTCCACTGCTGACGGTGTTGTCTAACATAGAGCGTACTGGTGTGCTGGTTGATGCGGATTTACTCAGCGCGCAAAGTGATGAGATTGGAAAGAAAGTTGAGGCAATAGAGGCACTGGCGCACGAGGATGCCGGGCAGAAATTTAATCTTGGTTCTTCCAAACAGATCGGTGAACTGCTTTATGAAGTAAAGGGCATGCCGGTAATTCGCAAAACACCTAAAGGTCAGCCGTCAACCGCTGAAGATGTGCTTGAGCAACTTGCGGCTGATTATCCGTTGCCCAAGTTGATCCTTGAATACCGTAGTTTAAGTAAACTCAAATCTACCTACACGGATAAACTGCCGGATCAGATTAATGCCATGACCGGCAGGGTACATACCTCCTATCATCAGGCAGTGGCATCGACTGGACGGCTTTCCTCTTCTGATCCGAATCTACAGAATATTCCTATTCGCACCCACGAAGGCAGAAGAATTCGTGAGGCATTTATTGCCCCTGCAGGTTATCAGATACTCGCGGCTGACTACTCGCAGATAGAGTTGCGTATTATGGCGCATTTGTCCGCTGATGAGAGTTTGTTGTCTGCTTTTGAAAACGGTGATGACATTCATAGCGCGACAGCAGCCGAGGTTTTCGGCAGTGGAATAGATGATGTAGATGCAGATCAACGTCGTGCTGCCAAAGCAATTAACTTTGGACTGATATACGGCATGTCAGCTTTTGGTCTTGCTCGCCAATTGGATATACCGCGTGGCGATGCGCAGCAATATATCAATCTTTACTTTGAGCGCTACCCGGGTGTGAAGCGCTATATGGATTCCACTAAGTTAAACGCAAAACATCAGGGTTATGTAGAGACAGTGTTCGGCCGCCGATTGTATTTGCCGGATATAAACTCAAGCCGCTATCAGATGAGGCAGTATGCAGAGCGCACGGCGATCAATGCACCGATGCAGGGAACTGCGGCGGATATTATTAAGCGCGCAATGATCAATGTCGACCAATGGCTTACGGACGAGAAAATCGATGCCCGAGTCATCATGCAGGTTCATGATGAACTAGTGCTTGAAGTTAAAAAGAGTCAGGTAAAGAAGGTATCCAAAGAACTATCAAATCTTATGGTGGGGGCAGGCACGCTTTCTGTGCCGCTGGAAGTTGAAATCGGCGTAGGTGACAATTGGCAGGAAGCCCACTAGTGGGCAGTTTGGAAAGTTCGGTAAAACGCCTCGAAGCCACAGTCGCCATAGCTGCGTTACCATTATTGATTAGGCTTGGATTCGAAGTAGGCCCTGCTATGCCTGCATTTTTTTCACCTTGCTATGACAACTGTGGTTGTGAAAGGTCTGTCACCGAACTTCCCGCACGACCCTCTGGTGTTATGCACCTCGGGATAGAGATGGATACATGAAAAATCCAAATGACCGGCAGGGCGCTACTGTCGCTGCGAAGGCAGCGCACTTTCTTGATGTGCATAGCGGTGCGGTGGTACCGGAAATTCAGTTGTCCACTACATTCGCGAGAGATGACCGTTATGCGCCTATTAATGCGGCAAACCTGTATTCGCGCGATCAGAACCCGACTTTCATTCATGCGGAACGGACACTGGCTGATCTTGAAAATGGTGAAGAATGCCGCCTGTTTGCCTCGGGAATGGCAGCCATTGCGTCGATATTTTACTCATTGACACCGGGATCTCATGTGGTGTTACCCGATGCGATGTATTGGGGTGCGAAACTTTGGATTCATGATCACTGTAGACGGCAGGATATCTTTGTCAGCGAGTATGACACCGCAGATGCCTCGACGATTGAAGCCTGTGTTGCAGATAAAAATCGCACCAATCTGGTCTGGGTTGAAA
Organism: uncultured Granulosicoccaceae bacterium; assembly: GCA_937998875.1. Classification (GTDB taxonomy): domain Bacteria; phylum Pseudomonadota; class Gammaproteobacteria; order Granulosicoccales; family Granulosicoccaceae. The sequence continues at coordinate 69,528 of CALLBO010000032.1, forward strand.
CGCCTTCCAATCCGATGATGCATGTCACCGACATAGCACTTGCAGCAGACATTGCGCATCAACACGATGCGCTGGTTTGTGTCGACAGCACGGCGGCTACGCCGGTGTTTAGCCAGCCGTTGGATCTTGGTGCTGATCTGGTCGTGCACTCTGCGACCAAATACCTTAATGGTCATAGTGATGTATTGGCCGGTGCGGTAGTGACTCGGGAAGAGCATGCTTTGTGGGAAGCGCTTAGTAGTGAGCGTAGTATGGCGGGCGCGGTGATCGGCGGATTTGAAGCATGGTTGCTGCTCCGAGGTATGCGCACGTTGTTTGTGCGTGTTGAGCGGGCTGCAGACAATGCCATGCAGATAGCGCAATACCTTGAACAACATCCGGTGATTGATTCGACCAGCTACCCGGGACTTCCCAGTCATCCCGGCCATGCGGTTGCGAAAAAACAAATGCACGGGGGGTTCGGCGGCCTGTTGTCTTTTCAGGTAAAGGGCGATGCTGCTGCCGCATTGAAAGTTGCAGGTGCGATGCAGATCATCACCAGTGCCACGTCACTTGGTGGGGTAGAGACCCTTATCGAGCATCGACATACTTTAGAGCCAGCCGAAAACATGATTCCAGAGAATCACCTGCGACTGTCAGTGGGTATAGAAAGAGTGGAAGACCTGATAGAAGATATAGAACAGGCCCTGGTCTGCGTATAGACAGGCTTGCGAATACCAGGCACTCACCTAGGCAGATTCACCTAGGCAGATTCAAGATAGTCGAGTTTCACAACGTTCGATTCTGTTTGCAGCTGTTTTTCTATCGATTGAATCATCATCGCTGCGACATCGTGACCGGTAGCATCTTCGATTCCCTGTAACCCGGGTGACGAATTTACTTCGAGTAACAAAGGCCCCCGGTTACTTCTTATGATATCTACACCGGCCACACTGAGGTTCATCGTTCTTGCCGCTTTTACAGCCAACAGTTCCTCTTCCGGTGTAATTTCAGTCAGCGTCGCTTTACCACCGCGATGGAGGTTGGCCCGGAATTCACCGTTAGCCGCTGTGCGTTGAATGGCGGCGGCAACTTTGCCATCGATCATGAAACAGCGCAGGTCGGTACCCGCAGATTCTTCGATGAACTCCTGCACCAGCAGGTTTGCTCGCAATGATTTCATTGCATTGATCACACTTTCAGCGGCCTTGGTGGTTTCAGCGAGAACCACACCCTTACCCTGAGTGCCTTCGAGCAGTTTTACAATGAGAGGCGCCCCCCCAACCATCTCAATCAGATTTTCGGTGTCATTCGGTGAGTTTGCATAGCCTGTGATTGGAATATCCAATCCTTGCTCCTGCAACATCTGTAAGGAATAAAGTTTGTCGCGGGACTGGGTGATCGCTGCAGAGTTATTTAGCGCATAGACACCCAGGCTTTCAAAGTGGCGGGTGATAGCGCAGCCGTAGAATGTCATCGATGGACGAATGCGTGGGATCACCGCGTCAAGATCATTAAGTATTCTGCCATCCCGATAGTGTACTGCCGGCGAGTCGGCATCAAGCTTCATGTAACACTGCCTGATATCCAGAAATACCATTTTATGGCCGCGCTTTTCGCCGGCTTCGATTATTCGTCGATTGCTATACAGTTTTGGGTTGCTGGCCAGTAATCCAATTTTTAAACCTGCACCAGGAGTCGGCATAGCCTTGCCATAGAGCAACTCAAGCTGCTGGTCCGACACGTCTCCTAAAAGAAACTTCTCTTCGCTATCTACCAGGATACGTCCGCTCATTGCCTCACGACCGAGGAGCATCCGGTAGCCCATCGCATCTCGATTAGTCAGGGTAAGTTGGATGTCCCAGGTCGATCCGTTGAGCGTCATCGGTGTTTGGATAACGAAACGTTTTTCGCTGGTGCCGTTCGAGCTGCGTATGGTTCTACGATCTGCGACAGGTGCTTCGCATCGGATCGTAGCGCGTCTGCTCTTTTGCAAAGGATGCAAATCAAAGCGCACCCATTGGTTTGAGTCCCGAGTGAATGGCTCGATGTTAAAAGCATGAATAGATGATGTCTTTGCGCCAGAATCAACGCGTGCCTTTACTGCTGCGATGTCAAGCTGCGGCAGAGAACACCATTCTTTTGCACCGGCTATAAATTTCTCTTGCATAGTCATGTCAGGTAGATCGAAGTCTGTTCTTATAGCCGCAATAGCGAAAAATTGAAGTGTGAAGTAGCGCAAACTTTGCACCATAAGCAGTCGATCTAAGCGTCAATGAATTGTCGAGTAGTTCCATGGGTGCATTACAGGATGCACTTGTGGCTTTTAATCTGTTTGTGAATAGCTAACACTTGCGCTGCGAAGAAGACTGGTGGATGTAGTTGTTAACCAAGATGGCGCAAATATGAGATCGGCAGAACACGGTTGTTACACGTGCGAAGATCTGTCTTTGTGCTGTTTCACAATTCGGATGTTGCTGTATTACCAAGCTGGGAAAGCTTGTGGCAAGTCCGCTTTATATTATCCAGAGCGAGTAGTCTTCGCATTGTTGACATTAGTTGCGGTTACAGCATCAACGTTGACACCCTTGCCGGTTTTAGCCGGTGGTGGAGAATGATTCACGCGGAATAATGATGAGAACCAAATTTAAAATTGGTGATTTAAATCAGGATGGTACTGGCAGCGCATTGTTGGACAACAATTTGACGCTGGTTGAGAACGTTAGTCGTATGTTCTGCAGTAAATACAAATCGGTCAGAGAACTCAGCGATATTGAGTTTCTGTCCATGTTTGACATTCCGGCAGTCAATGTGTTGCTGAACAGTGGCTTCAACCTTAGATCTACCTCAGCGCTGATCGAACATTTTTCTGCCCGTGTCGAGTCCGGTTGGTTGGCGGCTCCTGCCCAATTGACTGATCTTGGGATCAACACCGATCACTGTGACGCTGATGAACTTGTCGCGAGAGCCGATCAAGTGCTCAACTATGATCTGGAGTGGAGCGGTGTACCGCCGGAATTGAGTTGTGGTGGTGAAATCGACTGGCAAAAAAATATATTAGAAAATCGCGAATGGCTGGCGCGATTAAATCGTCACAGTTGGTGGCCGTTGCTCGGTCTTGCATACCAACATACCGGTGATGAAAAGTACGCCATGGCATTTGCCAGACAAATGTCTAATTGGGTGGCACATCTTGATCACTGCGATGCTTCAGAAGAAAGTATATGGTCGTGTAAGCAGGTTGCGTTGCGACTGCGAGTCAGCTGGATACCAGCATTCGGGATGTTCTTTAAGTCTCCCTACTTCAACACTGCACGTAAGGTTGAAATGATGCGTACAATTTTTGACCAGGCGCGTTATCTGAAAAATCATAAGACCAGTGATAATCTGTTGTTAAATGGCGGGCTGGTCAGTGCGGGGATAAGTTTTCCGGAGCTTCGTGAATCGAAAGCCTGGCGTAAAACCGCGGTCGATCGATGTCGATCGAGTTTGCAGTCAGGGTTCAGCAGCATTGTTAGTAGAAATAGTTCTGCTGCCGAGTTTACTAATTCATCTAATCTTCTGGCATTCAGCGACAGAGAGCTTGCGGCAGTCTGAACCTGCTAACGGTTTTACAACAGACGGCTCGATTTTAAAGCTGGTTGATTTGTGCGAGCTCGCGCTTGATAGTCAATGCGTACTTATGATGGTGCGCCGGATCAGCGCCGACTGCGGAATACATTCCATCGTAGTAGCTTTGCTTTATCAATTGTAGTTGGTTGCGATAGTGTGGCCACTTCTCACAGGCACGTTCAATATACGCAGTCACTGTTTCACCCGGCAATCTGGTCAACCCGTTGCGATGTAGTTTTGTCGCGAGTTTCTGCCAGTGTTTTTCGCACGGTTTGAGCCTTTCTCGGCCGTAGCCACCCAAAAGATCACCCACCGGTTTCAAAATGAACAGTGCCCACAGGCATGCGGCTATTATAAACGCGATCACGATCATCCAGGCACTTGGCTTTTCTATGCCTAGTTTTCGCCACATGGCACTTTGTTTTTCGCTGTCAAAACCGATCACCATACGTTGCCAGGCAAAGTTTATAGCATCCCACTTTAATACAACGTTGTTAAAGAATGGCAGTTCGATCTTTGACAACAGGCTTTGTGAAGTGTCACCACGCAGTGCTTCGGTGGCACCTTGCTCGACGCGCTCGGGTGCTACTGACGCGGTCGGGTCGAAACGTTGCCACTGTGAATCTATAAAGGCTTCGGTCCAGGCATGGGCATCTGATTGGCGGACGATCATATAGTCGTCACTCATTTCTCCGCCCTGATAACCGGTGACGACACGAGCAGGAATGCCAGCTGCGCGCAACAGGAATACAAAACTCCCGGCGTAGTGTTCACAAAAACCACGACGTGATTCGAAGATGAAGTCGTCTATCGCGTTCCTACCAAGCTTTGGTGGGTTTAGTGTGTAGTGAAAAGGCTCTTTATTGAACCATTGCAGTACAGCTTGTACAAAGCTTGCGTCGTCCGCGTATTGTGAGCGCAGCTGCATTGCAAATGCTCTGGCTTCTGGATTCGAGCTTGTAGTGATCAGCGTTGCTCCATCCGGCGTTACGACAGCTGTGAACTTGTCTGTCAGAGTGGATGACGCGCGATAACGCAGTGGTTGATCAATCGGCATTGATGTATCGATTTGCAACTCATCATTCATTGATACTTTTAGCTTTTTATTATTCCCTGGCACGGGTATACCAATGGGTGTATCAAGTGCCAACAACCACGGTTGGTGATTGGCGACCATGGTCACGGTGTAGTTGATTACCCGACTGTTGCTCGATGTCTCGTCGCGAACTGGGCCTGTCGGCGAATCTATCCGGGTAGGTTGTGGCATAACAAACCAGTCGTAGCCATCAAAGCCGGTTAGTACCGGGCCGCGCCAATAGCGCTCCTGCGGTGCTGGCGGTGATCCATCGAACTCTACCCTGAAAGCAACTTCATTTGATTTGGACAACGATGCGAAACTACCCGGTGACATAGTTGAAGAAAGCCCGGTTGTTGCATGCCCGCTGCCGCCGTTGTTCCATGGTGTTTGTGAAATTCTGGGTACGGCCACAAACAGAATCAGCGCAATTGGCATTGCCTGTAAAAACAGCTTTGCAGTTGTATGTACCATGGTTCTGGTGTTGGTTTCAGCATTGCCGCGTTGAACTACAAACAGCGACAGACCAATAAAGTACATCGACGGAATGGAGATTACCGCTGATACCAGCGACTGTCTGAAAAAGAACTGTGTAATTAAAAGAAAAGCACACAGAATAACCAGCAAACTGGCATCGTAGTTCCGTTTAGTCTCACCGTACTTGAAACTTAAAAGTAGAAACAGAAACGCGACACAAGGATCCCGGCCAAACAGATAGCCATAGTTCGCAAATACTGCAATTACTGCTAACAGCACGAGTATCACTGTGACTGCGGGTTGCAATAAAGGTTTACTTACCGCAGTGGTTCTTAATTTTGCGATGGTAAGTGCGATGCCCGGCAATGTCAGCCAACCAGGCAAATGCAATAACAGAGGAAGTTGGGACAACAACACCGTAACACCCAACATGTGTATTGTGTGTTGTGACAATCGCGTATCAGTCGTGCGATTGTTAATGTGGGAACTATCAGTTTGGTTACGACCAAACATACTCAGTCGCCCGTGTTCTGTTCGTGGCCCTGACTTTGATCAGTTTTTTCGGAACCGTAGACCGCCAGTGCGCGAAGACAGTTTTCGTAATGTTCCTGGCCACTGGCAAGCGCGAGCGGTTTGCAACCGGGTAGCTCAAATGTGTGCGCGATGTTTTCATCTCTGGCGCGCATCACCCAGCTACACATTCGGGACAACCGTTGCTCGGTACCCAGGTGCGCGGGTGTATCCTGCCATCTGATTGCGACTTCCCGTTGCTCGGTTTCCGCTTCAAATTGTTTGCTGTACCAGCCAGCGCCGCTGGCAACCCGTTTCCAGGCAACTCTCGATGGGGAGTCTGAGTTTTCGTAGGTTTTCAAGCCACTGTATTCCAGCTCGCTGACTTGCGTCGCCTGCGGTCCGCCGGTGGTCGGACTGAAACCCTGGAACTCTACAGCAGGATTTTCAGGTTGTGGGTAGACATAAGCGTGTACCGGCGTGTGCAGATAGCACCAGCCACGCCATAAGCCTAACGGAAAGTCACTGGAAATTGTCAGCCTTCCCAGGGTATGCATGCCTCGCGTGGCGTTGGTTACCACCAGCGGCTCCTCAGTGATTGTCTGTGCCGCCGCATCGACAATGGTAGTGGCATGTTGGGTAGTAAGGCTGATTGAGCTCCGATGTCTTTTGGCTTCCTCACTGAACCTGACTACATAACGCAGCTCAGAACCTGCAAATGTGTCTGTGGCGTTAATAGATAAGAATTTTACTTTCACCAGATTTTTGTAGGTGGCGAGCAGGCAAGCTGCAAACAAACCAATAAGAATGAAGCACAGTGCATAGCCGAGGTTAAGGCTATAGTTAATTGACGCCATCAACATGATTGCGATGACACAGATAAAAGCCAGACCGCGACTACTCGGCAGGATATAAATTCGTTCGTGTTTTATGAAAAGCGGCAGTTCGTCGCACGGCCTCGAACGGAAAATCCGCTGTGAGATGCGACCTTTTTTTCGAATGGTGCCTGTCGCTTCACCGATGTGCGTTGCGGTTACCGTCTGAGCCATTGTCTGGATCTAACCAACATCTACGGATGTCAGTAGCTCTGTAGTTATCGGTAAACCCTTGCGAAGCGATCCTGCGATACGATGTGAAGCAACACTTGTGAAAACACTTTGTACATCATCCGGTATGACCATCTCTCTCCCGTGCAACAGTGCCCAGGCCTTGCACATAGACAACAGGCTTAGTCCCGCACGCGGACTGAGTCCGTTGTTACATTTGCCGTTTAATGCAAGCTCGCGGGTTGCCGCCAGTAGATTCTGTATATAGTCGAGCACCGCGGGAGCCGTGTGCACCTGTCGTGCTTTTGCCTGCCAATAGAGCAGGTTATCGACACTCATTACCGGATCAGTTGCATCAAGCAGATCGCGCCGGTCAGTGCCTGCTAGTATTTCGCGCTCTGAGTGGGTGTCTGGATAACCGAGCTCAATGCTAACCATAAATCGGTCGAGCTGAGATTCGGGCAGCGGGTATACACCAAGTTGTTCCTGTGGATTCTGTGTTGCGATTACAAAGAACGGATTGCCTAGCTGGTAAGTATTGCCATCGGCTGTGACTTGATGTTCTTCCATCGCTTCCAGCAACGCACTTTGCGTTTTAGGTGGCGCGCGATTCAGCTCATCTGCTAACAACAAAGAAGTGAATACCGGTCCTTGATGAAATTGAAAAGTCTGCTTGTGTACATCAAAGATTGATATTCCGATCACATCTGCGGGTAACAGATCACTGGTGAATTGCACGCGATTCCATTGCAATCCAATGGTCGCGGCCAATGCACGTGCCAGCGTCGTTTTGCCAACTCCGGGAATATCCTCTACAAGTAAATGGCCACCGGCAAGCAACGTTGCCAATGCGAGCTTGAGTTCGTTTGATTTTCCGACAACGATCGAATCCAGTTGATCGACCACAGCATCCAGTTGCGTGTTTTCCGCTGCAGTTGCTCTATTTGGCATGTGTTGCTTTACTTGGCAGGAGACGTTAAGTGCAGATCGGCAACAATTACCGCAGCTTGAAATGAGTGATTGCGGTTGGGAGGTCTGTCAGGTTGTGGACTGCCGGATTTATCCGCTTAGCATTCCCCGAATCCAGGTGCAGATAGGTGGAACACCCATCGCTGCGTTGGAACAGTGGTCTGAGTCACCTAATTGAGCGGTAGTTTGCGTTCATTTACGTTAGCGACTTGTATTGATGGGCTTTTTTCCGCGACAATACGGACTCGCTGGATGAGGGAAAGCCGGGCGAAAACTGCACCAATGAGCGAATACAGCTGCTGGATGTGCAATCCCCGGCACCATGGAACCATCGATCCAGATCGATAAAGTAGATCAATAAAATAATTAAAAGGCCGATACAGAGGCCTGTAACGGTTGTAATGGGCGGCAATCGCAATACATTCAGTTTTGGTTGCAAACGCTGAACTAAACTGCAAGTAGTTGTCCCCGATGGAGCAAAAGTGAAATGCTAGGACTTGTAACAAGCAGTGCCAACTCTATTTACACCCTCAGAATCCCGGGTCGTAAAGGGGTAATCGGGATGATGCCGTGTCCGGGCATCCGTCTTGAGTCCCCGCGACGTGGAAACATCCAGAAAAATCTTCGCCGGGATATGGCTGCCTGCCAGCAGTGGGGGGCCAGCGGCATCGTCACTCTGAATGAACCTGATGAACTGCACGGGTTAGGTGTGGGCGATCTTGGAAGCCATGTGATGGAGTCTGGATTCTGGTGGCGGCACCTGCCTATTATCGACATGGAAGTGCCTGATCCTAGTTTCGAAGACACCTGGGCAGTGGAAGGCAAACAGATTTCAGCATCTCTCATTGCCGGCGAACGGATTATTCTGCATTGTCTCGCAGGACTCGGGCGTACCGGAATGATTGCCGCAAGAATACTCGTCGACATGGGTATGTCGCCGGAGCTAGCGGTCTCCGAAGTACGTAAAGTAAGACCTCGGGCTATACAAACCGAAGAGCAGGAAAAGTATGTTCACCGGTTTGGCCGCAATCGTCGCAATGACGGTAACAACCAGAGTCACCGTGCCAAGCCGTTGGTGAATCAGCCCGGCCGCTATGCCACAGCACCGCGTGGCCCGATCAAAGGCTTCGGCACCTGATCAAGCAGCAGTAAGTAATTCCAGGTATGTTTGAAAAACCGTTGCAACTGCAGCGGTTTTTGCGTTTTGGCAACTGATTCCGGTGCGGTTTTCTTATTGTACTGTGGTCTGATCCGAACTTGTTGATGCAGTGGGATTGACCTGAGCGCAGTGGCCTGCAAGGATGGGCTCATCGAGTACCCGCGCAGTTACCAGCAAAATGAACATTGAGAACGATAATCGTTTTTCCGATGAACCCGGCGTTGCCGATGGCCTGATGGATGGCCTTAATCGTCCGATCCACGATTTGCGCGTTTCGGTGACCGACCGGTGCAATTTTCGCTGTGTGTACTGTATGCCGAAGGAGCAATTCGGCAAAGGCTATAAGTTCTTATCGAAAGGCGAACTACTTTCTTTTGAAGAGATCGTCAGGCTCGTCAGGGCGTTTTCTGACCTTGGTGTTCGCAAGATACGTCTGACAGGTGGCGAGCCGCTGGTGCGCAGTGAGCTGGAAAAGCTCGTGGAGCAGCTTGCATCAATTGAAAAAATAAACGATATCAGCCTCACGACCAATGCAGTACTACTCACTGAAAAACGTGCTCGAAGTTTGCGCGACGCAGGACTTGGCCGGGTCAACATCAGTCTGGATGCATTGGATGATGAAACCTTTATGGCGGTAAATGACGTCGGTGTACCTGTGCAGAAAGTTCTCGATGGAATTTCGATTGCAGCCGCCGCCGGCTTTGATTCGGTGAAGGTGAATATGGTTGTTAAGCGAGGACTGAACGAACACAGCATTTTGCCAATGGCTGAATACTTCCACGGCACAGATCAGATACTGCGCTTCATAGAATTTATGGATGTCGGCAACACCAACAGTTGGAAGAACAGTGAAGTAGTGACCGCTGCCGAAATTGCTGACATGATTGGCACCCGGCTACCAATCGAAAAAATCCCACCTAACTACCGAGGTGAGGTTGCCAATCGCTGGCGCTATCTGGATGGCGGTGGTGAGATCGGCATTATTGCTTCAGTAAGTGAGCCCTTTTGTGGTGATTGTAGTCGTGCCCGATTGTCAGCTGTTGGCAAACTCTACACTTGTCTGTTTGCAGCAGATGGCCACGATTTGATGGGATTGTTGCGAAGTGGCGTTCCGGAAGCAGACTTTAGCGCAAAGTTAACATCAATATGGCGTAATCGGCGTGACCGCTACTCTGAAACCCGAACCACGGAATCCGTGTTAAGGCCGAAAGTGGAAATGTCGTTTATCGGCGGCTGACAACAACGCTCGGGATTTAGTGTCGATATTTTGACAACCCTAGTCAATCGCCGTGTTTTCTGAAGTTTAGCCTGACTCCTCCTCGCGTAATAAATCGACACCGGTTGTTGGCATCAGTTGGTCGCGAAGCCAACTGTGTCTCCTTTTCCTGCCTTCAGCCAACAAGCGAAATGAACTTCTCAACATTTATAACAATGAGGTAAGTCCGCGGTTGCGTTCATTTGCAGTATCATTGGTCCCTTGGACGGTAAAACGGTGAGTGTTTCATTGAATGTGCCGAAATAATGGTAAGAAAGCCGCCGAATTGGCCGACATATTCAATGAACGAGTAAGTGATCCCGGTTGTGACGTAGTGTTGAGCAACAGATCCTTGTTGCCGGGCTGAATGCGACGGTTGTTATTTTGTGAATCAGTCTACTGTGAACCCCCCTGTTTTAAACAGCGGTGAACAGGCAAAGCACGGAATTCTTTGGGTAATTGCCTACCTCGTGAATTTGGCCAAGCGAACAAACAAGTGTCTGTGGATTTCAGGTATCAGTCAGTGATGCTGGCATAAACTCCTCGAATCTACAGATAAGGTACAGATCTATGAAAACTACGATGGTTGTGAAAATTTACAGCAACTTGCTGATTGCAGTTGCGTTGTGTTGCATGGGTTTTAGTGCCGTAGTTCACGCACAAGACACTTACACACTCAGTGCGGGCGATGAAGTGTCGATTGTTGTATTCGGTCAGGAAGACCTCAGCGTGACTGGCAAGCTGGATGAAAACGGTACGCTTAATTATCCCCTGCTTGGTGCATTGAGTGCGGGCGGTCTGACAGTCGCGCAGCTTGAAAGAACGATCACCAGAGAGCTCAGTGGTTCTTATCTGGTGAACCCGAGCGTTACTGTGTCTGTTGCAGAGTACCGGCAAGTTTATATTAACGGTGAAGTTAACAGCCCAGGTGGTTTTAACTACCAGCCGGGCCTGACACTTGATAAAGCGATTGCACTTGCCGGTGGCTTTTCGGACAAAGCTTCAAAAGAGCGCATCACTCTGACCCGTGTAATCAACGGTCAGTCGCAGCTGTTCAGCATGCGGCCCACTGATAGTGTGCTCCCCGGTGACATTATCGAGGTTGCAGAGTATCTGCAGATTTTTATAAATGGTGAAGTGCAGCGCGCGGGTAATTACGCGTACCAGCCGGGTCTTACCGTTGAGAAGGCGATCGCATTGGCCGGCGGGTTCAGTGCACGTGCTTCCAAAAAAAGAATCAGAGTCTCACGTGAGATAGACGGACAACAGCAGACTGGCAAGATCAGAATGCGGGATCCGGTTTATCCGGGCGATATCCTTTCCGTTCCTCAGGGCTTCTTCTAGTAGAGCTTTTTTAATGAAATCACTCCACCCGTTGGATAACAACCTGACAGAGTTTAGTCGCGAAGAATTTAGTTTTAACTTCGAGCGATACTGGCAGGCGATACTCGATAATAAGTGGCGCATTGCGCTGTTCACCTTCATGGTGCTGCTTGCTGCGTATTTTATTATCAGCAGTCTGACACCGCAGTACAAAGCGACCGCTACGATTCTTATCGAAAAGAAGGAATCGCAGGTTGTTCCTGTGGATGAACTCTACGGGCTCAATTCTGAGAGCGACGAGTATTTGGCGACTGAGTTCGAAGTGCTTAAGTCACGACCGTTGGCTGAAAAAGTTGTTCGTAAACTCGGGCTTGCTGACGAAGCATCGTTGGTTGGCGAAGAGGCTGGCAGCTCTTTTGGTATGGGCGGATTAAAAGACAAGCTGCTGGGCATGGTCGGGTTTGGTAAATCACAGGAAGAGATAACCCGCGTTGAAGAAGTTGAGCGGGAAATAGCGCGCCGCGAGCTGCTTAAAGACTACACCGAAAGGCTGAGTATTTTCCCGTTGCGCAAAACCCAGTTGGTAGAAGTCAGCTTTGAAGCGCCAACGCCAATGCTGGCTCGCGACATCGCTAATGCACATGCTGAAGCTTATATCGAGTCAGATCTCGAAGCGCGTCTCGAGCGCACCAGAACAGCAGCGTCATGGCTTGCCGGTCAGGTTCAGGGATTACGTACGGATTTGAACCAGGCCAAGGTCAATCTGGCGGCTTATCTGGAAGCCGAAAATATCATTGACATCAACGATGATGTGACCGAAATCGTATCGCAGGAACTTCAGGAGTTGCAAGCACAGTTGGTTGGTGCGAGTTCACGACTTGCGGAAGCGCAGATTACGCGCGATCAGGTGAGAGGATCCGGTAGTAATCGTGAATCACTGCCGGTGGTACAGCAGGATCAGCTAGCCCAGAAACTAAAGCTTGATGTTGTGTTGGCGCGGCAGAAACGTGCCGAGCTCGGTAAAACGTTTGGTCCTCAGCATCCGAAAATGCTAGCGGCCGATTCTGATCTTAACTCTGCGAGCTCCTCTCTCAGAGCACAGATCAACAAGATCATTGAAACAGTCGAGCTGCAATACAATGCAGCACTTGCTGAAGTTAACAGCCTGGAACAGCGTATCGACGATACCCGTGCAAAGTTTTATAGCAGAAACCAGCAAAGTGACAAATACTTTGAGCTGAAAAGCGAAGTGGAATCGTCTCAGCGCTTGTTTGATCTGTTCTTTGAGCGCACCAAAGAGACAACTGAGACTATAGATCTGCAAAGTGCGCATGCTCGTATTTTGTCTCAGGCGGAAGATCCGCTTGAGCCATCAAAGCCTAAGAAAGCGATGTTATTTTTGCTCGCAGGTCTGGGTAGTTTGTTATTAGCAATGTTGTACTACATCCTGCGTGAACTGTTTAATACCGGTATTCGTGATGGTGAAGATGTACATCAACGCATAGGACTGCCGTTGCTGGGGTCGCTACCTATCATCAAGAAGAATTTTATCCGCCCCGTTGTATTGAACTCGATGGAAGAGGCGGAGCGCTCAAAAGATGGGGCGATCTTCAAGGAAGCGGTCAACACGGTGCGTACAGGCATGATGCTTGATCGTGTAGATCAACCGCATAAGATTGTGATGGTGACATCAACTATAGCTGGTGAAGGAAAGTCGACGATTGCCGGGCATCTGGCCTACAGTTATTCGAATGTCGGGCGTACGTTGTTGATCGACTGTGATTTGCGTACTCGTGGCGTGAGCAGTATGTTCGGCGTGAATAAACAGGACATGGGTCTGCGTGAACTGTTGTCTGCTGAGGCACTGCTTGAGCAATGTGTTATCGGTATAGACAACAATCTTGACTTGTTATGCGCCAATTTCACTCCATTGAACCCGTTAAAACTGATCAGCTCTCCGCGCTTTCAGTCGCACATACAGGAAGCGGCTAAAAAGTACTCCTACGTTATTCTGGACGCACCACCGGTACTACCTGTAAGTGATCCATTGGTTTTATCGGGCTATGCTGATGCAGTTATCTATGCTATCAGAGCTCGTTCAACACCTTATCAGCATATCAGTCGATGCCTGCAGTCGCTACAGCGGGTTGATGCACCGATGGTTGGTGTTGTGCTGAATCAGCTTGAGATGGGTGGTACTTACTACTCCTACTACAGCTACGGCAATGCCTAAGGAATTGCCGGAAGAGTTTCGTGGGGAGTTGCATGGGGAATTCACCCCGATGACAAGTGCAACGCCTGCACTTGTCAGATCCGGCGGCTGAAAATCACAATGCAATATGTTCGCAGTCATGGCCCGCTTCGCGTCTCAAGAGACAGGCTTGCCTATATACTCAAAGGCCTTCCTCTGTTTCTCATGCTTGCCTGGGTAACCAAGGCATTTGCACCGGATTTATCAGCCAAATCTGCATTGCTGGCACGTGATCTGGAACTTCGCCTGGAGATTGTGAGCTCCAGTGCTGCGCTCTGGAAGCAATTGCTGCTGCCGGTCTTTACCGGCGTGTGCCTGCTATGGGCTATCCGTTCCCGCAAGTACATAAACAGTTACTTAAGCATTCTAGTGCCGATGATGATTTTCGGTGCGTTTTTAATCATTTCTGTTTTATGGTCTGATCATCCGGATGACACGATGCGTCGTGCGATTCGGCAGGTATTGCTGTTTACCTCTGTGGCAGGCGCAGTGGTCATTAGTCGGTCACAGGATCACTTTGTAAACTATCTGCAGTTTTTCTCGGTAACGTTATTGATCTTCGAAATGTCGTTTTTGCTGGTGCCGCATATTTCGTTTGATGTACTGGGGAATTTTACCGGGTTACATCCAGCAAAGAATGAGTTCGGTGGGGTTGCCGGTGCGTTTCTGTTAACCGCCGTTTGTGTTTATCGTTACTACGCCGAGAGTGCACGCGAGAAAAAGATTGCGATCTTCTGCATAGCCGGCTGGACAGTTTTGCTGATACTCAGTGGTTCTAAAACCCCAATGGGCTTTGTGGCCTTGTTGATACCGGTAGCACTTATGTCGATACATCTGCTGCGGTTGGTTTCGATTGGAGTTATCGTTCTCTGGCTTTTTATACTGGTTGTTTTTCCAATGTTCCTGATTGGCATTGGAGAAGCGCCGATTGATTTTTACCGCAGTATGTTGCCCGAAGAAGCGCTCACGGGTCGAACTGGTATCTGGTACCACTTGTTAAGCGACATTAAGAAAGACGTGTTTTTTGGCACCGGTTACGGCGCATACTGGGGCGTGGGTGATATACCTGAAGCATTGGATATCAAGTGGTCCTATTACCGTTTCCTGCATACAGCGCATAGTGGCTTTATAGATTTAGTCCTGGAACTCGGGGTTGTGCCGACTGTTTTCTGGATGCTCGGACTTTGGATGTTTCTGTCATTTACCCGGAATTCAGCTGATCCACTGTCAATTTCAATGATCGCGTACGCGATGTTACACAACTGTCTTGAAACATCCTTTGCGCACGGGCTTCATTTTGTCTGGGTGATGATGATTCTGGGCATGATGAATATCCTCTACACGCACGCCCACAAGCCAAATTTTACCCGGCGATTTGGTGCGAATCATGCGACAGGTGTTGATCCGTCACCACCTGCAAATGCGTTTGCCGGTGCTGTTAGAAACAGTTAATTCTTCGGTAGTTGCTGGAGAGAAGTATGAAACGAAATCCTACCGTGCTTGTTATAGCCTCGTCCGGCGGGCACTTAACACAGGCAATGTGTGCCGTTAGTACAGTTGAGTTAGAGCTGGTGCTGGTGACTAACAAGAATATGCTTGAGGATAGTCCGTTTGCGCGAATACATACAATTCGCGACACCCAGACGGGTGTACTGATTCATGGCCTCAACGTTTTCAGCGCAGCGCGGTTGATGTTGAAGGAAAAGCCGTCAGCTATGTTCAGCACGGGAGGGCCGATATGCCTGCCGTTCGCATTGCTTGGCAAGTTAACCGGAACGCGGTTTGTCTATCTCGATACGATGTCACGAGTAACTGAACTGTCAAATTCCGGAAAATTTATAAAAAAGTTTGGACTGTTTGATTCCTTTTTATGCCAGTGGCAGCAGACCGCCGAAAAATATGGAGCTGAATACCATGGTCAAGCCTTTGATCTTGGTGACAATGGGTACCAATGAATATCCATTCACCCGGCTATATAACTTTATAAAAAGTGACCCATTGTTTTTCGATGATCGCTGCGAGTGGTTTGTGCAGTCAGGCTCATGTAAAACTGATGTCGCACCTGCATGTGGCGTCATCGAAACACTGATACCCAGATCTGACATGGAAGATCTGGTCCGACGCAGCGCACTTGTTATAAGCCACTGTGGGATTGGAAGTTTGAACCTGATGCTGAAACATCGAAAGCGGGTAATTTTTGTGCCGCGAGTTGCAGCGCACCAGGAGTTTTCCGATGATCATCAGTTGCAAATTGCCGCTGAAATTAAAAACCGCAGAATGCAGGTGATTCACCCGCAAGATGAATTTCCAAGGTTACAGTACGATCAAATACTTGAGGATAACGTGTTATCAGAACCGGTAGACATCACTAACTACGACCTTGCCCGCATCATCAACCTGAAACTCACCGGATAGTCTGATGCTTGTTTCGATCTGTATGTGCACCTACAAACGAGATAGTCTGGAAAAGACGCTCGATAGTGTGGTGACACAAAAACTACCTGAAGGCTATGAACTAGAGGTAGTGGTGGTTGATAACGATGTAGAAGAGTCCGGACGCGCAGCCTGCGAAGCTTATCAGCAGAAATCTTTATCGGTGCCGGTGAGGTACTTTACCAACAGCGTTAGAAATTTGTCCGAGGTTCGTAACAGCACGATGGAACACGCTCAGGGTCAGTTGCTTGCGTTTATCGACGATGATGAATGGGCAAGTGATGATCAGTGGTTATCAAAAATGATTGCAACCATGGAAAAACATCAGGCCGATATAATTTTCGGGCCTGTGGTCGTACATTATCCGGTGGGGTCTCCCGAGTGGATTGTGGACGGTGATATGTTTGGCAAGGACTCGCACCCGCATGAATCAAGGCAAAAAAAGGGTGCAACTTCGAACGCTTTGATGAAAGCACTGTGGGTCAAAGAAAAAGCGTTTCGATTTGATCCCTATTTTGGTAAATCCGGCGGTGAAGATACGGACTTTTTTCACCGAATCTATAAAGCTGGTGGCAGGTTAGTCTATGACGCCACCGCCACAGTGGAAGAAACTGTAGAGCCTCACCGCTTGAATTTTGAGTATATTAAAAAGCAGAACATCCGTATTGGTCAGACTCATTATAGCTACTTGTGGTCTAAGCAGAGCGGTATCGCATTTATCAAAACGGGCTTGTTCGTGTTTGCCCAGATTGGTGGTTACGGCTTGTTGGCTTTGCTAAACCTGCCATTTGGAAAGAAACGCTACCTCCGCTGGTATGTGCTTTTTCTGCGCAATGTAGAGAAGCTTAAAACAGCGATTACCGGTAGCAGAAATACGGTTGAGCTATACGGTAACGGTTAGTGCTGATCGTGCCAGTTTAGTTTCCCGACCCGTCGGATACTTTGAATATCGCACTACGCTAGTTACGATGCTTGATGTTTGTCCACAGCTTGTTCAAACACATCAGATAGTTTATCCGTCACAGCACGCCAGTCGTATTTGGCCTCTACCAGGTTGCGGCCGCCTTGTTCAAGTTTCTGCCGCAGTGATGCGTCGTTCATGACTGCGACTACGGCATCGCTGAAGTCTTCGGGGGTATCTTTTAGCAAGATGTCAGACCCGTCCGTGTGTTCTATGCCCTCAGCGCCCACGGATGTAGATACAATTGCTTTTGACATCGACATGCCTTCCAGTATTTTAAGCCTCGTGCCTCCACCGACTCTGAGTGGTACCACAACTACTGCTGCTTTTTGATAGTAGTCGCGCATGTCATCTACCATCCCGGTCGCAGTTACAGCGGAATCAGAATCCGCGATAGCCTGAACTTCCGGCGGTGGTGATTTTCCGGCTATACAGAATGTTGCTTCCGGATTTTTAGCGATAATCAGTGGCCAGATGTTTTTATAGAACCAGAGTATGCCTTCAGTATTGGGGTAGTAGCTGATCGTCCCGGTGAACAACACCATGTTGGGATCGATTTCCGGTTGGTTGCTGCTGTCAAAATCCGGGTGGAAAAATTCGCTATCGACGCCGTTTGGAATAACGTGACATTCCATACCAGGTGATCGTTGCTGCATTATTTCAGCATCTCGTTTAGAGGTAGTCAGGCATGCGGTGAATTTTTCGCAGTTCTCAATTTCCTGCTTGTGGTACTTTTTCCACTCGCTGAATGCAAGTAGTTTTCTAAGCGGACTTTTTTCTGTTTCATAGGTGCGAAGCATAATTTCGTATTCAACATTATGCTGATCTACAAAGCTTGGAATGTTTGAATTAAGTTTGTAATAGCCCATCTGTGAGAACTCTACCATCAGCAGATCGAAGTTTCCCGGCTGCAAATGTTTTGAGATTTCAGCCTGCATTGCTTTGGAATAATACTGTTTATGCTGATAAGGCTTTGAAGAGACCAGTGACAGCAATTGAAAAATCCGTTTCAGTCCCTGTTTTTGGCTGTTGGCAACCGGCACAGTCTTAATTTCTATGCCGTGCTCTTTAAAAACATCGATACCCTGCGCCTGAGCATCATTGTCAGGTTCCATGCAGATAGCAGTTACTTTGTGTTTTTTACCCAGGTTGAGCAGTAGATGATGAACTCTGATCAACCCGCCATTGTTCAGCGGATAAGGGACGTAGGGCGTCAGAAAAAGAATGTTCATAAAGCGCGTTCAGGCTTTTCCTGTGTTTTCGCCAGAGGCTTTATTTTGTAGGAAAATTATCGCTTTGCCAATGAAATCTAACAAATCAGATCTTAGTTCAGGCAGCGCCAGCAGACAGGCCATGATGAATACCGGAAATATAAATAGCGTCAGTACAAAATAGTTACCGAGCAGGTATGTCAGCGCAACAGAAATTATGCAGATCGCACAGATTGTCAACACAGGTTTGACGTCAATCGGGAAACCCGCCTTGCCGAGCCAGTAGTGGTAGAGAACATTCATTAATAACTGGGTGACCAACAGCGCCGCTATAGCACCCTGATAGCCGAACGTCTTAAACGCAATAAAGCAAGTGATAATGTTGAAAATGCTAGAAACTGTGCTGACACGGACCGGCAGAAACTTAAGCCCCGCAGCAACGCCGAAGTATCCCATCAGGGTCTGCGTGGATCTAAGTAACAAGACGCCAAAAAACATTGCCGCGGCGTTGGCTGCGGAGAGGTATTTTTCTGTGAAAAAAGTTCTTACCACGGGTTCTCGAAGGATGGTAAACCCGACGATAGCGCAGGCTATAACAAAGCTTACCCACATCAGTGATTGAACCGCCATGTCCGTGGCTTTGGGTTTGTCTTCGTTGGCAAAGTTTGCTGTTTGTGATGGATAGTAGACGTTGGCGAAAGATTCAAACAAACGCGAACCTGCGTCTGCCAGACGCTCGGAGATGCCGAAGAATGCCATGGTAACGGGGCCGCCGAACCCGGCGACGATATACTGCGAAACTTTCTCGTTACCAAGATTCAGCAGCGCGTTAAGGTACAACGGGTAACCGAATTTCAACAGGCCACTGCCGCCGTGAAATCTGGCTTTGGCTGCATCAATAAGTCTTGCCCGTATACGTGTTGCTGCATACGTTATTGAAGCGGCGAATGCGAACACCTCAACCATCAGTACCATGTTGACAGAGACATCGCTGACAAACAGCAGCGTCAGCACCAGCAGGGCTTTGAGGATGGCGGCCAGTACCTGAACACCGGCGTATACCGTGAAGATCTGCTCCGCCTGTAGCAATCTCAGCAGTAATTCGCGAAAGCTGTGCATCCAGTACATCGCGAGTGTGAGCATCGTGACATGGGCGATATTGTTGACAAAAGACACCAGACCGGATCTTTCCACCAGAATGTAGAGGATCGATACGACAATGCAGGAAAGGGTACGAATCGTAAAAGCGCTGCGTAAAAGATTGCTTTTACCTGTCTCGCTCTCTTCCGGATATTGCTTGACGAAGGCAAGGTCGACACCAATATCGCTGATGATCTTCAACAGGAATACGACCATCAGGGCGATAAAATACAGGCCCATAGTTTCCTGATCCAGCACACGTGCCAGAAACATCAGGGTGAAGAAGTGGCAAACCAGCGTTACCAATGCACCCGAAAACGTCGCTCCGAGTGCTTTAAGAATGGTATTCGTCTCGCATTGTCATGGCTGCATTGGAAGGTCAGGGAAGTGTACTGCTGAATTGTGCCTCTTTCAGACTTTATTCAGCGTGGCAGATTGGGAATATTCTCCGCACCATACAGGGCGGGTGGGCGAAATTTTGAACGATCTTTCTCCACCAGTCGCTGATCAATGTAGTGCTTAACTTCCTGTCTGAATCGCAGATCCGAGAATGATTCTGCATGCTGACGGATTTCAGCCGAATTAAAATTATCCTTGAGACGCTCGAATCTTTCCAGGGCATGCAGAATTGAGGGAACAGTTTGTTGGTCGAACAGCAATCCGGTTCTCTTGTCGATGACCGTTTCGCGCGCGCCTCCACGACCGTACGCAATGACCGGCGTGCCGCATGCCTGCGCCTCTACCGGGAGGATACCAAAGTCCTCCTGTGCGGCGAATACGAATGCTTTGGCGCGGCGCATGTAGTCAACCATTACCGCATCCGGCTGATAACCTAGAATCTCGACGTTAGGCCCGGCGAGTGCTTTGATTTTTTTATGTTCCGGTCCATCGCCAATGACTACCAGGCGTTTATCCGGACAAAGCTTGAAAGCCTCGACGATAAGATCAATTCTTTTGTAAGGCACTTGTCGAGACGCCGCGAAGTAGAAATCTTCTTTGTTGGATTCAATCTGAAAACGATTGATGTTCACCGGCGGATTGATAACGGTAGATTCACGGCGATAGGTTTTTTTGATCCGCTCGCCAATATAGGACGAGTTGGCGATGAAAAAATCTACCCGGTTGGAGGAGATAACGTCCCACATTCGCATCTTGTGCAGTGCATAACGTATAAATCCGGACCTGATTCCAGAGCTTAAACCGGAGTGCTTTAAATAGTGGGCCTGGAGATCCCATGCATAACGCATTGGCGAATGGCAGTAGCAGACATGTAGCTGATCAGGTGAGCTGATAATACCTTTGGCAACTGCCGAGCTTGAAGAGATAATCAGCTCGTACTGACGAAGATCAAACTGCTCAATCGCGTAAGGCAACAGAGGTAGCAGGTTGCGATAGTAGTTTTTAACTTTAGGAAATTTTTGCAAAAAGCTGGTACTGACTTTTCTGCCTCGCAAAAAAGGCGCATCCTCTCTTGAGACAAAGTCGAAGAGTGTATAAACCTCTGCATTTGGATAGATCTCGAGGAGCTGCTCGAGCACCCGTTCCGCACCACCCACCAGTGGCAACCAGTCGTGGATGATGGCGACCCGTAGTTCGCTATCTGTGCGTTTGTTGATGGCGCTTCTTTTTGTATTCATTAGAGCGGACTATCCACGACCAACAGTACATTCGGGCGGCCAGGTTGGTGCGTAAATCCTGTCGCCAGCATCAAGGTGCAAATCTGACTCTGTCAGATTAACGGGTCCGGGCATGTACCAAACTGAATGCATCCGTCACGAGTTTGACTGCTCGCTTACGCGTGCGTCAGGCGTGAGACTTCAGTCACACTTTAGAACGGAATTATACCGTGCAATCGGAATGCCAACCCTTCCTGTCTGTATCGGCACGAAGGAGAAAGACAAAAATGTTAGATCGATTCCTTGCAGATGGGCTTTTCGGTAATTGATCAACGCGAAGTGCCGCCAGGTGTAGAATTCGTAATAATGATTGGCTCTACAGCATTGTCTTTTAACGTTTTTAGCGTGTACAGCTGGTAACATGATGCTCCGGTAAATCAGCCGTCAACGACAAGAGAAATCACCCCGGATGAAGCAGGTTTATTTAACCGGTATTACCACATCCGGTACACCGCATCTTGGTAACTATGCCGGGGCCATCAGGCCGGCAATTGAAGCCAGCGCCAACCCCGATACCGAGCACTTCTATTTCCTGGCCGACCTGCATGCGTTGATCAAAGGTTTCGCAGCAGAAGACGTTCGTCGTTCACGAATCGAAGTCGCAGCCACCTGGATGGCACTGGGTCTGGATACCGATAAGGCCTACTTTTACTGTCAGTCAGATATTCCGGAAATCCCCGGCGTTGCATGGTTGCTGTCGTGTCAGGCGGCAAAGGGCTTGCTGAATCGCGCGCATGCCTACAAAGCTGTGGTGCAGGAAAACGAAGATTCAGGTTCGAATGATCCGGACAAGGGTATTACGATGGGTCTATTCAGCTACCCGGTATTAATGGCAGCTGACATTCTGATGTTCAAAGCCAATAAGGTGCCTGTAGGCAAGGATCAGATTCAGCACATTGAAATGGCTCGCGATATGGCTCAGCGTTTTAATCATCACTACGGCGAGCATTTTGTGCTGCCCGAGGCGCAGGTAGATACTTCAACAGCAGTGCTGGCCGGGCTTGACGGTCGCAAGATGAGCAAGAGCTACAACAACACGATTGCTTTGTTTTTGCCTGAAAAACAGTTTCGCAAACAGATCATGAAAATCAAGACCAATTCACTCGAACCCGGTGAGCCTAAAGACCCGCAGGGCAACACCTTGTTCGAGATTTATCAAGCCTTTGCCAGTGAGGCGCAGGTTGAAGATGTGCGGCAAAAGTATGCAGATGGAATTGCCTGGGGTGAAATGAAACAGTATCTGTTCGAACATCTTAACGAAGTGTTAAAAGAACCGCGTGAGAACTATGCAGAACTCATCGCAAAGCCTGCTGTGATCGGTGAAGTGCTGCATGCCGGCGCGATAAAGGCAAGAAAGCTGAGTCAGCCGTTCGCCGCAGAACTCTTCGATGCGGTCGGTATCAAGCCGATGTGGCAATGACAGCCGGCCTGAATATAGCCCTGATTGTAATCAGTCACCACATCAGTTGTGGTCATCAAAGACGTCGTAACCCCGGCTGCCGGAATTAGCACTATCATTATCAACGAACCGCTATACGCACGAGATTATCATGGGATCAGACAACACGACATCGGCGACTTCAAAATCGCGACCTTCGTGGCGCGACCGCCATCTTAAACAGCTCAGCGATGAACAGCTCAATGAAGTGGAACAGCACCGCGGTGGTGAATCTGTGGCTGAGATGGCAGGTATTGAAGCCAATCCGTCAACGGCGTCAAACCGCGCTGCGGCGGGTTATGCCCTAGATGATAACTTCAGAGCACCGGAACCCAGATATGACAGAACCGGGTCAAAGTCACCACGCTCGCAAGCCGGGCCGGTACATCAGCGGAACCGTACGCAAACCGACGCTGCGCGAATGCGCGAAGACAGAGGTCAGCGACAGCATGACGTCGCTGTAGGTAGGCAGTCTCGCGATGCGGTCAATCCCGGGCCGGGTGACGACCGGAATCACGACCGGGAATTCTCCGGTAAAGTCGCAAACGATAGAGAGTGGCGTGATGCCGCAGGCCATCAGCGTAGATCTGAAGAGTTTCGGGAACCCCTCGGAGGGCAGCGTCGACGAGTGACGCACGACCGATATGTAGATCGTCGAGACCCTGATGAGCAAGCCCGTTATGAGCAAGCAGTCGCCAACACTGCGGAATCGAAACTTCAGCCTGAGGAGAAAAAAGGATTTGTTGCCCGGGTGCTGGACTTCAAATTATCGGCGCCGTTGAAGTATGGTCTCATGGCACTTGCCATTGCAGTGATGGTAGCTGTGTCTTTTTTGAAGCCCATCGACTCGTCCAGCCAGTCACAGCTTGATAGCGCGTTTACCCGGGCAATGATTGGCTTTGGTCTGGCCAGAGCGCTTAACGGTGTTATATCGGTAGCACAGGGAACTGAATTTGCGGTGCAACCTGCAGGGGTGGGCGTTAACTTTTCACCGGGTGAAATACTTGATCCGGTTAACGATCTGGTTGAGCGGTTCTCCTGGGTGATGCTGCTTGCAACGAGCTCGATCGGAATTCAACAGATCCTGCTTGAGGTCAGCAGCTGGGCCGGCATCAGCGTGCTGCTTGCAGGCGCGGGATTGTTTTTTTTGCTTACCCGTCTGCGTAACAGTTCCATTGCACGCATGGCCGATATAGCCGGTAAGCTGCTGCTTGGGATGTTGCTTGTACGCTTTTTGATTCCCGTCGGCGCACTTGCCAACGATTGGGTTTATAAACAGTTTCTGCAACCTCAATACGAAGAGGCTTCGGCAGAGCTTACGGTTGCCAGCGAACGTATAAAGGAAATTAGTACCCGACAAACAGACGAACCGGAAAATGATGGCTCAATAACCGACCGCGCTAAGCAGTTGTATAGCTCTATGACATCAAAATTTGACTTCGACGGAATGCTTGACGATTACAAGCAATCAGCAGAAACTGTCAGTGAGAACGCCGTTAATCTGATTGTCGTGTTTGTACTGCAGACGATCATTTTTCCGCTGCTGTTTATGTATTTGATATACCGGCTGTTTCGATCTGTGGTGTTGCCTTCGAGGTATCCGCGTTAACGAGTGTTTTGTATCGCTACAAAGCGCAATGCAAAAAAAGCTTTTGCGTGCTCTTACTTTTGCGCTCCCTCATTGTGGTTATCCTCGGAGTGCGTTCGTTGCGTATCCGGGGTAGATGGTTTTTTTGCCGCACCCGGTAGATACATATCGAGCAGTTCGTGGGCTTCTTCAACACCGTTCTTTTTGAGTGCTGAAAAAGTCTGCAAGGTGCACTCGACCCCTTCATTTTCGAGTGTCGCAGCAGTCTTGAGTAACGTGCTTTTTGCAGCACTGTTGCTCAGCTTATCGCTTTTGGTAAGCAGGCAGTGGAGTGCCGCATCACCCTGAGTAGCCAACTCGATCAGTCGCCAGTCATAGTCTGACAGAGCGTGCCGGATATCCATCACCACGACCAGACACTTCAACGACTCGCGATTTTTCAGATAGCCACCAAGTGCTTCCTGCCAGTGCTTTATCTGAGACTTTGATACTTTGGCGTAGCCGTAGCCCGGCAAGTCGACCAGATAGTTGCCGGTTACGACTTCAAAGTGGTTGATTAATTGGGTCCTTCCCGGTGTTTTACTGGTGCGGGCAAGCTTTTTGTTGCGCGTTATCGTATTGATGGCACTGGACTTGCCCGCATTGGAACGACCGGCAAAGGCCACTTCAGCCAGACTGTCATCTGGCAGCTGGCCCAACGTATGGGCGCTGGTGGTGAACTGCGTGTTGAAATAAATTGTATTGATCATGGTCTTCAGGCCGACACGGTAAGTCGAGACTATAGAGGCTCGGAATCATTGACCAGTATTTGTTACAATCGCCGGCAGATTTAATCCGGCACGACTAACAGGGGGCTGCCCGAGAGGGAAGGTGTTAGATTCTCGTATTGCTTCCAGCGTTCAGTCAGCAACGTATTCCCAATTTCGAAATTATCAGGTGTGATGATGCGTAAATCATTAGTCATTTTGTCTTTCTGTGCATCTGTTGCAGGCACATTATTATCTCAGACGGTGCTTGCTGCAGATACCGCTAAACCGGCGCTGGCTGCGGACATCCAGCCGACCATTGCCAGCGGCGATGCTGCGGCTGGAAAAGCAGCGTCTGCGGTATGTGCCGGGTGTCATGGTCCAAACGGCATCTCTGCATTACCTGAGAATCCGCATCTCGCGGGTCAGGGTGCACCGTACCTGTACAAGCAACTAAGCGAATTTAAATCAGGTGCACGGGCCAATGCCATTATGCAGGGCATGGTTGCGAACCTGTCCGATGATGATATGCAAAACCTTGCTGCCTTCTATGCAGAAATGCCGGTACCGGAAGGCAAATCGCAGAATGAAAATCTGGAATTGGGACGACAAATCTTTCAAGGTGGCATTACCGCGATTCAGGTCCCTGCGTGCGCTGGTTGTCATGCGCCGGACGGTGCCGGTAATGATGCGGCCAAGTTCCCTCGCCTTGGCGGACAACGCAGCGACTACATTGTTGCAGCATTGAAGAATTTCAGATCCGGAGCACGGGTTAACGACCCGGGCAGGATGATGCAAATGGTGGCAAAGCGAATGTCGGATGAAGAGATCGACGCAGTAGCCAATTATGTGCAGGGCTTACATTAACGGTAACCCTGATTGATTCGAAACCCCGTAGTGGACTAACCCGGACTATTGCTGAAGCGTTTCCATAGCAGTAAGTACCGGTTCAGCACTTGCACGGATAATCAATTCGTTTACTGATGGAAGACCTATGAAGAAAATAGTCAGCATACTGGCAGCCCTGATGTTTGCCGGAACAACCATGGTTGCGAATGCGCAATCCGGCTATGAAGAGCTGGAATCGCCGCAACGTACAGCAAATCCGGACAAAGTCGAAGTTGTTGAGTTCTTCTGGTACGGCTGCCCTCACTGCTTCAGTTTCGAGCCGTATATCAAGGCATGGAAGGAAGCCAAACCAGACAACGTAGAATTCATCAATGCCGCTCCTCCGCTGAACCCGGCATGGAAAGTCCACTCGCAGGCGTTCTATGCTGCTCAGGTGCTGGGCGTGCTCGACCAATTTCACGAGCCGATGTTCAACGCTATTCACGTGGATAAAAAGCCCATGCGCAAGCCGAAAGATGTCGCCAGGCTGGTTGATTCCCTCGGACTTGACGGCGAGAAATTTCAAAAGACTATGAAGTCATTTAACGTCGATGCAAAGATCCGCCAGTCTTTGCAAATGGCGAGTAACGCCGGAATCAGCTCTGTGCCGACTGTGATAGTTAATGGAAGGTATCGAACCAGCGGTACTATCGCAGGTAGTTATGAAAATCTGATCGCGGTGCTGAATGATTTAGTTGCCAAAGAGAGTGCGCAATAAAAAACGGTTGTTGGCGAATGAGCCTTGATGGCTCATTCAACCACTCGTTCTGTGCCGGCAATCCATCTGCCAGCAGGACATCGATAAACTAATTTCTGACGCGTGCTTAAACGTGCCCCTTCCCGTGCTCCATGAGCTGCTGCTGCATCTCATTGATTTGCGCAGTCATCACGCCCTTCTCGGCGGACAGTTCGGCAATTTCTTTCCTGAGGTTGGCCACATCCGGTGGGTTCACACCGCTTGTTAGTTGATTGTTAAGGGCTGCGGTTTGTCGTTGTTGGTCAGCGAGGCGGGTACGTAGCTGGTCGCGTTCATAGCTGAGTTTATCCACGGCAGCCTGCAATTCTCCCATATGCTCTGTTGAGCCGGTGCCGGCTACACCCACCTTTGCAGTCTGGTTTTGAGTTTGCAGCCGTCGGTTCTGATCTTCGAGCTGATCGATTGTGGATTGCATGTTGGCTACCATCGGTCGCAGTCTCGAGACTTCGAGTTCAAGGTTATTCGAATCTGATCCTTCTTTGCTTAGGGCTTCATTGACGGCCTGCTTTACACGCTGATCGAATCCCGCTTGTTCCTGCTCCAGCCGCACTGACCACTGGCGGTAGTCTTCACGTTCGCGCTCTATATTGTCGAGCTTTTGCCGGTAATTGTAGAGTTCGGCTTGCGCTTCTTCACGCTCACGAGCCTCTACTGCTATACGTTGTCTCAAATCCGCGTTTTCGCGATTTGCTGAACGAAGCTCTGAGACCTCCCGCTGCAGTGAGACATATTCGGCGTTGTCTTCCATTGATGTCAGGCTTTGCATTTCGTTCTGGCTGTCCGCAAGTTGCATGGAAAGCTGTTGTGCGATGCGATCTTTTTCATCAGAAGAGGACTTGAGCGCTTTGGTCAGATTCTGAAGTTTATGATTTTTTGCCCGCTCTTCTGCGAGCTGATTTTTCAGTGTGTCGACTTCGGAGCGTGTTTGATCAACCTGGCCTGTGAGTTGTCGGTGTTGTGACTTATTGCGTTCGAAATCTTCGCGGCTCTGATCAATTTTTGCATTAAGGCCGGCAATCTTGGTTCGCAGATTGTTGTTTTCATCTTCCAGTGTCTGATTGGAACTTTTGAATCGGGAAACAACCCGGCCGTGCTCCTCTTCGGAATCTGCGAGCGTTCTGCGCCATTGCCGTTCGATCTGACGGGCTCCGTTCTGCTGGCGGATTTTGCCGATCGCCCAGCCGATGAGCAGACCAAGCAGAACTGCTAATGCCAGAAAAGCCCACATCTTTGAGAACAGATACACCAGGGACGGGCTTAGTGATGAGAAGAAGGACATTTGACCGGTAACTCCGTTAGAGATTAAATTCTATGCGTCGGTTTGCTGCACGACTGGCTTCAGTATCGTTGTCACCTATCGGCGCAGTTTCACCGTAGCCAATTGGACTGAGTCGACTAGCGGGAACATTTTGTTCCACCAGATAGTCTCGCACTGCTGAGGCTCGTTGCATACTTAACCTCAGGTTTGTCACTGCGTCACCAGTACTGTCTGTATGACCGGCTATTTCTACTACCAGATCGTCGTAACCCAGAATTGCCGCTGCTACATCGTCAAGTACTTCTTTAGCGCTGTCGGCGAGCGTAGTACTGTTTTTGTTAAATATAATTTTTCGGGTAGGAAGGGCTTCGAGCTCCTGCAACAATGACTCCGCCATCAGATCTTCGTCGCTGTCAGAAAGGCTGATGCGGGTGACAGAGAAGTTATTCAACACACCGAGTTTATTACCAGCAATTTGTGTGGCTGCAATTGAAAAATCACGTGCGGTTTCACGATCCTCCACGTTGCCGCCAAGACTCATCTGCCCGGCACGGATACTCACTGAAAATTGTGGAATGTCGCGTATCTCGGAGGTAACAATCAGTGCATCATCAATCCAGCTGGCACTTTGCACAGAATCAGAGACTGTCAGTTCATCGTTATAGCTGTTGACACCGAAAAGATTGTCGAGCCCTTCACGGATGCCACTTGCATCGGCTTGAGAACCGACAAAGCCCGTCAGGCTGATTTGGTTATTTATTGAGGTGATCTCTATTGAAGCAGGTCGACTGGCAGTTACCGGATTACTTTTATCGGGGCCTGCTTCAGCGCTTGTCGCGCTGGCAATTGCGTTGCTCGTTGGCAGCGCCGTGGTTTCTACGACTGCTTCTTCCTTTTCAACAACTTTCTGGTCTGCCTGTTTGGTTTGCTCTGTTTCCGGCACTTCGCTTTGTTCTGCAGAACCAGGTGCCACTACACTGAGATTGTCTACGATGTTTAATTCCGTACCCAGCAGTCTCTCGGCTGTAGCCAGCTTGACTCTGCGGATTTGCTCGGCGTTAACCGTACCCCCAAGAACCAGATCTTCACCGGTGATTTTCAGTATCGGATCGTTAATGCCGTCGAGCTGATCAACCATGGCAACGATGCCGGTCAGCCATTGAGGAGAGACGCTGCCATCAAAACTGGATAGTTCATCTCTGACGTTTTTACTACCAAACTTTCCGCTCAGGGCATTGTTTATGCGTTCAATTGTTTCTCCATCCGGCACAATGCCTTGTACTGTAACGCTGCCTTCCCGTGAGGCAATTGTCAGAGTTGATGGTGCTTTGGCGTTGTCTTCTGTTTCAACTACCAGCGGTATCGTCTGCGTGGTTTGGCTATCACTGGAGGCTTGTTCAGTGGTATCAGCGCCATCTATCGTGAGATTATTGATCACCCGACCGACACCGTAGACTGATTGTGCTGATTCCACAGCGCGTTTGCTGGCTTCCTCCGAGCTGATTGAGCCGATTAATGTTACATCCTGACCGTCAATGGAAAAATCACTAACTGTACCCTGTACCGCGGTAGCAACTCGGGCTGTCAGGTCGCGCTCGATATCAGGCTGCAGCCTCTGCAACGAGAACAGCGCAGCGGCGGCGGTTAGTAATGTAACCAACAAAATTAGCGATAGTGTGGTGCCAACACTTTGCGCGCGCGACGTTCCGGATCTCTTACTTTGCATTGCTTTCTCTATTGTTCTTATTAGCGGCAGCTAACCGTGCGTCGCTCGCGGTTGCGACACAGTCTGCCGGAAATCACTTCCTATCAACTAAGTTATCGGTGAAGTGGTCGCAGCAGGCGGCGTAAACAATGGTTCAACCAGTTTCTACTTATTATTACCCAATTGTAGTCGAACCACGGCAAACCTCCATGAGACTAGCAAAAGTGTGGAATATCGATACTGACCACAACGAAAGTATTTACATCAAGGTTTTAATTTCATGCTGTCAGTGCGGTGCCCGGCGATACGCAGTAAGGTACCGAAATACTTTCACCCACCAAAAACGAACGAATAAATGCCGGTTAGCAGAAATTTAATTTGGGAGTCCGCCAAACTATTGACGATAATGGCGATATGTAACGCTTCGGGCCTGCTGTTATCCGCGAGTGCACAGGCGGCGGATTGGGCCAGCAGTCGGATAATTAGCGAGTGCGGTGCCGAGTCTGTCGACGAATTTTCGATTGCGGCGTGTGTAACTTTACGGTCCCAACAAGCCGAAGCGACGCTGATACAGGCAGAGGATGCCTGGCAAAGCCTCTTGCTGCAGGAATCCCCCGGGGCTGAAGAGAGTCTGTTGGAAGCAAGTCCACTGAAATCAACAGATTCGGATCTGTCGGATGGTGGTGATGAATCGTCTGGCTCTACAGTGATAGCCATCGTGAACAACAGCGCTCTGCAGGCCGGTGTTTCTACCGGTGATAGACCTGTGATTAATATTGATCGTGCAGCTGGTTATGATGGGCATGCAAATGATCTAACCGGTGAGGCGTTTGATACCTCGGTAGATAACAGCGAGCGTTTTGGTTTTTTACCCGCACTTTTTCGCAGTTATCGTGACCAGCAGTGTGCCTGGCGGGCGTCCTTGTTTGGCAGTGATCGAACACAGCTACATTATCGGGCGTGTCTTACCGCGATGACGCTGGCCAGAGTACAGGAACTTAATCACTACCTCGCAGCACAACGCGCTCTGGCCAGACGCGGGTCTGTTTTTAGGGGCTACTTTGTCAAGACAGATAGCGGGGCGTTGTTTCAAGCTTGTGATCGCAAAACAAATTGGTGGGTGGTTGGCTCTGCTTCTGTTTTGTCTGCGATAGACCGGCGCTTTTTCGATATAAAATCGCAAAACTTCGCAGGCAGTGAGCTGTTGTATGCGGAGTTACATGGCGAAGTAACACGCGCACCCGACGATGGGCCCGGTGCGGATTTTAGTGCGGCGTTGAATGTTCGCAGTGTCAATCTACTGCGGCCACTGGTAGAAACTGATTGTGCGTATCGCGATTATCCAACACGGAATCAGCCAGCAGCACAAAGTGCTGACTCCGGTATTTCGGACTCAAGTATTTCTGACTCTGGAGCTACCGTTGCTGCAACAGTAGATGACTACGCGTCTTCAGGGTTTTTATATGGTTACTTTAACAATTGGCTGGCAGCCTGTTCAGTGTCACAGAACAGCGTTTGCAGTGCAGAGACGCAAGCGCAGTTTGCCAGTGATGGCGAATGGCTGGTGAGAGTGGATAGATCGCTCGCAGGCGACTGGCGGGTAAAACTTGTGCCAACAACAGACGATCAACTCATCGAGTCGCGACTAACGTTGCAGATAAATGGCGCGGAAGTTTATCTGGAAAAATCCTTTGCGCAGCCCTTGAAGTTAATGATGAGGAATGGTTTGGTAGTTGCCGATGGCGAGGCTGCACGCGAGCTGGTTGCTAAATTGAAGCAGGGCCGGGAGCTTAGATTTCAATGGTTTGACGATGCGGATGTCATGTCGGAGTTAAAATTTTCGCTGCTTGGTATCACGCGCGCATTGCAATACTTTGATGGCGCAGGGTAGTTATGCGCCATGTGATTATGCAATAGGGTGAGTAGTCGTTACCACTGATGCCGAATAAGAAGTTGCGCAATAATGCTGGCGGCGACAACTGACTTTTGTTTGCCACTTATTTCAGCAATACCCAATGGCATATGAAATTTTTTCAGTTGCTGCTCGGCGATACCGCTCTGGCGTAGGCGGGTGGAAAAAATATCAGCCTTTTTGCGTGATCCAATGCAGCCGACAAACCCTTCACTGCCAGTTAGTTGTTGTAGTGCGAACTCACAGTGCTCGTAGTCGAGTTCATGATCAGTCGTCATGATAATCACAGTGTCGTCCAGTGATTGCTCTGGTGATTGCTTTGGTGATTGCATTGGGGTGTTATCTATTCTGGTTAAGTGAATTGGCAACGGCAGGCTTTGTTTTTCAATTTCATCAGCAACCGGATGACGGCCAATCAGAGTGACTGCAATAGTGTTGATTTGGAGCGTTCGCAGAAGTTTTAGCGAGTGTTGCGTTTTTTGCACGCGGCACCTAGTTTGTTCGCTGTAACGCTTGCCAAAGCTGGTATCTTTTATATCGAGAGACAGGTGGGCGATTACTTCGGTGCGAACAACGTGGTTTTTGTTATTACCGTCGTTGTTGCGTTGATCGAACTCACGTAGCAAGGTAGTGGGAGTGCCATTGTCAGCATGTGCTCTGAGTTCTGTCAGCCAGCCGGGATAATAATGCGCATCGAAATACTCATATACAACTTCGCAGTAGCCGTTTTCACAGCCGGCGACTTTGCCGAGGTTAAGGTCTTCGGTGCGGTAAGTAGTCGGGCAAAGCAACATATCTTCGGCAGTCTCCAGCAAGTGCTGGTGGTGATGATCTGAATGGATCAATCTGTGAGACTTATCGCGCGAATGAAACAGTGCAACTCCCGGCAGATTCGGTGAATTGCCGTGATACGCAACCATAGTCGCTACGACAAACGGTTCCCCGTCGACAAAGTATTCGTGCAGCGTTGTAAGCCATTGCGTCAATTTTTTCTCGAACAGCGAGACAGCTGTGTGGTGAATGTAAATGTGTACGTTTTTTTGGCGCTTAGTGTGGTCATTTTTAGTCAGTTAAGCGCTCAAAAGGGTTACTGGTGAAGGTAGGATGCCTGAACAGGTCAGCCAAATTCCAGCACCCGTCTATACTTTATTTTGACAGCACTTGCAGATGGCATGAAATATGGCAGGTTTTTGTGCTGGCACACATGACCGCCGTAGAAATACATTCGAGATGTCCAAAAAAATAATGAATAAGAATTTTATCGCACCTGTTTTAATCAGTAGTGCCCTTTTTAGTGGCTCCGCAGCGGCACAGACTTTTGATGGCACTTTCAACAAGCGTGTTTATATTGGAATCGGCGCAGGACAGTCCAGTCTCGAACCTGATACCAGTCAGGTAGATGGTCTGGATATAGAAGACGATGAAGATGTGGCAGGTGTGGTTACGCTTGGCTTCGATTTCAGTCGTCGGGTGACTGCCGAGCTGCAGTTCGCCGATCTCGGTGCAGCATCGCTTACAAATGGTGATGGCATTGAATACCGGGTGGCTTCCCTGACTGGCCTTTACTATATTTGGAATGCACTTGCAGGCGCTGACTACCTTGATTACGACGGATTGGATCAGCGTGCGGGGTTCTCTGTTTATGGTCGTGCAGGTGTCGGCAAGATGGAAAACAAAGCTGTGCAGACAGTTCAGTTTGAGCGTGATAGCGATGCCCAGCTGGTGCTTGGTCTTGGTGTTGAGTATTCGATGGCCATCGGACTTGGTATACGAGCCGAGTATACTCAATATGACACCGATGCGACCTACAGTGGACTGAGTCTGCTATATCGCTTTGGTGGCGGAGCTGGTTTTGATGCTGAACTGCTCCCGCCTGTCTTGGTAGAACCGCCAACCGAACTTCCGGAACTTCCTGCGTCGTTGCCTGAAGTGACACCTCCACCGCCACCACCACCTCCTCCACCGCCTCCACCGCCTCTCCCTGCGGACAGTGACGCCGATGGTGTGTTCGATGAAGTTGACGATTGCCCTGAAACGCCAGCAGGCACTCCGGTTAACGGTTCTGGTTGTGCAGTGTTCAACGGGGTACTGGAAGGGGTTAATTTCCTGCGTGGCTCAGACACGTTGACGGAAACATCGCGTGCGGTCCTTGATGATGTTGTCACAACACTTTTTGACTTTCCTAACGTACGCGTTTCTATTCAAGCGCACACTGACAATGATGGATCCGAAGCTCTGAACTTTACTCTGTCGCGAAATCGTGCGATTGCAGTGGTCAGGTACCTGACTGCGCAGGGCATTCCGCTTGAGCGACTTGAAGCACGCGCGTTTGGTGAGACACAACCAATTGCTGACAACAATACACGTGCCGGACGTTTACTGAATCGACGCGTCGAATTTATTGTTGTGGAGTAAGTGAGACTTACGTCCATCTCGCAGTTTTGGCCGGTGCGTGATCTCCGATAGTAGAGGTCGCAGGTATCTGTAGCTGCAGAACATGGCGCTTAATCAACGGCGCCAACTATCGATCTGTAGATTTAAAAAGCTAGCTGCTAACCTCGCTCGTTCTTCGCCATTGCGGTAAATCAATAACCTGCCTTAATTGGCTGTCATAGCTTGCTGTGAGCGATATCGTCTTGTCACTATGCGGGTGGGTAAAACGCAAACTCCTTGCATGTAGCAACAGCCTGGCACAGGTAAGATGTTGTTTGAAAAAGCGGTTGTGCACGGTTTTGCCATAGCTTGTATCACCGATAATCGGGTGACTAATATGTTTCATGTGTTGTCTTAGCTGATGCCTTCGACCACTTTCTGGCTCTAGTTGAACCATGCTGTAACGCGCTTCAGGAAACTGATCAACTGGCAAGGGCAGTGCTATCCGAGCCAGTGTCTTATAGTGGGTGACCGCCGGTTTTCTCGGTTTGTCCGGGGCGTCTTTATCGCGTACCGGATTGTCAACACATCCTGTATCGTCTGCGTATCCTCGGACTATTGCGATATAAGTTTTGTGGACCTCGTGGCGTTGAAATTTAACTGCCATAGCGGCTGCAGTTTTCTTGTTCAGCGCGAACAACAATACCCCTGAAGTTGGTTTGTCGAGTCGATGAACCGGAAACACCTCATGATCAATTTGCGTTTGTAGAATTTCCTGCGCGTTATAAGCTTCGTGAAAATCAATCGCACTGCGATGCACGAGCAAGCCTGCGGGTTTGTTTATCACCACCAGCGATTGATCCTGAGCAATGATTTCAAGCGATGGCGGTTTTATCTGCTGTCGTGAGTCAGGTGAACTATTCATCTGCCCGCTGCATCATAGCGAGGTGGCAGCTCCGTATTCGATGGGTGGGGAAGTGCGGCTTTCAGGTATGCTGCTTGTCACTACTGACCGTTGCTTCGATTTCCTCTTTCTCAAGTCGTTTCCATAAATCTTCAACCCAGCCCTTCATGATAATAGACTCTTCCCAGCGGTTGGACATCTCCATACCATCCGGGCCGGTCATGGCGTATTCAGGCGGTGCGAGCTCCGTTTGAAAAATAAGGTTTGAATCGGCACCTGATCGTTTACGCCAGTAGCGGAATCCTGCCTCCCACCAATCGAGAAACTGCACTACCCATTTCTGATGCTGTGGAAATTCGAGTTGCAGCTGAATCTGCTGGGCTGAAGAGATTCGACCCTGAAAAGCATCTGCACGTCTTAAAATCTTGTCAACCAGTTGCGCTTCCTCATCGCGCAACGGCAAGTCGAATTCACGATCGACAACATAGTGAGAAAGATCTACTCCAAGCTTCATGTCCGGCACCGCCTCAAGCAGCTGGGCGGTGTAACCAAGGTCATTGGTAACGGAGTTGCGATGGGTCTCAAACTCTATGTTGACACCTTCTTTTTCGGCTTCCTCCATCCAGTCCTGCACCATCAGGGAAGCCTCTTCGACGCTGCTCGGTATCACCTGCGCAATAATGTTGACGACCACGGCGTTGAACTCGCGGGCCATCTCCAGTACCGGTAACACGTCATCCATACTGGCCGGGAAAGCGTTGATCACACAGCCGAGTTCATACTGGCGAAACAGTGGCATGGTCTTATACGCGGTTTCACGATCAGAAGAGGCGAGATCAATAGCTACCCCCGCAAACCCGGCACTTTTAACCAGCGCGAATTGCTCTTCTGTGGTGGCGGCATCGTGGCTGCCTCTGCCTGGATCCATTGCCCAGAGCGATTGATATACGTCGAGTCGAGGCACAAGGGCTCCTGAAATCCGGCTGGCGAAATCCTGATGAGGATAATCCTGATAGGCGATTATGGACTACTGTCGGGACCGATGTTCATAAGATCTGTCGTACTTTTTGGCGTTTGTAATTATTCTGCGTGGTTACACGGTTGTGCGGCCAACCAACTCGATTTATTATTGCTGGTTGCAAAAGCTGTACGCACCTTAACAGGTGATTTACAGATTAGCTGACTTTACAAAGGTTTACTGAACCGTACTGTGTTCCAGTGTTTGCACTAGCTAAACTTTAGCGGTGTGGCAATCGAAAGACTATAAATGCATCCGGGGTTGGTGCTGATTGTGTCAGTTGTCCTCAAATGCTTATAATATCAATAACTTACGCAACTGAAGTTTAAAGGAAATTTTATGCACTTTCATAATAAGTATCTGGCCGAATTTTTCGGCACGTTCTGGCTGGTATTGGGGGGCTGTGGTTCTGCAATCCTTGCTGCAACATTCGGTGACGGTCTGTCGATCGGTCTGCTGGGTGTTTCACTGGCATTTGGTTTGACTGTACTGACCATGGCCTATGCTGTGGGCCATGTATCCGGTGGTCACTTCAATCCGGCTGTTTCAATCGGTCTGTGGGTCGGTGGTCGTTTTGGGTTCGGTCATCTGATCCCGTACATTGTTTTCCAGGTTCTTGGCGCGATTGCGGCTGCATTTGTGTTGCAGTGGTTCGTCACAGAAGCAGGTAACGGCGGCGCAGAAGCACTGAACGCTGGTGCTGTGCCGACACTGGCTTCTAACGGTTACGGTGAAGCTTCTCCAGGTGGTTTCAGCATGAACGCTGTAATTGCTATGGAAGTAATCATGACAGCCTTCTTCCTGATCATCATCATGGGTGCTACTGACGACCGTGCTCCTGCCGGTTTTGCACCGATCGCGATTGGTCTTGGCTTGACACTGATCCACATCATCTCGATCCCGGTTTCAAATACTTCAGTTAACCCGGCGAGAAGTACTGGCCCTGCGCTGGTATCAAAGTTCTTTGGTGAAGGTGGTGACACGCCGCTGACTCAACTGCCAGTATTCTGGGCAGCACCAATCGTTGGCGCAGTTCTGGGTGCCATCATCTATCGCCTGATCGTATCGGGTGCTGCACCTGCAGAGAAAGCGGTTGAGCGTGTAGAATATCGCGAACCTGAGTACCGTGACCGTGCACCGGTAGATCGTGGCGACTATGATCGTGCCGACTATCGTGACCGCGGTGACTACCGTGATTACCGCGAAGACTACCGCGACGATCGCTACTAGGCTCTAGTCTCAGTTGTAATAAAGCCAAACGTGGTGCAGAGATGCACCACGTTTTTTTTTGCCTGAGCAATTAACCTCACCCATGCAAGATCGGGCATCTTGCGCTAAGGCCCGCTGTGTAGTTACGTGATGACTTGCTTTATTGCACTAAACTCACGTTACCCTGCTGATGCGACCACAGAAGTCCCAACGATGTTTTTAACGTCATCGTTGAATGTCTGGTTGGCTTCAGTGAAGGCATCCTTTATTCCGCGACGCAGGGCGACTGAGTAGCGAGTACCGGTTGGAGAGCCCCAGAAGCTGATCAGTGCTTTCACTTCCGGTTTGCTGAAATCTGCGTAAGCCTGCGCGAGGAGAGAGCGCGAGTAGTTTTTGTTCAGCATGGCTATTTCTTCGCGTCGTGAATCGGTCGCGGTGTGAAATACTTTGTAGTCATTGTTGAAAGATTTTGAATTTGGAGCGTTGGTTGCAAATGCCGAAACAGACGTTTGATAGACAGTGATATCAAGCTGCAATGCACTTTCCATTGCGGCAAGCTCTACTACGTCAACCAGTGCTGATTTTGATGCTGATGCAAGTCCTTTCGCAGAATCAATGGTACTCTGGATACCGTTGCGGCTGGCATTCATAAAGGCCACCGCTTCGGCCAGGGATGCTTTGCGACCGAGTGGTGTATCGAGCCACTGAAGAATTTTTCTACGTTCCCGCCAGTTCAGCGTTTCATCAATTGCATGCAGTATATGCTTTTCGAATGTCTGCGGTTGATAAGCGTGCTCGATTGCATCCATGACTTGTGTGCGAACAATATTCTCGCTTGTCGCAACGTTGGAGCCTGTACCCGCAAACTGTTTGGAGATCTGCGAAGAAATCTGCTCTATGCGAATCTCGGCGCTTGAGTTCTGGTAAATCGACAGAGCGCTGTCAGAGCGTGATTCGGCAATCGCCAGCAGTGAGCACAACGCTAGTGAGGTGCACAGTACATTTCTTATTCGCACGTGAAATTCCCGGTGTCGTCGTTTTAGTCTGGTTCAACTCTTATGAGAGGAAGCCAAGATTTTTCTGGTTAAAATTCGCAAGTGATGGCAGGAGCTGATCAACTTCATTTTGACTCAGTCCCAGCCACTGCAACATAGTTGCTGCATACTGGCTCACTGATGTTGTCGGTACGATGCGTCCATTCCTTGAATCGTCAGGTCCGTTTACGAGAATTCGTGGCATTAATCCGAAGATATCTCCGCCATTTACCGGATTTCCCATGACGATGTGATGATTACCCCATCCGTGATCGGTACCGTCACCGTTGCTGGTCACCGTGCGGCCGAAATCAGAAGTAGTAAAACTGACCACATCATCCTGATAGCCGATTTCAACCAATGCCTGGTTGAAGAATGCCATTGCTTCAGCGATTTTCCGATATAGCGCCGGTTGTTTTTCAAGTTGGTAGTCGTGTGTATCAAAACCACCCAGCTCTACATAAAAAAACTGTCGGTAAAGACTAAATTCATCCTTGACTGAAATGAGTTTGGCAACCATTGCCAGTTGTGCTGCGAGGGGATTATCTGCAGGTACAGGGGTTTGTAACTCGCCGCGTTTCGCAAGTGCTGCTCCAACGTTAGTCGACAAAACCAGCGCTCTTGTTTGCAATTCAGCATAAGCTTTTTCAAAAACGTTATTGTATTGTGCATGCAGCAGTTCAATAAAGGCTTCCCGCCGGGGCAATTGCCAGTCAGCAGAATAATTGTCCATGCCCGAGTAACTTCGTACACCTTCACTGTCGATGTTAAAGGCAGAAAATTCACTGCCGGCCTGCCAGTTGTTGCTGCCGGTTAGACTTATGGAGGTGAGGTTGCGGTTAGCCTGACCTTTTGCAATTAGATCTGATGCGCGCGCACCCCAGCCGGCATCGGAGTGATGGGTGTGATTGAGCTTCTGCCATTGGCGGGTCTGATCGTTATGAGAGAAAAGCTGTTCAGGTAATCGTATGGATTTATTGCGAACATCTTCAGCGCTACCGGGTTCCAGCATTGTCCCGACGTTTGCCTGAAATCCGAGGCTGCCGTTTTCAAACGACGGCTTCAGTGCTGCCATATGCGGATTCAGGCCGATCGCTGTAGTGTTTGCAGTGGCGGGGTTAAGCTGCAATAAATCACTGGCCGGTACGGCGAGATGTCCGCGGCCGTTTGCGTATTCGTTATACGCTGCCCCGGCAGCCGGTACGATCATATTAAATCCGTCATTACCGCCGTTTAAATGAATACATACCAGCGCCTTGTAGTTGCCGGAGGTGGCCTGGGCGTGTGCTGCATTAGTGACCGAACCACCAGCTACTCCTGCGCCGACCAGACCGGATCCGACTATAGTGCGACAACCGAGTTCGAGAAATCTTCTGCGTGTGAATTTATTCATGATAGTTATCTCTGCACTGCTGCTTCGGGTGAAGAGATAAAAAGAAACAGCATCTCTTCTGTGCGCGTTTCTGATGAGGCGTTTTTACGCGCATCCAGAAGTTTGTTTGCCTGTGTGAGCAGCCCTGCACTCGGGGGCTTTGCGAGCGTTAATTTGCCAAGCAGTTCGAAAAGTGCCTCACGTTGGCCATCGAGTAACATTAATCCGGTGATATCTATCAGTGCCAGATCCGCATCGGACACGGACTCTGTGTTTTGCCAGATGGAGTGGGCGAGCATGGCACTGGTTAATTCGATAATGCTGCTCTCGTCGTGAATCTGAAACTCGGGTGACACCAGATTCATATCGCGGATAACTCCGCTTTGACTGAACGATGGTGAGAAAAAATTAAAAACCGACGGCGCTTGCAACGGCGCCTGGTTGAAGCGGTTTCGTAACCACCCGTAAGTGAACTTCGAATTAATTAGTCTTGCGTCGAAGGCTCGCCACAGTGAGGTCAGACGAATCAATGGCTCGCGAAGCTTGCCAAAAGTCTGCGGATTCTGCCGATACCCGTTTAACGCTTCGTCATCGAGCAAAGTGGCTGCAACCACCGCGGCGATATTGCCCCTGATTCCGCTACCGTCGTTGTTAAACGCCGTTGCCACTCGTGCTATGTACGCAGAAGATGGATTGCTGGTTACCAACTGACGAATCATATGTTGAGCAAAAAAGGGTGCAACATTCGGATGATTGAAGATGTTATCCAATGCGTCTTCGAGATCTTTCTCGGCGGACTGTCCTGCAGGAAGAACAGCGCCGTTTAAAAGCGTCTTTTCGCCCTGATCATGTTTATCCTGATAAGCCTGCATCGGTGCATACCAGTCTTTGACTTTCGGATAGTTCCAGTTCTCGACATCTTTGAAATGCCAACCGGTAAATACGTGAGCAAATGCTTCCACCACCTGCTGATCATAAGTTGCCACCGGTACATCGTTATCATCGAGTACCACGGTGCCATCCAGTTCTAGTTGAACCAGACCAATTGAGAATAACTGCAATAACTCGCGAGCGTAATTTTCATCCGGCCTGATACCTTTTTCGGTGTCCGGCTTCTGATTGCCCTTCATGCTCAGGTAGTCTCCCATGATCGGGCTTAGCGTTACCTGCTCCATCAAATCCCGGAAATTACCGAAACTGTTTGCAACCAGAATATCGTAGTAATTTGCCAATGCAGCCTGCTGATCGCCGAGCCCGTTTTGATCGGACACGACAAAAAACTGTGAGAGCGCGAAAGCTACTCGCTGGCGTAACTGATCATCGGCTGTTGTTGAATTGATCAGCCAGCTGTTCACATGTTCCGCCCATCTCGGTGGGTTGTGTTCGCGGGTTACCGGCAGTAAAAACGTAGCGGGTTTCTGCATCTGTTCGGCAATCCATGCTGTGTAGCCAAGCTGGCGAAGGTGCGCAATGTCTGAAAGGGTCGGGCCAAATGTCGCTCGCTGCAGAAATCTGGCGGCAGCATAGTCATCGTCAACCGGGGATGGCAGTGCTGCACCGAGCTGTGGTACGCCGGTATTTGAAACTTTGTTGCCACTGCTCACACTGCCGGTTTCAATGCCGTTCTCGTCGTATAGATCACTATCGCCACCGCCACTGCAGGCGGCTAACAGCAGACAGACCGCTAAAGCCTGTACACCTGTGGTGATTTTTTGTATCCGGACACGGTTATTAAGTCGCAGTCTGTTCATTCGTTCCATTAACATCGAAGTAATCATGTGTGACGCGGTCGATTTAATTGGTGTTTAAAATTTCGGCTGGCAGATACAATTAGCGGACAGCCGATATAGTCGTCCTTCTTCAGGCATATCGGGTGTGTTATTCCATTCTTGACTTGCAGGTTGGCAACCATTGAATAAAGAGAGCGCAGCAATTGCGTGTTTGCGGAATCTGTTTGGTTATGAGCAGTTCCGCGGTAATCAGCAATCGGTTATTGAGCGCGTAATCGGTGGTGAGGATGCGCTGGTTCTTATGCCTACCGGCGGCGGCAAAAGCCTGTGCTTTCAGATACCATCGTTGCTGCGCGACGGTGTTGGCATTGTCGTGTCCCCGCTTATTGCCCTGATGCAGGATCAGGTACAGCAGCTCTGCCAGAACGGGGTTCGTGCAGCGTTCGTCAATTCAAGTCTTTCGGCACAACAAAACCGGGATATAGAATCACGGGCAATACACGGTGAACTTGATTTGCTCTATATGGCCCCTGAGCGGCTGGTGTCACCAGCGGGGCAACAGCTGTTGGCGCAACTGGACATTGCACTGTTCGCCATTGATGAAGCTCACTGTGTCTCACAATGGGGACATGACTTCCGCCCGGAGTACACACAGTTGGCCTCGCTGGCCGAACAATTCCCGGATGTGCCGCGTGTTGCACTTACAGCAACTGCTGATGAAAACACCCGTGAGGATATCCGTAAACATTTAAGATTAGAAAGCGCAGAAGTTTTTATAAGTAGCTTTGACCGACCGAATATTCAATATCGTATTGAGGGTAAAAACAACCCGCGCCAGCAGTTGTTGCATTTTATTAAAAGCGAATACCCGAAAGCCTCAGGCATCATCTATTGTCTTTCGCGTAAGAAAACAGAAGACACAGCGGCGTATCTGGAAAAACAGGGGATCAAAGCGCTTTACTATCATGCGGGGCTCGATAGCGAAACACGTGCTTCTAACATGCAGCGTTTTATTGTCGAAGAGTCGGTAGTGATGGTTGCAACGATCGCCTTTGGTATGGGTATAGACAAACCGGATGTGCGATTTGTCGCACACCTTGATATGCCAAAGAGTGTGGAATCCTACTATCAGGAAACCGGTCGTGCCGGTCGTGACGGCTTGCCGTCCACAGCATGGATGGTCTATGGCCTGCAGGATGTTATCTCGCTACAACAGATGCTTAGCGACTCTGATGCCAGCCAGGAAGTGGTACAGATTGAACGGCATAAGCTCACGGCCATGCTCGGACTATGTGAGGCTACCGAATGCCGTCGTAGAACATTACTGCGTTACTTCGGTGAGAGACTGGACGAACCGTGCGGTAACTGTGATACCTGCATAACACCGGTTAAAACCTGGGATGCAACGCAGGCGGCCCGTATGGCATTGTCTGCAGCCTACCGGACCGGACAACGTTTTGGTGCATCATATCTAACCGATGTATTACTGGGTAAGAAGGATGACAGAATATCGCGCTTTAAGCATGATACGTTGAATGTTTATGGCATCGGCAAAGAGCATGATGCAAATACCTGGCGCAGTGTGTTCAGGCAACTCATCGCACGCTCGTTATTAACTACCGACATGGAACGCAAAGGTGGGTTGCGTCTGACGGAGTTATCGCGGCCTGTTTTAACGGGAAGCGAACAATTATCATTCAGGGTTGATGAGAAACCGACCAGACAAAAAACAACCCGTAGTGGTAAAACGGTGGCACCTGCAGACAATAACTTATGGGAAGAGTTGCGAATTACTCGAAGTGATATCGCAAAAGAGCAGGGTGTCCCTGCTTATGTGATCTTTCACGATGCCACGTTAATGGAAATGGTTGAGAACAAACCGCGAACCCTTGATGCGATGGCTGCGGTTTCGGGTGTTGGTGCTGCCAAACTTGAGAAGTATGGGCAAAAGTTTCTGGATGCCATCAATAACGATAACAACAACCAGAGTAACTCTGATCCTGCAAAAATAAGATCACAGGTATTAAGAGAAGTTAAAGCGGGAACCCCTTTAAGCGAGATTGCCGGCAAGTGTGGTTTGGCAGCGTCCGTGGCGGATAAACATTTGATAGCACTTGCGAGAAAAGGTGATTTGAGTCTGGATGCGATCACCGCAGGGTTGTCGGATGCTGAGTCTGGAGAAATTGAAGCAGAAATCCTTTTTGCTATCGATGCTGGTGAACAGTCGTTGGCACCGGTTGCGGAAAGGCTGGGAGGAAAGTACGCGATTCCACTACTTACCATGATGCATGCTGCAATCAGAATGGAAGTAGATATTGAGTAGGTAGTAAGGTTACCACTCAACTCAGTTGTTGCGATTTTGGGGGTGGTATGTAGGTCAGATTCGTTGCAACCAAAAGGATTGAGGCCACAGTCATCCAGACAGCACTGCTTACCAAAAGCGTGTTCCAGGCAACACCGGCATCCAGCAGGTAGCCGAATACGGCCGGGCCGAGCGCGGTACCAAACACCATACAGGCGTGTGTTAACGCTCTTATAGCACCAATATGGCTCGCACCATATAGTTCCAGCCAAAGTGCACTGACTGAGGGTGTACCGATTCCGACGGTGGTCCCAACCAACGCGTAGTACACGAAAGGCAGTCCCGGGATCTTTACATACGCTGCAACTAAAACCGCGATGGCAAATGGCAGCAGATAAAGTCGAACCACTTTAGCGCCCGTAT
This sequence comes from uncultured Granulosicoccaceae bacterium, assembly GCA_937998875.1. Lineage (GTDB taxonomy): Bacteria > Pseudomonadota > Gammaproteobacteria > Granulosicoccales > Granulosicoccaceae. The sequence goes on from CALLBO010000032.1 coordinate 113,262, forward strand.
ATCGGTCCACCAGCAGTCCGGTGACCAAGGAGGAAAGGACCGCAGCAATTGAGTAGGCGGCAATGCCGGATGCCCAGTGCGATAGGATATAACCTTTGCTACTGGCAAGACTTTCCTGATGAAAAAATAATGCAGTGGATACGATTGGCGGAGTAAAAAGCGCCGGTGCTATTTTCCAGAATCTTCCATCGCGCATGACTTGCACACGGTTCCATGAATCCGGGTCGATTTTTGTAGAGGCTGCACGCTTGCCGGTAAAATCAACTTTAGTAAGTAGTAGCTGTGCTATAAAAACAACGCCTAAAACCTGTACCAGTGCGTAAAGTTGCCATGACTGACGCCAGCCGAGGCTACTAATAAGAAAAATGGCAGTGAATGGCAGAATAATCTCGGCTGTTGAAAAACCCAGACCGGATAAACTAACACTGCGACCCCGATATCTTGCATCTACCCGCGAGGCGGTCGTAATTCCAGTGTGACCGGATAAGCCTTGTCCGAAAAGACGGAGCATAAAAAAACCAAGTATTAAAGTAGTACTTGAGTTCACCTTTGACATTATCAGACATGCCAGTGCTAAACCGATGGTGACCAGGGCGGTATACAATCTGAGATTGGTTTGATCGATAAGCTTACCCAGCCAGATAACCGCAACCGCGCTGAGCAGGGTTCCGACAAAATACAGACCGCCAATTTCTCCATGACTCAGCGTAAACGCCTCGCGGAACTGAGCATTAAACAACGATATAAAAAAGGTCTGTCCAAAGCCCGAAGACAGTGTCATTAAAAAACCGAACGCTATCGTCGCGGTAAGTGTTTTGGCAGGTAGATGCATTTACTTTTGACTTGTGTCGGCGACGTGTAGCAGCTGAAAACAAAAAAGGCCCGATACCGGGCCTTGATTGCTACTGTTTTTACGCAGTGAGTTTGCGTAGCGGTTTTTTAAGTTGCAGCGTGGGTTGGAGCGTCTGTCGCTGCAGCTTTTTCTGCCATTCTCTGTTTCTCCCGCAATATTTTACGCTGATAACGACTTTGCACCACATCAGACAGTGCCATCACAACAATCACAAAGTAGAACGTTGCTTTGGTCATTTGCTGTACCTCTGTGCCCAGAATCTTCATATGTGCCAGATGTCCACCCTCAGAGATCAGCATGATGCCAACGACAAACAGAATAAACAGGCCAAGTACCTCGTACATGCGGTTTTTCTGCAGAAAATCCGAGACGCGATCCGCGAGTAAAATCATCATGATGCCGCTGACAACAATCGCGCAGGCCATGACAGCAAAAACCTTGGTTAGCGCCATGGCACTGAGAATAGAATCAAATGAAAACACCAGGTTCATGATCACAATCGAGGCGATTACCTTGGCGGCTGAGCTGTTGCGTTTTTCTGCGGCATCGAGTTCCTCCAGTACCATCATGTGCATAATTTCTTTGGTGGCCGTATAGATAATAAAGATACCGCCCAACAGAACGATGATGGAGTGAAAGTTAAAGTCGAATTCCAGTATGCCCTCCCAGTTAGCCTTAAAAACCGAAGTCTGGAATTTTTCAACCAGATTGACCAGCACGAACAAGAGGATGAGTCGAAGTGCGACGGCGATGCCGATCCCGAGTTTGCGCACCTGTTTTTGCTGATGCTCAGGTGCACGTTTTGATTCGAGTGAAATGTATAGCAGGTTGTCAAAACCCAGCACTGCCTGAAGCAATATCAGTAAAAACAGTGTGATCAGATTGTCCAGCGTAAAAAGGTCCATTCGCCTTCCCGTGTTGTTATCGGGCCATGTTAGCGGCCCGGGTTGTTGAATTGGTGGATCGCTTGGAAAGTTCGATAACACGCCTCGAAGCAACAGTCGCCATAGCGGCGTTGAAAAATTCGACGTAGTCCTGACTATGCCGGTATTTTCCGCCTTGCTCTGCGACTGTGGCTATGAAAAGTGTGTTACCGAACTTCCCGCACGGCCCACTGGAGTGTTGCCATGGTGTGCGAGGTAGTTTCTCATTTTTTCACTACCCGGCGTTATAACGTTTTGCAAGCTGTTGCCAGACCAGGTGTGATACACCAGGTGTGGTACACCAAGTGTGGTACACGCTGGCGATTTTGCAGCTTCTATAAACTCCGTGCGGATTATAAACCGGAAGTTGCGTAAATAGTCCGGCCCATCTGCCTGTGGTTGTTGGTAGACCAACCGATGCAAGCAATTTCGGGGCGAGCAATCTCTGCAGCCTGTGCCGACGGTGGATTGCAAAAATATGAAAAAGATTCGTCTGCAATTGATAACAATGTAGCAATTGACAGACGAGGCTTGCGGAATTTTTCTATAGTGAATGCAACGCTGTAGTAAGCTATCTGTTGCCGTATCCTTGACACTCACAGACTTCCTTTTTGTACTTACATGACCAATGGATAATCATCGAATTTTGCAGGCGGGTGATTTGGTCCAGTGGTATCGCATTGAGAAGGTGCTTGGTCGTGGTGGATTTGGTGTTACCTACCTGGCAACTGACACCAACCTTGATCACAAGGTAGCTATAAAAGAGTACATGCCTGGCTGGGCGGTTGAGCGTCTGAACGACAACTCCCTCGCACCACTGAACCAGGCAGTGCGTGAGGATTTTGATCTGGGTGTCGAGAGCTTTTTGCGCGAGGCCCGGACGCTGGTGAAATTCAGACATCCGAATATCGTCCGCGTCATGACTGTTTTTGAAGCCAACAACACCGCTTATCTGGTGATGGAGTACGAAGAGGGGGAGGAGTTTAAGTCCTATGTGCAACTGGGCGACGGGATTGACGAACCTTCATTAAAATCACTGATCCTCCGGATAGTCGACGGACTCGATCAGGTGCACCAGTATGGCTTCCTGCACCGCGATATAAAACCGGTAAACCTGATCATCCGAAATGACGGCACACCAGTGCTGCTCGACTTCGGCGCAGCGCGTCCAACCGATGCAGAGGCAGGTGCTCACACCGCATTTGTATCTGCCGGTTACACACCGATTGAACAGTATCAGGAGGGTGACGGCTTGGAAGTCGGTCCCTGGACAGACATCTACGCGCTGGGTGCGACGCTGTATTACGCGATCAGCGGCGAGACGCCGGTGGGTCCGACCGGCCGCCTGGCCGCGATGGTGAATAAGTCACCTGATCCGCTAAAACCTGCGATTGCGGTTGGCGCCGGGCGTTACAGTGATGCTTTTCTTGGCGCGATAGACTGGGCGATGAAATTCAAGCCTGATCAGCGTCCACAGAACCTGACCGAATGGCGCAGTGCGTTCGGTGACGAGACGCCAGCCACTGAAAACACAACACCATCGCGCCTGCTGAAGCGGTCTCAGTCGTTAGAGCCACAGGGTGTTGATCGGTCGCTAACAAGACCAGGTTTATCTCGAAAACCACAGCCTGCAAAGCGATCAGCACCGCGTCGGTTAGCGGGCTTGTTGGCCGGTGGGCTCGCGCTTACCGCGGCAGGTGGCTGGTTTTATCAGGACTATCAAAAACGCACGGCCCTTGATGAATTGCTGCGTCGTGCGGATACCGAGTTTGATAACGGAGCGTATATCGATGGTGCATTACCCTTGTATCGACAAATTCTGGGTAGAGCGCCTGGTAATTCGACGGCTCAATCGCGCCTGAAAGAGATAGAAGATAAAGCCAGAGATCAAATCACAGCTGCAATAAACAGTGGAGATATACCCCTCGCCGAGAAATCCCTGACTGAGTTTCGGGAGGTAAGTTCCGACACTGATTTACAACAGCGATTGCAACAGCAGGTTGAAGTGGCACGGCAGCGCCAAATCGCAAACGAACAATTCAACGAAGTGCAGGCGTTGGTATCAGAGGGTGAGTACCAGCAGGCGCTGGCTATGCTGGATGATTTGCGCACCGGACGACCGGATGACCCGCGTATCGAAGAAATTTCGGCTGCAGCTCGCAGTGCTATGGATGAAGCCCGACAACAGGAAGAACAGCTAGCGAAAAACCTTGCTGAAAAACGCCGCAGGGAAGCAGCAGCTCAAGCGCGGGTAGCAAACGCTAACAGACGGCAGCGAGAGCTCAAGCAAACCTACAACAATTATTTGAGCCGGGCAGAAGATGCAGTGTCGGAAGGTGATCTTCGTTCGGCGCGGCTTTCACTTGATAGTGCGCGGGCGTTGCAAATGAGCGACAGCCGGTTGGCAGCACTGGAGGCACAGGTCGTTGAACAGGAAACCTACCTCCGCAAACCGTTATCCGACTACGAAGTGAGCTATGCATCGGGCCAGTTCAATGCGTTGCGTGGAGCAGTGGAGTCAAAAAACCTTCGTGCGATTGAATCTTTATCTGAAAACCGGCCGAGTCGGCAGGGTTTGTTTGATACCCTGTTCGACCGCTATACCCGCCTTGAGGTGAAAGTGCTTGACGTAAAATCGGAGCTCGATCCAAAACGGGTAACTGCCCGACTGCGCATTGCAGCGATGATCCTCCCGAATGGCGATATTGTTTATCCTTCTCCCGCCTACAGGGACACTGACCTGACGCTTAATCGTAAGCGCTACGGATGGTCGCGTATAATCTGGTAGCCTTCGTCCATGGCAATGAGGCAGGTATTTTTTGCTCTCATTGCAAGTGTCATGACATGATATAGTGCGTCAAGATCACAATGAGTCAACGGAGGTGCATCATTAACACTGGCAAACCCGGCGACGCTATGCGCCGCGAATTTCGTCGTTGCCTGTTCCGTCGTTATCTGGCATTTCTGCTTGCGACGTCATTGTTCTGCTCGCAGGCCATTGGCCAATCACTCGTGAATGTCGGCAAGGCTGACAGTCCCGGGAACACCTCGATTGAGACCATTCGGGTGGCCCAGGTGACCCCGACCACCCCGACGACTGATGGGAACTGGCTGGGTGAAATCGATATTGATCCGCCGGTAATTGATCATGAGGCACTGGAATCAGGTACTTCCGGGGAACAACAACAATTTAGTGCCGGGGTAGTGGATGATCGCGGTTTGAGGCATGTAATGCTATTTCACCGCGACCGATCGGGTGCGCAGTATGAAAGTGCTGAGATGCTCGCTGAGGAGGGTTCGGAAGAATTTACCGTGTCTGTGGACACCGGGCTGGGGCAAAGCCGCATCGAATACTACATCGAGGCACTCGATACAGGCGGTAATCGCGTGCTTAAAGGTTTTCCGTTTTTCCCGCTGGTACGCCAGCTTACACCTCCAACCGCCAATGTCACTGCAGTGAGTGAACCCTCTGCGCCTGAAAGTCGAATGATTTATGTTTTACTGGGCGTGGCCGCCGTCGGCCTGGCTCTGGCGTTGGCTGGAGACAGTGACGGAAATCCTGGTGGCAACCCGGAGCCCGATACAGTGCCGTTGAATATTCAGGTTACTCCACCTTAAATTCACCAGTGTAGTTTCCGGTTTATCGGCTCTCGGGCAGGGTGATCTTTATTGTATGGCTGAATGACTGATCCGGCGCAAGTGTTGTCAGGTCAGGCTTGCGGGCAAATTCACCACTGGCATCGACAAAGTCACTGGTTCCAAACCAGGGTTCAATACACACAAACGGGGCGCCCGGTTTAGACCAAAGTCCAAGATGTGGAGCGCCGCCGGTGTCTATGGTTACCTGGGTTTTTCCTCGCCTGAGCAGGCTGATAGCAGTAGATTTAATATCGCGTATTACCAGCGCATCGTCGTTAAAAATAGTATTACTAAGTACGATTGAGTTGTCACGCGCAGCTAGCAACCTGGGAGTTGCTTCCAGTAACCCCTCCTCAGTGAGTGGATAGCAGGCGAGCTTTTCGGTCTGGTTAAATGAGATCGCATAGTCGGTAAATTTTGTATTGTTGTTAATTTCAAGTGCGAAAGCGGGATGCGATCCAATGGTGAAATACATTGCGGTAGTATCGCGATTGAAAACTTCATAGCGGATTGCAATTTCATACTCGCTGAGCGCGAAGTGCACTTGTAATTCGAAATCCCATGGATAGACAGCGCGCGTTGTATCGTCTGCTTTTAAACACATGCTCAGCTGTTCTGCTGAATGGTCAATACACTCGAAGGTTGCATGTCGGGCTATTCCGTGGCGTGGCATTTTGTACTGCTGCCCGCGATGGATCATCTTTCCGTCTTTAAGTGATCCGACAATTGGAAACAAGATCGGTGCTATGCCACCCCAGAAAGTCTCATCACCCTGCCATAGAGTTTCTGAACCGGCACGAGTCAGCAGACTACTGAGTTCTGCGCCAACCGGGTTAATTGTGGCGTCGAGTGTTGCATGCCTGATTTTAAACACAAGGTATTCCGGATGTCAGCCAAAGCACCGAATATAGCGGGTCTGGCATTAAAAAACTTACGAGCCGTTTGAAACAGGTCAGTGGATTCCCGACTCGGTTAAGTGCAGGCGGGCAATGCGGCAGAACTCAAAAATTGTGTTGGTTCAATTGGTTGCGCGTCTTCTGCTAAATGAAAAAAGAAGAAGCATATGAAGTAACAAGAGTGGGCTGATTGCGCCACCGCCGCTCGCAGCCGGCGTCTGCATTGGTTCGGGATTACTGTTAGTCCCATCGTTCTGCAGCAGTCCTCCCCCGATTGCGAGAGAGTCGGTATTGCCGGAACCTTCGCTTTCAACTATCTCCCCGCTTTCAACAATCTCAGAATCGAGAATGCTTTGTGGAATAAGATTTATCGATTCTGTTTCGGTGATTTCAACTTCCGGTTCATCCGAGCTGATCGTTAGAATAAGAGGTGGGCCTGGCAGGCTGGATAATAAACCGGTCATCTGCGACTTGTTCCAGTGCGCAGCATGCAACGGGTTTTGTGCGCTTTGCAGTGTGTTGTCTTCCTCTGCAATGCCAAGCAGTCTGCCAAACTGATGCGCTGTACTAAACTGATGGAAATCGAGCTTGTTCAGGGATGCGTGTTTGTAACCGGAGTCAGTGCTGTCTGCAGTATGGATACCGGTTACTTGCGAGCCTGCGAATATTATGCTCGCGTAGTTGTCTTCTATGCCAAATGAGGTAGCGTTGTTTCCAAGCCAGTTGGCAGGGCTTATCAGCTCTGTTGATGACTGGTAGATCAGTTGATCAAGTGAGAGCGTGATTCCCAATGAATCGTTCATCATGCCTTCCATAACATGAATTGATTCCAGCGCATGTATGTGGCCAACGTGGTCCATGCCAATAGAATCACCGACAGAATCTGCGAAAACAAACCCTTCATCTATCAACGCAGTCACTTTCATCTGCCGCACTGGTCGTAGTGTTTTGTTTTGCGACGGAGTGCTTCTGACTTCAACAATATTGTCGCGTCGGCTACGGTCAATTGAATAGATGCGATCGGCAATACGGAACGCACCACTCCAGATGCCATTGTAGTAAGTCATGCGAAACCAGTGTGCAGGTACGTCGCCGTCAGGATCGTTTGGATCAAACAGGCTACCGGTGAAAAAGCCTACCGCGTCAAGGTTCATACTAGGTTGTGTGTTGCCGAAGTCCGCTGACGGCATAAATACCGGCATGCGGTCGCGGATGATCTGCGACGGCGTCAAGTCAACATCGTATATAGTGCTCAGTCCGGCGACATTGAAGTAACTCAATTCAGCGGTCTCTGCAGCGAGGGTAATGCTGGTAACAGTGCCGGCAGCAAGGCCTGTAACGTCCCCAACCTGGCGAAAGCTCTCAAATTGTTGGGCTGATGAGTTGCTGCTGAGGAGATAGAGCATCATCACCAGCAGTGAGGTTAAAAACCGCTGCATGGTTCGGACTCCTGCCGAATTCGGCCAACGAGCATGTTGTTATTAGGTTATCGAGCGTTGGCTATTTCCCTTGAGGATAGTTTATGCAGGAATTTCTGCCCGGATATTGCAGAACATCAGGAATACCAGTGTCGCAACGGATGAAGTCAGGCACACCGTTGGTTTTTCGCACGGCTTAATGCAAAAAGCCGGCGTAAAGCCGGCTTTTATTAAGGATATTCCAACGGTTTCACCAGAGGGACATTGTGTTTATCAGTTCTGGTTAACCGCCTGATCTGAGACTAGCCCGGATAGTCACGTCTGGAGTGGCCAGTATAGATTTGACGCGGACGACCTATACGAAATTCCGGATCACTGTGCATTTCGCTCCAGTGCGAAATCCAGCCTACTGTTCTGGCCATCGCAAACATCACAGTGAACATATTCATCGGAATATCCAGCGCCCGCAGGATGATGCCCGAGTAGAAGTCGACATTCGGGTAAAGCTTGCGTTCCCTGAAGTATTCATCTGCCAGTGTGGCCTCTTCAAGTTCACGTGCGAGCGTAAACAACGGCTGATCACCCTCAAGGTCATCGAGTAACTCATGGCAGAGTTTGGCGATGATTTGGGCACGCGGATCAAAGTTTTTATAAACGCGGTGCCCGAATCCCATCAATCGGAAAGGATCATTTTTATCTTTCGCACGGGCAATTGTGGTTTCAATAGTCTCACCGGACTGCTCAATCGCCTCAAGCATGTTGATCACTGCTTCGTTCGCACCACCGTGAGCAGGACCCCAAAGACTGGCAACGCCGGCGGCGATTGAAGCAAATGGATTTGCACCTGAGCTGCCTGCAAGGCGAACGGTTGAAGTACTGGCGTTTTGTTCGTGATCGGCATGCAGAATCAGCATCACTTCCAATGCTTTGGCTGCAACCGGGCTTTGTTGATAGTCCTGCGCAGGTACCGCAAACATCAGTTGCAGGAAGTTTTCAACGTAACTCAGATTGTTGTCCGGATACATGAATGGCAGACCACGATGATGTCTGTAGCAGTAAGATGCAATGGTCGGTAACTTTGCTATCAGCCGGTGTGCAGATATCTCACGATGCTTCGGGTCGTTGATGTCAAGCGAGTCATGGTAGAAAGATGAAAGTGCACCGACGGTGCCTACCAGCATAGCCATCGGGTGGGCGTCATAACGAAAGCCGCTGATGAAATCACGAATGTTCTCGTGCACCATCGTATGGGTTTTGATGGTATCGCTGAACGTGTTGAACTCACTTTTATCCGGCAACTTTCCGTACAGCAGCAAATAACAAACTTCGAGGTAGCTGCTCTTTTCTGCCAGTTGGTCAATCGGGTAGCCGCGATGCAGCAGTATGCCTTCCTCACCGTCAATAAATGTAATGGCGCTTTTACAGCTGCCCGTCATGCCGTAGCCGGGGTCGTAGGTAAAGTAACCTGTGTCTTTGTAGAGGTTCTTCAGCGAAATACAGCCTGGGCCATGTGTTCCTTCGAGTAACTCCAACTCTGCGGTTTTTCCGCTGTCGTTGTCTGTCAGAGTGAGTGTTTTATTAGTCATTGACGGGATCCGAAGTAAATTTCTTAACCTGAGACAGCAGCGCAAAGAGTTGGTTGCCGGTGCGACGGTGTTTGTGCTTCCGCCTGGAAGGGGTAACCGAGCGTAACGTTGAACAGAGAATTATATGCCATGTTTTACAAAAGATTGATAATAATTGCCTGTTGACAGGAGTTGCACCCTGCCAGCGACGATTAGGCTTGCGAGCGACGGGCCGTCTGAAACGAGAAGCTTGTCCCGCCCGCCAGTCGGCTTGTAACATAGGCGTCCGCTCCGCGGAGCCAGTGCCCTCCGTTCTGGAAAGCCGCCATCGCCGATATCGGGAACATTCATGTCATCAGTCAATAAAGTCGTCCTTGCCTACTCCGGCGGGCTCGATACCTCTGTCATTCTCAGGTGGCTGCAGGATGAGTATCAGTGTGAGGTCATAACGTTTACTGCGGACCTGGGGCAGGGTGAAGAAGTTGAACCTGCCCGCGAGAAGGCCCGTCTGCTGGGTATCCCGGATAAGGATATTTTCATTGAAGACCTGCGCGAAGAGTTCGTGCGGGATTTTGTCTATCCGATGATGCGTTGTAATACAATCTATGAAGGCGAGTATTTGCTTGGCACATCGATCGCCCGCCCGCTGATTGCCAAAAGACTCGTAGAGATTGCCGATACCACAGGTGCGGATGCAATTTCACACGGCGCTACCGGTAAGGGGAATGATCAGGTGCGTTTTGAGCTGGGTGCTTATGCACTGTCTCCTGATGTAAAAGTGATTGCGCCATGGCGAGAGTGGGATCTTAATTCCCGTGAGCGACTCCTGGCTTATGCTGCGCAAAGACAGATTCCAATTGAACAAAAGCGCGATGGCAAATCGCCTTACTCAATGGATGCCAATCTGCTGCATATTTCCTACGAGGGTGATCAATTGGAAGATCCGTGGGTGGAAGCAGAAGAGGACATGTGGCGCTGGACTGTTGCACCAGAGCAAGCACCTGACAAAGCGCTTGAATTGACCTTGTCTTTTCAAACCGGAGATATCATCGCGATTGATGATACTGCGATGTCTCCTGCTGAAGTGTTGACCCATCTAAACAAAGTAGGTGGTGAGCATGGCGTGGGTCGTGACGATATTGTTGAAAACCGATATGTGGGTATGAAATCCCGTGGTTGCTATGAAACCCCCGGCGGTACAATAATGTTGAAAGCCCACAGGGCCATTGAAAGCATTACGCTTGACCGCGAAGTGGCGCATTTAAAAGACGAACTGATGCCGCGCTATGCCAGTGTAATCTACAACGGCTACTGGTGGAGTCCCGAGCGCCATATGCTGCAGGCAGCGATAGACCACTCACAGCAATTCGTGAACGGTGATGTGCGATTGAAGCTATATAAGGGCTCCGTAAGCGTACTGGGTCGTCAGTCCGCTGATAGCCTGTTCGATGAGAAAATAGCCACCTTCGAGGACGATCAAGGGGCGTATCATCAGCGTGACGCAGAGGGTTTTATCAAACTAAATGCCCTGCGAATGCGCATTGCTGCCCGAAAAAGGGGCTGAAAAACCCGGCTCAGCATCGGCACAGGTAAATTCCAGGGGGTAGATAAACATTCGTGAACTAATTCGCGGATTTGCATTGGTTGGTTTAAACTCTGCGGGTTAGCTGTGAAACCTATTGAAGTCCTAAGGAGATCTAAAGTGGAAGAATCAAGCAACGTAAAGAAAGTGGGTGCTGGTGGTAAAAGCATGCCCGATTTTGTTAAAAATATTGGCGGTGCCGACAAGAACATTCGCCTTGGTGCGGGTGGCGCACTGTTTCTCGTCGGGTTGTTCGGCTCCAAGCTGTGGTTGATCCTCGGCGTTGCTCTGCTGGCAACGGTATACCTTGGAATTTGCCCTATATACTCGTTTCTGAAGCACGACACTCTGAAGTAAATCCCCGCCAGATTAAGCCCGCCAGATTGACCGGCTGAGTAATACCGGTGGTATCCCCCTGAGCCAACCAGCGGGCCAACCAGCTGCGGCGAAGTAAGTACAAGAAGGCGTGCTCTGGTCTGCGTTGGCGCTGTGATTACAGCGCCACACAGCTTCGCAGCATGTTCGCATCCCATCAACTCGCCCCGGAAATACTCACTGGAACCTTTGCCGATCCGTGTTGTGCGCGGTAATGCTGCCGTAACGCTGACACTGGTTTTGTGCTTCAGAATCGACTAGTCTTACTGGATGTATCAAAAACTGTACAAGTCAATGGTATTTGGACGTGTTGTTCTGCCCGGATTGATGGTGCTGATGTTGTCCGCCTGCCAGAGCTTTGGCCCTTATAGCCATGGTGCCGATCATTGTCACGGTGACGGCTGCAATGCGGCTGACCATGCCTACGACCATAAGCATGATCACAACCACGCCTACAACGCCCGGAGCAACTCACCCGGTCTGGTAGTTGGAGCGGTGATGAATGCGAATGGCAGATCATCACTTTCAAGCCACCAGCGCTGGCGCTATACCGATCAGCTGGCATCCTCCATTCTTACAGCGAATCCTGAACTCAGCGGCAGTATCGACAGCTTTGAGTATCTGAACAGACGCGTTGGCGCACCGCTCAAGACAGTGTTGCAGAATTATCGTCTGGAGGGCAATTTAAACGGCCAGTCACTTGAGGTGCTAAAAAATGCGCAGCTGCGTCGACGGTATCTGATGCTTGCGAGCATTCTGCCGAACGAACAATCTTTTCCGGTGAAGCAAGACCTCGAGCCTGTTATCGGTCAACTCAATCGTGATGTGCATGATTACTATGATCTAAACCGGCAGACAGTTCTGCTTACGGCTGTTCGTGTGCAGATCTACGATACGTATACCGGCCGCCAGATTTCCGATACCGTTGTGCGCAGCGATGATGGTGGTCGGATGTTGGCAACCGAAAGCAGATCGCGAAAGTATGTCGGCAACTCTCTGCTTGCATCAATTTCCAATTCAATAGCGAATGGTCTTAACGGGTCGGTAGCCGGCGCTTATCCTGCACCGCCAAAAAGAGATGATGTTCTGGCCCAAATCTGGAAGCGAGTTGCGGAGCAGATGCCGGCTGCGATTTTCTAAAAGCCCGATCTTCTACAGGTATAGAAATGACAGCGGTACGGGTTACTCCCTGCCATAGTGTTTGACGAATACGTCATGCAACAGCCCGTCAGTGGCATTACAAATACTGACTCCGTAACATAACTGGATGATCCAGTTAATCTTCATCTCTTGAAACGCAGCGTCACGGTAATTGGTGCGGGTATCGTCGGACTCTGTAGTGCAATTCAGTTGCAGCGTCGCGGATTCAACGTCACGTTACTTGATCGTCGACCCCCTGCATCGGAGACTTCCTTCGGCAATGCCGGTGTCATTAGTCGCGGCTCGGTTTTTCCAACGGCAGCACCAGGTATTCACAGAAAGCTGCCACAAATTTTGTCTAATCGCAGTCGAGAGGCGCGACTTCACTACCGTTATTTAGCGCAGCTGTCACCGTGGGCAAGACAGTTGTTCAAAAACGCCAATGTTGAAAAGTTTGAGCAGAATATCGATGCGTTGAATGCAATTGTCAGTCTGTGTCTGGAAGAGCATCAGGCTTTGCTTCATGAGTGCGACGGGCTTGCACTACTGCGCCAAAACGGATGGCTGAAGTTGTACCGGAACCCAGAATCGTTTGAAAGCTCTGCCAGTGAGCAGGGTTATATGGATCAATGTGGAATCGATTTCGAACGATTTGGTGCGACACAAATACAATCGATGGAGGCAGCGCTCAAACCGATTTTTACCGGTGCTTTGTGGATTAAGAATACTGCCTCAGTCAGCAGTCCGGGGCAGGTATGTAATTTATACGCACAGTTGTTCAGTGACGCAGGTGGCGCCATAGTGCTTGATGAGTTACAGCAGCTTGAGCAGGACAGGGAACAATGGCAGGTACACTGTGTAAACCGGAAGATAGCCTCAGACTGTATTGTTATCGCACTTGGTGCATGGTCTAAGCCAGTATTGGAACAACTCGGTTATCGAATCCCGATGGTAGTTGAGCGCGGATACCACATGCACTATCAGTCATCTGCAGAGCTTGGCAGGCCACTCTATGATGTCGACGCCGGTTATGTCATGTCTCCTATGCAAAAAGGTTTGCGAGTCACCACCGGAGTGGAGTGGGGATCTGAACACTCCGAGCCAACCCCGGTTCAGCTACAACAGGTGAGGCCGTTCGTGGCTGAGGCTATTCAGATTACAGATGAGCTTGACCCTGAACCATGGCTCGGTCGCAGACCATGTACACCAGACTCGTTACCGGTCATTGGTGCGGCCCATAAACACAAAAATCTATGGGTAGCTTTCGGACACGGTCATATGGGTTTCAGCATGGGACCGATTACCGGTCGATTGATTGCAGAGTTAATGACGGGGTCGAGTACGGCTATTGAAACAGACTGCTATAAGTTGGCGCGATTTTGATTCAGGTGCGCACCGTTAATTGATACTTTTTTGGTTTCCGGATCCCGATGTTTACCCGATCCCTACCGGTACCGCAAGGCAATTTTCCGCGCTTAGTGTGAGGGCCTTCATGCGCTAGTTCGAATCTAACGGAAAATCCGCAGAACAGATTTAAATGTTACACACCTATATAACGAGCAACCAGTGAAGGTTGATGGGCGGCATGTTATGTATAGTATAGTGACTTACCGATCACCGCCTGGTACTGCCTGCATGACTGTTGCAACCGGCCACTTTACGCTTTCCTCTGAACAAGAACACTTCAAAGATTGGTATGTCATTGCGTATCTCAGTGCCCTGCCTTAGCCGGTGCCGGAGCTTTACTGATCGTCACTGTGATCTGCAGAAGCTGCAGAAACCGTTGCCAGTGCTATCTCTCGGCGATGAGGATCATCGCAAAATAATCCACGACTTGCTGATCAATACGGTATTTCGATAATGCCTTCTGCCAAAAAATCAGCCGACACACGCGGCAAGCTCCGGATCGGTGACGATTGGAACGCAATTACCATCATTGCCTTATCGCAGAGCAATCCACTTAAAGCAGTCGCCGAGTTTGTTGAGAACAGCATCGATGCTGGCGCTACGCGTATCGACATCATTCGCGGCAAAGAAAAAGGCGATGCATACCTGAAAATAAAGGATAACGGATGTGGCATTCCGCGTGATGATGACGGTATTCCGAACTTTAAGTATGTTGCCACTCACATCTGCGACTCGATCAAAAGACAGCTCAAAACCAACGGCATCAAAGGTCTGCAGGGCGAGTTTGGTATCGGTCTTTTAAGCTTCTGGACGGTTGGTGAAACCCTGTCGATGCAATCCCCGGCAGCCGATGGTAAGACGTTTGAAATGCGTATGGCCAAAGGTGATCAGGGGTACTCGATCTCACAACGCCGAACACTCTTTGAAGAGCAAGGTACAGAACTTACTATCAAACCTTTATTGACCGGGTTACGCCAATTTTCAGGGGAGAAAATACAGTGGTATCTCGCCTCTGAACTGCGTGATCGTATTCGACAATCGAATGTTGAGATTACTGTGCGTGATCGCACAGCTCGCAAAGAGTTCAAGGTGGAGCCGCGTAAATATGACGGTAGACTACTGCACTTACCGGCCCTTGATCAGGTGTATCTTGAACTCTACCTGTCAGAACCGAAGCCAGCTAATGAAGTTGGATTGTATCGTTCAGGTACCAGAGTGTTGCCGTCCATCACAGAGCTTGAGCGTTTCTGTCATACGCCATGGACGAGTAAATACCTGCAGGGAATTGTCGATGCCTCCGCACTCAATCTCACGCCTGGCACGCGCATGGGCGTCATACACGATGAAAAGCTCCAGCACCTGGCTGACGCTTTAAAACCGATTGAAGAACAGCTGCAGCGTGAGATTGAAGCGCAGCAAGCAGCTGAAGATGAACAGGCCAGCCAGCATATTCTAAAAACGCTGACCAAAGCTTTTCGTGAGGCGCTAATCACGTTGCCTGCGGAGGAATACGATTGGTTTGATATCCAACGCCAGTCAGTAACCCAAAAACAACCAACGCCAGGTGATATCGATGGTGCAATCACTGATCAGCAAGGTCAAAACGGCAAAGGCGATAGCGAAGACACAGACGTACTCTCAGGCGCTGCAGTATCTGATGAATGCCAGGACGGGAATGACGAACAAGTTGAACAACAAAGAGATTTTTTTGATTACGTTGGACCACTGGCAAGCGTACGAATATCACCGGCTTCAAGTGTCGTAAAAGTTGAAGAGTCGCGGACCTTTCGGGCGATATCACGTGACAAACGACGAAAAGTTATTGACCGCGAAGTGCTATACCAATGGCGCATCCTTGAGGGCGACGGCAGGCTTGACAACCTTGAATCTGAAATAGTTACTTTTACTGCGGGACAGGAGCCGGGCTTGGTGAAGCTCGGTTTAACCGCTACCGAAGGCGATGTGATGTTCGAGGCCGAAGCGCTGGTGACGGTTACATCAACACTGATCGATGGTACTGGAAAATCCTCCGGCAGTGAAAGTAAACAGCAAGGTTTGCCGGCTTATTCTTTTCGACGTGCAGCAGGTGAACTGTGGCGATCGGAATTCGACGTTGATCGCAATCTGGTCATTATCAACAGCGGTCATCGCGACTTTGTTTTTGCATCCAAAACCAAAGCACTGAAACTACGCTACATCTGTAGGCTCTATTCGAAAGAACTGGTGATTAAGAACTTTCCAGGCGCTCGATCCGATGAACTTCTGGAACGCATGATTGAGATATCGTTATACACTGAAGAAAACCTGAGGTAACAGATAACCACGTTACCCGTACATATCGATTCGAACTGACTTCGGGCAGAGTCGCTTTCCGGGCCGTGATGGCAGTTTAAGCTACCTGACCGGTCTTACGCTCGGCCGGCTTTTCGTAAAACAAGCCTTTGATATCTTCCAGGATAACGTAGTTGCAGGGAATTAATATCAGCGTGATAAGCGTTGCAAACATAATCCCGAATCCGAGTGATACCGCCATCGGAATAAGGAATTGTGCCTGGGTGCTTTTTTCAAAAATCAGTGGCATCAATCCGAAGAAGGTGGTCAATGAGGTCAGTAGAATCGCCCTGAATCTTGCGACGCCTGCCACCCTGACAGCACTCTCCACCTTTAAACCTTCGAGCCGCCGTTTGTTGACAAAATCTACCAGTACCAGGCTGTCGTTTATCACTACGCCCGACAGCGCTAACATCCCCATGTAACTCATGATACTCAAGTTCATCCCCATAATGACATGCCCGAGTATTGCTCCAACCACTCCGAATGGAATCACCAGCATTACCGTGATGGGCTGAGCATAGGATCGAAGTGGTATGGCGAGTAATGCGTAGATCACACATAGCACAAAAATAATACCTATCCTCAGGCTGCCGAACGATTCACGTTGTTCTCGTGCTTCACCCTCCAGTGAATAGCTTACATCCGGAAATGCTGCGAGTAGATCAGGCAGGTCTTCAACGAGCTCGCGTTTGATAGCTTCGATATCGGTGTTCTCTTTATCGACATCGGCTTCAATATTCACTGTGCGTTTTCGATCTACTCTGGTAATAGTTGAAAAGCCGCGACCCATTGATGCATCAGCGACTTCAGCAAACGGCACTGTATTGCCGTTCGGTGTTCTGATCATCATGGTTTGCAGATTGTCGAGCGATTGCCGTTCGCTTTGCGGATAGCGCACGACAACGCGTACATCGTCACGGTCGCGTTGTATGGTTTGTACTTCAAAGCCAAAGAACGCCTGTCTAACCTGTGAGGCAAGATCTGACAATGTCAGGCCCAGTTGTTCAGCTGCAGGTTTTATTTCAAGCAAAAGCTCCTGCTTACCACTGTCAAATGTGTCTGTGATATCTTCAACGCCCGGGTAGTTACCAAGTTTTTCCTTGGTAGCCGCTGCTGCGAATCGCAGTCTTTCAAAATCTCTGCCGCTGAGCTGCACACTGATTGGTGCACCACCGCGACCGATCTCTGCACGATAGTTAATCTCTTTAGCTCCCGGTACGTCACCAATGGCGCGTCGCCATTGCATCACCAGTTCACGACTGGTGACCTTTAGTGCTCTCTCTTCGGGCGGGGTGATTTCAAACATGACCCGGCCAAGATGAGACTGACCACTGGCTCCACCACCGGCAGAGCCGGCAGTCGACATGATGCCTTCAATAATACTCAAGCCGGTATTGGGATCGATGTGTTTTTGTTGTAGATCAATCGCAGCCTGATTAATCCGGTCAATGTGCTTTTGCGTTACTTCAAACGGAGTGCCGGTTGGCATTACCAGGGATGCTCGCGCGACTTCGCTTTGTATACGCGGGAAAAATACAAATTTGACATGTCCTGCTGTTACTAAACTAAACACAATGATTGCGGTTCCCACAAAGACTGAAACCGTCAGGTATCGTTGGCGCATACAGGCAGCAAGACATGGTTGATACCAGTGACGAATGACCCACTCCAGCCCGTCTGCAATTTTTTGTTGTAATCTTGCGAGCGGGTTGGGCCTTTCCTTTTTATGAAAATTCAGATGTTTCATGTGGGCAGGTAGAACCAACTTTGTTTCAACCAGTGAAAAAAGCAGCACCGGTATTACAATCATTGGAATCTGCGCAAAGATTTTTCCTCTGACTCCCTCGACCATCAGCAACGGCATAAATGCCGCTACGGTAGTCAGTACGCCGAATGTCACCGGAATAGCAACTTCCTGCGTACCTTCAATAGCTGCCTGTAACCGGTTTGGATTGCGTCGCATGTGGGAGTAAATGTTTTCACCGGTGACAATCGCATCATCAACGACGATGCCGAGTACCAGAATAAATGCAAACAAACTGATCAGATTTATCGTCACGCCAATGCTCGGCATCAACGCCAGGCCGCCCATAAAAGATACTGGCACACCGATAAACACCCAGAAGGCAACGGAGGGTCTTAAAAACAACGCGAGTAACAGAATAACGAGCAGACCACCTTGCATGGCGCTTTTATTCAAAGTCTGTAACCGGGCTTTGACGATACGCGATCTGTCACGCCAGTAGCCGAGGGTGACATTTTCCGGCATCGTGAGTTGCGCATCTTCAAGGTAGTCTTTTACTTCCTGCGCTACGGTTATCGCGCTTTGGTTGCCAGCACGGAACACATCGATCTCTATACTGCTGCGTCCGTTAAAAGCCTGTGCAAGAGACAGTTCATCAAAACCATCATTGATTGCGGCAAGCTCACCCAATGTCACCCGGGTGCCGTCTGCCGAACTTATAATGGGAATACTGGCAAAGTCTTGCGTGGTTCTGCTCTGGCCCTCGGTTCGAATAAGGACTTCGCCTCCTGTCGTTCTGATTGCACCGGCAGACAGATTAAGGGAGGAGTTACCGATTGCAGTTGCTACATCGGCAAAGGTTAATCCGTATTCAAGCAGCGTCTTTTCACTGACTTCAATTGCCAGTTCGAAATCGCGTACTCCGGACAAACTTACCTGGGAAACGTTGGGTAGTGCTTCGAGCTCATCACGAACTCTGCTGGCAAGCGTTCTCAGTTCGCGTTCTGCCAGCGGTCCGGCAATAACCGCACTGATGACCTCACGCGTTCTAGCAACGGTGTAGACCGATGGATTGTCGGCTCCAGCCGGGAAAGTGCTTATCTGATCTACCCGTTGTTTGACGTCGTTCAGTACGTCGTCACGATCTGCACGGGAGTTTACTTCTATGTTAACGGTGCCGAGATCTTCAGCGGCTGTAGATCTTATTGATTTAATGTCGGTAAGGTCTTGCAGTGCCTCTTCGATCTTTATGTTGATCGACTCTTCGACCTCAGTCGGTGATGCGCCACGGTAGGGAACCCGCACTGTGATGTTGTCCAGCTCGAAGGAGGGAAATACTTCAAGAGGAATTCTGTTGTTCAGTGAGAATAGACCCCAGAAAATAATCCCGAACATAAGCAGGTTTGCTGCAACTCCATTGCGCGTAAACCAGTTAATCATTGCGTGCATGAATCTGTCCTGATTAGAGTCGTTTGACTGTCAGGGATAAGTCCCGACTGTCATGGATAATAAGGCTATCTATTTTGCTGTTGCTTCAATGTGCTTTTTAAGCCAGGCAGGAACTTCCTCACCTGCAGCAATTCGCGCTTTTATTCTCTCTACTGCCTGAGGTGGCAACTCTTCACCGGCGTCCACCATCGATTTTAATCGTTGCATGCGGCCGTCTGCATTTCCACCGTTGCTCTGCTGCTGTTCGGTTCCCTGACCGTTTCCCTGGTTAATTCTCTGGCCATTCCCCTGGCCTTCTCGTTGACCGGTAGCGCCTTCCGGTCTGCCGCGTCGTTCCTCCTGTGGAGCAACGCCATCGATAGTGGCCTTTACCCGGGTACCGTTGGTGACGCTGCCGAGTGCTGTAATGTTCAACACGTCTCCACTTTCAAGACCTGAGCGGATAACGGCAACGTCAGCATCTTTCCAAGCAACTTCCACTTCGCGGCTTTGCAGTGTGCCAACTTCATCGACGATTAATACGTTTTTGTCTTCGCGAAGGGAAGATCGAGGGATTACAAAAACATTTTCCAGTGTGTTACCGGTAATTTCAGCTTCTACGTACTGACCGATGCGTAGCGGCTTTTCCAAGCCATACGGGTTGTCTATTCGGGCTATAACATAGAACTGCCGATTGTTTGCATCGATGCCCTCGGCACGTGCAAGCGTCGCAGACCATTGAGTGTTCGTGCCACCGACGGATGCCGCGAGTTGAACAGGGGTTTTGTTTGTGATCGCGCTCTCGATGTCAATGTGCTGCAGCTGATTACTGGAGAAGGGTAAGCGTAACTCCGCGGTGTCGGTTGAAAAGACTTCGCCCAGAGCAGAGCCTGGATTGACGTACTGGCCAACTGAAATCTGTTTGCTGCGTACCCGACCGTCATACCTGGCGCGTATGTTGGTGCGATCAAGATCAAGCTCGGCGCGCTGTACCTGCCCGCGTGCCCCTTCAAGATTTGCGCGTGCGGCTGCAAGTTGTGGTTTGCGTAATGTCAGGTCAGACGGATTACCTTTTCGGCCAAGGTTGCGCCAGTCGATGGCTGCCTGATCCGCGCGTGCCTGTTCTTCTGCCAGTGCCGCTTGCACCTGCGCGTAGTTTGCTCGTGCGAGTGTCAACGCGATTTCATAATCCCGCGGGTCAACTCTGGCCAGTACCTCGCCCTGTCGAAATGTGCCGCCGACAACAAAGTTGTCTGCAATCTCTGTGATGCTGCCAGCGACTTCGGCCACCAGCGCGCCTTCATTCGCAGCGCTGACTTCACCGCGAGTATTCAGGGTCACGGTGTAGCTTTCCGGCTCGATGCGGGTCGCCTCAATAGCGGTGGACGATTTAAAAGATGGACGTGTTGACGGTTCCGGCCGATTGGCAATCACCGCTCTGGCTGCCAATACACACAGCGCAAGGACTAACAGGGGTAGCAAAATTTTAGCGATCAGTCTCATTTCTCAGGGCTTTCGTTACTGGTCTTTCGGCAGCTCAAAGTATAGAAGTTGTCGGTGATTGAGTGGAAATTTCTGACAGCCTATATTCTTTTGTGTGAACGATAGGTCGCTCTCTCTGCGGCACTACGGAAACAGTTTTAGGTGCCTCTTCTTCGAAAAGTTTAATCTTAGAATGCGCAAGAAAAGAGAAGTTTCTTGTGTCATCTGTCAGTAACCCGGTTGTATTGTGGCTGCAGTTCGGGGGGAATGAACTACGCTTTCAACATGAATGCGAGTAATTTCAGCACTTTTACCCGGCCGAACTTATCGATTGTTGTTTTGGCTGTGACCCTGGGCGCCTGTGGTGGTTCCGGCGGTGGCGACGCGGGAGACATTGCCCGGGACGGTCTTGAAGATCAGTCGCCGGTCGTTACTGCTCGTCAGCTGGATGATGAGTCTTGCGGCGCCGATATCGACATCGCAGAATTTTTTCTAACCGAAGTTGATCGACAGTGGGCCTGTGATATCAGCTCTATTGTGGGTACCCGTTTCGATGAGATCTATTTTGATCGTAATGGCACGGCAAACTTTAGCAGTACGGGAAACTGGTACTGGAACCGAAATCTGCCAGCCGATGAAATAAACCTCGCTTCACCGAATGAGTCTTCGGCAGTGATGACAGATATCGGGTCAGCAAACACTTTGCTGCTGTTCAGAACGATCAACGAAGCAGGGGTTGAAGAGAACTATGATTGTGTGTTGACAGGACGTGAACTGGAGAACTAGTTCAAGTCTTATTATTGACCGGCTTATGTATGCACAGATTGCCTGCCGAGAATCATGTCGGCAGCTTTTTCTGCAATCATAATGGTCGGGGCATTGGTATTCCCCGAAACAATCTCCGGCATTACGGAAGCATCTACCACGCGCAGTTTTCCAATGCCGTGTACTTTCAACTGGTCGTCTACAACCGCAGAGGCATCATGCCCCATCTTACAAGTGCCGGCAGGGTGATAGATAGTCTGGCTGTACTTTCGTACGGCATCTTCGAGTTCTGCATCTGTCTGGTATTGATAGCCCGGCACGTATTCATCAAGTATGTAGGGTTCCATTGAAGGTGCAGAAGTAATTTTACGTGCTACCTTAAGACCGTTAACGGCAGTTCTCAGATCAAGTTCTGTCGAGAGATAGTTTGGTTGTATTGAGGGATACTCTCGCGGGTCACTACTTTGGATGTTAATCTCGCCACGACTCTCCGGCCTCAGCTGACAAACGGAGGTCGTGAAGGCAGAAAAATCATGTACCCCTTCTCCCGGCTTGTCGGCACTCAGCGGTTGCATATGAAACTGAATGTCAGGCCGTTCAACATCGGGTGATGAGCGGGTAAAAATAGTCACCTGGCTGGCGGCAAGGGTTAACGGACCGGTGCGGAACAAACCGTATTGAATACCTACCTTAATGCGCTTAAGTACGCTGTTGAGTTCATCGTTAAGCGTCTGTTCACTGGTTTTATACACCGCGCGAATCTGCAGATGATCCTGCAGGTTTTTACCGACGCCATGTAAGTTATGTACCACATCAATACCAAGAGACTTTAGATGTGTCGCTTCTCCTATGCCCGAGCATTGCAGAATTTGCGGAGAGCCGATTGCACCGGCTGACAAAATAACTTCACTGCCTGCGAATGCCTTTTTCATAGTGCCTTTGTGTTCGTACTCGACTCCTTGAACTTGTCGGTTTTCGGTGATCACCCGATGCGTTTGTGCATTAGTGATAACAGTCAGGTTTGATCGCCTGCGCGCAGGTTTTAAAAATCCCTTAGCGGTACTCCAGCGATAACCTTTGTGCGCAGTTTGCTGGAAGTAGCCAATGCCTTCCTGCGAGGCACCGTTGTAGTCATCATTAATGGGAATCTGACACTCCGACGCACCAGCGATAAAGTGATCTGCTATCGGGCGTCGCAGTCTCAGATCAGAGACTTTTAACGGCCCGCCCGTACCGTGGTATTCATTGCCACCTCGAGCCTGGTCTTCTGATTTTTTAAAGTAGGGGAGAATGCTGTCATAATCCCAGCCGCGGTTGCCGAGCTCAGCCCATCGATCGTAGTCTTCTCTTTGCCCACGTACATACAACAAACCATTAATGGAACTCGATCCGCCGAGCACCTTGCCACGCGGCCATTGCAGACGGCGATTATCAATCCCCGGATCGGGGTCGGTCTGATAGCACCAGTCAAACTTCGGGTTGTGCATGGTTTTGAAGTACCCAACCGGGACATGAATCCACGGGTTGGTATCTGCGTTACCGGCCTCCAGTAGCAGCACCGTGTTATCCGGGTTTTCCGACAGGCGATTGGCCAGCACGCAGCCTGCTGAGCCGGCGCCAACCACGATATAGTCAAAAGAGTCGGGATGCATGATAACCAGAAGTTGAAGATCTAATCGTACAAGATGGTCAATTGTAGCTGGCATTGCAATAGCCAGCGCAGGGTGCCGTTGAATGCCAGCGTAGTTGTCAAAATCAGCCTGTCTTTGCGACGCAGTCATCCCCTGAATAAGGATTACCTGGCATAGGTAGCTGGAATCGATAGTTGCTCAAAGCACACATCAGGCTGTCGGTGAATTGAATTTTGCTCGGCAGCAGTCCAGAATCGATGTTCATTTTGAACAACAGAACGTCAGACGGGATACCGATGCCACGATTGAGCGGAAAAAAAGCGTTTGTAACAGCAGCGGGACAGGGCATTGGCCGACGGGTTGCAGAGATGTTTGCAGCTGAAGGTGCGTCAGTCGTAGCCACAGATATCAATGGGGAATTGCTTGCCGGTCTGGATGGTATAGAGACCGCAGTGCTCGATGTCACTGACGGTACTGCCGTCAAAGCAGCAATCGAAGGTGCGGGAGAGCTGGATATTCTGTTCAACTGCGCCGGCTTTGTGCATGACGGGTCGATGCTTGACTGCAGCGAAGCAGACTGGGACTTTTCATTTAACCTGAATGTGCGTTCCATGTACTACACAACCAGAGCTGCATTACCGGCAATGATCAGCTCCGGTGGCGGTTCGATTGTGAACATGTCTTCTGTCGCATCCAGCCTGAAAGGTGTGCCCAATCGTTTTGTCTACAGCACCACCAAGGCCGCTTTGATCGGTCTGACCAAATCGGTCGCGGCAGATTTTGTAACCCAGGGAATTCGTTGTAACGCCATTTGCCCCGGTACCATAGAATCACCGTCACTTCATGATCGCCTGCGTGCTACCGGTGACTACGAGACGGCGATGACAGACTTTGTTGCACGTCAGCCAATGGGTCGGCTCGGCAGCACCGATGAAATTGGTAATCTTGCCGTCTACCTGGCGTCAGATGAATCTGCATTTACAACCGGTCAAACCCATATTATTGATGGTGGCTGGGCGCTGTAGTTAACGGCCTTCATCTACCTCACATTTGAATCTTTAAAGTGAAAATCACATGAAACTATTGCGACACGGACCTGCTGGTGCCGAAAAGCCCGGTGTACTCGATGCAGATGGCGTTATCAGGGATCTATCTTCACACATTGATGATCTTAACGGCACGACATTATCTGATGCATCGCTTGATAAACTCAGAGGCCTTGATCTTTCTTCATTGCCTGCGGTTGATGCAGGTAGTCGAACAGGGCCTTGTGTTGGTAACGTCGGTAAGTTCGTCTGCGTTGGGCTTAACTATTCGGACCACGCTGCGGAATCAGGCCTTGAAGTGCCACCAGAACCGGTGTTGTTTTTTAAAGCGACATCAGCCATTGTCGGCCCCGATGATGCCATTGAAATACCCAAAGGCAGCGAGGCAACTGACTGGGAAGTAGAGCTCGGGATAGTCATTGGTAAAGAGGCGAAATATATAGATGAAGCCAGTGCGATGGATCACATCGCAGGGTTCTGTGTCATAAATGATGTGTCGGAGCGTGACTTTCAAATCAAACGCTCCGGTCAGTGGGTGAAAGGCAAGTCTGCGGACACCTTCGGGCCGATGGGTCCATGGTTAGTTACTCGTGATGAGGTTGCAGATCCTCAGGCGCTTGGTATGCATCTCGAGGTAAACGGCGACTCAATGCAGAACGGCTCCACCAGCACGATGGTCTACAAAGTACCATTCCTTGTTTCCTACATTTCGCAGTTCATGAGTCTGCAGCCGGGTGATGTGATTTCCACCGGAACACCTCCGGGCGTCGGAATGGGCATGAAGCCGCCGCGCTATCTCAAAGCCGGTGATGTGGTTACCCTGGGTATCGACGGGCTGGGTGAGCAGCGTCAGGACGTGGTCGCGCATACCTGAGGCCTGAGC
>CALLBO010000033.1 GCA_937998875.1 uncultured Granulosicoccaceae bacterium
TTAAAGAAAACTGCTCGA
Source organism: uncultured Granulosicoccaceae bacterium (assembly GCA_937998875.1). Classification (GTDB taxonomy): domain Bacteria; phylum Pseudomonadota; class Gammaproteobacteria; order Granulosicoccales; family Granulosicoccaceae. Next base: position 19 of record CALLBO010000033.1, read on the forward strand.
CAGCTCGATCCTCAATCTATTGCCATTCTTCAGTCTGTTAATGGTATCGGGAATATTCTTTCTCTTGTGTTTCTATACGAAATCCACTCCATCGATCGATTCTCATCTGTTCAGGACTTCGCCTCTTACTGCCGTGTTGTGAAATGCAAGAGAGAGTCAGCCGGGAAATCCTACGGCACCGGTGGCAACAAAATTGGCAATGCCTATCTGCGTTGGGCATTCGGTGAGGCAGCACTGTTGTTTCTACGCGGCAACCCTGAGGCGCAGAAATGGCTTGACGTGAAAACCTCTAAGCACAACAAGGCTAAGGCACTAACCCTGCTTTCGCACAAACTCGCTCGAGCTGTCTATTTTATGCTCAAACGAAAAACATTTTTCGACCAGGAGAAGTTCTTGGCAACCAGTTAGGAAGTCACAGGTAGAACTCGACGCATAACTGGCATCGATACGCAAAAGCACTCAACAGATGTTCTGCATCTCTACGCGACGCGTGATAACCATTGGCGCTTGATTAGACTACCTGTGATCTTCCGCTTCATTCTGAAAGAGTTTACGGGCGCTGCACCTTACCCGAACGCTTACTAACTGGATGCCCTCTGGCAAGCCATACGTTTTTGAATGCGTCGGTAAAAGGTTAACTAAAATTGATTCTAGAGCTGCTGGCAGACACATCGCCAGCTTATGACTCTCTATATGTGTTTAGGCAGAACCTCGTTTCGAATCCAAGACAGCACTGATTCTCTTTCAACGATTTTTAAAACGAATTGTTTCGTTTCGATTACTCCTGCCTGTACCAGAAGTTTGAAAACGAAAAAAACACGTTTTTGTTTACTATTGCCTATTGACAGAGTTACGGCTCATATGTGTTAACCTGGTTATTTTACTTTAGAAGCGGAAACTTTCTTAGTCGCATCAATCACAATTATATTTTCAGCATCCTCCTGCTCTATGCTTTTCAAAACTCTCTTAACTTTATCTATCTCCGACTGTTGGTAGCATAATATTACCTTAATATCATTAATTGACTTTGATGCCTTCTTATAAATTTCAGTCTGGTGAAGTAGATTTGCTTTTAGGGACGACGAACTGCCCAATTTAAATTCTACAATAGTTGAATCACGGTCCCCAAAAGACACCTTATAATCTGCTGGCCCACGCCCGTTGTTCACCTCGGCATTAACATCGTAAGGCGAAGCGAACCATGTTAACCGAAATATTCGCTGTATTGTATCTTCTGAGGCGATAGGTTCTCCGTTCTTATAGAATATTCTATATCCATCATTGTCCTCGATAACCGACTTTAGAAACTTTGCGCGATCGAGCGCCTCATTATAACTATCTGGCCTAATTTCATAGAAATCACTATTGTTGAATATATGTTTACAAAATTCAGTAAGTGTTTCGAGCAACTCTTCACGAAGCCTTGTCACCTTTTCAGTGGAAAGCACAACTGCTTTATCTTTCTCAGTTTCCTTTTTTCTTATATAATGATCGAGTAACTCTGGATATTCATTTACCGTTAGTTCTATGGCACGCTCTATATCTGGTTTTCTTGGACGGGGCGGAAGTCTTTGCGCAAAGAAGATATTAATTGAATCTCTTAAGGCCTCGTTCCCCAGTGAGTTGGTGATATGCTTGAAACTCCCGGCAAAGTCAGTATGACTTATAAACGATTCATCTTTGGTTAGAAGATCAATGGGCGTGAGAAGAATAAATTCCTCTTCTCGATCTTCCTTATAGAAATAGGGGAGCTCAAATTCTTTCGGAGCCCAAACCAGCATTTCTTCGTTGAACGAACACCGAACACTGAATTTCTTGCGTTGCTCAGGCTCCAAATGCTTTTTCGCAAAATTTTGGGTATATTTAAGTAGATATTCGAGCATTAGATTGGCGGTAAAATCACTTATAAAATCCCTACCAATTCCCGCACCCACCAATGTTAGCTTTTCTATGTGAGACGACTCGGTCAGCGTCTCGCTTCCGAAATTTTGATAGAAGCCGTTGAAAGCTTTAATTAGATTTCGGGCGAAGTGCGGCCCCAAGCCTTTTCCCTTGTTACCCCACTTACACACACCTAACCAGTTTTGCTTTACCTCTGGAAATTGAAATAACGGCAATCCGATATCAGGATTAGAAACAGCCAAGTTACGGAGAAAAATAAGATGCCCAACTATCTCAGCATGTAATTTTTGGTATTTCTTTCTTTCTGAGGAAAAAAGAAGGAATGGATCGATAAACAGAGGCAGGTCCGCCTCTAGGCACACGTTCAATGCTCCATACTTATCCAACTTCGATGAATTGATCTCAAAATATTCAGAGAACAATAACTGTGGGTTCATAGTCAATTTCTCATTTTTGAGGTTAACGCCGCGCTTACCCGAAATTTATAAGCTTGACGGGTTGGCGTAAAGTGACGCGAAGCGGCACACCAACACGTCTAGCTTGTAAATTATCGGCGTACAGCGCTTTGTATGTCATTCACCAATTGAGTCAGGCTGTGGGCACGTCACGATATTATCTATCGAAACTCCATAAAGTTTTTCGAAGGCCTTATTCCCAAACTCTTTCCATTCGTCTTGGCCCACGGTGTCAGACAACCATCTAAAATCATATGAAAAATCATCATCTCTGAGAACCCATTGCCTTGATAAGTTGTATATCAAATTATTACCGAAGAAATTATTTAGAGTATTCGCCAAATTATCTTCATTCTTGCCCGGGAATTTCCTAATGAATATTCCATCCTCACACTCAGAGTCAGTGAAGATTGATAGATTTCTTGACCAAAGATCATTGATCCGATCATCTGGTTGCCGATTGCTTTTCCAGTAACCTGGCCAACAGAAAAATTCTGGACACTCACTCTTATCCATATTAAATGATATAAAACTAGATAAAAGCACACGTAAAACAGTATCCTCAGTGTCAAAATTAAAATCTGCATGCTCTTTCATCAGTAGGTGTAACTCTTCACTATTCCGCAACCAGCCTTTTATAGAATCCCACCCATCCCTTATTTTTTGAAGCCCTGCAGCCTCTAAGAGCATGGCAGATATTTCTTCGTACTCCTGCTTTGAATAGTCATGAATGACAGGCATATCAGTATTCAATTCAGCTAATGTGCGAGACAATATTTCAAACCTTATTCCTGGATCAGCACAATGTACAAACTTCGGATAATCCTGAATATCACACGGAAATCCCTCAACCGGATTTATGGACAGATCACATACCAATAAGAACATCCCCACAATAGAATCTGTTACATCTATTGGACAGGACAAACCACTCATATCCAAAAACTCGGAGAATGCTTTTTCATATATCCCAAAGAGCCTTCCGGCGGACTTGAACTCAGCGAGCCCTGGGCTAGACGCACCGACCCCAGCAAGATATTGCATTTGAGAAAAGCAGGCTTGACCTTCGAATAATTCAGCCACGCCTACTCTCCTTCGCATCAAGGGAGAGCCATAGTAGTAACCATGAATTTTTTCTGATGCCAACTTTGTGAACTGTGTTTCCCACTCATCCAAATTACAGAAAAGACCGCCGTCGGGATCAACAATGTCAGAAACAGCACTAAGCAGATTCATGTATACGATACTGAAGCAATGCCCCTGTGATTCAAAGTAAGGGTCGTTGTAGGCCTCCAGGGATTTTTCAGGATCAAGCACCCAGACCTTGAAAAATTCAAAGTCCATTGTATTGTTAGTAATGGCATTACAGGCAGCTTGCCTCGGGTCGTTCGGCAACTTTCCAGCCAACTCCCCCCGCAATGCAGAGGTTTTTATGGATTTCTCGGCTGGCCCGAGAGAGCACCAATCACGAATAAGCTTCACATTACTATGAGTTTGCAATGGATAGCACATACTTAACACAAACCCAGCCGTTGAACCAATATGCTGCCACCAATGAATTGTTTCGTGAATATACGTCGAGTACGCCACTATTGTACGATGATCTACCTTAGACTGATCTGAACTTTCAATCGTCGCCTCATCAATTAGCTGGTGATTTAATGGGCTAAGCCGCAAAACAAATTGCTCAGTATTATAAAGACCGTGCGCATTAACTACGGCATTGAATTGACCCTTATATGTTACGGGAGCTCCTAACTCTTCCTGCATGTATTCCATTTTACTCCCCAGAGTATTGCTAACACTTGAACTAAGTTGTGTAATTGTGTCTCATTTTTTATCGATATAACGTCCCGGTTAGGCGCAATTTATAAGCTAGCCAATTTGGCGTAGAGTGGAGCGGAGCGAAACACCAAATTGGCTAGCTTGTAAATTGTCGCTCTACACCGGCTTGTTAGTGTCATTTTCTTCAAGTGCAGACATAATACTATCAAGCGACGCACAATAATAATTTGACACATCACCTTTCATAATAGGGGTGTACTCGTGTACAGATGATGCACCACCTTTCGCTTTATAATTAAATTTAATGGAATTAAAATACTGCCCATCTATGTATAACTCAGAGGGTGGATGTGCATGAGATTTAATTGATTTCTTTGCAGTGGTTTCTATAGCAAGTAACTCAGCGAAGGGAACTCCAAGACTATTCATGGACACGTGGTTCTTTGTTTTAGATATGTGCAGGAGATTGTCACCATAGTATTCATTGCTGCCTTGAGTCAGTACAGCATATATGTCCAGATCAATAACATTCTTATAAATCTGACGGATTTTTTCAATAACTTTGAACATTGACTCAGGTCGGTACGTTGGTGGCTGATTTATAACGAAATAACCTGGCTTCCAGTATGTTTTTAAGATAAGACTATCCGCAAAAGACACGAATGAGAAATTTGGATATTCCGCTGCAAGAGTATCTAGTTCATCTCTTAGAGAGATCAGAAGCTCCCTTGACAGAGATCCATTTTTAATTTTTTCTTTAAAACCAACAGCGTCTATAAGGCAAAAAATGGAGTATTCCCTTGTCAGTAGATTTTCGTGCCAATCATCAGAAACAAATATATACGGTATGAGCGAGAATTTTGGACATTCCACACATGCTATAAAGGAATCTCGCGGTATTGAGATGGTGACTTCGTGAAAGCGTTCCATAGCATCGGCGTACCATGATACGTCTAGCGTGTGATCTGTAATTTCATTTACAACAAGATTACTACCATACCCTATCTCATAGATTGCATGACTCTGCTCGTCCTCTGTTGTCACCATGTTGAGTAGAGTCGACTCGAATTCGGAAAGAAACTGATCCGTCATCAACCTGCACTGAATTCCCTTAGGGACGGAATCGAATCTATGGCTATACAGGTCCTCGTGGTCAAACACTTATAGGTTCCTTTTTTACACTAACGCCCAGTTCATTCAGCTTAGGCCTCAGATCTAAGAAAACATCATGAAACAATGGATGCCACGTGGCATCCAGTTCACTTCCGAGCGAATGCCAAAAGAATTCAAATCTGTGCCCACCATCATCCAGGGTTTCAAATTCCCAGTGATCCGGCATTGTTGTTTTTACGGTGCATAGAAAATAGTGCCAGGTATTCCCGTCCAGGAGTTTTTCGTTATTTCCAATAGAGAGCGGGTTGCTGTCGGCGATCAGCCCGCTTTCTTCGCGCAATTCCCGACAAGCTGCCTCGCCCGGTTTTTCTCCTGGATCGATCGTGCCTTTGACTAGCTGACGTTTTGCAAGCGGATGTTGAAATGCCAATATCTCTGTTTGAAGAGATGTTTGTCTCAGCACAATCGGACACGCCTTTTCAACAGAAATACTACACACGTTACTCCCGTAAAACTCTGTTGTTACTACCACTCAGCGATAGTGGCTCATGTTTATATTTTACCGACTCTGATGCTCGCTGAATTTCTCTGCGATGCCGGCCCGGCGACAGGATAAGGGATATGGTAGATAAAGAAAATGGTACACATAGGTAAAGGGTCATGTCGCAGAAGCATCGTTAGCAACACCGGAAAATCAAACGGACGATAGATGAGTTGTCAGTGGAAAGAACCTGTTGCAGGGCTGCGCAAAAGACGAGTCGCTGGCAGTAGTCCCAGCGAGAAGCACACTACCTGGCCTGGTTTGGCAGGCGGTTTTTCGGCTTTATTTGTAGCAAGCGGGCTCGATCTTACAAGCAGTACCAGATTTGATTGGCGCTGATCATCTTCTTGTCAGTCAACCTCAAGGGTGATCTGTCACCACGTTGATTATCGCATCGTGCTCAAGATACGCCTTTAGTGCAATGGTGACTTGACCGAAGCCTCCTGTGGAATCTAAGGCACTCGCAATGATCTGATCGTCTGAACCTTCAAATCCGCTTTCTTCAATTGTCAGAATTGAATGACCATTCTGTATATCCTTTATCTGCCAAAGCACCTGGTTAAAGTCACCGCGGAATCCCCAGTCAATTCGGATTAATTCAGGCTTCTTGATCTCCTTTACACGGACTTCTATAGCAAATGCGTCTTCGGATTCTCCGACGAACCAGGACATTGTTTTTCCTTCTTCCAGTCCTTCATCTCGGCGCGTGAACCAAAATTTACTCATTTTCTCTGCATCTACAAAAGCATTGAAAACCTCAATTGCCGGTGCTCGTACTATTGATTCAGCTTTTGCGGAAATGGTATTCATACTTTCCCTACATCAAGTTAATCGTGCATTGCGAAGATCTGGCTTGGGCGGAATATCGAAACGTAAATTCAGATTAAAATTTATGCTGATTGGCAGATAAAATACCGACTTTACCATTCAATCTGGAGGATCAGCCGGAGCGGGTACACCGCCTCCCTCATCGCCACCCTCGTCAACCGGTGGAAGTATGCCGTCAGCCTGATCGGTGTTCTCTTCTTCTACCTCAAGCCCGAATCGTAAGCGCAATACTCTTAGTTCTCTGGGTGTTAGTGATTTCAGAGCCTCTTGGGTAATCATTTTTGCCTCCAATAGGTTTGCTCACTGCCTGTTAAGGTGGTCGAGCCAGTTTCTGACTTCAGTCATTCTCGTATGCGGTGATAAGTCTTGCGCTCGAACGCCAAGTTGCTTAGCCGCGGTAGTATTTGAATCAGCAATATCCAACAGATCTGCTGTTTGTGAGTTTTGCCAGATTGTGCCAGGTGCTCGCATTAGATCTGCGACCCACGCGGCTGTAAATTCCGGATGGTACTGGACGCCCCAGAAATCAATTCCACCTTCTTCGTATGAAAATGCCTGAATTGGTGAGTGTTCATTGCCGGCCAGATGTTGAGCCTTGTCCGGCAGAGATTGAACCTCATCGCGATGTGCGCAAGGTACTGCATAGCCCGTGACACGATCTTTGAGCAGTGGATGTCGCTCGCCGTATTTTGTTATGTTGATGTTGCGTGCCATACCCACTTCCATTCCGTTGGGAGAAGCACCAACACCGCCGCCAAGAATAACTGCACCGAGTTGCATACCATTGCACGAAGCCAATATGGGGATCCCGTTCTTGAAGACCTTTGAAACGGCATCGCGCAAAGGGCCTGCCTGTGGTGCATCTACAGACCATGGTACACCGGAACCGGTTAATACAACGCCATTAATATTTTCCAGGTGCTCATCGTGCAGGGTTGAATCATAGGGTGCTAAAACATTACAAATCACATTTGCGTCCTGTGAGATCAATGCTTTCTCGTACATACCTGCAGGTGATGTTCCAACGCGGTTTATCGCCTCAGCAACAAGATTTGCAGTGTTTCCTTCAAGAATGAGTATATTTTTCATCTTCGGCATCTTTCTCTTCGAACTTATTGGGCGTACTTACTTTTTGGATTTCTAAATTTGTTGAACGGCCAATGTCGCCGACTCTTGCATAGCAAACGTATAGAGAGATATCTTGTGTGTCCTAAGCTAACGTAGTAGCAAAAGTAACCGGGTTTAACCGTAGGTTATCTCGACCATGGTCTTCACAAGATTAACTCTTTCGTTGAGGTCTGCATTTTTTAAGTGAAAGTCTGTAAGCAGGCTTCCATACTCAGGGCAGTTAATGGCAAAGAAGGTAAGAAATTCTTTGGGCGAAGGCACAAACTGGCCACGAATTCTGAACCATCTATCGGTCAATTCCCGCACCAGTTCAGCCAGTAAAATCGACGCAGTGCCTGAATCTGTCTTGGAAAGATATTGGATCTTTTCGATCTTCGCAAGTACCGCTGATTTGTGATTCTCAATTTTTGCCTGTGGCCACGGCAATCTCTCACCGACTAACGATTGCGCGTACTCTACAATTTCCGCACCCTCGCTGTCTCTGTCATAAACCACTTTTACGTCTTTCCATAGATACCAATGCCGATCTTCGTCCCAATTCTCTTTCCAGTAGGTGAACATATCGCGCCTGGTCGATTCCAGCACTTCGATTTCAATTCCTTCATGAACTAAAAACTCGCTTTTAAAGCCGTTATCAACAACAAAGATGATGTCCACATCACTGTGGTTGTGTTGTGTTCCGCGAGCGTAGGAGCCATAGAGCAAAACCGCAGTGATGTCACCATGCTCCAGTCGCGTGGCAATGAATCGATTGACGCTCTCAGGCAGATTGAAATTTGTGCTGTTCATATATTCCTGGTGACTGCAATCAGGCTCTGTTTTTATCGCATCCGGCGAGGGGTAAAACCTATCTGGTTCTGATCCAATGCTATGGCGTTCTCGATCAGCTTTTTGATTGCCGTCGAGTTAATCTTATCGTCGAAGCCAATTTTAATATGTCGCATGTCTTTACCTTGCCCTTCTAACAACGAATCCGGATCATCCAGTTGCGTACCTCGATGAAAGCCAATGGTCACATGCGCTTTGGATTTTTGCAGATAGCAAAAAAGATGATTTTTTGAGTAGCAGGGTCTACTCCATTTAATGTCTTCCTCTATGTCTTTACCGCATGCCAATATCAGTTTGCGCAGTTGCGTCAGTGGCTTGTTTTGATTCGCTGGCAAGTTGTTGAACCAATTCTCTGCATTGTTGTTCATTTTTTTCTCCTGACAGTGCAGCGCGTCAGATGCATATTTCCAGTTAATCTGATGGTCTGGTTCGCTGTAACAGTGTGGTGGTTGTTGCGGCAGATGGTGGATGCGCAAGCTTATCCCCCCTACGGAAATAAGGCATCATTAGTACTTATACTTTATCTCTGGCTTGGTTCCACCCGCTGGCATGTATATTTTCCCGGTTGCTGTTGGGGGAATGTTTTGGCGTCGCTCATCATTGTGTCCCGTCTGCTCGCAGATTGTTCTCTGGCAGAGTACAACTCTTTTTGCCTGAAATCACTAAGTTGAAATCACTATTAGGGCAGGCTGGGCTACTGTTAACCGGCTATGCGATCGAGTGCCTGCAACATTGGGTTTATTGTCGGGGACAGAATAGCCCAGATGCGTGAATTACTCTGAAGTCTGGTGATCTGAAGTCTAAGACCGCGCATGCCAATTGCAACCGCACTGGCGGCGTTGGACTTTGTGGTTCTGTTGGAATTAGCCAACTGCTCCGAATAATTGATAACCCACTTTTTTGATTGCTTTAGTTTGGGTGTTGCCGTGATGGCTGTATCGGTATCGGTTACCAGGCGCATGGTCTGGATAGTTTCGTCAAAGAATTTATTCAGAACTTTTTCCGGTTCCATGCCGGTGTTGTTGTTACCGGCAACTTTGCCTGGACTATTCACCGTAGTGAGCGATGATTTTTCGATAAGGCCGGTGAGCTTGTCTGCGTTTATAACGATTACACCAAGAACGGCAGGGATACCAAATAAAGCCATCAGCGCTAGTTTGAAATTTCTTTTCGATACTCTGAAGCGGTTCTTTGTAGGGTGACTTCGTTTTCTTCTTTTTCTGAAGGGGGTGTGTCCAGCACTGTATTCTCTTTGGTCATTGTCGCGGTAGGTGCTGGATGCATGTGCGCTTGATTCATCTCTCACGCTGTGGATCCAGGCATCGTGTCTTTGTCGCAATTCAGGATCCGACAATACGCGATAGGCCTCATTAATGATCTTTATGGCTTTCTCTGCATCCTCTGTCTGGTGGGTGTTTTTATCCGGGTGCCATTTTTGTGCAAGGAGTCTGTACGCGCGCTTGATTTCTTTGCTGCTGGCAGTCTCGGAAACTTTTAGATTATCGTAATGCGTTCTATCCAATGTTCTGCCTCCCGCGACAACTGTGTGCCAGAGAGTAAAGGCGTGGTGTGTTCCAGGCTGACATACGCCTTTTAAATCGTGCGCTGTGTGTCAGGGTATTCAGGCGACGCTGCCGCTACTTTGAATGTTCACAGCTGACGTGAAAAACTTCTTTATCTTCAAGTCGCAGGGCCGTGAGCGCGTTACCCCAAACACAACCGCTGTCGAGTGCATAGACGTTTTTAGTGTGATGATAGCCAAGTGCGGCCCAGTGACCGAACACAATCGTGTGATCGTGCAACTTGTGATTGGGAAGATCAAACCATGGCATCAGATGGTCTGGCTGTTTGCCGGGTGGCGCGCTGCATTGATAGTCCAGTATTGCGTTGGTTTCGCAATATCTCATTCGGGTCAGAATATTCAGTGCATATCGTAAGCGGTTTGATGAAGCACTGGCCTGAGTCCAGGTGCCTTCTGTATCAGCATAAAGTTCAAGCAGTGATTTTTTGTTATTTATAGTGGTTATTTTTGATTCGAGCTCCTGCTTGATGGAAACTAGTGTTTCCATACACCAGTCAGGATGAATGCCCGCGTGCACCATAATGGTTTTGTTTTCAATATGGATGACAGGGCGGGATTGAAGCCAGGTGATAAGTTCACCCGCATCGTCAGCATCCAGTGTTTCAAACAGGGTGCTGTCTTTGTCTTTTCGTTTCCTTACACCATAGTGCAGTGCCAGCAGATGAATGTCATGGTTTCCCAGTACCGTGACTGCTTTGTCCCCTAAATCTTTTACAAACCGCAAGGTGTCCAGGCTTTTTGGCCCGCGGTTAACCAGATCACCGGCAAACCACAGGCGATCTGTGCTTTCGTCAAAGTTTACTTTTTCGAGCAGGCGGCAGAGTGCATCGTAGCAACCCTGAATATCGCCGATTGCATAGGTGGCCAACAGACTAACCGGGTGTTGGTTCGCTAGTGCAGCGTATGAGGGCCGGAGAGGACGAAGTCTGGAATAGTGGCATCAAACTGCAGGCCTTCTTCGTCTACCATTTGATAGCTGCCACCCATGGTGCCAACCGGCGTCTCGAGTATGGTGCCGCTGGTGTATTGATAGCCCTGACCGGGTTTAATTAACGGCTGTTTGCCAACCACCCCTTCACCTTTTACTTCCTGTGTTTTGCCGTTGCCGTGGGTAATGACCCAGTGGCGGGTGAGCAGCTTGGCGGCAACATCGCCCTCATTGGTGATGGTAATGGTGTAGGCAAAGACGAATTTGTCATCATCGGGATCGGAATCGTTCTCCAGATAGCGGGTTGCAACGTCGACTTTTATTGCGGCGGTGGTGGGCTCGTTTCTGGCGTGGTCTTCGGCGGCGGTATCTTTGGTCACAGTAATTCCGGATAAATGCTTATTGAGTGATATTGTATCTGTTCTTGTTAAGGATTGCGCCAACCCGGGTCGAGCCGATCGAGCATGCGCAGATAAGCCGGCCACTCCGGCAGTAACACATCTGCGCCGCCTTGCGATGCGCCGCTTTCAAATTGATCACGTGTCTTTGAAACTATCTCTGGTTTGGGCCTTTTCAACGTTGCACCACCCGCGGTGCTGGCTGCCATGGCTTTTAGTTGCACACCGGCACAATCTTCAAAGTGATATAGCCGGGTTATCGCGTGGGCAATGCTCGGGCCACTAACGATGAGACCATGGTTGTATAACAGCATCGTATGATTGGCGGGCCCCAGGTCTTCGACCAGTCGCTGGCGCTCTTCAAGATCAAGGGCAATACCTTCGAACTCGTGGGTGGCGATTCTTTCGTGGAACATGCAGCCCATTTGGGTAAGCGGTATAAATCCTTCCTCGAGGCAACAGATCGCTGTGGCGTTTTGCGAGTGAGTATGGGCGATGCAGGTCAGATCGGGTCGAGCGGCGTGGATAGCAGAATGAATGGTATATCCCGCCGCGTTCACCGGGTGCGGGCTGTCATCTACCTTATTGCCATCGATATCGATCTTGACCAGATTGGCTGGTGTGATTTCATCATAGGCATGGCCGAACGGGTTGATAAGCAAATGTTCTGTGTCTGGAATTCTGGCGGTGATATGGTTGTACACCTGCGATGTCCAGCCGTGGTGGTGGACGATACGGTAAGCCGCTGCGAGGTCAATGCGGATTTGCCATTCGGTGTCGTTGTATCTGGCGTTTTTGTTTGAAGCCGGGGCGGGATTCTCTTCTGCCATTGGAGTCAGATCTCGTTTTTTTGATCAGGGCACATTGTTGAGGGTACATCAATATCCGGATGAAGTTACATCGAAATTTTAATGTCAGAGATCAACCCACGATCTGGTTTTTTATAGAGAGTACATCATGCGAATAGCCGTTCTGGGTGCGGGCGCGATGGGTTCCTGGATTGGGGGTCAATTGGCAGCCAGCGGACACACGGTGTCTTTGCTAACTACCAATGCTGCACATATTAAGGCGGTCCGAAACAGTGGTCTGATTTTGCGTACGAGAAATGCCGAGATTATTGTAAAGCCGGAGATCTACCACCCTGATGAATTTTCAGATGAGATAAGTGGCCCGATTGAGCTTGTTATCACGCTAACAAAAACGTTTCAGCTGGAAGCAGCGCTCTCGAGTATTGCCGGATTACTCACGAAAGAGACTGCCGTACTCAGTTTACAGAACGGTCTCGGCAACGCAGAAATAATTGCCGCTTATGTTGGAATGGAAAACACCTGGATCGGGGTAACAATGTTGCCGGTTGATAAAATAGCACCGGGTATTGTGCAATGTATGGGGCAGGGAACGACGTGGTTTGGTCAGGTTAATGATAACAATAGCCAGATGACGGCGAAGATCGCAGCGGCATTTTCATCTACCAGTCTTGACGTTCAGCGTGACCCTCATGTGATGCAGCGAATCTGGGAAAAGGTGGCCTTCAATGCGGGTATGAATGCTGTGTGTGCGTTATCGAATGCGACACCCGGGTCTGTTGGCAGCTATGGGCCTGCTAAAGAACTGGTGAAGTCGGCAGCAGCTGAAGTAGCTTCGGTAGCGATGTCTCAAGGTGTATCGCTGGATCTTCAGGCAGTGTATAAAACGATTGATTTTGCCTGTGAAAAGCACCGGAATCATGTGCCTTCAATGCGGCAGGATTTACTCGATGGCAGGAAAACCGAAGTGGGCGCTATTCATGGTGCTATAACAGAACGTGCGCGGCGGGCGGGAGTTGGTGTACCAGTGAATAAAATGCTTGAAACATTAATCACGTTGGCTGAGCGTTCGGTAAGCTGAGATTCTGATTTTGATCAGCGCTATGGGGATGTATTGTTGGACGCTAAGATGAAGATAAGAAATAGCAGCGGATTGGGATTGATTGCGTTCTGTGCTGGAATACTCTTAACGCTTAGCTGGCTTCGAGAGCGAAGCGCATTATACGCCGGTGAGGCGGACACGCTGATATTTATAGTTCTGGCGTTAGGGCCAATTGCTCTCATCGCAACGTATGTTGTAACAAGATACGTGGAGAATGCTCCTGAGTACAAACAACTGTTGATCGGGTTTTTGTATGGAGCGGAGACGGGTTACATTTTAAGTGCGGGTGGTGTCTTGACCGAGTGGTATATTCACCCTGAGAACAGTCACTTAGAGCCTTTGTTCGTAGTTTACTCTACCGGAATCGCAACTATACATTGGGCTCGAAGAATGTGGTCATCGCTAGATTCTTAGGGCATGCAAATGGCCTGACAAGCCGTGACTGAAGCGAATGTAATTTACTAAGGAGTAGCATGAAGGAAATCGAAACTATTGAAACCCGTATTGCGTATGAAAACAAATGGATGAAGGTTCGTGAAGATAAAATACGGCGACGCAGTGGATCAGAAGGAATCTTTGGTGTAGTTGATAAGCCGGATTTTGTCGCAATTCTTCCGATTGATGAAAACTGTATTCATATGGTAGAGCAGTACAGGTATCCTGTTGAAGGCAGGTATTGGGAAATACCTCAGGGCTCATGGGAAGAGACACCGGATGCAGATAATGCAGTCGTGGCGATTGGTGAGCTTCGGGAAGAAACAGGATTAACAGCCGGAAAAATGCAATACATAGGGCACATCTATCAAGCGTATGGATATTCTAATCAGGGTTTTCATTTATTCATCGCGACAGCGCTTGAGCAAGCAGAACAGAAACTGGATCAGGAAGAAGAGGGGCTAGTTACCCAAAAATTTGAGCTCACCGAGTTTGAATCAATGGTTACATCCGGCGTTGTTAAAGATGCGACCACCATTAGTGCTTATGGGTTTGCCAGATTAAAAGGTTTGGTTTAGGCGGGTAGGTAGAATATGCATACAGGCAGTTGTTATTGCGGCGCGGTTCGCTTTGAAATTTCCGGTGATTTAAATCCGGTGCAAATTTGTCACTGCAACCAATGTCGTAAGGCTCAGGGTGGTCCATTTGCATCTAACATTCCGGTCAGTACAGAACACTTTGTAATTGTTGCAGGTGAAGATCAGCTTAGCGCGCTTGAGTCTTCAACCCGTAGTGGCAAGTACCGTGTCTTTTGTCAGCAGTGTGGTTCGCCAATCATAAGCCGGATGGATTCAGTGCCAGATGTTGTGCGGGTCAGGGCGGGTACCATAGATGAGCCGCTGGATGAGCCGCTGGATCAGCCGCGCGAACAGAAAATCGCTCACCACCAGTTTGTCGCGTTTAAAGCAAGCTGGTATGAAATAAGTGATGATGCCCCGCAGTATGATGAGTATCCGCCAAAGTAACGGGCGGCTTAACGTCTGGCTGTGATAGTCGGTATCTGACCTGACATCATCTACTTTCGCTGTTGATCAAGAGTGGCCGGATCTGAGTATCGGGGAAATCGTTGACTACTCACTCTAAACCGGACGGTCAGGAAGCCGGTTGACATGAAAAGTCAATCCAGTCTAGGGTAATGAGTAACTACGGAGGAGGAGCAATGTTGATGAAATCACCGGTCAATTCTGTTGGTTACTTGCTGGGCTGTTTTCAACGATTCTTAATCTTTCTAGCTTTCAGCCTATTTACAGTTGCCAGTCAAGCAGACGAACGAGTCCTGGACGCGATAAAAGCCGGAGATGTTGCAGCGGTAAAATCGCTAGCAAATGAAGGCGTTGACATGAATGCCGAAGTGAAGCCTGGCTGGCCACTGATTCGAATGGCTTATTTGATGAAGAATCCTGAAATAATGCAGGCCCTCATTGCTGGAGGTGCTTCAGTAGATGGCGAATGGGCGTTAAACGAGACTAGTTGTGGAAAATGCCACTCACGAAAAATTCCCGGAATTGCCGAAGGAAAAGAAGGTGGGGTGTTTGTGCCGCACCTTGCAGGACAACACTCAGACTATACTGCCAAACAGCTCAGGGCATTTATCTCTGGTGATAGAGCGCACCACCTGGAAGGATTCAACCTCGGTAAGTCGTATCATGAGTCTTCGATACTTATCGAGGGACTCGTTGATCCTATTGCTGACTACGTTCAGAGTCTAGAACGATTTGATAATTCAGAGGTTATAAAAACAGCGAATCATGATGCCGGTAGCGCAATATACTCTAAGCAGTGTGCTAGTTGTCATGGCGAGAATGGTGTTGACACAATGAATTCAAGTACTCCTGAGCTGGCGGGTTTGTATTCTGTTTATACATTTAACACGTTAGGTTTGTTCAAGGACAACAAAAGAACACACAATATAGCTTCCTCTCTCTCTGAGGAAGAGATGCAGGCTGTCGCAGACTACATTAGTGCTATGTAGAAAATAACCAATTATCGACTGCAGCAAAGGGTGGCATCGCCTGACATATCAACACGGCAGTACGCACACATTGTTGAAGAGTGGAAAACCGATATTGATCTGGATAGAGGGCTTTACGGCACCCACTCTCTCCGACATACAAACCTACGCTGATCTACAAGCGAAACCGCAATCTACGAGCTGTGCAGCTATTGCTTGGACGCACTAAGCTTGAAAGTACTGTGCGCTATCGTGTCGTTGAAGTAGGCGATGCTTTGGAAATTTCAGAGCAAACTGAGAAATGATCGAATCAGCGCCTCTGGAAGTTCTTAGGGGTGCTGTCTGGCAAAATGCAGCTACAAATAGTTACAGTGGCAGCGGTCACATACAGAATGATGCTGGTTATCGAAACGTTTTTTGAAGTAACTAAAACACTTTCAAGGAGAATTTAAGTGTCAAACAACAATTCAAAAAATAGAGTCCTTAGCGCATTGACAAGCCGTTTTGGAGAGGACTTTTCGATTGATGCAAATTTGGATGGAACAGAGCAACTGGAAAACCTTGCCAATCGTGGGGTGCAAAGGAAATACCAAGATCGCGATGTTGATCCAACCTTACTGCGTTTATTGATTGCGTGTGCTCTTTCTGCGCCTTCTAAAAGTGATCTACAGCAAGCAGATATTCTCGTAGTTAAAGATAGTGAGAAAAGACGCATACTATCTGATCTTTTGCCAGATCAAGTATGGTTAGGTACAGCTCCTGTCGTACTAATATTTTTAGCAAATGCACGCCGACTTGTTGAAATTGCAAAACTACGCGGTAAACCTTTTCCAAATGATCACCTTGATTTGTTCTTCAATGCGAGCGTTGATGCTGGCATTTTACTCGCATCTTTTATGCGTGCGGCGGACGCAGTGGGGTTAGGTACTTGCCCAATTAGTGTAATTCGAGATCATGCACAACGAGTTAGTGAGTTATTTGAATTGCCAGATCGAGTTTTCCCTGTAGCTGGAATGTGTGTAGGGTGGCCTGAGGCCACTGGTGGTGTCACACCGCGATTATCTCTTGATTCTACCGTACACGTAGACAGCTATGATGAAGGTGATCTTGTTGAAAATATTAAAGCGTTTGATGTAAGGCGTGAGTTAACTCATCCCCTTAAACCACGTGACCCTGAACGTTGGGGAGATACCGAGGAATATGGTTGGTCTGAAGATAAAGCTCGGCAATTTGGTATACCGCAATGTTCAGATTTTGGAGCGTTTATACGCAAAAGAGGGTTTAATCTGGATTGAGTGTTCTGGCCGCGCGAACAGAAAATCGCTCACCACCAGTTTGTCGCGTTTAAAGCAAGCTGGTATGAAATAAATGATGATGCCCCGCAATATGATGAGTATCCGCCAAAGTAACGGGGCGGCTTAACGTCTGGCTGTGATAGTCGGTATCTGACCTGACATCGTCTACTTCCGTATTCGTTGTGAGTTGGCTAAAGGACCAATCCTTTTAGTTGGTTCAGCGCGTAGCTCGACTGGTGCTTTTTATAATAGTTACCTTCTGAAATGTTCTTCAAATTGCTCTACATCTGATGGAATAATTGACCACTGGCGAGCGGAACGCACGAAAACATGACGCCTCTCCAAGCGATCAAGCACGGGCCAGCCTTGGTCATCAAGCGACCCGATGGAGATCGAGCGTATAGTTGGGACGGCCTCTAGAGTTAGACCAATCCCCGATCCACAGGTATTACAGAAATGTTGATCTACCCAACGACCGGACAGATCTGAAATGTGTCGATAGACAGACGGTGCTTCAGAGGCAAAATGAACCTGGTCTTTTTCAAAAACTAACTCCACTCCAAAAGCAGCACCCGTACGTCGTTGGCACCAGATACAGTGGCAAATAGTTACTCGCAGTGGAGTACTGGTAATCTTATATCGAATCTTCCTACAAACACATCCACCACCTTGTATACCCGGCATGTTGATTACTCGATTTTGCTAAAACTGATGTTCAAATAGCTTCTTGTTTGGCAGCAGTTGCCGGATCGCCTGTATTCGGCGTTCCAGCTGGTTCTATTAATAATAGCTCCGCTTCTTCCTCGGACACCGGGCAATGTTCAACACCTTTAGGAACAATATACATCTCACCTTCCTTAAGGTGAACATCTCCTTCCCGCATTCTAATTGTAATGCAGCCCTTTACTACGAAAAAAAAATCGTCTGTATCTGGATGAGAATGCCATTGGAACTCGCCTTTCACTTTAACCACCATGATGTCATGGCTGTTGAACTCGGCTACTTTCTTCGGACTCCAGTGTTCATTAAATTGTGTGAGTTTCTCTTTTAAATTGATTGCGGTCATGTGCTCTCCCATTGATTTAAGGTGTAGGTCACTCTCTGTCTTGCAGTTATAATTACAATAGAGTGGAGTGTGGGGTGTAAATAATGGGCTGTCTTGAACGATCGTGCATGGGACCGAACATCGGGGATTGGATAGCATTAGCGCCCGATCATGAGGCTGCGCAAGGGTTGCAGCGAATCGAGGCACAGTTCGCTGGCCATGGATATGATCCTCACCGACATGACACCTACAGTTTTGGCTGCACTCTTTCAGGTGTTCAGTCTTTCGATTACCGAGGTGCTCGCAGGGATAGTGTCCCAGGATGCACCATTGTGCTCCATCCAGATGAGGTACATGACGGTCGTGCCGGCACCAATGCCGGCTTTCGCTATCGGATGTTGTATGTAGAGCCTCGGTTAATACGAGACGCGCTCGGCGGGCAAGCCACTGCATTGCCATTCGTCCAAGCCGGGGTTGCTAATGATCCAATATTGTCGAAGGCTGTAGCAGCGGCGCTAGCGGACTTATCTCGTCCCCTCGAACCGCTGGAACTCGACCAGTTGATTCTCGACTTGTCAGAGGCAATTCTTCGGCTCGACCCTGGTGCACAATCTGCGCGCAATAATAAGAATGTAAGCTCGTCTGATCAAGCAGTCGAAACCGCGCGGGAATTTCTCGAAGTAGAAGCGGCTCGACAAGTACGCTCTTCCGAACTTGAAAAAATCACAGGGCTGGAACGTCATGAACTGAGCCGCCAGTTTCGGCGCAGATTAGGAACAAGTCCTTATCGATATTTGATCCAGCGAAGAGTTTTACTCGCGCGTAAAAAAATCGCCGAAGATGAGGCGCTGAACGAAATAGCGCTTTGCTGCGGATTTGCAGACCAAAGTCACATGACTCGTACGTTTAGGAACGCTTTTGGAATGTCACCAGGACGCTGGCGCCAGCTTTTGACTGCATAAAAAAGGCATAGTAACTGGTATTCGCTAATCGTTTTACAGGAAGTGCTGATACAAGGCTATCGTTCATTTGACTTTCGGCTATAGGCAACTTCAGAGCCTATCGACTGATCGTCTCGGTTAGGGCGTTCCTATCGTGCGAGGGGAAGAAAAGGCCCCTGATCGTTTATTCACGGGAATGCGCTGCGCAGACGTTCTTCCTTTTTGTGAGGTATGTTCCATATAGTGCCAGCGCCACAAACAGAAAAAACGCACCGCATAAAACACTACTGAATTTGTAGCCAAGTATAGATGCCCCTGTAAATGCTGTTGCAAGTGGGAAAAGTAGTGCCAAACAGCATATTCCACATCCAATGAGGCCCGTTACTACTAGTTTCCTTGATTTGTTTGTCTTCATTTACTGTTCCTGAAGTAATAATTATGTATTCTAAACCTTGAAGTCGTGTTTAAGGTCAAGGGATATTATGAGAATTGGAGAAGTGTCAAAAATACTCGGAATCAATACCTCCGCAATTCGCTTCTATGAGCGTAATGGATTAGTAAATTCCGGTGGTGTCAGCAGAGCAGACAATGGGTACCGCATTTACAGTAGTAGAGACCTTGAGGAAATTCGACTAATAATTAAATTTAAAGAATTTGGATTGGAGCTAAAAGAAATAAAACACTTGCTTAGTGAAGAATCTAAAACATGTGGTGATCTTGTTTCCAGTCTGGACGAGCAGCTGGAAAAATGCAGACAAATGGAACGTCTTATCAAAGATCGTATTTCTTCCTTAATGGCAGCGAGAGACAGTTGTGAATCTGTTTGCAAGCCTGACGGTGAAGCAAGAAAATGTTGTGCATCATTAACTTGAGAATATAGTGTTCGAATGGCCGCTGTGGGAATCATTGCCGTCGGCAGAAAGTTCGATGCTGGAGTCCTTCAGCGGTCATCCTTTACCAGGCATAGGAGTACTAGTATCAATAGTTCAATCGTCTACTTTGGTGGGGACCTGTTTGATCATAAACACTTGATTGGAAATGCACTGCTGGCAAGCTACATAGAACTCGAATCCTCGAATGCCTATAGTTGTTTGCTTCCCCAAGATCAGGAACATACGTCTAACCGGCGGGTATCAATTAGAAACCAAGACTTGAAAGCAATAATTGAATCAGATTTCGGTCTATTTAATTTTGATGGAGCTGATCTTGACTCAGGTACGGTGGTAGAGTTCATGGTTGCAAAGCAGCTGGATATACCAGTGGTAATACTGCGAACAGATATACGAAACGCTGGAGATCAGGATAGTGGAGGTGATAACTGGAATCTGATGTGTTCAAGCTATCCAAGAACAGAGATTGTCAGCGTTAATGGAATGGAACTCTATCAGCAAGCATCAGGAAACGATATTCATCAGAAAATCACGTCTATCTACAAATCACTTTCTTTATCTGTTATTCAGGCTCTTGATAAAGTTCGTGACACTCCACCTTTGTGCGACTCTGCCGAACTCACTGGTAATCTATACAAATGGTGCGCTCAATATTGCGGGGGAGGTATGGAGGAACTACTTGAGGATACCAGCTGGTTCGAAGCTGTATTGGCTCGAAAACGCAGCCGTGGTTTAATTACATAGATTCTTTGCTATTTCTGGTTTGAGCACTTCTCCCACGTTGCAGCTGAGGTTCTGGAACGTGAGATTCGGCCGGTTACCCTCCATTGCGCATGACGAATTCGATCATGGGACCATATTAAACGTACGAAATTCGCATTTTTAGTAGAGCCGCTATTCAACCATAAAATGCTTTTTCTATGACCAGAAAGCTGTTTATGCGCTCTGGTTCTTTTTCGATTCGGATGTCTGCGATTTGAGATTCATCAATGCTTTCTGCAAAAGATAGAATTTCTGCATCATCTCTGTATATTAGAACCCAATCAATTATAAACTCCATGGCGAAATATTCATCGTCAGGCACGTCTTTGCTAAAATTGCCAATTATAAGTTGCCCGCCTGGCTTTATGAGGTCAAAAAGAAATTTCGTGAGTGCTTTCGCTCCTTTGCTTTTGTCTTTGAAGTTGATGAGGTAATCGTACAGCCCGGGACAATACGCCAAGTCGAAAGAGTTATTCTGCAGGCTTTCGATTTTATATTTCAAGGGAGCTAGTATGGATTTCACTCCCTTGAAATCCACTTTAGGGTTCACGATATTCTTAAAGGTCGAGCGCGGATAAGCAATCTTCCTTTTACCGTTAATGAAGTGGAAGGCATTGGCGATGGAATACGAAAGTCTAGGGTCTTTGTTTTTTACGTTGCGAAGCGTATTTATGTCGTGATCGAGAGCAAGACATTCCACTTTGTTGGATGGGTTTTCTGCTAGAAATTCCTGGATTTCAATCGCCGGACCCGCTGCCATACTTAGGATTTTACCGGTGGCCTGTTTCGCCAATTTGGTTTTCAGATATTCCTTTCTGTTCCTGACAGCATTGCTGCATCGATACTCCAGTGGATTCTTATGTGTGAAGCGTGCCCAGGGTGAGTCTCCTTCATATTTGTTTTCATATATCATCCGCATAAGTTCCGCATCACCAGCGTATCCTTCGGGCTTATTAAAAATCCGCCAGGGGAATGGACCTTCCTGGTAAATTTGGTTGGCCTTTGAATTAAATACATAATTCCGCGCTTCCTTTTTTTCCCTTTTTGTCAGGGACTTCGCTAAATTACCCAAGTACCCCATCTTGGATTTTCGCCATTGTTCATAACTGCCCATTTCTTCGCTGAGGGCAGCGTCAAGCGCATCTCCCTTGAGCTGGATTTGATTTAACTGATTGCGTTTTAGAGTTACCTGTTCACTGAGTTCATCCATCAATAGTTTGAATTCAGTTAAGGATGATGTTTCTTGATTCGTTATTTTCATTTGAATTCAAATTTCCTATGCTTGTGGGGCTTTGGCTTAGAGGTGTGTTACCGAAACTTTCCAAGCAGCCCACTAGTAGGTGCTATTTTGGAGGGAAACTGTTCAAAGCAGGTTTAGAGAATCTCTGATACGGCAGAGTCTGCATTTGAAAATCTACTTTTTTGTGGATCTGTACGACGCACGTCGGTTGACCGCAGCTCGGGATGGCTCAACAGGAGCAAAAAAGGGGGGCAGGTTGGTGTTGTAAAATTCAACGCTCGTCTGATCTCAGAGGGCGATCAAAATTTTGTGTTAATCGTAAAAGCCAGGCTGTTTTGAACCGGCATTGTCCGCTTCTTCGGTGCGTTCTGTATTACCATACACAGTAGCGCAATTTATAATGTCGTATTTTCGTGGGGGGGATAAGCGTAAAGTGCATCCACCAAGTTGCTGCAACGAAGCTACATAATTTACAATTAATAAGGTCGCCGGATTGAGCAGGTAATTAGGTATCTGGCAAGCTGCACAATTGGTGGATGCACTTTACGTTTATCCCCCCTGCGTTTATCCCCCTTGCGCTACGATGATGCTTTGAACCAACTAGCTTTTAACGAGCTCTGTAAGCTTTGCGTAGTCGTCAATGCTCAGGGTTTCTGCACGGGCTGACGGGTTGACGCCAGTGCTTTCAATTTGTTCGGTGCTGAGTAGTTTTTTAAGATTATTTCTCAGGGTTTTTCGTCTGTGGGCGAAAGCTGTTTTCACCAGTTGATTAAATTGCCTGTGCTTTTCTTTTGATATAAGCGGCTCGGTTCTCGGCGTTATAGCAATAAAACCGGACTCTACTTTGGGCGCTGGTGAAAACGATGACGGTGGTACCTGAAACAGTGCCTTGGTCTCACATTGGTTTTGTACCACAACCGATAGCTGCCCGTAGTTAGCATCCCCGGGGCCGGCACAGAGTCTGGCTACCACTTCCCACTGCAACATGAAATGCATGTCTACGATGTTGTCTATGTTTTCCAGTAACCGAAATATCAAAGGCGTTGCAACGTTGTAGGGCAGGTTGCCGACCAGACGCATGGGCTTGTTTTCAGCAAGCTCATTAAAGTCTGTTTGCAATGCATCGCCCTGTTGCAGCGTAAAGTGTCGGTGATGCGAGAAGCGGGTTTGTAGAATTGGAATTAAATCCCGATCCAGCTCCAATGCAATAAGCGGTGTTTGGTGCTTTAACAATGCTTCGGTCAACGCACCTCTGCCCGGGCCGATCTCGATGAGTTGTTGGTCTTTTGATTGTGGTGTTGCGAGCTGGTTGCTAAACAAGCTGCTGATTTGATAAATGATCTGTTCATCTACCAGAAAATTCTGCCCGAAACGTTTTCGTGCCAGGTGTCGGGTCATTTAAAAATACGCCGGGTCATGGAAGTTCGGCCATTAAGAGCTTCTGTTGCTTTTCGCCAGATGAATCGCCAGATCAATGGCGGCATGCAGACTGCCGTTTTCCGCTTTACCGGTGCCGGCAAGATCAATTGCGGTGCCGTGATCTACTGAAGTGCGAATGATTGGCAGGCCGAAAGTGATATTCACAGCGTTGCCAAACCCTGCGTACTTCAGTACCGGTAAACCTTGATCATGGTACATCGCGAGCACTGCATCAGCGCCATCAAGATGTCTGTGGGTGAATAGTGTATCTGCCGGTAGCGGGCCGGTTACATTGATGTTCTGCGATTGTGCTGTCTTTACCGCGGGTATGATGATTTCAATCTCTTCGCGGCCGAGGTGCCCTGATTCACCTGCGTGCGGGTTTAGTCCGCAGATTAAAATATGCGGGTTGTCGATTTTGTACTTTGATATCAGATCGTCGTTGAGTATGCGCAGGCAATCAACCACGGCTTCGTGAGTGATTGCACTGGCAACGTCTTTAAGTGGCAAGTGCGTAGTGACCAGTGCGACCCGCAGCTTGTCTGCAGCCAGTACCATAAGCGGCGTTGCATTTAATCTTTCCGCGATAAATTCGGTGTGACCCGAAAACGGGATGCCTGCATCGTTAATGATCCCTTTATGTACCGGTGGGGTGACCATCGCATCAAACAAACCATCTCTGCATCCATCGGTAGCGATGCTTATTGATTCAAGAACATGTTGGGCGTTTGCAGGATTCAGTTTGCCAGGCTCAACCGTTGCCCGGGTTTTTAGCGGCAGGACACTAATTTGTTCTGCGGGTGAATCTTTGCTGAAAAGGCCGGGTGAGAATTCCAGCCCCAGTAGTGCCGCCCGGGATTGCAATAGCTCCTGATCAGCAATAAATATTAGTTCCGCATCAGGCTTATTTTCTAAACTAACGCAAAGATCCGGACCAATGCCTGCAGGTTCACCCGCAGTAATCGCAATCCGGACAGGTCCGCTCATCGGGTTGGCTCATTGCGATGGTTCATTGATAGCGTTGAGCAAAACCGCGCAGCTCAACATAAGCATTGTCACGCAGGTTATCGAGCCAGGCCTGAAATCTTTCTTCACCTTTTTTCTGTCGCAACTGGCCCCGTGCCTTAGCCGTTGCAGCGGCTTCGGAAGTCTCTGGCATCTGCTGCTCCAGCACTTCAACAATGTGCCAGCCAAACGCAGATTTGAATGGCTGACTCAATTGGTTTATCGGTGTTGAAAAGGCGACCTGTTCAAATTCACCAACCATTTCACCGGCACCAAACCAGCCAAGATCGCCACCTTTTGCAGCGCTTGAATTATCGTCTGAGTAAGTCAGCGCGACTTCGGCAAAGTCGGTGCCGCCATCAAGCTGTGCCTGTACTTCTCTGATTCGTGCCTGTGCCTCGGTGTTGCTTCGGCCACCGCGAGTGCTCACCAGAATGTGTCTGGCTCTTACGCGTTCGGGAGTAGCCTGGCTGACGGTTGCACGTGATACGAGTCTTAACAGGTGATAGCCAGCTGCACTTCTTAGGGGTTCTGTGATGTCACCTTCCTGCATACCATTCATTTCCTGTGCGAAAAGTTCCGGCATATCATTAAGGCTTCTTGAGCCGAGGTTGCCACCTTCAATATCAGTACCTGCGGCTCTGGCAGTTTTTACCAGTGCTACAAAAGATTCACCATCTCTGGCCCGACTGGCAAGTGATTGTGCGATACCGAGCGCTTCAGCATCCAGTGGAGCATCGGCCTGTTGTGGCAGTTTTACCAGGATATGTTCAAGCGTGTAGCGGAACTCTCCTTCACTTGAAGTAGTTGAACTGAGCAGCTCTTCTACTTCTGAGTCTGATACAAACAGGTTTGAATCGATCTCCCGGCGAGTGAGTGTTGAGACCGTTAAATTTTTTCGTAAGTCTTCACGAAATTGAAGGAAGTCCATGCCCTCTGCCGTTATCTGTTCACGAAGCTGGGTGGGTGTGAGGTTGTTGTTGCGGGCCATGTCTTCTATGGCGCGCTGCAAGGTGTTTTCATCAATGCGAATGTTTCTGCGCTCAGCTTCCTGTAGTTGAATGGAGCGGATAATCAGTCTCTCTACAACTTGCCTGTCGAGTTCTTCACCGCGAGGCAAACCCGCCTGGTTTTGACGCAACATGGTGTCACGTTCGCGGGAAAACTCACTGCTGAGGATGATGTCGTCATTGACTACGGCAATGATGCTGTCGAGTGCCGTTTCTTCAGCCAGCGCATTTGAGGTGCTTGCGGCCAGGTTGAGTGTCACAGCGCCGACGGTGAATAGTGAGGCGAGTGCCAGGCACCTGCCAGCGCTTCGAGATACGCGTGGCAAGGTACTCTTGTCATGAGTGGGAAGTTGTGAAGAACGTGCTGTTAGTGGCATACGATTCTTGCGCCCTTAGTTGTTTCTGAAATCGGGGTTGTTTCTGAAATCGGGGTTATTTCTGAAATCAGGGTTATATTGAAGCCGAGGTTGATTTGGAAGTAGAAACGCTGGATGACGTGTTACCGACGACCGTTAGTATAACCGCCAACGGCTTCGCTCAAGACTTCAGTAACATTTTGGCCGACCGGTGCCAGGCCTTTCAGTACCAGTTGGAAAAAGTAGGCGGTATTGTGGTCCTGTCCGTCGTCGGTGATGTAGCGCCGGGCGGCGGTTCGAAACGCCCAGCAGCAATCTTCGTATTCCACACCCAGCACCGACTCTATAGAGACGTGGTCATCGAGTGAATAATTCCAGCCGGCGGCAATTCGCCAGTTGTCTTTTATTGGCCATGCAAAGGATGCGTTAATGGACTCGCCATCGTCACGCAGAAAACGGTGGCCGATGTTAAACAGTCGATCGGTGCCGTCGCGATAGCGAATGGCAGCTGAGGAACGTTCGGTGGTTGCACTGGTCGGGTTCCATTGCAATGCGGTGGATCCGCTCCAGTGTTGATCAATCTCAAGATCAAGTTCTGCAACGACATCAGAGCTTGATGATGTTTCTGTACTGTCTCCAGGAAGCGTTACTGTGCGATCGTCAAAGTAGAGTATCTGGCCTACGCTTGCCTTAAATTTTTCCCGACCATCGCGGTTGATCCGACGCGAGCTTAAAGCAAGGGTTAACTGATTAGCATCGTTGATACGGTCTGCACCGGAGAAGCGGTTTTCACGGAATAGTTGTGAGAAATTAAAATCCAGTGCGCCGGTATCAAACACAGGTAGTTGATCCTGATCCGTGCGCTTTGTGTAAAGATAATAAAATCTTGGTTCAAGTGTTAGCAAACTTCCATCGGGCTTGTGAAAGCGATCAAAGTACATTCCGGCGTCAGCCGAGAAGACTGGTATTGTTCTGCTCAGCGACAAAAGCTCGTTTAAATCATAGTGGGTATGGCGGATGCTACCGGCAACAGTTGAATGCCATGCGGTGCGACGCTTACTCCATTCAAGTCTCGGTTTGACGTCGAGTCTTGCACCATTAACCGAGTTGTCGCGATTAAAGTAGACCAGTTCGCTATCGAGTGACGCGGTAAGTCCGGTAGAGATTGAATTGTTATAGTTAAAAGTCAGTTGCGGTAACTGTTGATAGGGCCGTTGATCCGGTGCGATGGTGTCATCGACTGTCTGATAGCTTAGAAGTCTGGTGCGAAATATATAATTTGGCGCTGTATAGGTAAGGTCAGCGCGGCGTTCAAGGTGGGTGATGCTGGCAATTTTAAGTGTGTCACCAAGGTCTTCAAAGTAGTCTTTGTCGCTAACGTTGTTCCAGTCGATCGACGTTGTCCATCGGCTTGACAGGCCGCCTGCGTGACGTAGCCGGGTGTAGTGGCGATTAACACCCGGTTCGTATCTGTTGTCATTGCCGATGAACTCGTGGTTTAAAGTCCATAATCCAATCCGGTTAAGGCGGCGTAATTCAGTTTGCAGTTGCAGGCCACGATCAGACATTGCCCTCACTGTAAAAGTAGCGTCAGCGTTTGGTCTTATGTTCCAGTAGAACGGTTGCCGGTACTCAAGGCCGGTTTTGTCGTTTTGGTCAAAGCGCGGGGTGAGCAGTCCGGTTTTGCGTTGATTGCTGATCGGGAAGCTGAAAAACGGAGCATAAAAGACAGGCACATCTTTAAACCGCAGGGTAATGTCCTTTGCGGTGCCAATGCCCGTATCGGGATTGAGCTTGATGTTATCTGCACTGATCAACCAGCCGTTGTCACCCTCCGGGCAACTGGTATAGGTTGCGTCTTTTAATCTTAAGTTGCCTTGTTCGTTGCGGTTGATTCTCTGTGCCCGTCCGCGTGACACGATTTCGTTGTTGTCCAGTTCGTAGCCTGATTCACCGAGCTCAAAAGTTCCTTTTTTTACATCGAGCGTTGCATCAGCGCTGCTCACCCGAAGACCAGTTGACTCGTAAGACATTTCTCCATCAATAATCGCCTGGTCTGTGCGGGTATCGTAGCGGGCGTTTTCAGCGGTGATTGCGCCTTGTTCGTGACGGATAGAGATCGTGCCGTTGAGCAGGATCTGTTCAGGGTCTGCAGGATCACTGTTGGCGCTGTCGGCAGAGAGAATCACCGCATCTTTTAACTGTTCATCCCATGCGGGCTCATCGCTTTCGTTTACTGCTGATACTTTGTTACTTTCAGCGCCGGGGTTCGCACCAGTCGCGCAGTGACTGTTGAGCGCTGGTGGTTGAGTTTGCGCGTGCAAAGGGTTACTGCATAACAGAGCCACGCAGGCTATCGCCTGACTCATTGCCTGAGTGGCAATTGTCCGTGCGGCAATTGGATAGCGGGAGAGTTTCAAGGTGTAGCGTGCGGTCGTGTTTGAACCTGACAAGAATAACGGTGTTTTAGAGCTGCGCGAAGGTTCTCAACGTGTCAATCTATCTGGGTTTGGTATATGAATGCAAAGTAAAGGTGGAGCAACTGATTGTGTCGGGTAGAGAGATAAAGATGGAAGATGGCTGGAAATCCCGGCTGAACAAACAGTTTGAACAACCGTACATGAAAGAACTGCGCAAAACGCTGGTGGCTCGTGGCAAGGCGGGCACAACAATTTATCCTCCGCCTGAGCGCTGGTTTACGGCGTTTAATTTAACGCCCTTTGATCAGGTGAAAGTCGTGATTCTCGGGCAGGATCCGTATCACGGCCCGAATCAGGCCCATGGTTTGTGTTTTTCTGTTTTGCCCGGCGTGCCCATTCCTCCGTCTTTGCGTAACGTCTATAAGGAGCTGAAGGAAGATCTGGGTATAGAGCCTGTGAAGCACGGTTATCTGGAATCGTGGGCCAGGCAGGGCGTGTTTCTGCTGAATAGTGTGCTCACTGTGGAGCATGGTGATGCGGCTTCGCATCAGGGTTTGGGTTGGGAGACGTTTACCGATGCGGTGATTGACTCACTCAACACCGGTACGGAAAAAACCGTATTCATGCTCTGGGGTGGTTATGCGAAGCGCAAGGGACAGATTATTGATACCGAGCGCCATCTGGTTTTGCAAAGCGCTCATCCGTCACCGCTTTCTGTGCGTGGCTTTACGGGCTGCAAGCACTTTTCAAAAGCGAATGCCTATCTGCAGCAGCAGGGAGAAACACCCATTGACTGGCAATTGCCTGAATCGGTAACCGCACCGGATCAGGTAACACCCGCTTGAATCTGACAGGTATAAGCAGGCCTGATGATCAACGGATCCGGTCTAATCCTTTCGGCAATGGCACCGTGTGTCCTTGAAATCTGGACTATATTAATGACAAAGGGCTGAAATATCGCCTTTTGCTTGTGTCGCTATTGGTGCTTGAGGCAGAATTAGCGGTTTGTACTGCGTTGGTGTTCGCAGTCACGCTCTATAACACTACTAATAACAATACCTTCCAAAATCTAACAGGGGATCTGGCTGATGGAGTTAATACCGGTACTGCTTGGCGTGCTCGGGCTCGCGATGGCGGTTTACGTTTATATGCAGGTGCTTAAGTACCCGGAGGGCGACGGCAAGGCCGCAGAGATTGCCCGTGAAATTCAAAAGGGCGCAATGGCCTTCCTGGTGCGCGAATACTCTATTCTGCTGTTATTTGTTGCAGTTGTTGCAGCGATCCTTTTCTACGCCTTCGAGACCTCACATACCGGTATCGCCTTTCTCGTTGGTGCCTTTTTCTCTGCCAGTGCCGGCTGGTTCGGCATGTACACAGCAACGCGTGCGAATGTTCGTACGACTGTTGCTGCTGCCGAACAAGGCCCGGCTGAAGCGCTGACCGTTGCATTCTTCGGTGGTTCGATTATGGGGCTGACCGTGGCCGCTGCCGGTTTGCTGGGTCTGGGGCTGCTTTACTATTTCTGGGGTCATGAGCATGCAGAAGCAATTCACGGCTTTGGCATGGGTGCATCTTCAGTCGCACTTTTCTCACGCGTTGGTGGTGGTATCTTTACCAAAAGTGCTGACGTCGGTGCTGATCTGGTCGGTAAGATTGAAGCCGGTATACCAGAAGATGATCCTCGTAACCCGGGGGTTATTGCTGACAACGTTGGTGATAACGTCGGTGACATTGCCGGTATGGGATCAGATATTTTCGAGTCCTACTGCGGCAGTATGATTGCGTCGATCGCTATTGCGTCAACCATGACTGTGGCAGAACTGAGCAGACTCGGCGATGGCGTTACCAACAGTACGTTGAGCTTCCTGCCACTGTCTCTGGCATCGGTCGGATTGCTGTGTTCAATCGCGGGTATCTTCCTCGTTAAGCGTATGTCGGATAAGTCGCCAGAGAAAGCGCTGCGTTACGGCACAATCGGCGCGACGGTTATTTTTATTGTTGCAGCGCTGCTTGTCACCATCATGAGCGGTATTTCACTCTCCGTATGGGGATGCGTTGTCGCTGGTGCGGTCGGCGGTATGGTGATTGGTCTTGTTACCGAGTTCTACACCGGTGGTGCGCCGGTCAGACGTCTTGCGGCTGACGGTGAAACCGGGCCTGCAACCATTATGATCTCCGGTCTTGCGCTGGGTATGGAGTCGGTCGTGGTTCCGGTACTCACACTTTGCGCAATTATCTTTGCGTCCAGCTCGCTGGTTGGTTTGTACGGTGTGGGTATCGCTGCAGTAGGTATGCTCGCAACTGTGGGTATCACCATGGCTATCGATGCGTATGGTCCGGTTGCGGATAACGCAGGTGGTATTGCGGAAATGGCAGGTCTCGGTGAAGAGACGCGCAAAATTACTGATGGTCTTGATGAAGTCGGTAACACCACAGCAGCCATCGGTAAGGGGTTTGCGATTGGTGCGGCAGGTCTTGCGGCCCTTGCAATTATTGCTGCCTTTATTCAAACCATTAAGCTTAAGAACCCGGAGTTTAACCTTGATATTGGCAACCCGATTGTGCTGATCGGTATGTTTATCGGCGGTATTTTTCCATTCCTGGTGAGTGCGATCACCATGCGTGCGGTTGGCGCTGCGGCGTTTGACATGATCAAAGAGATCCGACGTCAGTTCCGTGAAATACCCGGATTGCTTGAAGGTACCGGCAAGCCGGATAACGCACG
The DNA here is from genome assembly GCA_937998875.1 of uncultured Granulosicoccaceae bacterium. GTDB lineage: Bacteria > Pseudomonadota > Gammaproteobacteria > Granulosicoccales > Granulosicoccaceae. Next base: position 30,969 of record CALLBO010000033.1, read on the forward strand.
TTGCGTGAAGATTGCAACGACTGCCGCGCTTAAACGCATGATTCTGCCGGGTGTTCTGGCAGTTGGTGCTCCGCCAGTGATCGGTTTTGGTCTGGGCGCAGAGGCGCTGGGTGGATTCCTTGGTGGTGCGTTGGTTGGTTGTGTGATGCTGGCACTGATGATGGCTAACGCAGGTGGTGCATGGGATAACGCTAAAAAGTATGTTGAGAAAGGCAACCTTGGCGGCAAAGGCACCGAGACTCACGCGGCGACTGTTGTTGGTGACACTGTGGGTGACCCGTTCAAAGATACCTCGGGCCCTGCGATGAACATTCTCATCAATGTGATGGCAATTGTTTCACTGGTCATCGCGCCACTGCTTGCCTAGTTGGCGGTTGTAAACACCACTCTGACTAAGCAGTAATATTTGCAGTATTAAAGCCCGGCACTATGCCGGGCTTTTTTGTTTTTGCTGACGCACCTCCTCTCCGGAGGTCGGTCTTTTCGGATACCTTCCCGCAAGCGGGAAGGTATTAATTGGATTCTCTGCACTCGACGTGAACGGCACGCCATCCATGGCGGTGTTTCGATGCCAGTCCCTGGCGCTACGAGCCACTTTTGAAACAGCGCAAAAGTAGCCAAAACGCTGTGATCGCACTGTTTTGCCCTACGGGTGCCTGCGGCATTTTTTGAAATCACCCTCCGTTGGGCCGCGCCAATGGCACATCCCTGTGCCGCTAGCGCTCACGCGCCATCCTTGGCGCTTAGACCCGACTCCGGATGCTTTCAAAAAACAAATCAAACGCTCGGGAGGTATCGGTAGACTTAAACGCTCGCTTTCAGTTACACATCAGAAAAACCTCGTTGTGACATTGATATTCCGGTTACAGCGTTTATTGAAATAAAGCATCATTGTCTGTCATTCATGGCGGCTGCTTATAACGGCAATGACTAAAACTTTCTTTGGTTTCTCTGCCCCTCTTGCGGGTCTCTTAGTGCTGTGTTTGAGTGCGCTACCCGCCTATGCTGACTACAGTACGACAACTGCCGGTAAAGAGTTTATTGCCGAAATGGTGGTAGATCACAATCTTAACTCTGCTGATGTTACTGCTGTTCTGCGAAAAGCCAAACGAAGTGAACGGGTGCTTGAGTTGATCAGTCGACCTGCCGAGAAACGTCTTGAATGGAAAGACTATCGCAAGATATTTTTAACTGACGAACGGATAGACGCCGGTGTGGCATTCTGGTTGGAAAACGAAGATATTCTCACAAGAGCAGAACGGGAGTACGGAGTGCCTGCGTCTGTAATAGTAGCGATTATCGGAGTTGAAACTTTTTACGGACGTATAAGTGGCGGCTTTCGCGCGATTGATGCACTCAGTACACTGGCGTTTGAGTATCCACCGCGGGCAGGTTTTTTTCGTGCAGAGTTAGCGCAGCTTTTTCTTCTGGCTGAAGAAGAAAAACTCGATATAAACAAGCTTGAAGGGTCTTATGCGGGTGCCTTCGGCATGCCGCAGTTTATATCCAGCAGCTATAGAGAATACGCAATAGATTTCGATGGCGATGAGCAGAACGATCTCTGGCAGAGTATCCCGGATGTGGTTGGCAGCGTGGCCAATTACTTTAAGCGCCACGGCTGGAAAGCGGGGCAGGCGGTGGTTGAGCAGGTGGAAATTACCGAGGCGGGTAAAAAACTTGTTGTTGATAATCCAAAGCCGGTAACTACTGTAGCGAGCCTGCAAAAATCTGGCATCTATCCAAAACGTAAAGGCATCGGCAAGTACTCCTTATTACAGTTGCAGGCTGAAACGGGTTCTGAGTACTGGCTTGCGCACCACAACTTCTATGTGATTACGCGTTACAACCACAGTAACCTTTACGCTATGGCTGTGCACCAGCTCAGCCAACAAATAGAATCGCGCAAAGCATCTCGCTGACCAGGGCGAGCGCATGCGCACCGAGGGTTGAATGATGAATCTCCGCAATGCCGTTGTTGTCGGTAGTTTATTCTCTATAGTGACTGGTTGTGCATACCTGCCGCAGGGTTATCCGTCGCGTACGAATGCTGAGTCGCCGGACAAATTATTTGTTACTGATGGGGTCCCGGTGGCTGCCCCAAAAGTTGCTACCGCGCCTCAGAAGCCAGGCTTAAGAATCAGAAAAAGTGAACGCGGCAACATGGAGTCTTATGTCGTGCGTGGTCAGCGCTACTACACACTTGACAGTGCTGAGGCTTATTCAGCTCGTGGCATAGCATCTTGGTATGGGCCGAATTTTCACGGACGTACTGCGTCAAATGGTGAGGTGTACGATATGTATCGTCTGACCGCTGCCCATAAAACGTTGCCATTGCCGACATACGCCAGGGTCACACATGTTGAGAACGGCAGATCAGTTGTCGTTAAGATTAACGATCGAGGTCCGTTTTCCGGTGATCGAATCATAGATTTGTCATTCGCGGCAGCATTAAGGCTCGGCATGATTAACGATGGCACGGCAGAGGTAGAGATTAAAGCGCTGAGTCCTGAAGAGATGATGGTGCTTAGCGGGCCTGAGAATAAATATAATATTGAATTTTACAACTCGGATGACGATACCGATATCGCCGCTGCTTCCCCTTCAGTGGCCGAACCTGCTGCGGAAGACGCGTTGGAAGATACCGAGCAACTGATTACCGTAGCGGCGGTAGAGATAGATCAGCAGCCGATATTGGCGCAGTCTGTTTCTGCAGAGCCCGTAATAGCTGAGCCAATGGTTGCTGATCCATTAGTGGCTGAACCGACTGTTGCTGAGCCGACGGTGGGTCAACTAATCGTTGGCGATTCCGAGGCTCAACCAACAATGGCAGCAGGGTCACCTGATGCACCAAAACCTGCACTGGCTGTGGTGGTGCCTGCCAGAGTGGTGGTACCGGCCAGAGTTGAGTCTACCGCTACTGGTGCCGTGCAGCTGAGTAACGAAACCCCGGTTCAGGTGATGTCTAGTAAGGCAGTTAGTGGAAACAGAACTGCTACCAGTGGATCTTTGAACGACGAACTGCAGGATACATCGTTACCTGGTACTCCATTGTCGGAAACAGTAGGATCGGTAGTTGCAGAACCGGCTGTACAGGGCGTGGCAGCAGTGGCCGCGGCAGTACAAAAGGTTCCTGAGGCCGTTAATCAGAAGCGCAGTGGCTACTATGTTCAAGCTGGTGTTTACGCAGATGTTGCTGATGCCGAGCTCGTCGCTGTAGATGTAGTTCTGGCATCGCCCGGCGAAGAAGTGCACGTCAAGCCTTTGAAAGATTCGCATATGTATCGGATTACAGTGGGCCCTATTGTTTCTGCGGACCATGCAGCTAAAGTATCTGGTCAGTTGACAGAGGCAGGGCTTGAAAACTTCACCGTAAATGTGAAGTAAACTGCAGGTGGTTTTGAGGCTGGTGTAAAAATACACCAGCCGTTCTTCTGGGTTTTCAACACTTCGGAAACTTTGTTGGTCGCTCTCTCTACTATTAATATTCTGCTGGATTTTCTGGCCTGGGTACGTTGCATGGCCAGTTCTTTGGCCATCTCTATGGCGACGCGTGTAGTCACAATCGTGCTGGCAACAATGCTGACTTTCAGCGTCAGCCATGCGCAAAACGATACTGCGTTATCCGCTCCAGCTGCGCCGCTGCAAAGCACTGCTATGCCTATTCCGGCAGCCCCCGGGCTTGCTGCCAAGAGCTATATCCTGATTGACTTCAACACCGGCAAAGTGATCGCTGAGCATAATTCTACCGATCGACTTGAGCCTGCCAGCTTAACCAAAGTGATGACCGCCTATCTGGTTTCGTCTGAGATAAAGTTTCGCGGTTTGAGCCCGGAAGAGATGGTGCCGATAAGTAGCAAGGCGCAGGCAGCGATCGGCTCACGGTCTTTTATTGAAGCGGGTACAACGGTTTCAGTGCGAGACTTGATGTATGGACTGGTAGTGCAGTCTGGCAACGATGCCGGCATTGCATTGGCAGAGCATGTCGGCGGTACAGAAGAGGGATTTGTCTCGATGATGAATCAGATGGCGCAACGGTTGGGCATGAAAGATACGCACTTTGCCAACTCTACCGGACTGCCATCACCGGATCACTATACCTCTGCAAGAGACATGGCAGTTCTGGCGCGGGCGATGATTCGCGATCATCCGAATCACTATAAGCTCTACTCGGTAGAAGAGTTTACTTTCAATGGAATCAAACAGAAAAACCGTAACACTCTACTGTTGCGTGACCCAACTGTTGACGGCATGAAAACAGGTCATACTAAGGCGGCCGGGTACTGCCTTATCGCCTCTGCCAAGCGTGGTGAAATGCGTTTGATCAGTGTGCTGCTCGGTGCTCGTAATGAACAGCTTCGCAGTACTGAAAGTCTGCGGGCACTGAATTATGGCTTCCGGTTCTTTGAAACCGTCAAGCTTGCGTCTGCGAAAAAAAAGATCGGCGATGCACGAGTCTGGGGTGGTACGGCGGATAATGTAGCGTTATCTGTAGCGGATGATAAGTTTGTTACTTTGCCTACGGGTCAGAGTGTTTCCATCTCGCGTGAAATGCACTTGTCGCGTGATCTGATTGCACCGATTGATGAAGGACAAGAGCTTGGAATGCTCAAGGTGAAAGTGGAAGACAAAGTGATTGCGGAGCTGCCAATCGTTGCGATGCAACCGGTTGAGCAGGGCGGTTTTGTTACCCGGGCGGCGGATCGATTCAAGCGAATGCTCGATTAGTTTTAACGGCGCAGGTTAAAAATAAGGCTTTGTAACTCTATACCCGACCAGGGAGAATAGCTTGCTGAAGCCGTGTTAAAATTCATTATGCATGACGACCCGGCAAATAACGGCACCGCAGATGACGGCCGCCCGCTAAGGCATTTTCCTGATACCTATTCGATCAAGGCTGTTGGCAAGGCTGCGGGCAAAGATCCTGATGATTTTGCCTCGCACGCAACGGCGATTGTGATGTCAGTGGTTGATGCGCAGGATAGCGTGTCGCACAAAACCCGCGAGAGTAAGAACGGTACCTATCTTTCAGTGACAATTGATTTCGTTGCGCGTGACCAGGAAGAGCTTGATCGAGTGTTCACAACGATGAACGCCGATGATCGCGTAGTGTGGGTGCTATAGTCCTGTAGCAAGAACTCTGATCGCCATACCGCAGGTAACTCCAATAACTGCCATAGTTATAAAAGAACTCGGCATCCAGGACTATGCTTCCGTCCACGCGGATATGCAGCGTTTCACCGATGCCAGAATTGCAGCCAAATCAACAGCCAAATCAACAGCCAGAACAACAGCCGGAACAACCGATTGTGATGACGAGATCTGGGTGCTGCAGCATTTACCCGTCTATACTCTCGGGCAGGCGGGCGACCCCGGTCATATTCTATCTGCAGGTGAAATCCCGGTAGTGCAATCTGATCGCGGCGGGCAGGTGACTTATCATGGTCCTGGCCAGTTAATCGTTTATCCGCTGATCGACCTCCGGCGATACAAGCTGGGCGTCAGGAGCCTGGTTGAGTTATTGGAAGATGTCGTCATCTTATTGCTTAGAGAGTGCGGCATTGAGGCGGTCAGTCGTCGTGATGCACCGGGTGTTTACGTTGATGGCAAAAAGATTGCGGCGCTGGGGTTGCGTATTCGACATGGCTGCAGCTTTCACGGGCTGTCGTTGAATGTTGATATGGATCTCGAACCGTTTACCCGGATAAACCCTTGTGGCTATACTGGACTGGAAGTGACACAGATTTCGGATATCACTGATGCAAAAGACATTCAATCCATTGCTTCGCGGTTGGTGGAACTTCTCGTGTCAGCATTTGATCAAAAGCAGTCAACACTTTAAAGCACGATATAAACAACCATGACTGATAACCCGACATCTTCAAAACTTAACGACATCTCGGTTGTTGTCAGTTCCGGAGACAAGTACGTCACCGGTAATGGCTTTAAGGCCATCAAAGACGGCATCAAGAGTGGCGAGACAGCAGCACCTGTGGCCGGTCGAAAGCCGACTTGGTTGCGAGCAAAAGTGCCCGGTGGTGGTAAGTATGAAGCCGTAAAAAATAATGTACGCGAGCACAAACTCGCTACAGTGTGTGAAGAATCGAAGTGTCCCAACATTGGTGAATGCTGGACGTCCGGCACGGCAACAATCATGGTCATGGGGGCGGTGTGCACCCGCGCTTGTCGTTTCTGTTCAGTAGATACCGGCAATCCTAACGGCTGGCTTGACGCAGAAGAGCCTGCCAATACGGCTAGATCAGTCGAGTTGATGGATCTCAAATATGTAGTGATTACGTCTGTTGACCGTGACGATCTTGCCGACGGTGGTGCAGCTCATTACGCAGACTGTGTTAAAGCCATTAAATCACTGCGCCCTCAAACCGCTGTAGAAGCACTGACTCCGGATTTTGATGGCCGCACGGAGCTGGTTGAGCTGGTTGTAGATTCCGGGCTTGAAGTGTTTGCGCAGAATGTTGAAACCGTACGTCGGTTGACGCATCCGGTGCGCGACATCCGTGCAGGGTACGAGCAAACAATCAACGTGTTGCAACACGCTAAAACACATCGGCCTGCGGTATTAACTAAAACCAGTTTGATGCTCGGTCTTGGTGAAACGGAAGATGAAATCGTTCAAACCATGGATGATCTGCGTGCCGCCAATGTAGACATACTCACCATGGGCCAATACCTGCGACCGACGGCTAATCACCTTGAAGTGCAGCGTTATGTCAGTCCCGATGAGTTCGAACTTTACAGGCAGTGGGGGCTCGAGCGAGGCTTTCTTGAAGTCGTTTCAGGGCCGCTGGTACGCTCAAGTTACCGGGCTGAGCGGGTGCTTGAGCTTAATAACGTCGGGCTTTAACAGCTACACTAGGCATTGTTTAACTCGTTGTCTGATCGATCACCAAGTGATCTTAGAAGTAACCCGATACCACCAAAGGCAAGTATCAGTATTACCATCAAATCAAATGCCGACATTCCACGCATTGAAAAGTTGACGGAAGACAGCACGCCAAAGATCAGCGCCACAACAGAGCCGATGGCTAACAGCCATCCGAAAAAACTGCGTCTGTCGTAGAAGATCATGCCCACGCCAAATAAAAACGGAATCATGATCATACCGCTGGTAATGCCGAAGCCTCCAAAAGAATAAACCCGGTAACCAAGACCAAAACTGGTGCGAATAACAATCGCGTTCAGCAGCAAATAAAAGCCGCCACAGGTCATGACCAGTCCAACAAGAAACGTCATTACTCCACCGGGTGTTCCGCCTGCACCTTTCATGTTGTATTCCTTTGTTGTTGTGGGTTTATTAAGCTGGCTCTGTTAAACCAGTGTGGTTATACCTGTGGGTTACGCAAGAGCCTGGTCGATGTCTGCGATCAAATCTTCGATATCCTCAATACCCACTGACAGTCTTACCAGTCCATCGTCGATACCGAGCTCTGCTCTCTGAGCTGCCGGTATAGAAGCGTGAGTCATGATGGCCGGATGTTCAATCAGGCTCTCAACGCCACCCAGACTTTCGGCCAGCGCAAATATTTCTACTTTTTCGAGAAACTTTTTGGCAGCGGGTAGTCCACCTTTAAGTACTACAGTAACCATACCACCCGGACCGTCCATCTGCCGTTGTGCGAGTTCGTACTGAGGGTGGCTTTTGAGTCCTGGGTAGTAGACCTTCTCTACCGCACTGTGCGCCTCGAGGTGGCTGGCTACTTCCAATGCAGATTCGCAGTGCCGTTGCATACGCAGAGCCAGAGTTTTTAAACCACGAAGAGCAAGGAAGCTGTCAAATGGTCCCTGGATAGCACCTACTGAATTTTGCAAAAATGTCAGGCTTTCTTCCAGTTCCTTGTTTTCACCCACAACCAGAACACCGCCAACCATGTCGCTGTGGCCATTGAGGTATTTGGTTGCAGAGTGCATGACCAGATCAAAACCGAACTCCAGTGGTCTTTGCACGTACGGACTTGCGAATGTGTTGTCACAGCAACACAGGATTCCTTTGGCCTTGGCAATACCTGCAATGCGCTCGAGATCTGCCAGTTTAAGCAACGGGTTGGTTGGAGTCTCGACCCAGATCATTCGTGTTTTCTGCGTGATTGCGGCCTCAAGTAAATCTGTGTTGGCAAGATCCACAAATGAAAACTCAAGACCCTGGGAATCACGTCTGACGTTTTCGAACAATCTGAACGATCCGCCGTATAAATCATTCATGGCGACAATATGATCACCCGGTTTGAAGTGATCAAGCAGGGTTGCAAGGGATGCCAGTCCGGATGCAAACGCAAATCCGCGGTTACCACTCTCGAGATCCGCAATGCAACGTTCATAAGCCATTCTTGTCGGGTTTTGAGATCGACTGTATTCGTAACCCTGATGCACACCGGGGCTTGACTGAACGTAAGTAGAAGTAGCGTAGATCGGTGGCATGATCGCACCGGTAGATGGATCCGGAGATTGACCGGCGTGGATTGTGCGGGTAGTAAATCCCTGGCGGTTTCTAATCGATTTGCTCATTACGCTCAACTGTTTATCCAATCAAATCATTCTAATGATTTGTTGTGTCAGATGGTAGCGTGGGTGTTCTGAAAATGTTCTGCAGAAGCGGAAACGCCAGCTTTGCGCTGGCGTCGGGATCCGTTTGTACTTTACTGCCAGATGTGTGGCCTCAGGGGAGGTGGCTCTGCGGTTATGACATCTGGAAACAAAGCGAGTGTCGCATTGTTACCTGGCTTAACCGTCTGTAGTGATTGTTTCAGTCAACTCGGTAAGGACCCGCTCTGCGCGATCTGTGTTTACCTGGCATGTGCCTGCAGCCTGATGTCCACCGCCTCCGTAGCGCAGACAAAGCTCGCCGACGTTGGTTTTGGAATCGCGCTTCAGTATTGATTTACCGATAGCGTAGACGACATTCTGCTTTTTCAATCCCCACATCTGGTGAATCGAAACATTGCACTCAGGGAACAGCGCGTAGATCATAAAGCGGTTGGTCGGATAGATAGTTTCTTCGTTTCGAAGGTCCAGAATAACCACGTTGTTATGTACCGTCGCGCAGTTTTTGATTTGTTCTTTGGCTTTGTTTTTCATCGACATGTAGAGCTCAATACGCTCCATTACATCCGGCAGTTGCAGAATGTCGTCAATGTCATGTTCCGCACAGTAGTCGATCAGTTTCATCATCAATTCATAGTTTGAAACCGTGAAATCTCTGAATCGACCGAGACCGGTTCTCGCATCCATCAAGTAGTTTAGAAGCGTCCAGTTAGCGGGTTCAAGAATCTCGCTGCGTAAATATTGAGCAGAGTCTGCCTTATCTACTGCAACCATCATCTCGTTCCAGCTTGCTGGAAAAGTTGCTGAACCACCGAGGTAGTCGTAAACGACTCGTGCAGCGGATGGTGCGTCAGCATCAATAATGTGGTTATCGTGAGCGCCGTTTCTGATGGTTTCGCTCAGGTGGTGATCAAACGCGAGATAACAGCCGGACACGTAAGGCAAGTTGGTGGTGATATCGCCCTCGTCGATCTCGATTGTGCCATCCTGCATATCTTTAGGATGCACAAACTTGATGTCATTAATGACGTCGATATGCTTTAACAGTACCGCACACGCCAAGCCATCGAAATCACTTCTAGTTATTAGACGATACTTTTTTGAGGTATCGAGTATGAAATCTGAACTCGCTGCCTGGGGGAGACCCATCAGTATTCTCCGATTGTTTATGACGCCATCTTTGACGCGTTGAGAGCGTCTGACTACTTTGCTGGATAGCGGCAAACCGGCTGATTTTCTTGAGCAGTGGCGGGCAGACGTAGCGGCTATTTGGTGTTTTTTTGGCGCAAGGGATTGTTTTCACGATGAGGCCGGATGGTGCTGCGTTACCTCCAGGCAGGATATTTTTATAGAAAACAATGTCTTATGTATTTGTCTGGTTCTGGCTGGCACGGCATGAATATTTCTGTTGCTGTGGGGATGGGCTAAGGCAGTGGTCTGTGGGCGAAATATATTCCTATGAGCCGGAATTAAGTCCTATCATTAGCCGGTGCGCGGAGCAGAGTTAAGTTCTGCTGTGCAGCGTCAGCCTTGCAAATCTAATTTCAAAACGGGGTTCACCCACGATGTTTGATTCGTTTTTTCCATCGCCACGAAAGTTTCTGCTGTCGGCCATCGCATGGTTCTTTGGCAGTCTGATTCTCTGGTATGGCCTGCTGGATGGTATGGCGGAGCACTTCAGCCTTATGCGCGAGGTACTGCCCACAGAAGATGGCGAGCGACCTCCGTTTTTAAATCCTGAGAAAGTCTGGCTGTATCAATACATTGTCATTGTGACTGTGCTGTTTTGTGCAATGTGGTTTTTCATTGACCGGAACCGGTGGTATTGGTGGGCGGTTTGCGGCTCTGCTGTAATTTTGCTGGTGACTTATTTCCAGGTACAACTTGGTGTCTATATCAATAACTGGTACGGCGACTTCTACGACATGATTCAGCTTGCGTTATCGGAGCGGGGAGTGAGCAACGTTACCAGTGGAGAGTTCTATGGCAAGCTTATAACGCTGCTCTATATATTGATTCCCAATATTCTACTGCTGGTACTGTTTTCTTACTTTACCCAGCACTACGTTTTTCGCTGGAGAACAGCGATGAACGAGTACTACATGACACACTGGAGTAGCCTGAGAACAATAGAAGGTGCAGCGCAACGTGTTCAGGAAGACACGATGCGTTTTGCAAGTATTGTCGAAGGTCTGGGGTCTGCATTCATTAGCTCTATAATGACACTGATTGCTTTCCTGCCCCTGCTTTGGGATCTCTCAAAAGAGGTTACCGAGCTACCGTTAATAGGTGCAGTCAACGGTTCACTTGTATTTATTGCACTATTGTCTGCCGCATTCGGCACTGTATTGCTGGCGGCGGTTGGCTACAAACTGCCGGGTCTTGAGTTCAACAATCAGAAGGTCGAGGCTGCTTATAGAAAGGAGCTGGTCTATGGTGAGGACGATCAGGCGCGGGCTAGTCCGCCGACTGTAAACGAGCTGTTCGGACATGTCAGAAAGAACTATTTCAAGCTCTACTTTAACTATCTTTACTTTAATGTCTTTCGCTACGCCTACCTCCAGGGGGCAAACTTTATTCCGCTAATCGCGCTGGGCCCTACATTTGTAGCAGGTGCAATTACCTTTGGTATTTATCAGCAGATTAACAACGCCTTTTCACGCGTTGAGAATTCGTTTCAGTTTCTGGTTAATTCGTGGACGACAATCATTGAGCTAATGTCTATTCACAAACGACTGAAAGCGTTTGAGTCTGTTATTGACCATGACCGGCACGACTCATCGGCGGATGTTATTTTGTCTCACTAGATTTATTAGGTACAGGTTGTAAAAAACGGCGAGACAGTCACAGGGATAAGTCTGTCTCGCCGAACAGGGGTGGTACTGCAATTAACACCCTAAAGAGGTCACTCTTAATCGATACTGAACCCCTGTACTTTTTATGACGGGTACTTTCCTGCTTCGCGAGTCTGGCTGAACACCACCTTAAAAGTCCCAATGTCTTTTGCCGAAATGATAACCACGAAAGTGATGCCCGCTGTCGTAGCCGGGATTGTGTCTGGTTAGAAATTCTGATGGTAGTTCTTTGCCGTAGAACGACGGTGCGGTAAATGTTTTTTGAGTAGTGTCTACCTTCAAAGACGGAAGGTTCAGTGACTGCAGGTTCTGGCAACCGGTGAGCGTTGGGAGTAAAACCACTGCAATCATGCCTGTAAGTTTTTTCATCTGTTTGTTCATTTGATGGTCCTTTGTGAAGTCTCTGGTTTATAAAACTCCACTGTAAACGCTGCCGGTAGAATCGGTGATGTCAATTTGGTAGAGCGAGTGCCAGCCTCAAAAATCATTATCCTTTGTGGTAGGCAGGGGAGTGTGGGCGTCGTCTCATACGGGTAACGTCATGCGCTTAAAATAGCGTCATTTTGCCAAACAGTTCAGCACACATGGCCAGCTGATTGCACTGTTACCTCCGAACGGCGAGATAAGCCGTGCAACTACGGGTTTCTCAATCTTTTATGCAAGCAAGCAGCAACGCTAAAAATCTGCAGGAATCTGACAGTGCATTGATGATGTCTTTCGCCGGTGGTGACTACGAAGGATTCAATCTGTTGTATCGTCGGCACAGCGCGTCGATCTACCGATTTTTTTATTTTGGCACACACGCCGACACTGCCCTGGCTGAAGAGTTGTACTACGACGTCTGGCTGACTGTTGTGCGTGGCCGCATGCGCTACACACACGATATCAATTTTAAAGACTGGTTGTATCATTCTGCCTGGGCAAGGTTGCATGATCATCTACGATTGCATTCGCTTGATCGCGATTCTGACAACCTGAAGACTGTGTCACGAGAGTCAGCCGTAGTCAGTATGGCGGAGTTTGTCGCAGAAACAGATAAAGCACGTTCAGACGGGTTAACTTCTGATGTATCTGACAACTCACGGAATGATGAAACTGTAGTTGCAGAGGTAGAAGATGATAAGTCTTTGGTAGACGCTATAGTCAACCTCTCTGCAGAACAGAAGGAAGTTGTGTTGCTCAGGTATTGTTTATCGATGTCCAATCAGGATATTGCTGATTTCATCGATGTGGGTAAGTCGACCGTGGATCGAATCAGTCGTGAAGCTTCCGGGCTTTTACGCCGGAAGGTATCAGTGACACAAGCGCAAAGAGATCAATTCAATGGGTGATGTTGTTAGTATTAGAAAATCTGCTGACGATGATCTTCTCTGTTTGTTTTCCAGTGCCTGCCCTGTGGTGCCTGAAACGCTTGATAATAAAGTACAGCTGGCTGCGAATCGCGCACTTGGCAGCCCTGCAACAGTCCATCAGCCTTCCTTCAAGACAGTTTGTGTCATCGTTGCCGGTGCGTGTTTGTTAGGTGCCGGTTTGGTTAAAGGTTTTACAACACGCTGGAATAGCGCGGTTGATTCCGCATCGTCATACCCGGTGCAGGCGGAAATACTCAACAACGAAGCGGTGCTGGGTGCTGCCTTGCCGGCCAGCGCGGCCACTGCAGATAGTGAGCGAAGCTGGCATCGATCAAAAGACGCCTGGGCTGAGTATATTGCGCGGTTGGAACGCGATCCGTTCTATCAACATGTGCAACAGGAAAAGATGCGCTTTGAAGCCCGCTATCCAGGCACCGTTAAAAACACAGGCGATGCTGTTCAATAACGTAACCGCACCTCTTTGGCGGTAGCTATTCCACCAGTTTATAAAGCGCTTTGCCCGTTAAATATGGTCTGTGACCCGCCAGCTGAACAACACCTGTCTGAAAAATCTTGCCTTGTGGTTTCTCTCTTACACCCCAGATTGTAACAATCAGTATCCGGCATCAGATGTAGCCTGAGTCCAGCGCAAGTGAATGAGGTTTCGAGCCTGACCTGGCGTGGGTTAAATGAATTTGTATTTCGGCCGACATCAAAGGGTTTAAGGGGGTGATCCGGTCTATCCGGTGAAGACCATAAACATGATTGGAAAAATTGTATTCGGCATAGCCATTTGTTTATTTGGCGCTTCGCTGTTCATGGCGACAGTGGCTTTGGGCGATCCTGCTCTGGGCAATGCAAAAAGTATTTCCGGTGTTCACGCGTTTATCTCGGCACTTCGTTACGGCACTGCGGGGCTTTTCGCGCCGGTGTCGTTGTCGAGCTTTATCACTCACTTTATTGCGCTGATGTCGGCGGCTGCGAATTTTGTGTTTATTTTCTGGGCGATGCTGGTTTTTTCGCCAACCCGAGTTACGGCGTTGCGATGGTTCTGGTGGCTTAGCCTGATCTTTATTGTGGCTGCTGCTTATACCGGAGTGATGGTGACGCTTGATGATCGTGCGTTTTTACAGCCCGGCTATTTCTTTTGGCTAGCGGCACTGCTGTTAATGTTTCTTGCCCCGGTTGTGGCAAGAATTGAACGCAAGCGGGCGTTGTCTGTAGCACGACGGAACAAAACGATCAGCATCTAAATCTGCAACAACTTTGCCTTAACTCGCTGCAGCGAAGGGCTGAAGATTCCAAATTAGCTACACATCCACCTCTGTGACAACCCGGTCTTCATGGCCGAATACTCGCAAATACCTGTCAATTTCAGATTTCGGACCGGTTGCTTTAGCCAGGTTATCTGAAAGCTTTACTGTTGGCTCACCGTTGGCAGAAGTAATTTTAACCACTACGGAGAACGCGCGCAGGTTTTCGTTTTCATACGGTGCGCAGTCTCGAAAGTCATTGGTAAGATTAGTGCCCCAACCAAAACTCGTTCTGACTTTGCCCTCAAAGTGTTTGTAGGTTTTCTCGATCGTTTCTATATCAAGACCATCAGAGAAGATAACCAGTTTTTCTTTCGGGTCTATGCCGTTCTTTTTCCACCAGCTAATAATTTCTTCGCCACCTTCAATGGGTTCTTTGGAATCAATTCTGAAGCCTTTCCAATCTGCGACCCACTCGGGTGCATCTTGCAGGAAGCGTGTGGTGCCGTAAGTGTCCGGGAGCACGATCAGCAGATTGCTGTCATAGGTTTTCTGCCAGCGCTCGAGAACCTGGTACGGGCTTGCGGCCAGCTCTTCATCATTGTTTGATAGGGTCGCGACTGCCATTGGCAGTTCGTGGGCGTTTGTACCGATGGCTTCCAGGTCGTGATCCATCGCGAGCAAAACGTTGCTGGTACCGATGAAGTTCTGACCAAGACCTTCTTTTAACGCATCAACACACCAGCGTTGCCATAGGAAGCTGTGACGTCTGCGGGTGCCGAAATCTGCGATCTTTAAATTTGGCAGCTGCTTAAGACGCAAGACTTTTTCCCACATTTTTGCCTTTGCCCGTGCGTACGTTACGTCAACCTCAAATCGACCCATGCCACGCATTGCCGCACGCGATCGTAGTTCACTGATGATGGTTAGCAGCGGGATCTCCCAAAGCGATGTTTCCGCCCAGGTGCCGTGAATATCTATGATGTACTGACCGTCGCGCTTGGCAAGTTCAAACTCCGGCAGCTGATAGTCTTTAAGCCACTGTAGAAACTCTGCGTTAAACAAGCGTTCTTTGCCATAGAAGGTATTACCCGCCAGCCAGATGCTTTCTTTCTTTGTGAGTCTTACGGTGCGTGCGTGTTCCAGTTGTTCACGTAGTTCCGCTTCGTCTATTTCATCTGCGAGCTTTACGGTTTTACTACGATTGATCAAAGAAAAAGTGACCGGAATGTCGCGCCATTCCTGCAGGATGGTCTGCAGCATTAGAAGCTTGTATACATCCGTGTCCAGAATGCTGCGGACGATTGGATCCATTTTAAACGTGTGGTCGTAAACACGTTTTGCGAAATCTATATTTTCCATCTGCGATATTCCGGGTGCTGTCTTCTGACTACAGCAAGATTGACTACAGCAAGTACTGAGTATTAATTGGGTTAGCTAGGGGCTGGTGTTCAGGTCCAGCATGCCTTTGGTAGGCGGTGGCACCACGCGCTTCTGAGGTATTGCATCAAGCTCTACGTTTTGTGCGCCGTGGTAGACCAGAAAATGCTTGCCTTTGGCCCGGGCGATCATGGTCAGACCGAGATGCTGTGCAAGCTCAAGCCCCATGTGTGTAACACCGGATCGGGAAACCAACGCCGGTATTCCCATAAAGGCTGTTTTCATGACGATTTCCGAGGTCAAACGTCCGGTGGTATAAAAGACTTTATCTGCGCCGTCTATGCCCTTAAGCCACATGTGTCCGGATACTGCATCAGCGGCATTGTGTCTGCCAACATCTTCTACATGTATCAGCGATTCGGTACCGTGGCACAAAGCGCAACCATGAACTGCACCCGCGCTTCTGTAGATATCGTTAAGCTTGCCAACCTGCCGAATCATCTCGTAGAGGTCAGATTGCTTTATATTTGCCTGCGGTAGTACTACCTCATAAAGTTTGTCTATGGTGCAACTGAATATCGTGCCCTGGCCACAACCGCTGGTCACTATTTTGCGGTTTAGTTTTTCCTGCCAGTCGTCTATACCGTTGCCGGCTCTGGTTTCGACAACCACGAGCTCGCGATCCCAGTCGACATGTATTGAGACAATCTCTTCGATAGTGTCAATCAGTTTTTGGTTGCGTACATAGCCAAGCGTTAGTGCTTCAGGTTGTGAGCCGAGCGTCATCAGGGTGACTATTTCGGTGTCGTCTATTCGAATAGTCAACGGGAATTCACCGGGAATCTGTTGTTCAGTTTGTTCGCCGTATTCGTTGACAACGGTAACCGGATGAGTTGGGCGCAGCCCGGACTGACTCATTTTTGGTTGATAGGGTGTGTTGTTTTGTCCCACTTATAATAAGCCTTGCTGCTGGAGGCGAGATGCCATGGCGCGATGTGCCTATGCGACAGGTTAGCACAGGCGGAGCTCGACATTCTTTGTGTGAGGTCGGAAAAGCGGTGGCCAATCCTTAGTTAGGCCGAGTGCTGCCTGTTTTCCGGATGCACCATTGGTTCAGGGTTTTTGTGGCCCGGCAGATTGCAATTTAGGACAAACCTCTGCACGATGATCCTATGTTGAATTGCGCGCTGAAAGCTTTGTGAACACGCCATTGGTAGAGCGACGCCGTGCACCGGTGTTTGACGTTGGTGTGCTACTCAATCGCAGCATGCGCACATTCGCAGCCGGCAAAGCCGGGGAGATGCAGTTGCCTGTCTGGTCGCTGAGTGAACTGGTGGTGCGCGGACAGCTGGATGCAGATTCTGCTCATGATCGTGGCAGTAACGTCAGCAAAACGATCATCAGCGATACTGCAGAGAAACTGGACGTCTTGTGGTCAGGTTTCCATCTTGAATTTCATCGCGATGGCGGGCAAAGCTACTGGCATACGCTCGTTGGCGAGAAACAGCAGCTTTTTGTTGTTTGTCAGGATGATGAAGATGGTGAGTTCACACCGATACTCGTGACCGCTGACTACGACGAGGCGATGGCCTATCAGGAAGCTGACGACACCATCCTGAGTGCACCTATGCCGGAAAAAATATATCTGGCCCTGGAGCGATTTGTTCTGGAAAACTATAAGCCCGTCGAGAAGAAAAAACGCAAACGTAAACAATGGCACGGTGGAGAGCAGGATGAAGCGTTCGCGCGAAAACCCGTCGCCGATAAGTAGCGACGTGTCCGAAGGTGAAGCAGAGGCAGACCAAAAAGCGGGTTTTATCGGTCGTTGGTCGCGGCGCAAGCGCAATGCGGCTGTTGAAGCCGGGTTGCCACTGGCAGAAGAATTCCCTGTGGCAGAAGGATTACAGGAGGGGTCCGATCACACAGGTGTGGTGGAACAACAGCTTTTGGAAACCCCTGCTGACGAATCAACACCTGCAAGTGATTTGGATTCTGCGCCTGCGCCGATACTCACTGACGCCGACATGCCAGACGTTGAAACCCTGAACGCCGAGAGTGATTTCAGCCCGTTCCTCTCAAAGGGTGTAAGTAAAGAGCTTCGCAATCTGGCGCTTAAAAAGCTCTTCTTCAGCGGTAAATTTTCTGCACGTGACGGGCTTGATGATTACGACGATGACTTTACCAAGTTTGAACCTCTGGGTGACACGGTGACTTCAGACATGAAGTTCCATGCACGTCGCAAAGAAAAAGCACGACTGGCTGAGCTGGAAGAAGAACGGCTACGACTTGAAAGCGAACATGCTGAAAGTGATGAAGAAGTGCCAACGTCGGACACAACGGACAACGTTTCTGTCTCGGAAGGCGAGTCGAGCGAAGTAGAAGTAACCTCGAACGATGAGTTGCAGGATTCTACGCAGGTAGCGCCAGACAAGAGTAGTGAGCTAGTTGAAAGCCCTGAGGTTGAAAACGTTGATATCAGCATTACGGATAACATCACAACTGAAAACAACGCAAACCGTAATGAGCCACATAACGTTTAACCGGTACTTGTCCGGGTAGGAATTGATGATGGAAAGTACGCCGATCGAATTCAGCCCGTCTAACACGGTGCAGACGACCTCACTCATTGGGTATCAGTCACGTGGTCATTGTCTGATCATCGGCTCGATGGATCTTGCAATTGAGATTGCGGCACGGCTTGATACACCAGCGCAGACTGTGCTTGTACCCACTCCGGGTAAAGCCGCGATAACCAAGCGTGCAACAGAAGACGGCGTCACTGTTGTCGAAACGGATGCACTGTTATTAAAGGGTTATCTTGGCGCTTTTGATTGTGCTGTTGGTGATCCGGACTCACCGGGTTCACTCGCTATGATCGCAGGGGTTTCGTTGCTGGGTGGTTTTGATCTGGTGCTGGATCTTGGTGATCTGCCAATGCTCCGTCAGGAAGTACTGCCGTTCGGTTACAAAGCCACTGGAACCGATGCTGCTGCTATAGAGGCTGCTTTAACGGAGCTTGCAGAACTACAGGGTGATTTCGAAAAACCTAAATATTTTGAATACAATGATTCAATCTGTGCTCACTCAAGAAGCGGCATTACAGCGTGTACGAATTGTCTCGATGTTTGTGGTACCGGTGCGATTACAAGTAATGGTGAGGGGATAAAGATAGAGCCCTATCTTTGTCAGGGTTGTGGCAGCTGTTCGACAAACTGCCCGAGTGGCGCTGTCCGTTATGCGTATCCGTCGCCTGCGGATGCAATTGCACAACTTACAGAACTGGTTAAAGTCAGGCAGCAGCAGGGGCTCAAAACCGTTGTCTTCTTTCACGATGCAGACGCGGGTGCACAAAGACTGGAATCTTTTGAGTCTTCACTTCATGACTGTGTGTTGCCGCTCGCTGTTGAAGAAGTCGCCAGTGTCGGTATGGATGTGTGGCTTTCTGCACTTGCCCTTGGTGTGAGTGCTATTGCCATCGACGTACCGTCTGAGGATACTGGCGCCGGGCGCGCTTTGAGATCTCAATCGGATACCGCCAATGCCATTTTGGCGGGGCTGGGTCTCGAAAACAGGATTGCCTTGCTTGGTGGAGCAGAAGCGATAAACGAATTCGCGGCATGCGATTACAAAGCCATTCCTGCTGCGACTTACAAGGTGTTCAATGATAAGCGTCAGTCGATTCGTAACGCTATCGATCACCTGGCAGTCAGCTACCAGCCAAAACTAGACTCAGTCCAACTTGATGTGTCATCGCCATTTGGCCAGGTCGAGGTTGAAAAGGATGCATGCACTTTGTGTCTGGCCTGTGTGACCGTTTGTCCTGCCAGCGCGTTGCAGGACGGTGCGACGGTGCCGCAGTTAAACTTCCTGGAGAGCCAGTGTCTGCAATGTGGAATGTGTGAGCAAGCCTGCCCGGAAAACGCGATTACGCTTGTTCCGCGGTATTTCTACGATTCAGAGGAAGCACGCAAACCGAAGATTTTGAATGAAGAGACACCGTTTAACTGCGTTGTTTGTAACACACCGTTTGCCACCCAGCAGATTATTGGCAGGATGCAAACCAAGTTGGCCGGTCACTGGATGTTTGAAAGTGACAAGGCCATGCGACGGCTGAAAATGTGTGAGGATTGTCGAGTCAAGGATATGTTTAGCGACGCTGAAGCAGGCATTGATGTGCACAAATGACCCTGATGAAAGAGACTATGACGAATAAATGACATAGTAAAAAAGGACTAGAAAAAGTCCTGTTTTTGGCGCAGACTGAGCCACAGGGGACGTCAAGGCTAAATAATGCAGGCAGAAGTGGCGAGCAAGGAATCTTTGAAAGGTGCGATCATCAAGATCAGCACTGAAGACAGCGGTTCGTCCCAAGAACCGCAGTTCGAAGCCGATGCTTTGCAGTCCCGCGCCGCCGCTGTGGATCGCGCCAATCTCTATACCTCGCTCGGGGCACTGTTTTCCGCACCGGCAACCACCGAACACCTCTCAATAATTCGCAATCTTCCCGAAATCGTAGAACCTCAATCTTCGATGGAAATGGCATGGACTCTACTGCGCAAAGCCGCCTCTGACTACTCGCCCGAACAGATTGATGATGAATACCACCAGTTGTTTATCGGGCTCGGTCGTGGAGTGGTCGTGCCTTACGGGTCATGGCACCTGACTGGATTTTTGATGGAGAAGCCGCTTGGTCAGCTGCGGGCAGATCTTCGTAAGCTCGGCTTTGAGCGTGCTGAGGGCGTCAGTGAATCTGAGGATCACATTGCGTCATTGTGTCAGGCGATGGCAGCGATAATCGTTGCAGATGAAATAGACTTAGAAACCGAGCGCAACTTCTTTAGTGAGCACATTGCTTCATGGTCGGATGATTTTTTTCGCCTTCTGGACGAAGCATCCTGTGCGGGTTTCTATCGTGCGGTCGGTAACCTTGGTAAAAGTTTTATAGATGTAGAAAAGCAATATTTGAGTATGGCTGTTTAAGATTGGTATAACAATTAACAGCGCAGCTGCAGCTGCGCTGTTTAAAACGATTGGAGGGTTTGATGAGCAAGAAATTCATAAAGTCCGAACGACGCAGTTTTTTAAAGAGTGCTGTCGTCGCTACCGGGGCCGCAGCTGTTGTCCCAGCCACCACTGTCGCCTCTGAAATAAAAGATCCTGTTGTGAAAGTGCAGGACAAAGCTGATAAAGGCTACGAAGAGAACGACTACGTTCGCAATTACTATGATCGTGCGCGGTTCTGATCAAACCGACACGTTAAGGGGAATTGAATGAAACTCACAAGAAAAACAAGTTCAGAAGCGAAAGATCATCAAGCTGATGATTCAGGTGCCGGTCTAAGTGCCAGAAATGGCTTATTCGGTCGGGCCGTTAACCGCCGGACTTTCCTTCGCCACTCCGGGGTAACAGCGGGTGGAGCTGCTTTGGCCACCGTCGCCGCACCAGCGATGGTTAAGAAAGTTCGCGCTGCGGAAACATCACCAAAAGAAGATGTTGAAACAGAAATAAAATTATCTGTCTGTACGCACTGCTCTGTAGGGTGCGGTGTGGTGGCAGAAGTTCAGGATGGAGTCTGGACAGGGCAGGAGCCGGACTATGACTCTCCGCTTAATATCGGGGGGCACTGTGCTAAAGGTGCTTCAGTAAGAGAGCATGGGCACGGTGAAAAACGCGTCAAGTATCCGATGAAACTCACCGACGGCAAATGGAAGAAAGTCAGCTGGGAAGAAGCGATTGAAGACATCGGTGATCAGATGTTATCAATTCGAGAAGAGTCTGGCCCTGATTCGGTTTACTGGCTGGGTTCTGCAAAATTCAATAACGAACAGTCTTACATGTTCCGTAAGTTCGCAGGTATGTGGGGTACTAATAACGTAGACCACCAGGCTCGAATCTGTCACTCCACCACAGTTGCAGGGGTCGCTAACACCTGGGGCTACGGTGCTATGACTAACTCTTACAATGATATGCATAACTCGAAGGCGATGTTCTTCATCGGCTCGAATGCGGCAGAAGCACATCCGGTTGCCATGCAACATATTTTGCGAGCTAAAGAGAATGGCTCAAAGCTGATCGTTTGTGATCCTCGTTACACGCGTACTGCAGCACACGCAGATCAGTTCTTACGTCTAAGACCCGGTAGTGACGTTGCATTGATCTGGGGCATGTTGTGGCATGTGTTTGAAAACGGCTGGGAAGATGAAGAGTTCATCAAGCAGCGCGTATACGGCATGGAAGACATTAGGGCCGAAGTGGCAAAATGGAATCCTGCAGAAGTTGAGCGTGTCTCTGGTGCGCCGGAAGCAGAGGTAAAGCTCGCTGCACAAACTCTGGCTGAAAACCGACCGGGTACTATTGTCTGGTGTATGGGCGGCACGCAGCACACCATCGGCAACAACAACACTCGTGCTTACTGCGTACTTCAGCTGGCTCTGGGTAATATGGGTGTATCCGGTGGTGGTGCAAACATCTTCCGCGGTCACGACAACGTTCAGGGTGCAACAGACTTCTGTATTCTGTCTCACTCTCTGCCTGGTTACTACGGCTTGTCTGCAGGTGCGTGGAAGCATTGGTCATCTGTCTGGGGTGTCGACTACGAGTGGATAAAAACCCGTTTTGATGGTGGCAGCTATGAGAATGCCGGTGACAAGGCGGTTAGCCCGATGAACACCAAAGGGATGCCGGTGTCACGCTGGATAGACGGGGTGCTTGAGGACCGCGGTAACATTGCACAGAAAGACAACATTCGTGCGATGGTGCTTTGGGGTCATGCACCAAACAGTCAGACGCGCGGGCCTGAAATGAAAGAGGCAATGGAAAAGCTCGATCTGATGGTGATCATCGATCCTTATCCAACTCACTCGGCTGTACTTCCAGACCGCAAAGACGGCGTTTATATTCTGCCGGCGACTACGCAGTTCGAAACTTATGGTTCAGTGACAGCATCCAATCGCTCACTACAATGGCGTGAGAAAGTGATAGATCCATTGTTTGAATCTTTGCCTGATCATACGATCATGTACAAGTTCGCCAAGAAACTTGGCTTTGCAGACCAGTTTACTGCCAATATTGCAGTCAATGATGACGAACCTTTGATTGAAGATATCACAAGGGAATTCAATACCGGTATGTGGACGATTGGCTATACCGGCCAAAGCCCTGAGCGTTTGAAAGCGCACAAGGAACACCGCAGTACTTTTAATACCACTACTTTGCAGGCTGAAGGTGGTCCGCTTGATGGTGAGTACTACGGTATGCCATGGCCATGTTGGGGTACACCGGAAATGAAGCACCCCGGTACGCCGCTCCTGTATGACACCAGTAAGTCTGTTGCGGAGGGTGGCTTGAACTTCCGTGCCCGATTTGGTGTTGAGCGTGACGGTGAAAGTCTGCTGGCAGATGGTTCTTACTCGGTAGGGGCTGAAATCGAAGATGGTTATCCGGAGTTCACTCACGAGTCACTCAAGTCACTCGGTTGGTGGGATGATCTGACTGACGATGAGAAGGCAGCTGCAGAAGGGAAAAACTGGAAGACTGATCGGTCCGGTGGTATCCAGCGTGTTGCGATCAAGCACGGTTGCGCGCCGTTCGGTAACGCCAAGGCCCGTGCCGTGGTCTGGACCTTCCCTGATCCCGTACCGGTTCATCGCGAGCCGTTGTACACGAATCGCCGTGACCTGGTGGCTGACTACCCGACTTATGAAGATGTTAAGTCGCATTACCGCTTGCCGGTTAGATACAAGTCTATTCAGGAAGAAGATCACTCTGAGGACTTCCCGCTGATACATACCAGTGGACGACTGGTCGAGTACGAAGGTGGTGGTGATGAATCACGATCGAACCCATGGCTTGCGGAACTGCAGCAAGACATGTTCGTAGAGATTAATCCGGCGGACGCAAATGACGCTGGTGTTGATGATGAACAGATGGTCTGGGTGGAAAGTCCGGAAGGCGGTAAGATCAAAGTGAAAGCGATGGTCACACCAAGAGTCGGGCGTGGTGTCGTGTTTACACCGTTCCACTTTGCCGGGCACTTTGAAGGAGAAGATCTGGAAGGTAAGTATCCGGAAGGTACAGCGCCGTATGTTCGTGGTGAAGCAGCTAACAACGCTTTTACCTACGGCTACGATTCAGTCACTCAAATGCAGGAGTCGAAAGTGTCTCTCTGCAAAATTTACTCGGCTTAAGGAGAACAGTCATGGCTAGAATGAAATTTCTTTGTGACGCCGAGCGCTGCATCGAGTGTAACGGTTGTGTCACTGCTTGTAAGAACGAGCACGAAGTCCCCTGGGGTGTGAATCGTCGGCGCGTGGTGACCATGGGTGATGGTGAAGTAGGCTCAGAGAAATCTATCTCTGTGGCCTGCATGCACTGCACAGATGCCCCTTGTCAGGCGGTTTGTCCGGTGGATTGTTTCTACACCACCGATGACGGCATTGTGCTGCACGACAAAGACTTGTGTATTGGTTGCGGCTACTGCTTCTATGCTTGTCCGTTCGGTGCACCTCAGTATCCAAAGCAATCTGCTTTCGGTGCGCGCGGCAAAATGGATAAATGTACTTTTTGTGCCGGTGGTCCTGCGGATGATCTGTCTCAGGCAGAGTACGAAAAGTACGGTCGCAATCGTATCGCTGAAGGCAAGTTGCCGTTGTGCGCTGAAATGTGTTCCACCAAGGCCCTGATTGCCGGTGACGGTGACAAGGTTGCAGACATCTATCGTGAGCGCATTACCAAGCGTGGCGGAAGACCTGACAACTGGGGTTGGGATACGGCGTACAAGGGATAGGCTGGTACGTTAGTGTTTGATCAATTGCGGCGGTCTATATGGCCGCCGTTGTTGTTTCAACGCTTAACTTACAACTCTTAAGGTCTTAGCCATGTCATATTTGAGAGTAGAAAAATGAAAAATGCAGTACAACTGGTTATCGCGGTAACTGTAATGTTTTTATTGAGTGGCTGTGATTCGTTAACGGGTTCAGGTGAAGTGGATGAAGCCTCGCTCGATCCTTCTGCCTATCAATATAAGGGTGCGGCTGATCCGTTGCTTAGCGTGCCTGCTGCGGACAGGGCTGTTGGTCTTGCTGATCGTTTTGATCAGGTGCAGGGGCGTCAGTAGTCTTAAAAATGATTAACGCCTTGCTGTGATCCGTGTCTATGGCGAACGCATGAAGGCAACAGTACTAAGAAATCGGGGGAATAACTCATGAAAGTAAAAGATCTACCCAAAACTCATCCGCTACGTATAAAGAGACGCAAGCGTATTGCTGTCTGGACTTTTGCCTTTATCATGTTGGGCTCTCTGCTGGCTCCGTTTAGTGGATTCCTGTTAACCGGACAGCCTATCGGAAGTGCTGTGGCCCAGGAGCAAAAGACTGACTCTAATCCACGTGCAGACATGTGGCGTTCGGTCAAAGGTGGTGTTGCCGGTTACAGCGCTATTAAGGGGCCGGAAACCGGAGTGTTGAATCAAAGTGCAGGTGTAGACTGGGCGAACTTTCGCCGAGGCCCGATTGTAAAATACGCGCCGTGGGCGATAGCCGGCATGCTTCTGTTAATTCTGCTGTATCACCTGATGCATGGAAAAAATAAACTCATGCATCGCCCGTCAGGTGTACTCGTAAAGCGATGGTCCTGGTTTGAACGACTGGTGCACTGGACAACGGCGATTTCTTTTATTGCACTTGCTATCACGGGAATGAGTATGTTGCTTGGTCGAACGCTCTTGTTACCCCTGTTTGGCGGGCTGGAAGGTGGTAAAGCAGCCTACGCTGCGTGGGCGCAGTTTTCGATCCAGCTGCACAACGTCATGGGACCTGTGTTAAGCGTTGGTGTTGTGCTGATGATAGTGATGTGGATCTGGCACAACTTTCCTTCCAAGGGTGACTGGGGCTGGATAAAGTCGGGTGGTGGCATCATCGGTAATAAACACCCAAGCGCTGGTCGCATGAATTTTGGTGAAAAAGTCTGGTTCTGGATAATTGCCACCTTTGGTATGGCGGTAGTTATTAGCGGGTTGGTGATGGTTGCACCCAGCTTTCCTTCCTTGCAGGCGATGCTTCCAGTCACAATTACGCGTGCGATGATGCAAGACGCTAACGTCTGGCACGTGGTTGCAGGAATAATCTGGATGACAGTGGCTATCGGCCATATCTATATCGGTACTGCCGGTACAGAGGGTGCATTTCAGGGCATGGCTACAGGATACGTTTCAGCAGAATGGGCTGAGCAACACCACAATCTCTGGTTTGATAAAATCAGAAGACAGGGTCGTGTATCTCGACGTCCTGATCGCTATGCACGAGGGCATGGTGCAATAAGGCAGCGCTCTTTGTAGTTTTGGGCTGTTTGTGAGCAACATCAAGGCGGACATTGTCCGCCTTTTCTATTACAGCGTTGTTCCTAATACTAGTTATGCGTGTGAGTGACAGATAGTAATGCCGGGTGAACATAACAATAAAACCTTTCCAGCTTCCGTTATTGAGATGATGTCAGCCGGTGGTTCTACTGTGACGTGCCTGCCTGTCAAACTTGACGAAGACGATAGCTGGCAGTCGGCGGTTTTCTTCAGACTGGGTGGGCACGAATCGCAGGCTGATATAAATCTATTGAGTCATCAGCAATCAGCCTTGAGTGTTGGAATTGAGACCGATTTAATCGAGCACGCCAATGCCACTGTTGTCATGCTGCGATTGCAATTGTTTACCCGGCCTGACGATCCACTCGTTGGTGAGGTATTAATCACACCGGGTGGTGCGGAAACGCATTATGAGATACTGACACTGCTTAGTGCTCAGCAAACCCTGACTTGGTTTTTATCCGATCAGGAGTTTCAGATTATTCATCAGCAGCGTCAGCCATTGAGTGATGATTGGCGTCAGGAGTTTCTTGATCTGCGTGATGAAGCGTTCAAGCGCGATACTTTGCTCAGACTATCCGGCAATTACAGTGCGCAGACAGCGTTCGCAGAAGTGGTGTCTCATTACGCGTTACGTAGTTGATTGAACTGCTGCCAAGAGTATTTAAGTGCGCATTTTTGCATCCATTTCGTTGATAGTGCTTTGCCTTTCCAACACGCATGCTGAAGCGGCGTGTAACCCGATTCCACAGTTAAGTGTTGCTTTGACGCAAGATGAAGTGTTGGTCGCTGAGTCTGAATGGAAGCGTGCCATAGATCAGGACAAAGCCGAAGACATTAGGCGACTGTTGTCCAGCGTCGATGTGAAAATCACCAACGACAAAGGCAAAACAGCGCTGATGGCGGCGGTGAAAATCGGTGATCAATGTTTGATGGAAGAGCTCCTGCGGCGTGGATTGAAAATGTCTGACCGAGGTTACACCGGTGGTACTGCGTTAATGTATGCAGTACTTGGCAATCAAGTGGAGATGATTGATCAGGTGCTGGCTTATAAGCCCGACCTGAATGCCCAAAGTACCAACGGTTGGACGGCTGTCATGATTGCTGCTGCCAAGGGTTTTGAGTCTGCGATGAGTATGTTAAAAGAGGCGGGTGCAGATGTGAATCTTGCTGATGTCTACGGGTGGACACCATTGATGCGCGCACTCGATAACAGGCATAGCGCTGTTGTTGGATATATGTTGTCATTGCCTGAGGTCGATCTGAATTATCTCAATGAAAACGGTTCGTCTGCGTTGCACATTGCAGCGCAGACGGGTAATGCTTCGGCCGTATCCCGACTAATGCAGCGCGGTGCCGACACTGAAGTTAGAGACAAGAATGGTTATTCGGCTGCCGATGTCGCAACCCAATACAACTACCTCATCGTGGCGGAGCAGATTCTGCAGGGTTCAGATTGATATCGGCTGAGGTGGTTTGATTGTACGGGTTGAGAGTTGGCTACAAATCCACAAGGCTGTTATACGGATGGGTTTGAAGTTCCTCGAGTCGAGTGCTTAGATCACCAACATGGATTTCAAGCTTATGGGCGTCTGGATCCAGTAGATAGAACGACTTTCCTTCACTGGTGTTTTCTTTCCACTGTACTACTCCTCTTGACACCAGGCGCGTCGTAAACGCTTCATAGTCTGCAGGTGATACAGAAAATGCGATATGGGTGTAGTCTTCTTTCGAGCACGGGATATCGTATGAAAGGCAAAGCCATAGTTCTCCGATGCTAAGATAGGCTCCGTTGTTCCACATGACGTGTCCGGTAAAGCCGAGCGTGTCGATATAGAAGTCCAGTGATCTCTGAAGATCACTGACGGCGAGCGTAATATGATTGATTCCGGTGATCATACGAGTGTGATCATTAGGCTTTCCTCACGCGCGTGTGATTTACAAAAATAAAGGTGGAATCTAGAACAATCAGCACTTTATTGTCTGCCGTGTGTAATCAGACAATTTGACCACGGATACAGTTTTTGTAGAGAGCGTTTTTGGGTCACTTATTTTGTGCTCCATGGAAGCGCGAAATCCGAATTTATCAAAGAAGCGGTCGTACATATCGGCACCGTAGCTGCCCATGGCCTGTATTTGACCGTTGGCGTCATCGTATTGCAATTCGATCGCTGCCAACGGGTGCGGTGCCGGGCCACCAAGTACTTTCGCCCCCTGTGACGGGTCGTAAACACTTCGTTCAGAGCAGCATGATATCAACCCGGCTTGCTCCACTGATTTGCCTTTATCCTGACTGTAGTAGCTTATCGGATCGTGACGATAATTGATGAAGGAGATCTCTTTAGCAGGGTGGCTCATCTTGTGACTACAAATGGCAGAGTAGGCGACGATTGATTGGGTTGGACCGACGCCTCCGTGCCACTCAGAGTCGGCACTGGTGGTTATTGCCTTTCCTGTATCTATCAGCAAACAAGGAGTAGTAACAAAAGGATAAAAGAACAGGTAGGGTTCGCCAACCACTATCTCATCTGCCCTCAGTGCGCCTGAAGAGTCACTTTGGAGCAGACAAGGTTGATAACTCACCTTTGTGGTTTCAGCCATTAGCATGGCTGGTTGTGACCCTGCCGCTATGACTATCGACGTGCATACCCGGGTAAAGTCTCTGCGTTTCATAATGCTCCTGTACTGCAACAAAGTGTTTGCGGATATTTTGTTCAGTGAATGTTCGGTTGCGTCGGGTTTATATAGTGCTGCCCGGCACATCTGGATAACTAATCAGCAATGTACGGTAAAAAACTGTTACCCGATGTTGTGTCTCTGAAGAGAAAATATCACTCTTCGACTTGCGTTACGAATGCTGTTTGTTTGTAGTGCGCATTCAAATTTCCATCCCGTTAAGACCAAACATTAAAAACAACTATAAGGCCGAATTAATGAATAAAAATCTCACCTTCTTTTCTGCACTCGCTGGCTGTGCTTTGTTGACGAGCGGACCGGTAATGGCTCAGGCCGACTTGCTTGACGGTTGGTCGGGCAGTGCCAGCATTGGTGCGTTGATAACATCCGGCAATAGCGATACTTCTAATATAAACGGTTCTGCCAGTGTGTCAAAGCAGATTGACGTGTGGCGCCATACGGCGTTTGGCAGCACCTACAGTGCCGAAAATAATGATGTTGAGTCTGCCAACCGGTTTGACTTAGGCTACAAGGTAGCCCGTGAGTTTAACGACACCATGTATGGTTTCGGCCGGCTTAGATATGATTCGGATGACTACGGCAACATCGATGGCCGGTTTACCGGTACGGTTGGTGTTGGCAAGCGGCTGATTGACGACGGGAAGATGTACTTAAGCGGCGAGATTGGTATTGGTGCCCATAAGACCGAGTTTCTCGTCGCTCCGGATGAGGTTGGTACAACCGTGGGCGAGACGGATCCCGTTACCGGTGAGACAATTGTGACGGTAGCTACTGACGATGTAGATGGGTTGGAGTCAGACGGTGCGCTGATTTACGCTGGTCTCGAGTACAGCAACATTTTAAGCGAGACTCTTACATTTAACTCTACCTTGAACGTTGAGGCTGCAGAAGCCAACACGTTAGTGGTTTGGGATAACAGTCTTAATGTTTCATTGTCTGATCGGATATCGTTGTCTCTTGGCCTGCTCACACGGACTAACTCGGACATTGGTGATGAGTTTGAAGCCACCGATACGGCAACGCGTATCAACATTGTGTATGGAATATAATCCATAAGGTTTTGTAGTGTCATGTTAGCCCCTGCTCGTTCAGGGGCTTTTTTT
>CALLBO010000034.1 GCA_937998875.1 uncultured Granulosicoccaceae bacterium
CCGCAGATACTTAAAGAATGGCTGACCTTCAGGTTAGACACGGTCACCAGAAGGCTTGAATGGCGTCTGGCCAAAGTTGAAAAACGACTTCATATTCTTGAAGGCTTATTGATCGCGTATCTGAATATTGATGAAGTAATCAAGATTATTCGTACTAACGATGAACCCAAGCCAGTATTGATGAAGCGCTTTAAGTTGTCGGATACTCAGGCGGAAGCAATCCTTGAGTTAAAGCTACGTCATCTTGCGAAACTTGAAGAGATGAAAATACGTGGCGAGCAGGATGAGCTTGAAGCCGAGCGTGCTGATCTCAGGAAAACACTGGGATCAAAAGCTCGAATGAAAACGCTGGTAAAGAAAGAGTTGCTTGCGGATGTTAAAACCTACGGGGATGACCGGCGTTCTCCCATTGTTTCTCGTGATGCGGCGCAAGCCATGGATGTATCGGATTTAATTCCAAGTGAACCCGTCACGGTTGTACTTTCACAGAAAGGCTGGGTTCGTGCT
This sequence comes from uncultured Granulosicoccaceae bacterium, assembly GCA_937998875.1. Taxonomy (GTDB): domain Bacteria; phylum Pseudomonadota; class Gammaproteobacteria; order Granulosicoccales; family Granulosicoccaceae. Next base: position 508 of record CALLBO010000034.1, read on the forward strand.
GCTAAAGGGCATGATGTCGATCCGCGTACACTGAATTACAAGTCCGGTGATAAGTATCAGGACTCTGCTCGTGGCCGTAGTAATCAGGCGGCGATGTTTCTTGATTCTACAGGGCGTGTGTATTCTGTTGCATCACACGGTCTGCCGTCTGCACGGAGTCTTGGTGAGCCGCTCGCCGGAAAAGTCAAATCCCCTGATGGTGCATTTTTCGTTGGCGTATTGATGGGAGATGCCGAATCAAGATTCCTGTTTGCTACCAGCAGCGGTTATGGATTTGTTGGCAAGTTGGGCGACATGAGTACCCGGAACAAGTCCGGTAAAGCCGTACTTAGTGTTCCGAAAGGATCGGTTGTGCTCACGCCGCAGCGCGTAAACGATCCCGCATCTGACCTGGTAGTGGCTATTGGAACAGATGGCAAGATGCTGATGTTCCCGGTCGCAGAGCTGCCTGAACTTGCGAAAGGGAAAGGTAACAAGATTCTCGCTATCCCTAAATCGGGCGCGAAAGAATCGGTAAAATTGCAGGCGGTGCGGATTGTCGGCAAGAAGAGTGTGCTGAAGATTATCAGTGGAAAAAGGCACACTACACTGAAGTATCGGGATCTCGAGCATTATCGCAGCGAGCGCGGCAAACGTGGTTTGAGCCTGCCTCGCGGATTCCAGAAGGTTGCGGACGTTATTGTTGAATAAGGTGACGGTTTAATTTGGTCCTTGTTTAATTTGGCCCTTGGATGAAGCGCCTTGGGTAAATGCGGCAATTTACGGTAACTGCACTATAAATTGTCAACAACGATTACACATTCTTGAACAACGGCGAATCAGCTACCATGTTCTCTATCATGTGCGTTCTAGCACGCCGATTCAATCCAAGGGGCAAATTCTATGTATTTTGATATGGGTTACATGCTGATGGTGATGTTGCCGGGTATGGTACTTTCCGGTTTGGCCTCCATGATGGTCAAGAAAACCTTCAGCAAGTACGAAACAGTTGGTACTGCCAGGAATATGACAGGTGCGGAAGCGGCCAGACTCATGCTTGAGCGTGCCGGTGTGACCGACTGTAAAATTGAACCGATCGCCGGTCGTCTCAGTGATCACTATGATCCGCGTGATAAAACGCTGCGATTGTCTGAACCGGTATACAACGCCCGGTCAATCTCTGCGATCGGGGTTGCCTGTCATGAGGCAGGGCATGCGCTGCAACACGCCACCGGCTACAAGTTTCTACAAATGCGTTCAAAGCTGGTCCCTGTGACCAACATTTCCAGCAAGATGTCGATGCCTGTGCTGATGGTTGGCATGATGCTAATGTCACTGGCTCCGGCGTTGGGTACACCGGTAGTACTAGCCGGAGTTGCGTTGTTTGCTGCTGCTGTAGTTTTTTCGGTGATTACACTTCCGGTGGAATGGGATGCCAGTGCGAGAGCTAAAACAGCGATGGTCAATGCTGGTATCGTTACCGAGCAGGAAGTAGACGGTGCCGGCAAAGTGCTCAATGCAGCATTTCTAACTTACCTGGCAGCGGCTATTGCCTCTATTATGACGCTGCTTTACTACCTTCATCGTTCTGGCCTGTTGCGGGCTTTTATGAATCGTCGGTAGATAGACATCCGGCCACCGTTAGTGGAGTTACCCTCCTTGCGGGGAGGGTGATTCGCTCAGGTTCTTCAGTTCAAACCTAAACACCACCCCTCTTGCAAAGCAAACAACGCTTTGTATTCTCCCGAGGGAGAATGTCCGTTCCGGGGCTTTGATAAACATCCGTAACTGACACCCTCCTGAGGGAGGGTCGGCGTCTAAGCGCCGGGGAGGGGCATGTCGCTCAAGTTCCTCAGGGTAAACCTGAAACGACCATCCCTCTTGCAAAGCAAACGACGCTTTGTATTCTCCCGAGCCGAGGGAGAATGTCAGCGCGGGGTTTGGAGTAATACTCCAGACATTTCTGACTATCGCACCGTTTTCTATCTAAGGCTGCCAGGGTGGTCCATAAAGGTAACCGGCGCTATACTCTTGGTAAACACTGACAAGGTCGCATCATGGCAACGTATAGTACTAACGAATTCAAAGGTGGTTTGAAGATCATGCAAGACGGAGATCCGTGCAGCATTGTCGAAAATGAGTTCGTTAAACCGGGTAAAGGACAGGCATTCAGTCGGGTAAAAATCCGCAATCTTAAAACCGGCCGTGTGGTTGAAAAAACCTTCAAATCTGGTGAATCGGTGGAAGCCGCCGATGTGATGGATACCAACATGCAGTACCTCTACACAGACGGTGAGTTCTGGCACTTTATGGACCCGAACAGTTTTGAGCAGATGGGTGCCAGTGAAACTGCGGTTGGCGATGCCAGGCAATGGCTTAAGGAGCAGGATACCGTAGAGGTAACACTCTGGAACGGCGTACCGTTGTCTGTAACACCACCAAATTTTGTCGAGTTGAAAATCGCACAAACTGACCCGGGACTTAAAGGCGATACCGCGCAGGGTGGAACCAAGCCTGCCACCATGGAAACTGGCGCAGTGATTAAAGTGCCGCTGTTTGTGGAAGAGGGCGAGGTGATTAAAATCGATACCCGCTCCGGTGAATATGCCGGTCGCGTGAAAGAATAGCGGGTTTTATTCGTGCACGAGAGTCAGTCGTCTACAGACTGGCGACCTACTGCAGAAATCGACACACTGAAGCGGCGTGCAGCGATCATCCGTCGATTGCGTGAGTGGTTTTATCAGCAAAATATCCTTGAAGTGGAAACCCCTCAACTCTCACAAGGCGCGACTACAGATCCGAATATTGAAAGCTTTGAAGTTGCGCACAGGCATTTGCGTACCTCTGCGGAGTTTCATTTAAAAAGGTTGCTCGCCGCCGGCAGCCCGGATGTCTATGAGTTGGGTAAGGTGTTCCGCCTTGATGAAAGCGGACGTTATCATAACCCTGAATTCACGATGCTTGAATGGTATCGGGTCGGTATAGACCATCACCGATTGATTGGTGAGGTTGAATCACTACTGCGCTATCTTCATCAGGATGATTCAGTGTCTGTCGGGTGCATCAGTTATCGTGACTTCTGGTTACAGCACACCGGGATCAATCTGGCCGACACGAGTTGTGCGCAGATAGCATCTTACCTTGAAAGTAACAGTGTTGAAGTGCCCGCTTCAAGTCGTGACCGCATTGACGAATTGCAGGATCTGGCAATGGCGACGGTGCTGGCTGCCTCCATGCCGGATGCACGCTATACATGCCTTTATGATTACCCTGCCAGTCAGGCATCGTTGGCGCGTATCGATGAAACCGATCCTGACTGGCCTGTTGCCAACCGGTTTGAAATTTACTTTGGCTCAGTTGAACTTGCTAACGGGTTTTATGAGTTAACCGATGGCGCTGAACAGCTTTCCAGATTTAGGGCAGATAATGAAGTACGACGGAGTAACAAGCAGGTCGCTCGCCCGGTTGATCAAAGGTTCGTTCAGTCATTGAATTATGGCCTGCCTGATTGTGCAGGCGTAGCAGTGGGTATAGACAGGCTGATGATGATATTGCTTGACGATATTCGGTCACTGCATGAAGTGGTCAGCTTTAACTGGGAGCGAGCGTAGTGCGTGAGGTGTCAGTGCGGCGTTTTATTGATTGTGATCAGCAGGCGTTGATTCAGCTTATAGAAGCACTTGGTATGCAAGTCAGGACGGTGGCTGAGGCTGCAGAAATACCCGGCAGTTTCTGGGGCGATGATGAAGCCGGTCTTATCGGTAGCACGCTTTACGTAAGACCTGACACTCCGGTGCACTCCATGCTCCATGAGGCATGTCACTATGTTTGCATGGAAGATGAACGTCGGGCGGCACTACATACGAATGCCGGTGGTGATGCTGATGAAGAAAACGCAGTTTGTTACTTGCAGATACTGCTTTCGGACGCGTTGCCTGACATGGGACGTGAAAAAATCTTTGCTGACATGGATGCCTGGGGTTACTCATTCAGACTCGGAAGTGCCAAAGCCTGGTTTGAAAATGATGCCGATGATGCAATGCAGTGGCTGGATAGAAAGGGCTTACTGAAAGTTGCCGAGAAACTGTCCCATTTGAACCGGGTCTCCCGCGTGGAGGTCTGACCGGAAGGAACCGTGCTGAAGCAACAAGATCACGGTGGAGCCCATGTTGAATCGCCCCATTTCCTCGCCTTTTTTTATGCTGCAAGTACCGGCCTCATAGTCTTTGTATACAACACTTGTTCGTGTAGGTGGGGTGACAAGACCGGCCCAGATTGTTTCGATTGCTGCCACATTGATAGCGCCAACCAGCACCATTGCCACCTTGCCTGCATCGGTGTTGAAGATCGCAACAACTCTTTCATTCCGTGCAAACAGCCTGGGTACAACCCGTACCGTGTGGGGCGCCACGCTGAATAATCTGCCCGGGATGTAGTGCATTGAGCTCAGCTCACCGTTTATTGGCATATGAATCCGGTGATAGTCTCGAGGTGACAGATAGAGTGTTGCAAAGGTACCGCTGTTAAACGCACTGACATCTGAATTTCTGCCACCCAGTAGGTCCGACACCGTGTATTCGTGGCCCTTTGCCTGAACCAGGGTGCCTTCGGTAATTGGTCCGAGCTGTGATACCCGGCCATCTACCGGGCTGCAATATTGATGCGCCGCACCGGAAATCTCACGCGTACCCTCTTTCAGCGTTCGGGTGAAAAATTCGTTAAACGTTTTGTAGTGTTGAGGGTCGGGGTAGGTTGCTTCGTTTAAATCAATATTAAACAACTTTGCGAATTGCCTGATCGCGGGAGGTACAAACCTGCTTTCGATGCGAGTAAGCTTGTAGACCAGTCTGGACACCAGGTGATGAGGTAACACATACAGTGGCCAGGACTTTAAACGATCGGTGAATGCTTGCAACGGTAGTTTCATCTGTGAGGTAGAATGTATGATTCTACCGCATTTAAATTTGCTTTGATAAAACCGTAAATGTCTAACGCCGGCTTACTTGAACTCACACAATGCACACTCGCAGAATTGATCAATGCCGGTGCGGAATATCTGCTGCAGCATCAACTTAGCTTTGGGCACGGTACCGACAACGCTTTTGATGAATCAGCCTGGCTGTCGCTGGAAGCATGCGGAATTTCACCTGTTGAGCCGCTTAAGAGTTACGATATCGGGGTGTCACATGCACAGTTGATGCTTGCGAAGGACTGGTTCGAAAAACGCGCTGTAGAAAAAATACCGGTTGCCTATCTAACTGGCAGGGCGTGGTTTGCAGGTCTTGAATTTAGGGTAGATGAGCGTGCCTTGATTCCGCGGAGTCCGATTGCGGAGTTAATTTACAATCGATTCGATCCGTGGTTGATTAGCGCTCCCCGGAAAGTGCTGGATCTATGCTGCGGTGGTGGTTGTATTGGCATTGCTGTGGCAAATGCCTTTTTAGATTGCTCGGTTGACATGACTGATTTATCGCAGGATGCGCTTGACCTAGCTGCAATCAACGTGCAAAAACATCGCCTTGAGCAGCGCGTGCAGTTGCACAAAGGGGATCTGTTTGATCCATTGCCAGCGATGAATCAATTCGATTTGATTGTCAGCAATCCACCTTACGTTGATGCGCAGGATATGAATGCGCTGGCTACCGAGTTCAGTCATGAGCCACAGATGGGGTTAGCTGCCGGCGATGATGGGCTCGACATTGTAGAAATGATGCTGCGCGATGCTAAGCGGTATTTAAAGCCGGATGGCATACTGATCGTTGAAGTGGGTAACTCACAAGAGGCAATGGATCGGCGTTTCCCGCAACTCGATTTGCTCTGGCTGGATTTTGAACAAGGTGGCGAAGGTGTGTTTCTGGTCAATGCGGCAGCGCTCGTGTAGTGCGTATTATCAAGCAGAACAGGCAGCACTATGACGTTCTTCTCAGCCAGCTATAGTGATGCGCGAGCGAAATTTAAACTTGCGGCGAACAGGGTGGGTGCGAGTGTAGAGTCTGTACCGGTGAGTCAGGGATTGGAAGTTGATATAGCGTCTCTCGGAGAGCCGGATTTGCCTACCTTGATAGTTACGTCAGGGTTACATGGGGTAGAGGCCTTTTTTGGCTCTGCCGTGCAGATCGCCACGCTTGCATCTCTGCATCAAGCGGCCAATGAGAATACTGCTTTCGGTGATTGTCGACTTGTCTTGGTTCACGGTCTTAACCCGTACGGCTTTGCCCATATCAGAAGGGTCGATGAGAATAATATTGACCTCAACAGAAATTTTCCTGAATCTGAACAGCAGTATCAAGGTGCCGCAGCGGCTTACAAAGCATTGAATGGCTTTTTAAATCCTCCATCACAACCATCACGATTTGAGCCTTATAAATTGAAAGCTGCAGCGACAATAGTACGGTATGGATTGCCTGCGCTGAGAGAGGCCATTGCGTGCGGGCAGTACCAGTATCCGAAAGGAATTTTCTATGGTGGCATTGAGCCCTCTACCGCCACCCGGTTTGTGATGAGTCATTGTGAGAATTGGGTTGGTAGTGCATCAAATGTTGCACATATAGATCTGCACACAGGCTTGGGCGAATTTGGTCGTTATAAAATATTGGTCAATGAAGAGCCAGGTGCAGATGGGCTCTCATGGCATGCGAAAACATTTGGTGAGCGGTCACTTGGTTATCTGCGCAATAATGATAAGACCGCCTACGCTGTTTCAGGTGCTATGGGTGTCTGGTTACAAAATAGATTCAATGACCGGCGCTACCATTTTGCCGGTGCTGAATTTGGAACCTATGATCCGGTCAGAATTATTGGCGCGATAAGAGCAGAAAACCGTGCCCATCACTATGCGGTAGCGGGTAGTAAAATCCACGACAGGGCCAAGGCGGAACTATTGGAATGCTTTTGCCCGGCAAATGAAGCATGGCGTGAGCAGACACTGATGTCGGCTAAAAAAATTATAACCTCCGCGATGCACGGTTTGTTGAAATCGAGTCGAGAAGCAACAAGGTAAATATCATGGGTAACAAAGAAACTGGCGACACTGAGCTTAATGCTCTGTTACAGCATATGTCGCCGGAGTTGATTTCAGGGGAATATGTTTTTCTCTGTTTTGAAGGTGCTTTGTATGGTGATTATCCAGAGCTGCAACCGATAGCTGCGTTTCGTGAAAGAGAAGGACTGACGCTGGTCGTACCGAAGAGACATGCAGACGATGCCAGCCACACTTATGAAAGTGTGTTCAGGTGTATCACTCTACAGGTGCATTCAAGCCTGGAGGCGGTTGGACTGACTGCTGCATTCGCCACTCAACTGACCCGATATGGCATTAGTGCCAACGTGATTGCCGGGTTTTATCACGACCACATATTTGTCGGGGAAGATGATGCACTGGAGGCAATGACGGCGTTGCGTGAGTTGTCTGGATCTGCCTGACGAATTTTGCATGGATTGAAATTCGTCATATTGAGGGGTGTATTTCGGGGCGGAAGAACTGTAGATCTGAAAAAAGACAGCCGGCTCGAGGCCGGCTGAATATTACTCACAAGTTGTGCTCTTTACTAAGGCGTTAGTTACAATAACCTGCCTCGACTATCTGCCCAATTATCTGCTTTGGGTAATCGTCCATTCATAGAAGTTAACGTCACCGGCACCCCAGAAGATCTCTGTGCCTACCAGTACGTTTGCCATGCACCAGTTATCCTGGATCTGAACCGAGTTGCTGTTAGCACCGAATCGCTCCCGTACCACATGTGCGTTGTCACGCGCCCAGTCAATATAGTCATTCATATAAATGGTACCCGTGGTCTGTGGGTTCTGGGCCACGAACGCGATGTAGCGTGGATCAGAATCCTTAGTGTAGACCTTGTAGTCCGCACCACGAATATTCAGGTTGGCAACAAAATCGTTTGGACCAGCCGGCAGTCTTTCTGCACCGGCGTCAAGCCAGACCATCACTTCATAGGTATGATTTGAACCACCGTTACGGGTGACGATGCCAGTTGAACAATTACCTGCTGCATCTTCTTCATAGAAGAATGTCTCAACTGCTACGTTTCGCTCACCTGAGATAGTAGTGCCATTGGGGAAGCGGCTGTTGTTGGATGCGTCCACTGTGCGTGAGTCACCATACTGAGGTGCGTCGTAAGAATAGTCGATACGAAAAGTCGGCATCTCGCTTAGTCTTACCGGCAGACCGGTTTGAGATTGTGGAGCACTGGTACGGAACTCATCTTTAGTACCGTAGATCAGTTCAGGGTAGGACCTTACATAGAAGTCACCGGATGGATTCGGGTTGCCGTTGATGCCAGTGATGCCCGGACCCCAGTCGTAGTTCCAGCCAACCAAAGCGCCGTTGGTATTGGTATAGATACATTGGTCCCATTCATGCCCTGGAGCTGCGCGGAAAGTACGCCACGCATTGTTATGTAGTATGAAGTCGCCAGCGCTGAGGTTTGAGAAGTCATTCGGGTTGCTGCGCGTTGTACATACTTCACCGGTCGAGCCAGACGTCAGCGATGATACACGGATAACATTTCCGTCTGAACCTGAAGAGAAGCTACCTGCGTCAGTGTCACGATCGCCCTGGGTGCTGTTGTTACCACCGTCAGAAGTACCGCTTGCAGCGTCGTCTGCAATGCCACCGTCCGAGGTGCTGCTGCCAGCGTCGTCTGAAATACCGCCATCGGAGGTGCTGCTGCCAGCGTCGTCGCTGATCTGCCCGCCGTCTGATGTGCTGCTACCAGCATCGTCACTGATAGTCTGTCCGCCGTCTGATGTGCTGCTGCCAGCATCGTCACTGATAGTCTGACCACCGTCTGATGTGCTGCTCCCTGCATCGTCACTGATTACATCATCACCTTTGTCGTCATCTTTATCATCGTCGTTTACCATGATCGAAGTATCGTCGTATTCGTACTTGTCGTCATCGTTGCTTGTATCTGATTGGGTGACCACATCAGTCGTTTCAACGCTGTTGTCAGCCGTTGTATCGCCGGTTGCAGTAGTGTCACTGTTAATGCCAGCCGTTGTATCTTCAGTCGTAACGGTGTTGTCATCACCGTCAAGAGTTGTTTCCGCTTGCTGTGTTGTGACAGTGTCAGTTAACAGTTTCGTGGAGCTGTCACAGGCGGTAAGCGTAAGAATTATTGCACTTGCGAGTATTGTTTTTTGCATTTCTGTAGTCCTTCTAAAAAATCGAACTGTTTATCTGTTGTGATGGCCGGGTTACGAAACAACCAGCCGAGTGTATCCGGATGTATATTGGTGATCCGGTGGTGTCAGTGCGCGGAGTTTACGACGAAGAGATCGGTGGTGTTGTGTGGTACGTACAGTTCTTGAAACATCCAGGCGCGAAAAGTCGGCCGGCGTGATTTAACTGTGAGGGGTGTCTCACTAGAACTGTGAAGTAACGCAACGCCGTTGGCATTTCGCGCATTACCTTCCGTGAGTGAGAGAGCGGAGATCATTGCAATCCACGCATTACTAAGCCGTGCAGGCATTGAACACCGAACCGGGATTTAGCTACCCTGCTAACACTGCATCCAGCTCTGTGGATGTGATCTTACTATAGGCTGCAGAACCTGATCTGATGCCGGGTTATGCGGCGTCAGCTTTGGAGTTGCTGGTCTTTTCGCTTTCATCCGCTGGTTCATAAGCGAGACTTGAAGCCAACCATTTCTCTGCGACCTCAACGCTAAGGTTGCGTCTGGAAGCGTAATCGATGATTTGATCATTGCCGAGTTTACCCACGCCGAAGTAACGACTTTCAGGGTGAGAAAAATACCAACCGCTAACTGAAGATGCAGGCCACATTGCCAGCGATTCTGTCAGTGAAATGCCAGTGTGTTTCTCTACATCAAGTATTTCCCAGAGAATTGGCTTTTGGGTATGGTCGGGGCAAGCAGGATATCCGCTTGCAGGCCGAATGCCGCGATACTTCTCGGCAATCACTTCATCCTGAGTGAGTGACTCATCAGCTGCATAACCCCAGAGATTCAGTCTGACTTCACGATGCAGATACTCGGCAAAGGCTTCTGCAAACCGATCACCAATCGCTTTAGCCATGATGCTCGAATATGTGTCGTTGGCCTGATCATATTCATTGACTAACTCATCGAGTCCGATGCCTGCGGTCACTGCAAAGCAGCCGAGGTGGTCAGTTACGTTTGCAGAGGTCGGGGCGATGAAGTCTGCCAGTGCCATGTTCGGCTTGCCTGATGGCAGAGGTGTTTGCTGACGAAGACCGGGCAAAGTGGCCAGAATGGTATCGGGCTTTTCAGGGTGGTAGATCTCTATATCGTCTGCGTTGACAGAGTTGGCCGGAAATATACCCATCACACCGCTTGCGGTGATCTCCGGACGGTCAATGAATATCTGAATCATCTGTTGCGCATCATTAAAAAGCTCGGTTGCCTGTTCGCCAAGCTTACTGTCACTGAGAATACGTGGGTATTTACCCTTGAGTTGCCAGGTATGAAAAAATGGAGTCCAGTCGATGTAAGCGGCAAGTGTCTTGAAAGAGATGTTTTCAATAGTTTTGATACCGGTCATTGCTGGTTTTGCAGGAGGAGTAGTGCTCCAGTCAGTCTTAAATGAATTTGCGCGTGCTTTTTCAATTGATAGCAGTTGGCGCTGTTCATTTTGCTGTGTAAAGCGCTCACGAACTTTTGCATAGTCCTGTTTTAATTCCCCAAAGAACTCATCTCTGTGCTCATCACTTATCAGTTTGCTTGCGACGCTGACACTGCGCGACGCATCGGCCACATAGACGACCGGGTGATCGTAGTGCGGTGCAATTTTGACTGCAGTGTGCATCTTTGATGTAGTTGCACCTCCAATCATTACGGGGATATCGAGCTTGCGGCGCTGCATTTCCTTGGCAAAGTTCGACATCTCTTCAAGTGAAGGAGTTATCAGCCCGGACAAGCCGATAATATCTACTTTCTCCTCAAGTGCAGTTTCAATGATCTTGTCCGCAGGTACCATCACACCGAGGTCTATCACTTCGTAACCATTGCACTGTAAGACAACGCCGACGATATTTTTACCTATGTCGTGTACATCGCCTTTTACAGTTGCCATTAAAATTTTGCCACTGCTGGAAGACTCCTGACCTTCCTTCTCTGCATCCATGAAAGGTAGCAGCCACGCGACTGCTCGTTTCATGACGCGTGCTGACTTGACAACCTGAGGCAGAAACATTTTTCCCTCACCAAACAGATCTCCGACAACATTCATACCGTCCATCAACGGCCCTTCGATTACGTGTAGTGGCCGGTCATACTGTAGTCGAGCTTCTTCAGTGTCTTCTTCGATGTAGTCTGCAATACCTTTTACCAGTGCATGAGAGAGTCTCTCGGCAACTGGCAGTTCGCGCCACTCCTGATTGCGAACTTCTACTTCTGCATTGTCACCGCGATAGTTTTCTGCAATTTCGAGTAATCTCTCGGTTGCATTTTCAGAGCGGTTGAGTACAACATCTTCTACTCGTGTTTTAAGATCTTCTGGAATGTCTTCATAAATTGCCAATTGGCCGGCGTTGACGATACCCATTTTCATACCGGCCTTGATTGCGTGATACAGAAACACAGAGTGGATTGCTTCACGGACGGTATTGTTGCCACGGAATGAAAAAGATACGTTGGATACCCCACCACTGACCATTGCATGTGGCAGTGTTTCAGTTATCTGGCGGGTGGCTTCAATGAATGCGATGCCATAATCATTATGCTCTTCAATACCTGTTGCGACAGCGAAAATATTTGGATCAAAGATGATGTCCTGTGGCAGAAAGTCGACTTCGTTGACAAGAATGTTGTAGGCACGAGTACAAATACTGACCTTGCTCTCAGTTGAGTCTGCCTGGCCGTTTTCATCAAACGCCATCACAACCACGGCAGCACCGTGCTTCTGACAAAGGCGTGCATGGCGGATGAACTCCTCTTTGCCTTCTTTCAGGCTGATCGAATTTACAATACACTTTCCCTGTGCGCATTTGAGTCCGGCTTCTATTACGTCCCATTTCGAGCTATCGATCATTAGCGGCACTTTTGCGATGTCCGGCTCGCCTGCTATCAGCTTAACAAAGCGTTCCATGGCGGCTTTCGAATCAAGTAAGCCTTCATCCATGTTGATATCAACGATCTGCGCACCGTTCTCCACTTGTTGTCTGGCGACTTCAAGCGCTTTTTCATAGTCTCCTTCAACAATGAGTCGTTTGAATACAGCAGAGCCGGTAACGTTGGTGCGTTCACCGACATTGACGAACAGGCTATCCTGATTAACAGTGCATGGTTCGAGACCGGATAAACGACACGCTACACCTATTTCCGGTATTACTCTTGGTTGAACAATTTCCAACGCTTCTGCAATTGCCTGGATATGGTCCGGTGTAGTACCGCAACAACCGCCGACGATGTTCAGAAAACCCGATTCTGCCCATTCTTTGATATGTTCGACCATTTGCTCTGGTGTTTCATCGTAGCCACCAAATGCATTTGGCAATCCGGCATTTGGATGCGCTGAAACGGATGTGTTTGCAACCCGCGAAAGTTCTGCGACATATTGGCGCAGATCCTTTGGGCCCAGTGCGCAGTTGAGGCCGACTGAAACTGGTTTTGCATGTTGAACAGAGTTCCAGAACGCTTCCGTGGTTTGACCGCTTAACGTTCTGCCTGAGGCATCGGTAATTGTTCCGGAGATCATGACGGGTGTGTCCACACCGGTGTCTTCAATGAGTTGTCGAACCGCAAAGATCGCAGCTTTGGCGTTCAACGTATCGAAGATAGTTTCTATCATCAGGATATCTGCACCACCCTCCAGTAAGGCGATAGATGCTTCGGTGTAGTTGTCTACCAGTTCGTCGAACGTGACGTTGCGATAACCCGGGTCGTTCACATCAGGTGAAATTGACGCGGTACGATTTGTCGGGCCGAGTACACCAGCGACCAATCGGGGTTTATCTTCGGTGGAATATTTATCCGCTGCCGCTTTTGCAAGTTTTGCAGATTCCCGGTTTATGCGAATGACCTGATCTTCCATGCTGTAATCGGCCATTGCGATGCGAGTGGCGTTGAAAGTATTGGTCTCGATGATATCGGCGCCAGCCGCGAGGTAGTCCTCATGGATTTGCGAAATCAGATCGGGGCGGGTGAGCGACAGAAGGTCATTGTTGCCTCGCAATTCCGATGCGTGATCACAGAACTCTTTGCCCCGATAATCGGACTCTTCGAGCTCAAATTTCTGGATCATGGTGCCCATCGCACCGTCCAGAATCAAAATTCTATCCTTTAAGATATTGATAATATTAGTTTTTGTCATCAGTTGATCGTAGGAGGTTCCGGGATAGATTTAATATAGCAAGAAATGCACATATAAAGATATGTTTATGTAGTTATTTGATCTAATCGGAAAAGTTACCTTCTTGGTCAGGTGCGCTTGAGCCTGTTTTTGGAACCCCCTATGCTGCTGTCAAGATGAGGGTAAAAAATGAAGATAGTGATTTTTGGCGGGAGTGGCGGCATCGGGTCAGCGCTGGTTGAAAAAGTAGCAGAGGTTTTCCCTCAGGCTTCCGTATCAGCCACTTGGCACCGGTCTGCCCCTCCGGCAGATTCGGCAGCCCATTGGTCTCGGGTTGACCTGCGGTCTGAAGACAGCATCCGGCAATACTCCACTCGGTTCGAGCAGGTGCACTGGATTATCAATGCATCGGGTTTGTTGCATGTTGATAAACAGATGCCGGAAAAATCATTGCAACAGCTTGAGCCGGAATTCTTTATGCGCAACGTGCAGCTTAATGCATTGTCGACATTACTTATCGCGAAGCACTTTAGACATGTGTTAAAAAAAACTGAAACCAGCGAGGTTACAAGTCATTTTGCAACCGTGTCTGCTAGGGTTGGCAGTATTGAAGATAATCGCCTGGGCGGGTGGTACAGCTACCGATGTTCAAAGGCAGCATTGAACATGGCGATTAAAAATATAAGTATAGAGTGGCAGCGTACGTTGCCGCAGGTTTGTGTTACTGCATTACATCCGGGTACTACAGATACAGCGTTGTCTGAACCGTTTCAGCGTAATGTTCCTGATGGCAGGTTGTTTACACCTGAAAAAGTCGCAGATTGTTTTGTCACGCTTATGTTGCAACTTACCGCTAAAGAAACCGGTAGGTTTCTGACTTATGATGGTGATTTAATTCCATGGTAGAGAGGACCAGCCGGAACAAGGTCGTAAAGAAAACCGATCTTCCCGTAAAAACATGTGTAGTTTGTCAACGTCCGTTTACCTGGCGCAGGAAGTGGGCACGTTGTTGGGATGAGGTGAAGTACTGTTCCAGGAGATGTTCAGGCCAGAGGAAGTAGAAATATTGTTCTAAACAAGCGGTTTAATCGCAAATCGGATATCCAGCCCGGACTATTCGCGAATTCTATTGCTTCCCGCGTAATCGTTGTTTTTTAAAACGATTTTCTTCTGTTGCAAAATATCAATTGAGTAACCCTGGCAAGACATGTGTAACCATAGGGCCTACTAACAGTGTTACAGTGCCAGAGAATGTGGCGTTGGAAGGTCTTTACAATTGAGTAAGCACGAAAAAATTGACTATATAGAACTGCCGGCCAACGATATAGCCGCCAATAAGGATTTTTTCAGCAAAGCCTTCGGGTGGGAGTTTGAAGACTTCGGCGATGATTATACCGCATTCGCGAATCAAGGTGTCGATGGGGGCTTCTACAAAGCAGATTTGAAATCTGTTGCGTCTAACGGCAGTGCACTGGTTGTTTTTCTGAGTGAGGATCTTGAAGCGACAGAGCAAAAGATCATCGACTGCGGTGGCAGTATAGTGCAGGACATATTCTCGTTTCCCGGTGGTCGTCGATTCCACTTCACTGATCCTTGTGGAAACGAATATGCTGCCTGGTGTAAGAGTTAGTACCCGAAAAAATCGTAAATATCAGAATCGCTCATCCCACCCGTTACTCCCGAGCGATACATGATATCCATCATTACCTTACCGCTGTCACTGTATTCCTGAGTGTAACTCCAGAGTTGATAGAACATCGAGTCGGGCTCATAATCATCATTGCTTAGTCCCAGTGATTGGGTAATTTCTTCCCTGAGCAAATGATCCTTGGCCAACTGATCATAGTTCTCATCAATTAGTATAATTGCATCCGCTATTGTGAATGCATCGCGTGCCTGACTGTAGTAGTAGAAGTAGCGAAAAAAACCTGCCTGTCCGGCTGGAACAGTCATATTTGCGATATCGTTAAAGTCACTCTGAACTGCTATATGAATGTCAATATCAGCGTCTCCGTCGACCTCCGTGAACGACAAGTCGGTAAGCTGTGATAATTCTGAGAACACAGATACTGTTGTTGAATACGACTGTCTGCTGTAGTTTCCCTGAATTGACCATGTAACAGATGCGCCGTTCGGGTACTTAAAGAGCGTGTGTCTGTTACCGGAAAATTCATTGATCGTTGTCAAATTTACAAACCGGTCTATTTCTGCACGCGAATAACCAGGCCCGGTAACTATGCCATCGAGTTCGGTGTTTGACTCTGACGTAAGGCAGGAAGCTTCGCCGTTCCATCCCCAACCATCGCCGTCATCATCAATACACACCGCGCTGATCGCATCACTGGCTGTTTCTGCGTTATTGTCTGTAGCCAGACAGGAGCCTGCGCCGTCCCATCCCCAACCATCCCCGTCTTCATCGATACATTCTGGTGCAGCAGGCACTGCATTGTCGTCTGCGGTATCAGCTGGAATCTCACACGAGCCGGTCAGATCACTCCATCCCCAGCCGTCGCCGTCCGTATCGATGCATGGTTCATTTGAACTATCCGAAGCGATTGGGATGTCGAGGGTAGCCACCCTGCAAGAGGCTGATCCATTCCATCCCCAGCCATCGTTGAAAGGGGGAGTATCTATACATTCTGAGGCTGAAGGTGCTGCCACTACACAACTTGCAAAGTTCTCCCAACCATAGCCATCCCCATCTGCATCCGAGGTGCTGAAGGAGCACTCGTTTGTAACTTGTGCCTGAACCAATGGCACATGAACAGAGACTGATAGAAAAACCGCCAATAAAACTGCGTATTTGGACTTCATCTTTCAACCTTGAGGTGGATCTGCTGAACGTAGCGCACTGAAATCATGCCAATAGGGTTCACAGAGTAAGTTGTGCCGGACTAGCGTTATTACGTACTTGAACGGCCAGACTGACAGTCAATGCTAGCGTCATGACAAATAAATGTCCAGCAGCGAGGTTTGCAGTCAGGCAATGAGTCGCGGTTTTCGTTCCCTGTGCGTTGCGCGAGACGCGCCAGCGAGTTCAGCGTTCCCCGGTTTTGATCAACTGAGTTCTATGTGCCTGCCATTGATTGATTTACCGGCATCGCTCAGTAGATAGTGGAATGCCGCCAGTTTTTCTTCCGGGGTGGGAATACTGTTTGGGTCTTCACCCGGGTAGGCGGAGCTTCTGAGGTTAGTGCGCATCGGCCCGGGATTGATTGCATTGCAGGTAAGCTTAGCCTTGTTGTCTGGTTGGGTGCTGGTATCGAGTTCGTCGGCAATGATTCGCATTGCCGTTTCGGTTGATGCTTTGCTGATGCCGTAAGCACCCCAGTAGGCGGTTGTTTTCCTGTCTGTTGTAAAGACGATGCTACCGTCGCCTGTGGTGCGCATTAACGGCAGCAAACTGCGGGTCAGCAGGATCGGTGCATGCAGATTTGTAGCAAAAGTCTCCTGCCATGATTTTGCATCCAGATGATCGATGGGCGATATCTGCCCGAGTGTAGCAGCGCAATGAACGATGCCATGTAAACCTTTAAATACCTCTTCAATAGTTTGTGCGAGCTGCTTGTAGTCATCAATGGTTGCACCACGTAAATCCAGCGGATACAAACCGGGTTGTTTACCGGTCTCAGCTTCAATTTCATCGTGAATCTGGTTGAGTTTGTTTTGATTGTTATCCAGGAGTACGAGTTCAGCACCAAACTGTGCGGCACTCTTTGCAATGGCACCACCAAGTCCACCAGCAGCACCGGTGATAAGAATGGTTTTGCCTGCCAGCTCATCAGGTTCTGGTTGGTAGTTATTGGCTAGTTCTGGCACGTTATTGCCCGCTGATTTGCATTAGGATGTTTTTATTTTAGCAAAGCGTTCCAGCGCTTCCACTCTGGTGTCTTTTAAATCAACAATCGGATGCGGATAGGTTTCACCAAGCACTATCCCCGCGATCTCCAACTCGGTTTCGCTGGCAGTCCACGGGCTATGGATGTGTTTCTTCGGCAAGTTGGCGATTTCCGGTACCCACCGCTTTATATACTCGCCCTCCGGATCGAATCTTTCACCTTGTCTGACCGGGTTGAACACACGAAAGTAGGGAGCGGCATCAGCACCACTGCCAGCCACCCATTGCCAGCCCATTGTATTGCTCGCCAGGTCTGCATCTACCAGGGTGTCCCAGAACCAGCGAGCACCCTCCAGCCAGCGATAGCCCATATTCTTTATTAGTAGCGACCCGACCACCATGCGCACACGATTATGCATCCAGCCGGTTTGCCACAATTGCCGCATACCCGCGTCAACCAGAGGTATGCCTGTGTTGCCTTGCTGCCATCGATCAAGTGTGTCGGATTTTACCTTCTTCCACGGAAACTTTGTGAAACGTTTATCCAGCGGTTGTTCTGTGGTGTGAGGAAAATGGTAAAGCAGGTGATAGGCAAACTCACGCCAACCGATTTCTTTTAAAAAAGTCTCCACATTGTCGTCAGCTGAAATGGAACCATCCTTTAAATTGCGAGCGACCGCAGCGTTAATCTGCCGCGGTGATATTTCACCGAATGCCAGGTGTGGTGATAGTTTCGATGTACCCTGTTGTGCCGGCAGGTCGCGGCCGGTGCCGTAGTCGGTGATCGATTTCTTTAACAAGATTTGCAGGTTTTTTGTAGCTCCCTTCTCACCCGGTTGCCAGTGTTGTGGGAACTTGTCTGCCCATGGCCGTCGCGGAAGTAACTTCAGTGATGCAAGATTCTTTTCGCCTTTGAGTTTTGTGCCGGTGCCTGGAATTGTTTTTGCCGACGGGCTGACAGGCAGGCTGTCGTGTTTCAAAGAAGCACGCCAGTACGCTGTAAATACCTTATAGGGTTGCTTGCCTTCCGCTTTAGTGCCTTGTCTCGTTACCACCCACGGCTCATGACATAGGTTGCCGGGAGATGAATGCACCTCAATCCCCTGATCAGTAAATGTAGTTTTTAAGTAGGTATCGAGCGCAATACCTTTTGGTTCGTAACGGCGGTTCCATGCGATCGTTGATGCGCTGGTTTCTGCCACGACTCGAGTGAGAATTTTCTTGGGGGAACCCGTGAATAGCCGTAGGCGATTGCCTGCGGACGCAAGATCATTGGCGAGAGAATCCAGGGAATGGTGTAGCCACCAGCGCGAGGCTCCACCGTATTCCCAATCAGGTGAATCACCACCAGATTCGAAATCTGTTTCATAGATATAGACACAATACACCGGTGCTTTTTTACGCTTTACAGCCCAATGCAGCGCCGGGTTGTCTCTTAGTCTTAAATCGCGGCGAAACCAGTAGATGGTCGGCTGAGAATCGGTAGGCATAGCCGAACCTGAATGAGCAAAGATCAGTGATATTACGGCAATTCACTGGCGCAGGCGAGTCAGAAACTTTAGGACAAATTGACGCTTTTTTGTGATCTGTGTCTCACGGTATGTTGAAATCTCGGTGCATCAGAGGCGCGAAATCAGTTTTCTAGACTGAGAGGAATAGCAATTGCTCAGTTGAGTCTGTTGACTAATCACTCCCAGGAAACTTTGATGCGACGACTACTTCTCGCGGCAGTACTTGCGCTCCCTTTACTCGGCCCTTCAGCAGGCCATGCAGATGAACCGATTCAGGGAGCAATGGAGGCATTTGTAGTTCAACTTGAAGATGAACGCGAAACGCTTCTGGCAGCAAAAGAGGTAGAGCCCAATCAGCTTGTTGAATACCAACTCACTTACACGAACGTCGGTGAGTCGAAGATAAACGGACTCACCGTTGTTGGTCCGGTGCCCGAAGGGACTACTTACGTTTCAGATACCGCCAACGCCGACGTTGATGCGGCACTTCAGGTCAGCATTGATGGCGGAAAAACATTTGAGCCGGAGCCAGTAATTCGCCTGGAGACACGAGAGTCTGGTGAGGTGGTAGAGAAGGTCGTACCACCAGAGCAGTACACACATCTTAAGTGGAAAGCACAAGACGCAATCACTGCCGATGGAGGAACACAGTTTTATACCTATCGCGTACGCGTTAAGTAGTCACCGTATTTCTAAACAAACATAAATTCAAATAAACGCAGGCAAAACGACCTGCTGCTCAACTCCGGTGAGAACAACGCCACGAGGAATTACTTTATCTATGAATAATGAAAGAAATAATAACAGAAAGCCATTGTGGCGGTTACTACCAGTAACCGTCGCATTCCTGGCTGCAGGTGCTACTGTGACGGCGTATGGTGCAACCATTGCCGGTACTGAAATTAAAAACCTGGCAACCGTAAGCTACGAAGATGCCGCTGGTAACCGTTTTACTGCTCAGTCGAATGAAGCGATTGTTACAGTGGCACAGGTCTACTCCGCATCGATCAACTCAACGGATACCAGTCTCACTGCATCACCTGGTCAGCCAGTAGATATTTCTTACACGTTGGAAAACACCGGTAACGGCCAGGATACCTACGTATTGTCTGCTGCGGATGGCATCGTTGGTGGTGACGATATTGATGCAGACAGCATCACTATCTATGAAGATCTGAACAATAACGGTCAGGCAGATGCTGGCGAGCCGGTGATCACTGATGTGACGCTCGCTGCGGGTGAAATAAAAAGTCTGGTAGTTCGCGCAGAGGTGCCGGGTAGTGCGATCGACGGTAACGGACTGGGTGTTACTTTGACAGCTGAGGCAGAAGAGGGTACCGGGACTGCCATCGCTGCTAGTGTGACTGACCTGACAGCAGGCAAAGGGCCGGACACACTTGACGGTACGGTCGAGTCTTTGATCACGGTAACCGGAGATGCTGTGGTTGTTCTTACCAAAAGCTCGGTACACAATCCAGCAACTTCAGAAATTGACTACACCATTACCATCAAGAACAACGGTAATGCAGATGCACAGACTGTGTTGCTGCAGGATGCGATTCCGGTAAATACCACTTACGTTAACGGAAGTGCCACAGCCAGCGGATTGATTGGCAGCAATGGCGATACTTTGCCGGCACCGGCCGTACTTGACGAAGTTGCTGACGGAATAGACTACAACAACGACGGTACGCTAGACACCGCTGTTGACGGACTGGCGGCTACAGACTCAGTGCTACCTGCGAACGCAACGGTAACCATTTCGTATAAGGTCACTTATGATCCGGCTGCACTCCCCGGTGGTACGGCAATATCTAATATTGCTTATGTCATAGCTGATGTGGATGGTGATGGTAATCCGGATGCTCCTGTCTCGACAAATCAGGTTAACGATATCGTTAGCAGCACAGTTCTAATTGCGATAAGAGATACCGAAGAAGATACTGGTGGTGACGGTATTAATAACGGTCTTGATGACGATGGTGCAAACGATATCCAGTTTGTTGACCAGATATCTGCCGGTGAAGCAGTTGTTTTCAGAAACGTAGTGACCAACAACGGTAACACAGGAGACGTACTGGAGCTGGCGGTTACCAGCAATAACTTTCCGGCCGGTACAGTGTTCACTTTCTGGAATGATGATGCAACAGTCCAACTCAGTGATTCCAATGGCGCTTATGGGGTTGACGCAGGACTGATTCCGGCTAACAGCTCTGCAACCATTATTGTTATTGCACAGTTACCAGCATCTATAAACGGCCCCGGCAACTACGATGCGACCGTCACAGTCACCTCCGCGAATGATCCATCTGTTACCGATACAGTAACTGAAAGACTCGCCACAATTAATGCGTCAACGATTGATATTCACAATCTTGCTGATGGTGTATTGGGAACTGATCAGAACCCGATTGGAACTCCGGATTATGCGGCAGTGTTTACCAACAACGCAGATGTTAACACCACGGTAAACATTCCATTGTTTATTGACAATGACGGCAGTGCCGGCAATTCGTTTCAATTGTCAGTAGGTAGTGTGTTTGATGCAGCCACTGATACAGTCAATGGTTTACCGGGTGGTTGGAATGTTGAGTTCTTTCTGGCTGATGGTGCTGGCCAACCAACTGGAGCGCCGATAACAGCAACACCGGTAATTCCGGGCCAGAGTACAGACTTTGAAATCATTGCTGTGGTATCCATTCCAGACCAGACGCAGGCGGTCGGTGACTTTTCCTCTGACAACGACGCAGACGGTACTGCAGAAACCCTTGATGGAAACGGTGACGGCGACGGTGACTATCCGCTGTTTTTCCAGATCTCTTCTAACAGCACCGGTGCGACCGATGTGACCGCAGTGGCGATCGATGTTAACGCAGTTGTTGCTGCTTCATTAACACCTAATGGTTCGGCTCAGGTTGATCCGGGTGGTACGGAAGTGTATCAAAACACACTGGCTAACAATGGTAATGACACTGCTACTTATGAAGTGGATTCCAGTAACAGTCAGGCAGGCTGGTCAAGCACCTTGTCTGTAGATACGGATGGTGACGGAATTGCAGATACCGAGCTTGCCAACCTGATACCGGGAGCCATTCAGGTAGCACAACCTAATGGTACGGTTGCAACAATAGAAGTAGCGCTTGCGGCATCGGGTGAACCCACCTTTACGCTTGATGCCGGTGAGCAACTGCCGATTGATGCGACAGTTTTTGCTCCAGCCAATGCACCAAACAGTCAAGTGGATGTATTGACGATTAACGCTACTAATGTCGACTCTAGCGACGTGGTTACAGCACAAAACCAGACACAGGTTGTTACAGGTCAGGTCAACATTGTTAAGACAGTCGCTATTGATACCGATTGCGATGGAACACCGGACACTGCCTATGCCAGTAACCCCGGTACCGTCGAGCCGGGTCAGTGTCTGGTTTGGCAGATTGTCGCGCAAAACCAGGGTGCAGCCAACGCCTTCAACGTACAGGTTCGTGATGCTGCCCCTGCATTCACAACGTACGTACCGGGAAGTATGTTCTACTGTCAGACGCAAAATTGTGTTCCGGCACCGGTAACTGACGCTACGGCAGATGATGCGGGTGAACAAACTGCCGGTGATGTAGTGTTTTATGTAGGTGCCGGTGCAACGCCAGCCTCAGGTTTAGGTGGTGAGCTAATTGCCGGTGACTTCGCGACAGTGCAGTTCTCTGTGCAAGTAGACTAGGGTCGGGCAATTACGGGTACCGCGACTGCGGTGCCCGGTTGTCAGTTGTGGCAACTTGCTTCCTCTATGGCCTACCTAAAAACAATACTCCACAAAGCTCAGCAGAGTATTCTGCTGAGCTTTTGTGCTTGTGTAGCCGCACTGGCGTTTACACCACCCGGCACGGTGATTCTCAACCGGGCAACGATTTTCTATGAAATTTTAACTGAAGAAAGCATTCAGGAATCTACCAGTAATGCCACCACCGTAACGGTGGGTGAAACCTATGCATTCTCCGTAGAGAATGTTCATTCGCTGAATGTTGCAGCGGGTGTGGTAGCAGGTTTTGCGCACCGGATTGTCAATCAGGGCAATACAGAAGACAGTTATCGCTTTATGTTCAGTGGTGGCGAGGCAATTGAAAACAGCGACTTTGACACGCCGATTGTATTTCTTGACGTCAACAGCAACGGGCGTGTTGAAGCCAATGAACCGGTAATCGGTCAAACAGATATGTTACCACCCGGAGGTACGATTGATGTAATCGTTACCGCTCGGCTGTCCGCCTCAATGCAGGATGGACAGAAAACGGAGTTTCCGTTTTCCGTTGAATCAGTCTTATCCGGCAAAGTCCGTTCTGTTGTAGACATAGTAAACGTTGGCAGCCCCGGTAAGCTTGAGCTGTCTTTGGATACAGAGCAGTCTTGTGGCGTACCTCTGTTTTCCGGAGACCTTCTTAACCACAAGGTGAATATTTCCAACGCCGGTGTCGGGGTGATTGAAGGTACAGCATACGTACTCGACGGAATGGACGAGATGGGTTTAGTCGTGGCACTTCCGGTGACAGAAAATACCGGCTTTACTGAGTTTGATAATGACACGACAGGTACGGTTGCTGGTGTTCATGTGGTCCAGATTGAGGGCTTCGCTGCCAACGAGTGGATAAGTGCGTCTGATTTACCGCAAGCTGGCCGTGTAATCTCAGTTGGCTATTTCATCGAGTCCGAACTGCTCATCGATGAAGAAGTGGCAGCGTTCGGCGTGACATTCAGTGTTGATGATGTAGAGCAGATGTCCGGTTCTGCGCTTACCACGGCGATATTCGATGATGATGCTGATCGCATTGCAGACACAGTAAGTAATTCATCCTGCAATACGTTTTCAACTACAGCTGCTGCGGAGGGTGGTGAACTGAGATTCGTACAGGCTGCATCTGAATTGCTGCCTTCCGGCCTAGCTCCGGATTTTTTTATCGATACCGATTTTGCTAATGCCGAACAGTACCAGATAAAGCGCAGTGACAGCGACCCGTATTCCACACCGAGAGATGGCGTTTATCTGGAGCTCAATCTCGTTGATTCTGAGAATGCGGACATACAAATCGACAGCGACGGTAATCGTTATGTCGTGACAGTGCTTGAATCGGCTACTACCGGTGATCAGGTTAGTGTTGTGTTGCTGCAGACCAGGGAAGTGAGTGTCTTCAGGAGTGTGGCGCCGGTACTACTTTCCACTGAAGCTCGTTCTAATGGTGGAACTTGTCCGGCATTTGAAAATCCGGTGGTTGTAAGCCCACGCATAGATCAGGAGAATTCCGGCTGTGTTTTGCAAAGTGCTGATGGCGACGAACTGCAGGCATCATTTGGTACGTCAGAAGCAGGGTTGGTGATTGCGACTGTTGCTTTGGTTAAGCAACAGAGCGTCGTCTTTGATTCGCAAACGTTAATGCCGGTTGCGGGTGCAACGGTAGAGATAAGAGATGCAGTTACCGGGGAGCTGTCGACAGATGAAGCCGGCGGAGTAAGATTTAGTTTTGTTACAGATGCAAATGGTAACTACACATTACCGCGACTGCTCGACACTACCGGCTACTACCTTGAAGTGATTCCACCAGCCGGTTATAAGTTTCCATCGGCAAAGCCGCCGTCTCAACTGACTGACTATCAAGTGCATAGTTTGTCCTATGGAATAGGAGGCTTTGATAACGTTGAAAGGTCCGGCATTTTTTTTGGTGCCAGTATCAACGCCCAGGGATCCATTGATATCCCGCTGGATCGGCAGGCAACTACACCGTTGTTGTCTGTAGACAAAGTTGCCGTTCAATCGTCTGTGGATATCGGTCAGTCTGTTTTTTATAACGTGACCGTTCGAAATACCACAGAAGATCTGACTGATGTAGTGGTTACAGATACGCTGCCGTTTGGTTTTAAGTATGTGTCGGGCAGTGTAATGATAGGGAGTGAGTCCGGCGCTGATCCGAGGCGCACAGATAACGGTCTCGAATTCGCTCTGGGTGATCTGGGTGGTCGGTTGTCTGTTGAGCTTAGCTATGCAGCGCGTCCCACTGCTGCAGCTATTGACGGAAATGGAATTAATACCGCCTATGCTACTGCGGTTACTGCTGCAGGAAGACCTGTTGAGACGCTCGCTGCGACTGCAAAAGTTGAGGTTGTGCGTGCTGGTATATTTTCTGACAAGGCAGCGTTGTTTGGTAAAGTTTATGTTGATCAAAACTGTGATGGTTTGCAGAGCGATAAGGAATGGCCAATTGGAGGTGTGCGTTTGTATCTCCAGGATGGGACCTATGCAATTACAGATGCTGATGGCCTTTATAGCCTGTACGGGCTGGCGACGGGCCGCTATGTAGTTCAGGTTGATACTCATACCATACCGAAGGGCCTTGAACTTAAGTTGCTTTCTGTCGATCAGCTGGCCGATTCAGATAGTCGTCTTATCGACTTGTCAGATGGAGATTTTCATAGAGCTGACTTTGCTGCCGGCTGCCCGGCGACAAACAGCAAGGCGATATTTTCCGAACTTAAACGACGCAATGAAAGTATCGACGGTAGCTGGTATCTGCAACATGCGGAACAGCTTGGCAATCGCCAAACAGGTGGTAATGGCGATAATTTTCGCAGGAACTCAGCAACGTCAGACGGTGATTTGTCGCACGGCATTGTCGACGCGCCCGAGGGCTTTGACGTCGGTAGCATCGGCGGCTCAGCAGATAGTGGTGATGATGAGGCTGATGTACTCGATCAGCCAGCAGAAGTTGATAAACAACAGCGCATGCTTGAGGCAAAAAAGGTGGTGGCTACCATCACTCAGGAGCAGGCAAAGAAAGGCACCTGGCTCTGGCCTCAAAGCAGTTTAAGTTTAAACGGAAGATTTATGGCAGTGATCAGGGCCGGTATTGATCCAACCCTCTATGTTAACGATAAACCAGTCGCGTCGGCTCAAATAGGAGAGCGCATGGTTAATCGTCGCGAGAAAGCGCAGGTGGTTGCCTGGTACGGCGTCGAGCTTGAAAGCGGTGAGAACACGGTAGAGGTTAAAGGTACTGGCCCGTTTGGAAACGAACGGGTACTTGCTACTGGTGTGTTTAAACGCCCGTCAGCCGGTACGCAAATCAAGCTTGAAGCTCAGTCTCTGGTGATTCCCGCAGATGGTGGCCGCTCAACACTACCGGTGACAATAAGTATATTGGATGAAAACGGTTATCCGGCTCTTGGTGTTTACTACATTACGCTGGAGAGTTCTGAGGGACATTGGCTTGAGCCTGATATTCAGGATAAGCAACCCGGCCGACAAATCAGAGTGGAGAACGGTAAGCGCACGGTCTACTACCGGTCTTCCGGAGTGCCTGGTGAGGTAAAAGTACGGGCCAGCACTGGTAGCTTTACCGATCAACTGGTGATCAGTCAGATTGCTGAAAACAGACCGATACTGGTGTCGGGTTTCGTTGAGGCAGGCGCTTATTTCGCGACGGAACAACTGGGTGACTTTACTGCATCAACAGATTTGGGTCAGCTGGATGAGAAAGGGCGCTTTGACACTCGTGCGGCTTTGTTTGTTAAGGGTACCGTACGGGAAAAATACAATCTCACGCTGTCTTACGACTCTGACAGCAGCGGTGACAAACAGTTGCTGCGCGATGTTAATCCCACATTGCATTACCCGGTTCACGGTGATGCTTCTGTACGGGGATTCGAGGCGCAGAGTCGCAGTAAATTGTACGTTCGTGTGGAACGTGACAAACATAGCCTGATGTGGGGTGACTATGTTACCGATGCCGGTAGCGACAGACGGGATCTTGCACGACTGAGCAGAACGCTAACTGGTCTTAATGGTGTATATGATGACGGCACTAACAGGCTTCGTGTTTTTGCCGCAGAGGAGGAAAACCAGAATGTTGTGGAAGAAATTCCAGGCAACGGCAGCGCTTTGCTATATCGGCTACAGCGATATCCAATTGTTGCTAACAGTGAAACGATAGACCTGGTCACTCGCAGTAGGGACAACCCTGATCTAATCATAGATTCGGTACGCCTTAGTCGCGCTGGTGACTATAGCCTGGATGATGAACTCGGTTATCTGTCCTTTGCCGCGTCTGTCGCTACGCTGGATGCTGAGCAGAATCCGGTGTTTATCCGGGTCAGCTATGATCTCGAGCGTGGCGGTGAATCCTATCTGGTTGCTGGTGCGCGCTTTGATCGTGCCATCGGTGAAAAGCTGACGCTCGGTGCAAGTATTACAAGAGATGGTCACGCCACTGAAGGTAGAAAGCTGATTGGAATCTACGGCGATTATAAACTGGGTAAGCAGACTCGATTGTCTGTAAGTCTTGCGCGATCAGATTCTAAGCAGTCTGGCATTGGTATGGCACACAGTGTTTCGATAGACCATCAATGGTCGCACGTAAACGCGGCTTCCACCTCTCTTACTCATCAACGGGCAGATAGTGATTATAGCAATACTGGTGCATCGGTATCTGCTGGAAGAACAGAAACCAGACTCACCCATTCGCAAAAAATCGGTGAGCAATCAAACCTGCTGCTCGAAGCAAATCAAAGCCGCGCAACCTCCCTTGATGAATCCCGAATGACAATAGGCGGTTCGGTGGAAACTACCTACAAAGACTGGAAGCTAAAAGCCGGCCTGCGACGAATTAATCAGGAGTCCGCAGGTGATGAAGACAATTTCACTACCTCTGTACTTGGTGCGAGCCGTAAGGCCATGTTGTGGGGTAAAAGCGTTCAGGCAAATATAGAGTACGAACAAGATCTCAAACGTGCGCAACGCCGACGGCTGGCTACTGGTGCCACAGTGGAATTAGAAAAAGATGTAGAGGCTTATGCACGCTACGAACTATCCAATAACCTGCTGAGCATTGCAGGTTTGTCCGGGGATCATATATCTGACTCATTTACGATGGGCGTTGAGTCAAGAGCATTGAAATCTACCCGCTTGTACTCTGAATATCGAATGCGCGGGGCGTTCGAGTCCAGAGACTATGAGTCTGCCACTGGTGTAAGAGGGGATTACGAAGTCCAGGAAGGCCTGCGAATCAGCCCACACTTTGAATATATAGAACGGATCGGCAGCATCGGAGGTGACTCTGTCTCTGCATCGGTTGGCGTGACGGATACACGGAATAAGAATAGCAGACGCTTGATCAGGCTTGAGAGCCGACTCTCAAGTGATACAGACCACTATGGGTTGCGTGCAAGTGTAACTTCTCGCCTTAACTCTGACTGGACTGGCATCCTTTCTGATAATTTCAGTTATCAGGAAAGCAATGGCGGCGAAAAAGTGCAACGCCACTCTGTGGTTGCCGCGTTGGCGAGGCGACCGAAGTACGACAACAAGCACCATATGCTGTTTGTCTACAAACTTCAGCAGGAGAGCGGTGTGACCAGCGGTGTTGATAGAACCATGCATATTTTGTCTACCCATCAGAATATGCAAATCGACGATGCTACAACGCTTTCCGGTCGACTGGGATTAAAACATGATATCAGCAAGTATTCGTTTAATACCGTCAGCGACTTTGCAATGCTTGCGGATGCGAGGCTGAGTTTTGATATTTCACAGCGACTGAACTTTGATACCGGTGTGGGTGCATTGTCTACGGATGGATTGTCCGAGCTTCGCTACTCGATGGGTATGGGGCTTAACTACACGTTAAATAAAAACCTGCAGTTAAGCGTTGCCTACAATCTGGTGGGTTTCAAAGATGACGATCTTGACGCACAGCAGTACAACGCCAAAGGTGCACATGTTGGCCTGCAGTACAAACTGGATGCGGAGTTATTTAAATGGCTGGAATGAAATTGTATAAATGGCTGATCCCGATTGTCGCAGGAACATTTCTGCTTCAGGCGTGTGCAAGCACCGATGAACTGTTTGCCGAATACGATGCCAAATTTTGCGCGGCTACTGTGCCGCTCGTACCCGTGGAAGCACGCGCTGTGCCTGCAGACATTTCTGCTGCACCGGTCGCTATTGAGATCCCGCAGAAAGTCCTTGAACAGGATTATCGCTGGGAGTATGCAGTGTATTTTGACTCAGACAAAGCCGATGTTCGACCAGCAGATCATTCCAGGCTGCAGATCAACGTAGACACTCTGAAAGAATTACCCGGCTACAGTATTTCACTGAATGGCTATACGGATCATCTGGGTAACGAGGCTTACAATAAGGCTTTGTCGCAGAAAAGAGTCGATGCTGTCACCAGATACCTGGTTGAGAGCCTGGGTATTGATGCAGATCGAATTATCGGGTCGTCTCATGGCGAGTCTTTAACGATGGCAACAGGCGATGCCGACCCGGTAGATGAAGACCGCAGGGTAGACATGCGGCTGCTTGATCCATCGCGAAAAGTAGTTCACAAACTACCTACGCACACAACGTCATCTGTTTCAGGTGCGCTGTAGCGTCCGCGGGTAGTTACTAGTGAAACAACAAACCGGTTCTATAACAACAGACACAACGTTAGAGGCGGCCGCTATCGGTGGCGCCAGAGCGATGGTTGTGCCGGTATTATTGTTGGTGTTTTGTTTTCAGTTGATAGCAAACCACGAAGCAGTCTATGCGGCCACCGAGGCCGGGACGATTATAAAGAACCAGGCCAGCGCCTCATATCGTGATACACGGGGGGTGAAGCGTATTGCTACTTCCAATGTTGTTGAGACGATTATAAGGCAGGTGGCAGCGGTTGAACTGACATTGAGCCAAAAAATACCCGGTGTGGCAGGTCAGGAAATACTATTCAGTCATACGTTAGTCAACACCGGTAATGGAGCCGATCAGTTTGATCTGATGGCCGCTCTGGCCGGAGGGAATTTCAACCTGACAGAACTTAAAGTCTATCCGGATACCAACCGCGATGGTCAGCCCGATTCCTATGTAGCCATCAACGTCAGCCCGGCTTTACAGGCAGATGAGTCATGGAGTTTCGTGGTTGCCGGGAACATCCCATTTAGCGCCCAGGATAACGAACTTGGTGTTGTGGCCGTGACGGTGACAAGTGTATTCGACAACAATGTGGCTCAGACGAATACAGATCAGGCGATAGTGACAGACACTGCGGTAGTGCAGATTAATAAACAGATTAGTGAGCTCCGTGGCAACTCACCGGATGGACCATTCACTGTGAGAATTCAGTACAAAAACAGCAGTGACGTGGCAGCAACAGACGTCTCTTTAATAGACGCGCTGCCTGCAGGAATGGCGTATGTCGCCGGTTCGGGGCGGTGGAGTGAAACCGCATCTGTAGTCCTGACAGACTCAAACCCCAATGATTCGCAGTCTGGTGTTCGCTACTGTGCGTATGATTCGAGCTGCACGGGATTGGTCGAAGCGAATTCAGACGACGATAGCGATTCTACAAACCAGGTGACAGTAATTGTTGATTCGATTGCGGCCGGCGAGACGGGGTATGTTGAGTTTGATGTGTCGATTGTTGCTAATCTGGCGTCAGCGGTTTTGTTCAACACGGCTGAATTGCAGTACACAACAGCAGGAGAGCAGGTAGGGCGTATAAACAGTAACGCTGTACCTTTCACCATTATTGCCGGTGCCGGTGTTGTCATCAATGGTTCGCTAACTACCAGCCTTGACGGTAGTGGCGAACCGCTTGAAAAGATTGATAGCGTGTTTGGCGCTGGTAGTAATCTGCCGGTCTGTCAGTCAGCAGGCTCAGACCCGGATGGTGACGGGTATGGTTGGGAGAATTCGGCCCAGTGTATTGTTGAAGATATTCAGGCCGGCAACAGTGTTTTTTATAGCAACACGGTATGGAACATAGGTACTGACACCGACACCTTTGATATCACCACGGCCTTATCTTCCTTTCCCGAGAATACTGTTTTTCGTTTGTTGAAAGCTGACGGACAAACGCCGTTGCTCGACACCAGCGGCAACGGCGTGCCGGACACGGGTCCGATAGCAGCGGGTGCTTCACAGGAAATCGTGTTACAGATAGTGCTGCCCGATGCGATGGGAGGCGATAATGGTGGCGTACCTTTTGGGGTGACCACAGTTGCGACGTCTGTGATGGACTCAACTGCATCAAACACCATGCTGAACCTGCTGCAGAATATTACCGGCGCATCGGTAGACATTACCAACAACGAGGAGCTCGGTAGTCCGGCAGCGCTGGGGATCGGTCACGGACCTGAAACAGTAGCAGTCACGACACTTGCGGTGGTACCCGGTGGGAGTGTCGACATTGATCTGGTTGTTAACAATGTCAGTGCGTTTCCAATGGAATACAACCTGACGGCAAGTATATTCAGTGACTTTTCGAGTATTGAATTACCCGATCAGTGGCAGCTTGAGTTCAGGCTCAGCGATGGAACAGTGGTTAGCGGTACCGGGGTAATTCCCAGCGGCCAGTTTGTGAATGTTACTGCCAGAGTGACCGTGCCATTACAGGTCACAGCGTCAATCACAAGTTTATATTTCCGCGCTGACAATGAGCGGTATGCAGTGGCAGATATTAAGCACGATGCAATTGAGATCACGGCAGTGCAGTCGCTGCTTCTGGGTATTGATCAGGAGGGACAGACTGAGCCCGGCGGAACAAGCCTTTATCACCACACGCTGGCGAATGCAGGCAACACAGCTGTGAATAATATTTCTCTTACAGTGACCGACTCAAAAGCTTCTGAAGGGTGGAGTTCAGTGCTCTACGAAGATACAGATAGTAACGGCGTATTGGGTAGTGCAGATCAAATCATCGACAGTACTACGTTGATGGCGGGTGAATCGAAAACACTGTTTTTAAAAATCTTCGCCCCAGGTACCGCCGCTAGCGGTTCCTCGAATTCAACGGAGCTTGTTGCAAGTGCCGGTGTTGAAGTTCTGTCGGTCACAGATATAACCAATGTGAGCTCCGGAAATATTACCGTACTTAAAGAGCAGGCACTTGATAGTTTCTGTGATGGTGTACTGGACAGTAGTTATAGTGTTAACGGTTTTTCAGTTGAGCCCGGTAATAACTGTGTCAGGTACCGATTGACAGCCTTTAACTCCGGCAGTGAGTCAGTGCTGAATGTTGTGGTTGCCGATGCGACACCGACATTCACATCTTATGCAGGCAGTGCCGTTTGTTCTCAGCCTGGCTGTACGGTAAGCGAGCCTGTAATTGGAAGTGATGGTGAAATCACGGCCTCGCTGGCCGCGCTGCCTGCAGGTGACTCTGTGGTTGTTGAGTTCATGGTCAGGATAGATTAATGCCGGGCAGATTCAACATTACTCATAGTCCACTGCGTAGACTTGCCAGTGCATGGTTGTTTATCGCTTGCCTGTTGTTTCTCGGGCCTGATCAGGCTCGTGCGGAAGGGTCGTGGCAGATGGGATTGTTCGAAGGTTTGTCTTTTCGACAACCATTGTATGAAACCAATGTGAATGCTAACCGCAGTGTACTGCGGGTTGATGTGCTGAATGCAGGTGAGGTCATCAACGTACTTGCGTGCGGTACAAATAACAACAGTAATGTTCGTGTGCGGATGTACAACCCGGCTGGTACATTGGTGTATAACACAACCGACACTGCTAACGTGGATTGCGAGGATGATTTTACCGGTAACTTTGATCCAGTGGCAGTGAATGCGCATCAACACGTTGCTGCTTCCACTGGTGTTTACGAGATTCACCTCACGAACTTAAACGGCACAATTCTGAAGCGTTTTGATGTAACCGTAACCAATAGTGTTAACGAAATTATCAATCCGCGAGCCGAAGGTGGCAGGTTGTGGTCCGATTACTGGTATTTCTGGGCTGGTTCGTTTTCACAATTCCGTTCGACTGATGCAGATCTCTATGTAGTTGCAGATGGTGGCTTTACCGGTACGTACTTTGTCTGGAAGCTTGATCTAAACAATTTTGCAGGCTATGGCTATGGTCTTAAGGCAAACAGTCTCGGGGTAGAAAGCCCGAACGCGGCTGGAGATGTAGTGGCAGGTATCAGTGTACCCAGCTCGGGTAACTCGATTGAAGAGGAGTATCCGATCTATCTCAATTATCCGGCGCGCAGTTACCCGTTACCAACACAAACATTTACGGTGTCGGATCTTGTCTTTCTTGATGATGATCTGGTTGACAGCGCGATTACCGCCAATGGCAGCGGTGCGTTTTACTTCACCACCGATTACAGTACTTCCGCAGTCTACGAGATTATTATTGACACCAGCGGCCCGACGGGAGGCGGACCGGACGGTAGTTATGGAGAGGGGGATGTGTTTTTACGCGGCACGTCTTTCCCCGGCAACAACACGGTCCCGTGGGACGGTAAGGATAACAACGGCAACAATGTACCGCTGGGAGCGTATCAGGCAAGGTTAAGTGTGCGCACCGGGGAGTTTCATTTTGTTGCTGATGACGTTGAGACTTCGGGCGGCCCGGGTGATGTGGGTTTAAAAATGTACCGTGCTAATCCTGACGGTACAGAGTCTCCTACCACGATTTACTGGGACGACTTAACAGTGCTCAATAGTACTGCTGCCAATGCCTTTAATCAGGTGGGAATTTATGATGGTGATCACAACTGGGGTGCATTTAATTCCGGAGGTATTGGTAACGTTGCATTGATCGACACCTACTCCTACGGGATCAGCGTTGAGCCTGATCCGGTACCTGTGGCAATTGTTCCTGCTGACACACCACTGGCGACACTGGTAAAAAGTTTTGCACCTGCCACTATAAGCAGCGGTGGCTCAAGTACCATGCAGTTCGAAATTACCAATAATGGTACGACCACAATGACGGGTGTTAACGTCAGCGACTCTATGCCTGCGGGAATGATGCTTGTCACTGATCCTGCAGCGATTACAGTGACCGGCAATGGATGTAGCGGCTTTGCCTTTAGCGCCGATACGGTAGTTGGTGGAGATCAACTGAATATTATAGATGGCATAATGACAGGAGGCAGTACCTGTGTTGTCACTTCGGTGGTAACAGCATCCGTGCCTGGAAGTTTGGCCAATTCAACTTCGCCGGTAACGAGTAACGAGCTGCCATTTGGTGTCGGTAGTAACGTGGCGACATTGCTTGTTGAACCCGAAAGCTCGGGAACTCCATTCGCCTGTGATGCCAGCTTGTATGAAGTAGAGACTATTAGTGGTGCCAGTCGCTTGTATCAAATTGATGCGGGTGTGCTGCCGTTTACACGAACCGAGTTTACCGGCGCCGGATACACTCCTTCGACACAGTTTAGCTTTACCGGCCTCGCGTGGCATCCAATCCAGAATTACCTGTACGGAATTGTTAATGAATCGACCAATGCGGCTGGCGTACCGGCAACAGGCTCGGTCGTGCGAATTGATGCGGAAGGTAAGGTGGTCAATCTGGGTATCCCGGAGCAAGGGCCCAACACAATGACAATGCCGACCATCTCAGATCGCTTTGTCGGCGGTACCTTTGATGCCGATGGTAATTATATTGTGGTTACAGATAACACGACCGTTTCCGGCACGGGTCAGAGTATTCCCGCTGGCGAACGGGGGTTGGTGCTTGAGATTGATGTCAGCGTTAACCCGCCGCAGGTGTTGTACAGTTCGCAACATGGACGTGATATCGGCGACATCGTCGCACATCCGGACGGTAGTTTGTACAGCCACACCAGTGGTGAAGGGTTGATTCAAATAGACAGTCAGACCGGTAGCGTTAATACAATCGGCGGTAACGTCACTGACAACTTCAGTAGCCTGATGTCAGATAACTGGGGGAAGTTATACGGCCACACAGAAAGTACTGGCGAGTTGATGACCCTTAATGCAGCGACCGGTGACGGCAGTCTGTTGGGTGCGCTTGCGGGTGGTGCCTCAGCTGATGGTGCTTCTTGTGACTATGGGATTGGTGTACGGAAAACCGTATCAACAACACAACTGGAGAGCGGTGGTACGGCAAGTTATCAGGTATCACTGGTGAACGCGGGTAACACGTCAGTCACTTTTGATTTTATTGATAACCTGCTGGACAGCAGATCGTTTGTTGACACAACGCTGGTAAATCCAGTAGGCGGCAGCGCTAACACCTATGGTGGCACTAACCTGCTAACTATTAACGGTGCAACGCTGCCGCCGAACAGTAGTTCGGTCATCGAGTTTGATGTATTGTTTCCGGCAGGACTGGCGGCAGGGGTTAGTAACAATCAGGCCAGTGTAGTTTATAACGGCTATCAGGTGCTGTCTGACAACCCGCTTACTGCAGTAGTGGGTGATCCCACACCTATAGAGTTGTTAGCAGCACCCGGTATCGGGGTTAGCAAGCGTGCAATGGTTTCTGGAAGTGAAGTGACCTATTGGCTCACCGTTAAGAACATGGGTACTGCGAGTCTGCCAACAGTATCTTTGACGGATGATCTCGATATCGTATTTGGTACTGGCAACTACACCGTCGCAGCGCCTCCGGTTCTGGTTGAAGATCCCGGTACTGTTTCGATCAACGCAACATTCAACGGCGGGACCGACACGCGGCTGATTGATGCAGGCAGTAGTGCACTTGCGTCAGGTGAGAAATTCGTCGTACGGATCACTGTTGCAGTAAATCAGTTGTCTGATATGGGAGCGGGTTTTGCGGTGTACTCGAATCAGGTAACAGTCAAAGCAAAGACTAGTATTGGCAATACAGTAACTGACGTTTCAGTCGATGGAGATAGCGTTGACCCGAACAACGATGGCTCAGCCGATGAACATTCGCCCACGGTGGTTAGTTTAACTGCTGCGTTTACGGTGAAAGGTATCGTCTTTGAGGACAATGGCAAGGCTGCTGTTGCTCACGATGGACTACAGGATGGCGCTGAATCGGCGCTTGCCGGAATGGTTGTCGAGTTACGGGATAGTGCAGGTAACCTGATAGAGACAGTAACTACTGACAGCGGTGGTCGCTATGTTGTTTCCATTCCGGGGGCATTTAGCGGAGCCGCCTTGCAAATAATTACGCCTTCGGTTGCGGGTTTTCTGTCTGTTTCTGAAGCTTATAGTGCTAATGCCAATGTTGTTCCCAATGCTGGTGTGGCAGATGGCATTGTGGAATTTGCCGCAGATGTTAACAACGGTAGCGTAGAAGTAGATTTCGGTAAAATCAAAATACCGCAGTGGTTGAATAACAATGTGGCAGAGAACAGTCCGGATACAATTGTATTTCATCCACACAGATACCGAGCATCCTCTGAAGGGAGTCTTCAGTTTAGTTATTCTGATTTGTCAGGCTATCCAACAGGTATTGGCTTCAGTGCAGGGTTATATCTGGACAATAACTGTAACGGTTCTCTGGATAGCGCTGACGTTGCCATGCCCGCGGTGTTGTCTGTTGTTGCAGAGCAGGATGTTTGTGTTGTTAATAAAGTTTATATCCCGGCCAGCGTGCAGAACGATGACAGCTACCACACATCTATCTCCGCCGTTACAACCTTTGGGGATGCGCTCAACACCGGTCATTCAGTCACTGATTCGCAGCAGTTAACCGATGTTACCCGTGCGATTGCAACCGGGGAAGGTGTGTTGGTTCTTGCCAAAAGCGTTCAGAATGTAACTGAATCAGGTGCAGTAACGACCAGTAACTCAGCGGCACCGGGTGATGTACTGCGATACAGCATCGACTTTCGTAACAGCGGTACCGGCCCGGTTACTGAGGTTTTGATTGCAGATGGAACACCGGCGTACTCAGTGCTTGAAAATC
This sequence comes from uncultured Granulosicoccaceae bacterium, assembly GCA_937998875.1. Lineage (GTDB taxonomy): Bacteria > Pseudomonadota > Gammaproteobacteria > Granulosicoccales > Granulosicoccaceae. The sequence goes on from CALLBO010000034.1 coordinate 36,785, forward strand.
CTGTGCAGTGTCCGTCTGTGATGCCGGACGGAGTAACTGCTTGTCAGGTGCTTGTGCCTGCCCCTGTAAACAACAGTGCCGGTTATTATGGACCGATCCGGTGGCAGTTTGATGGCCTGCTGCCCTCGGGTGCACAAAGCCGGGTTTCGTTCCTGATTCGCGTAGAATAGGCGACTATTTTAGTAGGATTTATTGAGGGTTTTGGTAACACTTACAGAGGCTTACCGGTATGCTGCAGGTGGTGCAGCGGCAACAGCGTCTGGTGTATAATCAGGGGTTGATTCTCTATAGACGGAACACGCACTTGAGCAAGTTACTCGACAGATCCCCGCTAAGCCCGACGGCAGATCTGAAGCGTGCGGGGCTCAAAGTCACCTTGCCACGACTTAAAATTCTCGAAATCCTCGAGAATACGGTCGAGCATCACATGAGTGCGGAAGACGTCTATAAAGCCCTGCTCGCCGAAGATACAGAGATTGGCCTTGCTACTGTCTATCGGGTGTTAACTCAGTTTGAAAGCGCGGGTCTGGTTACAAGGCACCGGTTTGATAGTGGGCAAGCTTTGTTCGAGCTCGATACCGGAGACAGCCATGATCACATTGTTTGCGTCAAAAGCGGGCAGGTGGCGGAGTTCAAAGACGAAAAGCTCGAAGAACGCTTGCGTGAAATTGCCAACGAGTTGGGCTATGAGTTACAGGATCACAGCATTGTGCTTTATGGTGTATTGAATCCGGCAGAGTGATTGGTCGGTACAAATAGAAGCGTCCACAGAGAAGGCTGTCGACGTTACTCCACGGCTTACCCAGCCTTATCAAATCTTCGGGCAGCCAGAAACGCGTGCCAGTAGTTTCTGATTGGTGTAAGTCTCGAAACCTCATCCACTACCGATGATTTGTCACTACGCATAGTGTGTAGAAGCCTGCTCTGTAGAGCGAGATAAATGTACAACGCCTTGAAGTTTATCCTGTTGGTTTCGGATGTTTCTGCGTTAATCGATACTAAAGCTGCCAGAGTGTTCTGCATTCGCTGCTCCAGCGCTTCAAGTTCAGCAGTGAAATAACTGGTGACTGTTTCGTTACTTGCAGCAGGGGTTAACAACGCCGGGCTTATTTCTGCTGCTTCAAGTGAAGATATAGGCAGACATAGCAAACCGCTGTCGACATGGTGTCTCAAGTAGCGAATACATCTGAATCTTGATAACACGATCCCTGCATCGCTGACAGTCTTGTTGTCGCTCTGGGTACCGGACAGCAAATGGCATGCAACAGCGCCGGTATCGAGGTGGAACTTCCGGTTTTGCTCGTCAGTAGAAGGGCTGCCCGACTCAAGCAGGGTCCCGTAGCCGTTTAGCAGTTGTATAAGCTGTGACCGAACAACCGGTGTGATTGAATCAAATGCTTCCATCACCGGATGACTGCAGGTGTCTTTTTCGAGTTCCTGCCGCCACCACTCCAGTTTATGTCTGGCGACCTCAACTTCGCGACTTTGAAAACCCAGCTTGCTGAAAATTGATATCAGCGTTGCAATCAGGCGCTGTTGTTTCTGCAGTGACGGATCGCTATGCAGCAATGCATAGTATCGGCCACTGCCTGCGGGAATTGCCTGTTCAATCCACTCCGTTGTTCGATTAGTTGCCACCCTGTCGACATTGATGCTCTCGGAGTCAATACGATCAGCCATGATCACAGGTACCCGTTTGAGTGATCTGGGTTCTTATTGTTGGCGTGGTAAGTGGCATTAAGTCATCATGCCACGGTGTTATCAAACCGTGGCTGGTTTGTCTTTGGTTGCTGGTGCGTCAGGTTGCGACGGTATTACCGGCAGATGTTTATGCAGTAATTCGAGTTTTCTAATGGCCTGGACTTTATGACTGTGCGAGTCGAGATCCGCCATGATTATATCAATTCTTTGTGCCAGATAGGCTTTTCTGTCATTGTCAAAGATCTCCAATACTGCCTTGTACGCGGTGTCAGACTCAGCCAGCAGTGCACCGGTGACTTCGCCACGTGGAATAGGGCTGACGGAGCGCAATAAATCGCAGACGATGGGATACTCAAGACGATGGAGTTGTTCCATTCTGGCGGCCTCGATCTGCATCAGTCGCAATCGATTTGGCGTATCTGTTTTATCCAGCGCTTTTTGCATGACGCTAGTGATAATTTCATTCAGTGATGCGATAGCGTTTTTCTGGTCAGTCAGGTCGGTGGCCAGACCGAACGCCGTGTCGTGACAGGCGTCGAGTTCTTTTTTCACAGCCACAACAGATTCAGCGCTGGTTTCATCGGTGAGTTCCATACAGCGCGAGATCAGCGTTTCCAGCGAACTGTGGAATTGAGAGAGTTCCTGTTGGTCTTTTAGCTGAGCTGCAGCAATCTCTGTTGCTGTTGGGCGAGCTGCGCCTTCAAAATATTGTGGGCACTCGAACCGCCTTACCAGGTGACGTTCCCAGGCGCCCGGCCACTTAGAAAACGAACTTTTCATCGGATTACACCTATTTTCAGTTGCCTGCGGTTCAGCGGGGCTGCTGTAAGCATCTGAGTATAGGCGGCTTCGGGAGTTTTGCTGCTGTTGCTCTACCGCGGATCGGTTTTATCCCTGGCAGATCTGATGCGGTATCGATTAGAAGGTAATGTGCTTGAGTAAATCAATTGGCAGCTGCAGATGTACATCTGCACCCCATAGTGCCGTGTTGTCTCGTTTGTTGTCTATGTATCCCCACTCTGCAACAAACGTTCGCATGGCGACTGAGCGACCGGCCTGTATGTCTCTTTCAGCATCCCCTACATAGAAACACCTTGCAGCATCAACCTTTGCCTGTTTGCACGCAAGATTCATCGGGGCGGGATGCGGCTTGGCATGGGTAGTGGTGTCCGCTGCCACAATGCTGCAGCAGCGGCGGGTTACGTCGAGTGCGTCCAGCAGATCCAGGGTTTGTGCTTGAGGTTTATTGGTTACGATGCCCCATGGCAGGTTATTGTGCTCCAGTGTTGCCAGCAGTTCCTCAACGCCATCAAAGAGTGCGCTTTCAACGGCGACATGTTCTGCGTAGCTTTGCAGAAATTCAATTCGAAGATCTTGCATGTCAGTCTTCGGATCCAGTTCCGGAAAGCCGAGTTTTAACAACGCTATCGAGCCATGAGATACGCTGGAGCGATAGTCTTCTGCTGATACCTTAGGGCGATTGTGTTTTTGTAACACGCGGTTAAGTGCGCCACCCATGTCAGCAGCAGTATCTATAAGCGTGCCATCAAGATCAAAAAAAACTGCCGCAGGTGTAGTCACAGGATTTTCGTAAAAGATGCTGATATCCGATTATGACGCAACGCTGAACATCATATAGTTGACATCAACATCACCACCGGTCGAATAGGTTTTGCTAAATGGCTGATAGTGTAAGCCGGTGATATCCTGTATCTGCAGCTCTGCATTGCGGCACCAGCTGGATAGTTCAGACGGTTTGATAAAGCGGTTCCAGTCATGGGTGCCACGTGGTAGCAGGTTGAGAATATATTCAGCGCCAACTATTGCCATCAACCACGATTTATTGTTGCGGTTGAGGGTAGAAAAAAATGCCGCACCCCCGGGTTTCAGCAGTTCACGACAGGATTGCACCACACCTTCAGGGTTCGGTACATGCTCAAGCATTTCCATGCAGGTAACAATGTCAAAAGTACCTTGATGCCTGGCTGCGTAGTTTTCTGCGCTGCAACACTCATAATTAACATTACTTACATCTGCTTCCATCGCATGCAGAGTTGCAATTTCAAGTGCAGCTTCTGACAGATCGATACCGGTTACGGTAGCGCCGCATCCGGCCATTGTTTCAGAAAGAATGCCTCCACCACAGCCAACATCGAGAACGCGCATGCCTTCGAGCGGTGCATGTTTATTGATATAGCTGAGTCTGAGCGGGTTGATTTCGTGCAGTGGCTTAAACTCACTTTCGGTATCCCACCAGCGGCTGGCAATCTCGCTGAACTTGTCTATCTCGTTGTTATCGACGTTGGTCATTTGGGTCTTTCAGTAGTGTTCTGTTGCGATAGAAGGCTGTTGCCGGTGAGTCGGGCGAGTGCTACCGAATAGTACCTTATCGGTGTCGTTGCGGGCCGACAAGTATTGTAGCGAGGTTGCGGATAACGGGTTCGTTTTCTGACAGATTATGTGGCTGAACCTTGTCGTAGCATGGGCTGTATTACGGGTAGATTTACGGGTCGCCAGCGGCTGATCCACAAGCGTTTCCCGATTGTTAAAACTAGCCTATCAATAAGGAGTGTGTGGTATAATTTTCGGTCAGCGCAATGTCCTCCGTCGTTTCTATTTGTACCTGTAATCCTGAACCCCCAAGTGAATCACTACCTGAGTAAAAATGTCTGATTTTGCAAAGGAAATTCTGCCGGTAAATCTCGAAGACGAGATGCGCCAGTCGTACCTTGATTATGCGATGAGCGTCATTGTTGGTCGCGCTCTGCCTGACGTTCGGGACGGACTCAAGCCGGTGCATCGTCGCGTATTGTATGCGATGAGCGAACTCGGCAATGACTGGAACAAGTCCTACAAGAAATCCGCCCGTGTGGTCGGGGATGTTATCGGTAAATATCACCCGCACGGTGACACTGCGGTTTACGACACTATCGTGCGAATGGCACAGCCTTTTTCCATGCGCTACATGCTGGTGGACGGGCAGGGGAACTTCGGTTCTATAGACGGTGACTCACCGGCAGCGATGCGTTACACCGAAGTGCGAATGGCGCGTATTGCCCACGAGCTGCTGGCCGACCTTGATAAAGGCACTGTAGATTTCACCGCCAATTACGATGGCTCAGAGTCTGAACCCGCCGTGCTGCCGGCGCGCATACCGAATCTTCTAATAAACGGGTCATCCGGTATCGCGGTTGGTATGGCGACGAATATACCACCTCACAACATTACTGAAGTCATTAACGGTACGTTGGCAATGCTCGAAAACCCGGACATCACACTGCCGGAGTTGATGGAGCACATTCCCGGGCCTGACTTTCCAACCTCCGGCATCATCAATGGTGCGCGAGGTATCCGTGAGGCGTATGAAACGGGTCGTGGTCGCGTTTATGTTCGCGCAGAAGCCAATGTAGAGCACAACGAGAAAACCGGCAAAGACACCATTATTGTTACCGAATTGCCGTATCAGGTGAACAAAGCCCGTTTGCTTGAAAAGATAGCTGAGCTGGTTAAAGACAAAAAGATCGAGGGTATTACCGAGCTGCGTGATGAGTCAGACAAAGACGGTATGCGCATGGTCATAGAGCTGCGTCGCGGAGAACCAGGCGATGTAATGCTTAATCAGCTTTATAAGCAAACCCAGTTGCAGACCGTGTTTGGTATAAATATGGTGGCGTTGTTGGACGGTCAGCCTCAGCTGCTGACGCTGAGAGAAATTCTTGATGCGTTTATACGCCACCGCCGCGAGGTTGTTACCCGTCGTACGATCTTTGATCTGCGCAAGGCAAGAGAGCGTGCGCATATCCTCGAAGGTCTTGCTGTTGCACTGGCCAACATTGATCCGATCATCGATCTGATTAAAGCAGCTCCAAACCCTGCTGCTGCAAAGGAACAACTCATCGCAGGTGTCTGGAAACCGGGTTCTGTCGTTGACATGCTTGAACGCGCCGGTGCGGCCGGCTCAAAGCCAGATGATCTTGGGGATGAGTACGGTATGCTGGATGATGGTTATCATCTGTCGCCAGCTCAGGCTCAGGCGATCCTTGATCTGCGTCTGCACCGTTTAACCGGTCTTGAGCAGGATAAAATTCTGGATGAGTATCGCGAGATATTAACCAGAATCGAAGGTTTTATGGAAATTCTGCAAAATCCTGATCGTTTGCGCGAAGTTATTCGTGAAGAGCTGCAGGAAGTACTTGAGCAATTCGGTGATGAACGTCGTACCCGAATTCTGATTGATCATTCCGAGATGACGGTAGAAGACCTCATCTCAGATGAAGATGTGGTAGTTACGTTATCGCACGCGGGCTATGCCAAGGCACAACCGTTGTCGGACTACACAGCGCAAAAGCGTGGCGGCAAAGGTAAGTCTGCCACTTCGATGAAAGATGAAGATTTTATAGACAAGCTCTTTGTCGCCAGCATGCATGACACTGTATTGTTCTTTACCAGCGTTGGTAAGGTCTACTGGAAACGTGTTTACGAACTGCCAATCGCCAGTCGCGGAGCGCGAGGCCGGCCGATCATTAATCTACTACCACTTGAGGAAGATGAAAGGGTCAGCGCCGTATTGACCGTTCGTGAGTACTCAGAGGAACAGTTTGTGTTCTTCGCAACACGCAATGGTGTGGTTAAGAAAACATCATTGGCAGATTTCTCCAGACCACGTGCCAACGGCATTATTGCCATAGATCTGCGGGTCGACGATCAACTCATCAATGTTGCCTTAACAGACGGCAGTCAGGACATCATGTTGATTTCAAGCAGCGGTCGCGCGATGCGATTTGATGAAAGTGCTGTTCGTAAGATGGGGCGGACTGCTGCGGGTGTACGCGGGATTAAAATCACTGAAGGCGAGGCGGTAATTGCGTTGATTGTTGTTGAGAAAGAGGGTGATATTCTAACCGCGACTGAAAACGGTTACGGCAAGCGCAGCGTTACTACCGAATACCCGACAAAAGGTCGTGGCGGCAAGGGTGTGATAGACATTAAGACCACTGAACGCAACGGCAAGGTTGTCGGTGCGGTGCAGGTGCAGGAAAGCGACGAGGTGATGCTGATCACCAACAATGGCACGTTGATAAGAACTGCAGTTGAAGGTATTAGCACACTTGGTCGAAACACCCAGGGAGTTCGACTGATCAGAACCAGTGATGAGGAAAAGCTGGTACAGGTGGTCAGAGTTGTTAATGAAGATGATAACGAAGAAGGTGCAGAGTCAGACTCTGAGAGTCCTGGTAGCACTGCTTCCATTGAATCCTCCAATCCTGCGGGCTCAGATACCTCCGAGCAAAACGATAACATCACAGACTCAGCTGAAGGTAGCGAAGACGAGTAGGTGATCGGTGCTTGTTTACCATTAAATTTAACGGCTCATGGGATGAGTCGCACCCGGGTTTGACTGGCCCGGTCTTGTTGTCTGGGCCAAGTCACTCAGGCAGAAATGCACTAATTATCGCTAGACAACTTATTGTCGCTATTGCACAATTGTCAGTCGCTTTTTCTACCGCTACCCACCATCCCTAGTGGATCCACGATTCTGGCATACGCCCTGGCGTGCAAACCGCGTTGTGTTCGGTAGCGGGCATATTTTTAATTCCCCTCAACCGGACTGTCATGCTTCACCAGATTCAAACAATAAACAATATTTCTCCCCTTGGCCTTGAGCGTTTTGATGCGTCGAAGTTTGGCGTGAGTGCTGACACCACTGAACCCGATGCCATTATGCTGCGCTCTCAGAAAATTCATGAGATGGCTTTTGATTCGAAATTGAAAGCTGTTGGTCGTGCCGGGGCCGGCGTCAATAATATTCCGGTTGATCGCTTAACCGGGTTGGGCGTACCGGTGTTCAACGCGCCGGGTGCCAATGCGAATGCGGTAAAGGAACTGGTGATCGCCAGTCTGTTTATGGCCTCACGCAACCTTTACGATGCAGTTTCGTATACACGCGGCCTTGATACCAGTGGTGATGACCTCGACAAGGAAGTGGAAAGCGGCAAGAAAAAGTTTGTTGGTACAGAACTACCCGGCAGAACGCTGGGTGTGATTGGTCTCGGTGCTATTGGTGTAGAGGTCGCTAATGCCGCGGCTGCGCTGGGTATGAAAGTTATCGGATTTGATCCCGGTGTTACGATTGCCAGCGCGTGGAAGCTGAGCCGGGATGTAGAACAGGCAGCAAGTGCTGATGCTGTATTTGAGCGCAGCGAATTTATTACCGTGCATGTGCCGCTGATTGATGCAACCAGAAACCTCGTCAATGAAAAGAGCCTCGCTGCAATGTCGCAGGGGGCAGTTATACTGAATTTTGCCAGAGCAGGTATCGTTGAAGACGCAGCGGTACTAAAAGCACTGGACAGTGGTCAGGTGAAAAGCTACATCACAGATTTCCCGACCAGAGAAACCATTGATCACCCTGCGGTTATTACCATGCCGCACCTTGGTGCTTCCACAGCGGAGGCGGAAGAGAACTGCGCGATTATGGTTGCAGATCAATTACAGGATTACCTTGCGAACGGCAATATCCGCAACTCGGTGAATTTTCCAAACATAGAGCTTGCGCGTAAGAGCGACTATCGCCTGTGCCTTATTCATAAAAATGTACCGGATATGGTCGGTCAGATCTCGCACTTGCTTGGTACCTCGACGGTCAATATTGAAAGTATGATCAACGAGTCAAAAGGAGCGGTTGCCTGTACTCTGATCGACACAAACCAGGAAGTACCGGATGCTACGTTTGAGGCAATTCTGGCAATTGAAGGTATGATAAAAGCGCGCCGCATTTAGGGGTGGTTGTAGCGAAATCGAGAGCTGCATTTGACAGTAACGAAAAAAGGCACGCCAGTGCGTGCCTTTCAGGTGACAGGTGTGTTGCCTTGCGTGGTGTCGAGCTTAACGAACCTGCAGTTCAACTCTGCGATTAAGTGTTCGGCCTGCAGCGGTATTGTTGGTAGCAACCGGGCTGCTCTCACCGTAGGCGACTGCGCGCATTCGATTCTTGTCTATGCCCCGGTTGGCCAGATAAACGGCGACTGCGCGGGCACGCCGTTCTGAAAGAGCGTGATTGTCCGCAGCGAGGCCGGCGTTGTCGGTATGGGCAGACACGATAATTTGCCTGTCAGTGCAGTTTTTAAGTGTGGTAGCGACCTTGTTTAAGGCGACGGTGGCGTTCTGGGTAAGACGTGCAGAACCATTCATGAAGTTAACATTATCGAGCGCTCCGTTCAGTTCGATGCAGTTGTCAGTAGTCGAGTAATCTGTGGCATAGCGCATCGGCTCCATAGTGGTGCGTAGTGTTTCTTTTACAGTCGGACGTTTTGCAGTTACTGGCATCGCTTCCAGGTCAGGATAGGTAGGTTTGTATCCGGTAGTCTTAGGCTCTGCGGTAGCTGCGGCCAGTTTTGGACGGATGTTGGGTTTGCTCGCTAAACGATAAAGCAGGCCAAGCTGACCATATTGAACATCGCCATCGAACGCGGTCACGTCTGCACGGAAGCCCAGGCCGAATCGGGTTGTGTACTCAGCCCCGAGCCCGAATGATGCCTGCGTTGAGGTCTGCTCTAGAAAAGGGATATCACCGACCGGTGAGTTTTCAATCTGGTTAAAGCCGATGCGTGCATATCCGTTTAAACCGCGGCGGCGAAATCGATCAACATTCTTACCGGCATAGAGTAATGCGCTTACGCCGTGTGCGTGGTAGTTAACCCGTCCTTCCGGGTCAAGGCTTGTGCTGCCGAAATCTGCAGTGTGTGCTTCGACTGACAGGAACCTGCCAAGATCAACACCAATAGCAAACTGCCCTGCAGGCTCGATATTGTCGGCTACGCTGAACTCGTTGGCAGCACTGGTGTCCGGGTTCGTTCTGCTGACACCCAGCCCCACTGTTGTATAAACAGACGGCGTGAAGCCGAGGCGATCTATGTCAATTGCGCCAGCCAGCTCGGGTTCTTCAGACACCGATGGCGTTACTGCCAGCGCTTCAAGGCGCGCAAGTTTGGCATCCAGTTTTGCGGAAGCTTCCTCTGCCTCATGGGCTTTAGCCAGGCGCGCAGCAGCTGCCATTTCTTCTGCTATTTCCGCGGAAGCAATTGATTGTAGCCGTGGCATTGCGTGTTGCATCTGTCTCTTTGAGGTTGCCGGTTTGCTGACGATTTTTTCCGAGAACGATACTTCTCCAGTCGCCGGTTTTGCTGCAGCCATGACGGGCTCTGAAAGCGGTGGTAAAGAAAGGTCCGGTAATTCTGCCGGTGGCAGTAGTCGTGATTCTGATGGCGATGCAGGTGCCACAGTTTGTGTTTTCTGGTTGTTTGATGCGATGGTCTCTGCCGGAGGTTTGGTGGCAGTGATTCCGGTTAGCGCCTGTGTCGGTGTGTTTGTTGCCGGTGCGGTCACTGCTGTCAAAGCCTGGTATTCCGACTCACTTACCGTGTAATCGACAATATCGCCCCGTCCTCCGGCACAACCCAGGGTGATAGCGAGTGGTAACGCCATCGCAATCCATTTGACGTGCACGGTCGGTGCAGGAGTCTTATTGAATCGCGAGGTTGTTGAGTGCATTGGCATCGCTGGAATTCCGTCAACGGTATTGTTTGGTTTGTAGTTGGTAACTTTTATCCGGAGACAAAGTCCCACGTAAGAGTTGCAGCAGTTTGTGCGCCAGTCGACGAGTCCTGTTTCACACTTTCTACACAAGTTCGCTTCAGCAAATCCTGCCGGTTCCCTGTAAACTACGAATCGTTTCTGCATTCCTGATCCTGATGACTCAACACATAACCATCGTTGGCGTGGGCCTGATAGGCGGCTCGTTCGCTTTGGCGCTGCGCGAAGCGGGTCACAAGGCACATTTTGTCGGGGTGGGTCGCAATAGTAAGAGTCTTGTGCGAGCCGTAGAACGAGGCATTGTTGATAGTTGGAGCACTTCAATTACCGACGCAACAGCTGAAACAGATCTGGTGCTGTTGGCGACACCGGTCGGGGCAATTGATAAGGTCCTGAAGCTCATCGCGCCCACCGTCCGGTCTGACACCATCGTGACGGATGCCGGAAGTGTAAAGCAGAGTGTCATCGACTCTGCCCGTTTGCATCTGCCTCATTTTGAAAATTTTGTACCAGCGCATCCGATTGCAGGAACGGAGCACAGTGGAGTCGAGGCGGGATTTGCATCGCTCTACCGAGGTAAAAGGCTGATCCTGACACCAGTTGCAGAGACCTCAACAGATGCCTTGGAAACGGTTGCTCAGTTGTGGCAATCCACGGGTGCTGTTTTAGAACGCATGGATCCAGAGCATCATGATGCAGTGTTTGCTGCAACCAGTCATCTGCCACATATGCTGGCCTTCAGTCTGGTTGAAACACTTTATCGCATGGATAAAGAATTGCCGTTGCTTCATCATACCGGTGGTGGGTTTGCCGACTATACGCGGATTGCATCCAGTGATCCTGTGATGTGGCGGGATGTCTGTCTTCACAATCGAGAAGCACTACTGGCGTCGCTCGGTAAATATAAAAACGGTCTCGACTCACTGGTTGCAGCGATTGAGGAAAAAGACGGTGACACGCTCGAACGGCTATTCAAAACAGCAAAGCAGACACGTGACACCAAAGTATTGCCTGTAGAAAAAGGAGTGCCCCGAAAGTCTGAGTAGTTACCTGAGAGCTACCCGGGTGGCAGATGTGAATGGCAAACCTGAATTAATATAGAAGATACAAGTTAGATTAGCGTAGAGAAATCCATAGATAACCTTCATGAAAAGTACCAATACACAAGTTGAGGCAGGCGGCAGTGTTAACGGCGTAGTTTCAGTCCCGGGTGATAAGTCCTGTTCGCATCGTTCTGTCATCTTTGCATCTCTGGCAGAAGGTGTATCTCATATTTCGGGTTTTTTAACTGGCGAAGACAGCCTCAATACTGCCAAAGCGTTTCAGGAGATGGGGGTGTCCATTGAACGCACCGGCGAGACATCACTGAGCATAAAGGGCGTCGGTCTATACGGATTAAAGGCACCCGCGAAGGATATCTACATGGGTAACGCCGGCACTGGTATGAGACTGCTTTCCGGCGTGCTTGCAGCACAGCAGTTTGCCAGCAGGCTAACCGGTGATGAGTCTTTGTCCCGCAGACCAATGGGACGAATTATTAAACCACTCAAAATGATGAGCGCTGATATTGAGGGAGATGAAGAGGGTAAGCCCCCGTTGTCTATTAGATCACCCGGCAATGGTGTCACCGCGATTCACTACGACCTGCCAGTTGCAAGTGCGCAGGTTAAGTCTTGCGTTTTACTTGCCGGTCTATATGCCGACGGTGTGACCAGTGTAACCGAGCCAGCTCCGACACGTGATCACACAGAACGAATGCTGCGCTCGTTCGGTTATAACGTTAACAGCAGCGGTAATCAGATTTCACTTGAGGGCCGCGGTGTGTTAGAGGCCTGTGATCTTGAGATCCCTGCAGATATTTCTTCCGCAGCTTTTATAATGGTTGCGGCAAGTATTGCTGATGACTCGGATGTGACGATTGAAGGCGTCGGGGTAAATCCAACACGTACGGGTGTGATAGATATTCTGCGTTTGATGGGTGCTGATATAACTCTGCAGAATGAAAGAAAGGCGGGCGATGAGCCGGTTGCAGATATCCGGATTAAAAGCGCACAACTAAAGGGCATAGATGTGCCTGAACATCTGGTGCCATTGGCAATAGATGAATTGCCGGTGATATTTATTGCAGCGTCTGTTGCGAGTGGCACCACGAGAGTGACAGGCGCTGAAGAACTTCGTGTAAAAGAAAGTGACCGCATCGCAGCGATGGCTGAAGGCCTGCAGAACATCGGGGTTGATGCCACGGCCACAGAGGACGGCATGATTATTAATCAGTCTGATATCAAAGGCGGGGTAGTCGAAACCCACTTTGACCATCGTATTGCCATGTCTTTTTGCATTGCAGCACTTCGCTCTGACGAACCGATACTGGTGAAAGACACTCAACACATAGATACCTCATTTCCGGGCTTTTCTACCTTGATGTCGGAGCTTGGGATGAGCATGAATTCCACTGTCTGAGGCGACGCGATGAGTAACCCAGAAAACGCAGTTGCGAGTGAAAAGCCGAATGCAATAGCAAAAGAAGGGTCCGATAGGCATGAAGTACCGCGCAGAAAGCAACAGGTTGTGGCTGCCCCTGTCATTACTATTGACGGACCGAGTGGTTCGGGGAAAGGGACGATTTCCAGTGCCGTTGCGGAAAAGCTTGGTTTTCACTTTCTGGATAGCGGAGCGCTATATCGAGTGGTAGCCCTTGCATCTTTAAACCGCAAAGTAGCGGAAGACGATACCCGTTCTCTGGTAGATCTTGCACGCACCGCACCCATTGAATTCAAGCGCAGTGGAACTGGCGATAGCCAGGTGCTGCTTGGCGGGCAGGATGTGACGCGGGATTTACGTCAGGAGGAGGTCGGAACTCGTGCCTCGAAAATCGCAACTATTCCGCAACTGCGCTCCGAGTTGTTGACTCGTCAGCGGCGCTGGAGACGGCCACCTGGTCTGGTTGCGGATGGCAGAGACATGGGGACGGTAATCTTTCCGGACGCGGTGCTTAAAATTTATCTTACGGCCAGTGCGAAAATCCGCGCAGAAAGACGACATAAACAGTTGATAGACAAGGGAATAGAAGCTAATATTGCCGGTTTACTCGCGGACATTATCGAGCGTGACAATCGCGACCATAACCGGGAGATAGCGCCTCTGAAGCCCGCTGAAGATTCAGTAAGCATTGACTCGACCGAGCTGAGTATCGATGAAGTGGTAACAAAAGTGCTTGATTTTGCTGGAAATAGAATATAATTGTACAAATCGCTTTATAACTCCGCTGCAATGGACGCAGCGTCTTTCAATCGCCTTGCCCGGGCCTGGACGTCTGGCGCATTGTATTTCAATCTCTGGATTATTAATTAATGTCTGAATCTTTTGCCGATATGTTTGAGGAGAGTATCTCCCAAACTCAAATGAAACCCGGTGCAATTCTTACCGGTACAGTTGTAGAAATCAGCGGTGACTTTGTCATGGTTCACGCTGGACTTAAATCGGAAGGTGTTATTCCGGTTGAACAATTCCTCGACGAGACCGGCACCGTGACCGTGAGCGTTGGTGAAGTGGTTGAGGTAGCACTTGATTCCGTTGAAGACGGTTTTGGTGAAACTCGTCTGTCACGTGAAAAAGCGAAACGTGCTCGTTCATGGGCAGTGCTTGAAAAAGCGCAGGAAACTGAAGAGATCGTTACCGGTGCAATCACAGGTAAGGTCAAAGGTGGTTTTACTGTTGAAGTCAATGATATTCGTGCGTTCCTTCCGGGTTCATTGGTAGATGTCCGGCCGGTTCGTGATACCAGCTATCTCGAAGGCAAAGAGCTGGAGTTTAAGGTAATCAAACTTGATCGCCGCAGAAACAACGTTGTTGTATCGCGTCGTGCAGTTGTTGAATCAGAATACAGTGCAGAGCGTGAGCAATTGCTCGAAAGCCTGCAGGAAGGCCAGGAAGTCACAGGTATCGTTAAGAACCTTACCGACTACGGTGCGTTTCTTGATCTCGGCGGCATAGACGGACTGCTGCATATCACTGATATGGCCTGGAAGCGCGTCAAGCATCCAAGTGAAGTTGTAGAAGTCGGTCAGGAAATGAAAGTTAAGGTACTGAAGTTTGATCGCGAGCGTAACCGCGTATCACTCGGCCTTAAGCAACTGGGTGATGATCCATGGGCGGATCTGGTTCGCCGTTACCCTGAAAACACTCGTATCTTCGGTAAGGTTACTAACATTGCAGACTACGGTTGCTTTGTCGAGATCGAAGAGGGGGTTGAAGGGCTGGTTCACGTCTCTGAAATGGACTGGACTAACCGCAACGTCAACCCGAATAAGGTTGTAGCACTGGGTGATGAAGTTGAAGTGATGATCCTTGATATCGACGAAGAACGTCGTCGTATCTCGCTTGGTGTGAAGCAGTGTAAGCAGAACCCATGGGATGAGTTCTCGCAGAACTTCAATAAGAATGACCGTGTTTCAGGAAAGGTTAAATCGATCACTGACTTCGGCATCTTTATTGGTCTTGAAGGTGGAATCGACGGTCTGATCCATCTGTCTGATCTTTCATGGGATGACACTGGCGAAGAAGCGGTGCGCCACTTCCAGAAAGGTCAGGAGATTGAAGCGATCGTATTGGCTGTTGACCCGGAGCGTGAGCGTATTTCGCTTGGCGTTAAGCAGCTTGAGCAGGATCCGTTCGGTCAGTTTGTTGCAGATAACCCGAAAGGCACAATTGTTAAGGGCATGATCACTGAAGTTGATGCCAAATACGCCAAAGTTAATCTTGGTGAAGGTGTTGACGGTATCCTTCGTGCCAGCGAGTATGCGCGTGACCGGATTGAAGATCTGAAGTTGCACCTTAAAGAAGGTGATGAGCTTGAAGCCAAGTTCGTCAACATTGATCGAAAAGCACGAGCGATTGCGCTTTCTATTAAGGCAAAAGAGTCGGATGAAGAGGGTGAAGCTATGCGGGATTACGCGCAGAGTACTGCACCGACTGCAACCACGCTTGGTGATCTTATGAAAGAGCAGATGGGACAGTCTGATTCGGACGATACCAGTTCGGTTGCAGATACAGCCCCGGTAGCTGACTCGTCAGAAGGCCCGGCAGAGGATGCAGCAAGCTCCGAAGAGAGCGGCTCCGAAAAAGAGTAAAAAGGCCTGCGAGACGTCTTTTAGACGTCTCGCTTCTTTGAACTCATAACTAATTTTGATGACACACTATCCCCCGGAGTGATGTCCAATGACAAAATCTGATTTGATTGAAGCGCTGGCCGAAAACCAGTCTCATCTTGCGTTGCGGGATGTCGAACTATCAGTAAAAGGTTTGCTGGAGAGAATGAGTCAATCGCTTTCTACCGGTGAGCGTATAGAAATTCGTGGATTCGGTAGTTTCTCGCTGCACTTTAGACCACCTCGTATGGGGCGTAACCCGAAATCGGGTGATGCAGTTGCCCTTACTGGTAAGCACGTACCTCACTTCAAGCCTGGTAAGGAGTTACGTGAGCGCGTCAATAACGGTAACAAGAGCGAAAGCACCGCGAAAAATGACGCAGGCGGCGGCAATTTGCAGGATCAACCAAAAACCGGCACCGATTCTTAACCGCTCGACTTCAACCAGCTGCTGATGCCAGCGGCCTTCAACAATTCTCTCCCGCACACTTCCTGGTACTCGACAATCAGCGGGTACGGCGTCAGAATTGAACCACAGGTTTCGGCCGACACTAAGATCGTCTCAATATTTCATGGAATTCTCCTGGTGGCTGGTGTTGCTGGCGGGCTTTGCTGGCTGGTTCATCGGGTATGAAAAACTTCGCCACGCGCTAACTAATCTGCCCCGGTTTTTCGGTCGCGGTTCGCGCTCCGATCTATCGACTTTATTGCCTGATCACGATGATCAGGTTGAACGCGATCTCGAGCTCAACAATCTGCTTGAACAATATGCAGTAGACGACAACTCCGTCGAGCTCTACCTGACGCTCGGCGATGCGTTTAGAAGACGCGGTGAATACTCCCGCGCGATAGGTGTGCACGAGCATCTTTTATCCGCCGGGTATCTGTCTGAAGAGCAACAACGAACCGTCAAGCTTGAGCTCGCCCGGGATTACGCCGGGGCTGGTTTACTGGATCGGGTGGAGGCGCTGCTAAAGCCACTGGTCATCGATAACCCGCGTGATGCGGCATCACAGGAAAGTTTGTTGCGCCTGTATGAGAAGCAGCGTGAATGGGAAGCAGCGTTTGATCTTGCGAGTATCAGTACCTCAATGGATCCGGCAGAGCGCAATGCAGTTAAAGCGCAGTACTGTTGTGAGTTGGCGGCAATTGCCGAGCTTGAAGACAATCTGTCCCAAATGGAAAGCTGGCTGCAACGGGCCCTGAAGTCAGAACCACACTGTAGCCGTGCGCTGGTGATGCTTGGCCGTTATCACATTGAGCTTAAAAATTATCCTCAGGCAATTTCCTATTTTAGAGAAATTGAAAAGCACCACCCGGAGTTAGTACCGGAAATCGCAGAGTCTTATTTTTTTGCACTACATGCGATCGATGATGAGCAAGCGTTACGCAAACACCTCGATTATATTCGCGGCAGGCAAAACAGCTACTCGGTAATCAAGTTAGCGCGTGATGCCATTGGCAAACTTGAAGGTGAACAGGCAGCGTCTGGTTTTTTTATTGAGCAACTCGCCAAAAGGCCCTCTATGAAAGGCTTGCGCGACTGGGCTGAATACGAGCTCAAGACGACCAAATCTCAGGATAAAGCCAAAGTAGCTGCGGTGGTGGAAATGCTGCGAGATGTCACTGATGAAAAACCGGTCTATCTGTGCGACAAGTGCGGATATCGCTGTAAACAGATTCAGTGGCTGTGCCCTGGCTGTGAGAATTGGAATTCCGTAAAAGTAATTATAGGTGCCGAAGGTGAATGATGGTAAGAAAGTAATCGTAGCGCTCGATAAGGCGGATGCCCATTCTGCCCTGGCACTCGCGGCTTCTCTTGATCCTGAGTATTGCAGAGTCAAAGTGGGTAAAGAGCTTTTCACCAGCGCAGGCCCCGCTGTACTTGAAAAGTTACACGACAAAAATTTTGAAGTGTTCCTTGATCTAAAATTTCACGATATACCCAACACGGTAGCGGGTGCGGTAAAAGCTGCCTGTTCGCTCGGTGTGTGGATGGTGAACGTACACGCCAGTGGTGGTGAGCGTATGATGGCAGCTGCGCGCGAGGCAATTGAAGGAAGCAGCGGAAAGTCACCGTTACTTATTGCGGTAACGGTTCTAACCAGCATGGATCAACAGGAAATGCACTCCACGGGATTAACGTATCAGGTCACTGAACAGGTGCAGCGGCTCGCATCACTTGCAGCAAATGCCGGTTGCGACGGGGTTGTTTGCTCGGCGCAAGAGGCATCTGTGCTAGGTAGTACGCAGCCTTCTTTGTTAAAGGTAACGCCCGGAATCCGACTGGCTGGTGATGATGCTTCTGATCAACGCCGCGTGATGACGCCTGTCAAAGCGGTTGAGAGTGGTGCGGATTATCTGGTTATTGGCAGATCGGTAACCGCTGCTGCAGATCCGGTTGCAACGTTGAAGAAGATTTCACAGGATCTAAATGATGCATCTACTCAAATTGCCGGGTAAGGGCTGAATAATGTCTGATAAGCACTTTATCTCCGCCCAGTCGCTGCTTGAAGATTCCTGGCGTTTAGCGGTAAGTATATTGAAAGACGGGTTTCATCCAAATTTCATCGTTGGTGTCTGGCGTGGGGGAACTCCCGTTGGTATTGCTGTTCAGGAGATGCTTGATTTCTATGGTATACACACAGATCACATTTCCATTCGAACATCGTCATACAGCGGTAAAAGCCGCCTTGAAGCACCGGTGCGTGTGCACGGGCTTGATTATTTGATCAATAATATTAATGCAGATGATTCGTTGTTGATTGTTGATGACGTTTACGATACGGGATTGAGTGTGCAGGGTGTAATCAATACCTTAACTGCCAAAGCACGCCGCAATACGCCGTCTGATATTCGTATTGCAACGCCGTATTTCAAGCCTGCTAAAAATAGAACTGCCATAACACCGAACTACTATATTCATGAGACCGATAGCTGGCTGGTATTTCCGCACGAGATTGACGGGCTAAGTCGAGCTGAGGTTATTGAACATAAACCCGGCCTGCTGCCTTTTGTCAAAGACATGGATGCGTACTATGACAGTAAGAAAAAAATATAAACCGGAAACTGTAAGGTTGAGAAATTTACGCTTAAGTCCAAATTTCCTAGAGTTAATCGCACAGAATCGGAAAACCTAATGATAGATCTTCGCAGCGATACGGTCACCACACCGACTCCGGCCATGAGAAAGGCCATGAAAGATGCCAAAGTCGGAGATGATGTCTATGGTGATGATCCGACTGTCAATGAACTGGAATCCCTTGCTGCTGAGAAGCTTGGATTTGAATCAGCGCTGTTCGCTCCCAGTGGCACGCAAACCAATTTGATAGCATTGTTAACCCACTGTCAGCGTGGTGATGAGTATATCGTAGGCCAGCAGGCGCACACTTATAAGTATGAAGGTGGTGGTGCTGCAGTACTCGGTAGTATTCAGCCACAACCCATTGATGCGCGAGCAGATGGTACTCTGGCGCTGGAGAGTATCGAAGCCGCTATCAAACCGGATGACTCGCACTTTGCGCGTACCCGTCTGCTTGCTATTGAAAACACCTTTTCAGGCCGCGCGTTGCCGATGGACTATCTGCCAGCAGCGCGAGAACTCGCAGATTCTAAAGGACTCTTGTTACATCTGGATGGTGCCCGTGTATTCAATGCTGCTGTGTTTCACGGCATTGATGTCAGGAAAATCAGTGCTCAATTTGACTCCATCTCTGTATGTCTATCGAAAGGGCTTTGCGCCCCGGTAGGTTCGGTTCTGTGCGGAAGTGCGGACTTCATTCACGAGGCCAGACGCTGGCGTAAAATGCTGGGTGGAGGCATGCGTCAGGCGGGTTATATCGCGGCGGCGGGAATTGTCGCTCTAAATGAAAATGTTGATCGACTGCAGTTTGATCACGACCACGCCAGAGCATTGTTTGAAGGGTTGCGTGATATAGATGAACTGCACATGACAGATGACAGCGTGCAAACCAACATGGTATTTCTGCATTGCGGGAAACGGGTGGCAACCGAGCTTGCCGCCTATCTGAAATCAAAGAAAATAACTATCAGCGCTGGTGATTCGATACGACTGGTGCTGCATAAAGATGTAGATATCGATGATGTTATAAAAGTTACTGGTGAGTGTAAGAAGTTTTTTAGTAAGTAGTTTTAATCCTGAGTGTGAACTGGAGTACGGCGATGAATATTTCTTGTGATTGCGGTTCATTTAAGGCAGAACTGTTGGCGTTTCCTAAAAATACACCCGGACGACTCGCCTGCTATTGTAACGACTGCCAGGCCTACCTGCATAAGATTGACCGGTCAGATGTATTGGATGAGTACGGCGGTAGCGAGATTATCCCGGTCTATCCCGGTGAACTTAAGATTCTACAAGGCAAAGAATCTCTCAAATGCTATCGCCTTACCGATAAAGGTTTGTATAGATGGGCAGCTGGATGCTGCAACACTCCTCTGGTAAACACCAGGCCCGGCTTTCCCTGGGCAGGGATATTTCACACGGCTTATAAGAATGCTGATCCTTCATCGCTTGATTCCCTGGGGGAAATTAAGAGCCGGATATTCGGCAGAGATGCGAAGGGCGAGCCGCCTTTTGAAATTGTAGACAAGTTGAACTTTAAGGCGATGCTTACGGTAATGCCGTTTATCATTAAGGGGAAAATTTTTAACAAGAGCAAGGGGTCGGAGTTTTTTGAATCAGATGGGCGCACACCGATTTCCACTCCTGTAATATTGATTGGCTGATAATACCGTAGGGTGCATAATCGACAGCGCTTCCACCGTTGTACTGCACGTCAGTTGCATCACCGGTTAAACTGGCAATTTAATCCGCTGTAAATTTGGGTGCGTTCGTTGGAACACATTGGTGGATGCGCTGTCGCTTATGCCCCCCTACGAAAATAAACACTCGAAACTACATGTCGAAGCTCACGTACTGATGATGCCATTCTGCTGCGTTAACACAGATTAATTGTACAACCGCTTCGAATGCTCTCATCGGCAGCAAGGCAAATTCGTAAAGACTGTATTGCGTCCTGCATGTGACGGGTAAGATCTGTATCCTCAACGATGGATCTCAGCATGTAGGATTGCTCTGCATCACAGAGTTCCTGATGACCGGGTTCTTCCGGCAACTCTATTTCACGGTCGCCGGCTTCAGTATGTACTAATATTTTTCCGACTTTGGTGTGGCCATCGATATCTGATGATGCGCCTTTGTTGCCGTCTGTGATCGAAACGGAGCCATTTGGTGAGACTATATCCTTCACGAAGAAAGCAGTCTCCGACATCATCGGACCCCAGCCAGCCTCATACCAACCGACAGATCCGTCTTTAAAAAACACCTGAAACTGTCCATAGTTATACATATCGGGTGCTATCTCTTCTGATAACCGAAGCCCCATTCCATGCACGCGTACCGGTACCGCGTCGGTGATCTGGCACATCACATCAACGTAGTGCACGCCGCAGTCAAGAATCGGGGAGGTGGTCTGCATGAGTGCTTTATGAGTTTCCCATTCAGCACCGGTGGACTGTTGATTGAGATTTAATCGAAATACAAAAGGACCACCAAGCGCTCTTGCTTCTTGAATTAAAGTAGTCCATGAAGGGTGGTGTCGTAAGATGTATCCGACTACCAGCTTGCGATTTGTCGCGGTGGCTTTGTCTACCACTCGTATTGCGTCTTCAACAGTGGTCGCCAGTGGCTTTTCCACAAACACATGTGCGCCTTTATCCATCGCGAGGCAGGCGTAGTCTGCATGGCTGTCTGAATAGGTTGCGACGATGACCAGATCCGGTGATTGTGCGTCTATTGCTTCTTCAAAAGACTCATAAAGTGGATACTGGCTCAACTCGGAAGGAAGGTCAGGCCTGGAGCGGTTGACCAGTGCTACAACTTCGGAGTTGGGGTTTTTATGATGTGCCAGGGCATGGCATTTACCCATGTTGCCGAGACCGGCGATAAGTACTCTGATCAAAGTAGTCTCCCGAGGTCGCTTACTTTTACTTACTTTCCGATAACTCATTGCGTACACCCGATAACCACAGAGCGACCGGTAGATCGTCCCGTATCTCAAGCCAATGCGCGTAAGCCCCTGGTTCGATAACACCGAGCTTACTTTCACCAATCCACTGTGCGGGCAGTGTGCTGATCATTAACCCGATGGTATGCCAGTCAATGTCCCACTGCCGAAGTTGAGAAATCACACGGCGTTGCGTTAAACAACTACCGGCAAGTGTGCCGTCAGCCAGCAGCACTTGATTATTGCGTTTACACACATCGTACGAGCCGAGTTTGTATTCTCCGTCTGGCATTCCGGCAGCGGCGGTTGCATCTGTGACACTGTAAAGTTTCGGGATAGCGCGCCTTGCCGCATCAAAAGCAGATTGTTCAACATGCAAGCCATCAAGAATAATCTCGGCGTATTCTGCGTACGCCAGCGCAGCTGTGGCTGCACCACCATCGCGATGCGAAACACCACTCATGGCATTGAACAGATGTGTAACACCAGAGCCTGCTTGTAATGCACGATGTGCTTCAGACCATGTGCAGTTGGTGTGACCTATTTGCGCGCGTATACCATTGCGCTGACATATCGCGAGCAGGTCGCCATGTGGATCGACCTCCGGTGCGTAGGTCATCACTCGTACTACGCCACTGGCCAGCCATGATTCCAGTTGATCAACATTCGCCACTGACGCGTAGGGTGGTTGTGCACCGAGTTTGTCAGGGCTGATAAACGGGCCTTCAAGGTGAACACCAAGGAGCCTGGCTGATTCCTTGTCTGCGGTTTGCATAACGCGCAAAATACTTTCCAGAAATTTGCTGATGTCGGTATAGGGGGCGGTGACCGAGGTAGCCAGCATCGCACCGGTGCCATGGGCGGCGTGGGCTCTGAGCATACCGCGTATAGCATCATCACCATCCATGCAATCGTAGCCACCTCCACCATGCACATGCAGATCCACCGGTGCAGGCAGGTACATGGCAGAAGTATCTGCAACACTTTCCTCAACCAGAGACTGTATGACGCTGTCGTGATGGCATACCCCTTCAACAAATCCGGTCTGGGTCCACCATCGGCCGAACGTGGAAGTCATTTTCGCTATGCCGGAGTCACTCATGAGCTTTTGCTATTCATTGGCATGAAGCCGCTGTTCCGTTGCGTAGTTGTATAGTCCGTCCAAGGCATTACCTGCAGCGGGTTGGCAGCGTTCTCCGTAGATACTTTTAAGTTTGGTTGTGTATAGATCTGCCAGTCCGCCAACTACAAATATCGGCAGATCGTCGGGTGCCAGGTCAATGAGCCTCTGGCAATAGTGCGTACCGCGATTGACAAATGACAGGGCAAGCTCATCATCATGGTTTACTGCTTCAACAACGATTGGTGCGAGGCTTGCCATTTTGGTGGAACTTTGACTCGTAGACCACAACTGTAAGTCTGACACGTCGGTACCTGTGTGTTGTTCCAGTGCTGCAAACATACGTGACGGGTTATTGCTGGTTAACGGGTTATGTTTGGATGAAGGAATATCCCGATGCCAGAGATAATGATTAACAAGTTGTGCGCCGAGCCATGCGCCTGAACCTTCATCACCCACTGGATAACCCCAGCCACCTGCGTATGAGAGATTGCCTTGTTTGTCGAGCCAATGCATGACACTACCGGTCCCTATCGCCAGACAAATACCGGGCTTACCACCGGCCGCGCCAAGTAACTGTGCGTGCCCGTCAGTAATTACAACGGGATTTATTTCATCAGGAATCAGTGACAGGAAATGTTCATAGCGGGCGCTTTGCAGGCTTCCGGCAAGCCCCATCCACAAATGTTGCGGTAGCCAATCGTTGGATTCGCCAATTTGTTTCGAAATTGACGATAGTCCCTGTTTTATGTGTCGCCAGGCATTCTCAACCCCCGTTGATAGACTTGCTGGTCCATCCTGTGCGAAGGCGCACTGCACACCGCCGCTGTCGAAAGCCGCCATACGACAGCCGCTGGCGCCGCCGTCCACAACAATGGTGAGGTTCTCACTGATCAAATTTATACGAGGAGAATGCTTATATTGAATTGGTATTGTAACTTTTCTAATTACCGGATACGATCAAATTTCAATAAGTTGGAGGAGAGAGGAAATGAAGGTTTCTGCAATTAAAGTGGCGGTGGCAACGGTAGCACTTTGTCTGAGCGGCACAGCTGTGGCTGAGAAAGTCGTGATTTCAATAGAAAGCTGGCGTGCTGAAGATCAGGCAATCTGGGATGAATTGATCCTGCCTGTGTTTGAAGAACAAAACCCTGATATCGATGTACAGTTCACGCCAACCACGGCTACCGAATACAACGCTGCATTGAACGCACGTCTGGCTGGTGGTACTGCCGGCGATGTGATTACTTGCAGACCATTCGATAACGCACTTGCCATGTATGACGATGGCAGTCTTTCCGATATAAAAGACCTCGAGGGGCTTGCCAATTTTTCTGATGTTGCCAAGGGTGCGTGGTCGACAGACTCAGGTGATGCGACTTTCTGTGTGCCGATGGCATCGGTTATTCACGGTTTCATGTATAACAAAGATGCCTTCGCAGAGCTGGGCCTTGAAGTGCCTAAGACCGAAGCGGACTTCTATGCAGTGCTCGATAAGATCAAAGAAGATGGTACTTACGTCCCAATGGCCATGGGGACCAAAGATGCGTGGGAAGCAGCAACCATGGGTTACACCAATATTGGTCCGGCTTATTGGGATGGCGAGGAAGGCCGTCTTGGCTTAATTGCCGGTGATGCCAAATTTACTGATGATGGTTTTGTCGAAGGCTTCCGACAGATGGCCAAGTGGACACCTTATCTTGGAAATGGTTTTCAGGCACAGGGTTATACCGATAGTCAAAATCTATTTACGCTCGGGCGGGCAGCGATCTATCCAACCGGCTCCTGGGAAATTACCGGCTTTCAGGAAAATGCAGAGTTTGAGTTAGGTGCTTTTCCTCCACCGAGTAAAGATTCTGACAGCTCCTGCTACATCAGTGACCATACCGATATTGGTATCGGTATGAATGCCGCAACCGAGAACAAGGAA
>CALLBO010000035.1 GCA_937998875.1 uncultured Granulosicoccaceae bacterium
GATCTATCAAGCAGCTGTATCCAGTGTTCAACCGGCGTATCACCTGCGGCGGACTGCAGGTGCAACAGGCACCCGATGTTGGCTGTCGTTATAACGTCAGGTTTACCGTCTTTTATTGTATTTATCTTGCGCTTTAAAAGCTTTTGAGATAACTCTTTTTGTAGGATCGAATAGGTTCCGGCTGAGCCACAACAAAAGTGAGAGTCTTTTATTTTAGTGAGTGAAAAGCCAAGTTCTTTTAGCAGGCTTTCAGTGGTGCCCATCTTTTTCTGGCCATGCTGAAGTGTGCACGGTGGATGAAACGCAATAGCAGCATTTGATTTTATTTTTATTTTTGAGCAGTCTTCAGCGGCGATAATCTCGCTGATGTCTTTACAAAGCGCGCTGATTCTTTTGGCTTTTGCTGCATATTTCTGATCATGCTTTAGTAATTCCCCGTATTCGCTGACAAATACTCCGCAGCCGCTAGCGGTCATTACAATGGCTTCTGCGCCTGACTCTATATGCGACCACCAGGCATCGATATTAGCGCGCGCGAACTGCAATCCTTCTTCCTGTTCATTTAAGTGATAACTTAATGCGCCGCAACAGCCAGCCTCCCTGATCGCAATCAGATTGATTGAGAGCTTGTCCAGTACACGTGCAGTGGCAGGATTGATACCCGGTGCCATAGACGGCTGAACACATCCATCCAATACCAGCATGGTGCGACTGTGATTGTTTGCCGGCCAGGCGCCAGCAGTCTGTTTCGGCGGTAGATGTGACTTTAGTGATGCCGGTAGAACAGGGGATAACGTCTGCCCGATCTTTACTAATGGCGATATTCTGTTTTTGTAGGGTAGTACTGCGCGCATGGTTTTGCGGAGTAACTTTTGTGGAGCACTGCGTGGTACTTGTTGTTCCACCAGATGACGACCAGCGTCAACAAGATGCCCATACTCAACACCTGACGGACATGTTGTTTCGCAATTGCGGCAGGTGAGACATCTGTCCAGATGGGTTTGGGTACTTACGGTGGGTGTCTGTCCCTCCAGTACTTGCTTGATCTGGTAGATCCGCCCACGAGGGCTATCCAGTTCGTTGCCTAATAAATCATAAGTAGGACAGGTGGCAAGGCAGAAACCGCAGTGCACACATTTGCGCAATATGTCTTCAGCTTGCTTACCCAGTTCAGATTTTTTGTGTTCGTCCAATAAGGATGTTTGCATCAGAATTCCGGAAACAGTCGCTGGTGATTGAAAATACCGGCCGGATCAAACTCTTGTTTGAGTCTTTGATGCAGATTGAGCAGCGTTGCCGGTAGTGGATGGAATACGCCAGCGTCTCGTTTTATCTTCTCATCAGCGCGAAAGAGGGTGGCATGTCCGTTAACCGCACTGCTTGCTTTTCGCACAGTGTCTGCTGTGGCATCTGTATATAGCCAGCGTTGCATACCGGCCCAGTCATACAGCCAGGTGCCCTCGATATCCAGTGGTTTTGTCAGTGCCGGAACGCTGATGCGCCACAGCGGCCTGCTATTGTTAAAGAACGGCAGCTCTTGTTCTCGCAACTGCCGCCATAGATTTGCGCTGTCCGTCATGTTGCCTGGTAATTTCTGGCCGGGGAGTTTACTAGCTGCCGCATTTATTGCGCTTTCAGTTCCTGCTATGCGTGTATACATCGTGTTATCAAACCATGCTGTAGCGGTGACTGGTAATCCGAGTCCTGCAAGTGCCTGCATGTCTTTTATAGCTGTTTCTGCCGGTGTCTCCTGTACTAACGTGAGCTCATATCCTGCCTGCGGCAGTACCTTCACTGAGATGTCCAGGAGAACGCCGAGTGTGCCCATGGCTCCTGTCATTAAACGGCTGACGTCATAGCCTGCAACATTCTTCATGACCTCACCTCCGAATTGCAGTATCTGTCCGTGACCGGTCAATACTTTGCAGCCGAGAATATAATCGCGCGTACCACCGAGATATGGTTTTGCAGGTCCTGCCAATGCACAGGCGATAGTGCCGCCAAGTGTTGCGTTGTCGCCATAAGCAGGTGGCTCAAAAGCAAGCATCTGTTTGTATCCACTTAACGTGTTGTTAATTTCTTTTAGTGTTGTACCGGCCCTTGCAGTTATTACCAGTTCAGTCGGTTCATAACTTATTATTCCACTGTGCTTGCTAACATCCAGTGCATTAGCCTCATTGATTAGCCCGAGAAACGATTTAGTTCCCTGGCCGGTAATATTTAGTTTCTGCTTATGGGCCACGGCTTGCTCTACTTGAGCAAGCAGAGCTTCGCTTTGATCATTGCCGGCTTCAGATTGGGGGATTGGATTATTCACTAGAAGCGCTCGATATCAGGGTGTGGCAGCTCGCCGTGATGTACGTGTAACGCGCCGTACTCAGCGCAGCGATTGAGTGTGGGAATAGCTTTGCCCGGGTTTAGCAGAGCGGTTGGATCAAATGCGTTTTTGATCGCATGAAACTGTGTGATTTCGTTGCTATCAAATTGCACGCACATTTGGTTAATTTTTTCCATGCCGACCCCGTGTTCGCCAGTGATGGTGCCACCGACTTCAACACAGAGTTCAAGGATTTTGCCGCCGAGTTCCTCGGTTTTTTCAAGCTCACCTTCTACATTTGCATCAAACAGAATTAATGGATGCAGATTGCCATCCCCGGCATGGAAAACATTGGCTATTCTCAGGTCGTACTCGGCAGACCAGGTGTTCATCTGTTGCAGTACCCTTGAGAGATGACGTCGAGGGATCGTTCCATCTATACAGTAGTAGTCAGGAGATAGCCTGCCCACTGCGGGGAAAGCCGACTTGCGCCCCTTCCAGAGTTGCAGGCGTTCCTCTTCATCTTTTGCGATATGAATAACAGTAGCGTTGTTTTTACGTACCAGCGCATCTACCTTTTGAAGCTGATCCTGAACCTCCTCTTCTGTGCCATCTAGTTCACATAAAAACAGTGCTTCAACATCGGTCGGGTATCCACATTTTGCAAACGCTTCAGCGGCAATGATTGCGGGCTTATCCATCATTTCAAGGCCTGCTGGAATGATCCCGTTAGCGATTATCTCGGCAACTGTGTCACCTGCGGTATCCACACTGTTGAATGCTGCCATCAGTAGTTTGGTAGTGTTGGGTTTCGGTAACAGCTTAACCACAATTTCAACGGTGACTGCGAGCATGCCTTCGGAGCCGTGCAACAGACCGAGCAGGTCAAACCCGGGCGTATCTGCAGCAGTTCCGCCAACTGTAATTAATTCACCTTCAATTGTTACCGCAGTAACCTGAAGTACATTGTGTACGGTCATGCCATATTTCAGGCAATGTACACCACCGGAGTTTTCCGCAACATTGCCACCAATAGTGCAAGCGATCTGTGATGATGGATCCGGTGCGTAGTACAAATTCAAATCGGATACGGCTTCAGAGATTGCTAGATTGCGTACACCGGGTTGGACTGTCGCCGTTCGGGCCTCCGCGTCAATATCCAGAATCTTGTTAAATTTTGCCAGACCCAGAACGATGCCGTTTTTCAGTGGAAGAGCACCACCAGATAAACCGGTTCCAGCACCACGCGCGACCACAGGTACTTGCAGTTCATGGCAGATTCGTAGAATTTTTTGCACCTGATCGATCGTCTCGGGTAGTACCACCAACGGTGGCTTCTGGCGGTAAACGGCCAGCCCGTCTGATTCGTACGGGAACAGATCCTCATCCTCACGAAGTACTGACTCATCATCGATGAAGTCCAGGAAGCGCGCTATTAGTTCGCTTCTAGTGTCGCTATCTATATCAAGTGTTTCATCTTTGAATAGTTGTCCAGACATCAAGTGGTTCCGAATCCGGTTGAGGTGTAACAGTGAGTATACCTTGATGTAAAGCCACTGAATCAAAATGTTACTCTGCTTTTGCTCATGCTTTTAATGTGAATTGAGTCACGTGAGTAATTCAGCATGTCACATACACTCTTACGCAATCACCTTGCAGATAATACAGATCCACCGCATCGCGTAAGAGGAAGGGATATGGCATGTACGCTGTAAAAAACCGCTATTACAAACACTCCAAACTCGATGAGAAGCGCTTCAGAAAGATTCTCGAGTTGTTTTCCAAAGATATCACTGCGGTTGAATGTGCCAAAGAGACCGGTGTTAATGTTCGATCAGTCAATTCCATCTATCTGAAGCTTCGCGACCGGATTGCCCATTGGTGTGAGTCAAACGCCTCCGGCACACCAGGCTTGCATGCCAGCAGGGATAAGAACGAGTTGTCAGATGGCTCGGTATCGGCTTACCTGGACAGTCCCAGTGACGGGGTGGTCGGGATCTACCTGTATCTGATGGACAATCTGGTGTATTGCTCCCTAATGAACGGCAAGGCGCTCGGCGACCCTGAGCCACTCGAGGAAGGGCAATGGCGAGAGTACCCCGTTGGTGTTGATGTCAGGCGTGATATGCGCTTAAAAATTAAGAACTCAACTTATCAAAGTGCTCACAAGGTTGGTGATATTGAGCGTATTGAATCATTTGGTCATTTCCTGCGTTTAAGGCTGACCAAGTTCAAAGGCCTGCGGCGCGAGAAATTCTACTTCCACTTAAAGGAAAGTGAATACCGCTATAACCATCGCGATCAGGATCTGAACTCTTTGTTGCTTGGTATGCTGGGCGAAACTCCTATTGAGTAAGTAGCTTTGCCGGTGAAGCTGGTGTAACCGAACATGGCTGGAATCTACATTTGGGACGACCCACTAGCTTGCATTATCATGAGGATTCGGCATCCAGAGTCAATAGCGCGAAACAGGTCATTCGATCGCCTCAGAAGCGTGGCGCGCCACGTGCCGAAGGGGGTGAGATGTGACGCGCCTGCTCCCATTAACCACGGGGTCTCTGGTGTCTAATAGACAGAGTGTTATTTCTGATAACAGGCTAAATTAAGATTAAACTCTATAAATGCAGACTCTTACTTAAACTGGTTGGTCGCCTCATGAATAATGCAGGCTAGGGTGCCAGCCTGTCGATCTGCCAGTTGTTGTTCGCTCGTGTAAATCTAAAGCGATCATGTTGCCGGCTGGGGCGGCCCTGCCAGAATTCGTAGACTTGTGGTGTGAGTTTATAGCCACCCCAATTTTCCGGTCTCTTGAGAGTCTTCTCATCAAATTTATTTTGTAAGTCCTGCGTGCGTTCTGTCAGCCATTGTTGGTTTTCTATCACCTGCGATTGTGGGGATGCTGCTGCACTGTAGCGGCTGCCAAGTGGCCGCTTACCAAAGTATTCATCAGACTCAGCTGCACTCGCCTTGCTGACACTGCCTTCGATACGTACCTGCCGTTCAAGCTCCCGCCAATAGAACACCAGTGCTGCATTCGGATTACTGGATAATTCTATGCCCTTGCGACTTTCGTAATTGGTGTACCAGTAGAAACCGTCAGCTTTAAATTGCTTTAACAGTACGATCCGTGCAGACGGAGCCCCGTTCTCGTTAACTGTGGCGAGGGTCATTGCGGTGGCATCAATAATATCTGCATTTCTCGCATCGCTCATCCACTCGTTGAACATACTCAACGGATCGCTGCTCAGCGTGCTGCGTGTTAGTTCGTTTAGCGTGTAATCTTTGCGGTCTTCGTGTAAGTCGCCGGTGTTGTCATTCATCTTAATTTGATCCTGCAGATGTTGTTGTACAAAGGGTACGATGTGCTGCAATGCTGGACGGTAACAACTAAAGCTCGATGTAGTATTATACGTTTTTGACACTTTACGAGGATGATTTTATGGCTTCTTTTGATGTTGTGTCTGAAATTGATGAGCACGAACTCGCCAATGCAGTCGATCAGGCTAACCGGGAGATAGGTAACCGGTTTGATTTTAAGGGGTCTGATGCGAAGATCGAATTATCAGACGCTGCAATGACGCTTGAAGCAGATAGTGATTTTCAAATCCAGCAGATGCAGCCTATTATTCTGCAAAAGCTTACCAAGCGAGGAATCGACATTACTTGCCTGAAACATGGTGATATCCAGACCAGTGGTCAGAAAGCGCGCCAGGAACTGGCTATTAAAAAAGGTATAGATAAAGAAATCGCGGGCAAGATTGTTAAAGCCGTCAAAGGTTCAAAAATGAAAGTGCAGGCGGCGATCCAGGGTGATCAGGTAAGAATTACAGGCAAAAAACGTGATGATTTGCAAAGTGCTATCGCGATGCTGAAGGCATCCGACTTCGATCTGCCACTGCAGTATATAAATTTCAGGGATTAATTTGCCTAAGACTGTATTTGCCTGGGACCGTATTTGCCTGGGACTGGTAGATTTGCAGGAGACTAATCAGGTGGATGAGCACTGTAGATATCGTAGCGTGTATTCGGTGAAGTAATGTTGCCCGATGGTGTAACCTCTGCCAAAGGCGGGGCGTTTCGTGGCCGCTTCACCACAACACGCTTTGCAGTAGCGCGAGCCGCATTGAGCAAAGTGAGTTCATCCTGCTTTGCATCCAATAGCTCACGCAGTACTTGAATCTCTTTTTTTGCAGCGCGTTTTCCTTGTGGGTACATCGGGTCGAGATAGACAACCTGCGGGAGTTCTCTACGTTGATGAGCATCCACACCTGGCCAGCAATCCGGCAAATGATTGCTGTCTGCCAGTACCAGATGCATCTTTTGCACTATTGGTTTTGTGTCGTTATGACTGCGTGCCCGCTGCAGTGCATCCTGCAACAGTGCGTGCACGACAACAGATCTCTCTAATAACACCACTTCGCATCCAAGTGATGCGAATACGAAGGCATCTTTGCCGAAACCTGCTGTTGCATCGCAGATCAGGGGTGCGGTGTTGGTCTTGACTGCCCGGGCCATCGGCTGACCGTGTCTGCCGCCGAATTTTAGTCGGTGCAAGTTACGGCCGGCTGTAAAGTCTATGCTGGTGTCTACCGGGCGATTACTGCTGTGGTTGCGTAAGGTGAGCTTGTTGTTAATCCATTGCAGCGTGTAAGTGTGTGTAGTGGAGTCTCCCAGTAGTAAACCGGTTTCTTCAGCCAGTTTTTGGCAACGGCTGTTGTGCTCATCCTGTACGGCCACTGCCATTTTCTTTGTTTGCCCGTTTATCACGCAGTGAAATTCTGCATGATTAGACTTTCAGAGTGATGGCAGAATAAGGCCACCCCGGGCATACCTGTGACAATCTGTAGTGAATGATCAAAACATAAAGAAATTACTACTTCGCACGTCCGTGAAGCTGATGATTGTGGCGGCGGTATTGGCATTTGTCTGGGTGCTGTTCGGATCTTTGCCAGAGCAGGGCCCTGAAGTGACGGAGATTGTTCGATTTGATGTTTCTGATATGCAGCCCGGTGATCATCGTCTGGTCGAGTGGCAGAAAAAACCGTTGTTTATTGTCTACCGGAAGCCGGAGTGGGAGGCTGCACTAATACGCGCTGATGCTGCACTGTACCATGACCCGGACAGCAGTAAATCGTCACAGATGCCATCGGCGGCCAATCCGTTGCGCTCCACGCAGAACGGATGGTTTGTAACGCTTGGACTGGGTACCGGTATGGGGTGCACACTGGTATTTGCCGAGCCTAACGAGGCAACGACGGGTGTCGCCTCTGCCGGAGGGTTTATCGATGGATGTGATCAGAGTTACTACGATCTTGCAGGGCGGGTATATAAGGAACAGCAAGCGAGGCGTAATACGGTGGTGCCGCGGTGGTCTTTGGTAGACGGTGAAATTCTGGTTGGTGGCCCGGGTTGAGGATTGACTGTCCTATTGACGGTGATGGAGGTTAGCTCTTGTTGCCGCGATTTTTTGTGGTGATTAAATCAATAGTGCGGTGGCGGTGTCTCATCAGATTCTTTGGCAACCGGCGAGGCGATTGCCTGCAATTGGCTCTGATAAAGTTCCAGTTTTTTTGTCAAATCTGAAATTGTATTTTCGTGCCGGACAATGACATCGTTTAACTGCTCGACGATGAGTTCCATATCCATCAACTTTAGTTCCACTGCCTGAATACGCTGTTCCATGACTCTATACCGATTGATTCAGAGTAGTTTACCTGTTGCTCGTATTGCTGGCCCGGATTATTCACGACGCCCAGGTGCATATCGCTAAACAATTGCGGTGAGGTATTCTTCCCGGGTTTCCGTCTGAGCCGCTGGCGGCAATTCTAAACAGGTCGATGCAGCGCCGCGGACGTTGCTGCTTAGCGGTTGTTTGACTATCGCGACAGGCAGGTCAGTAGCCTGTATTACTAATTGATCCATGCGGGATAGCAGTGTTCCACCGCCACAGAGCTGAATACCTGTCACGTAAGCTGCATCTATAATGTACCGGTCAATGTTAGTGAGGCTGGCTGCGATTGAATTTGCAAGCGTGTTCAGAGCCGGTTGTAAGATTTGGCTGATGGTTTCGGAGCTGATACTGAATGTTGATGGGGTATTGGTTTTCACTGACAGGCACTCTACCTGGCAGGATGTACGCGTACATTTAACAATAGATCGGGGTGTTGCGGCTGCCACGCTGTGTTTAATCTGTCGTGCTACTTCATCAGAGACATAGAGACTAAAACGTTCCAGTAAACCAGTGGCGATGGTTGTGTCGAGTAAATCGCCGCCACAGGCTATATTGTCATAGTGCACGACTTCTCCGTCTGAGATAGCAAACAGCCGTGTTGAAGTAGCGCCGAAATCAATCATGATGCAGGGTTCTGACTGATCGAGTTCTGTTGCATAGAAGGCTGCCAGTGCGGCATCCTGAACACGGATAGTTGCAGCACCGGCAGCCTTGCAGGCCTGCTGTAACCGGGAACTGGTTTTTACACTGCAATCATGTGGCAACGTCAGTACAACTTCAGTTGCTCCTCCGGTTGCTCCAGCCTGGCTGGCCTGCACCAGAAAATGGCTGAGCATTTTTGCAGTCCAGCCGAGATCGTTGTGCCGGTCTGCCTGCACGGGGTGAACTAGCCGTAAGCTGTCTTTACTGGTGGCGGCCAACTCGTTAGCCTGATCACCGAAACCGCGGAGCGCATTGCTGCCCCCAACCGGGTGATCCATATCCAGAATTGCAACAGAAGGCTGGTCGAGCAGGATTCCTGTA
The DNA here is from genome assembly GCA_937998875.1 of uncultured Granulosicoccaceae bacterium. Classification (GTDB taxonomy): domain Bacteria; phylum Pseudomonadota; class Gammaproteobacteria; order Granulosicoccales; family Granulosicoccaceae. The sequence continues at coordinate 9,072 of CALLBO010000035.1, forward strand.
CTGGTAGCGTAAAACCTTGTACGAAAAGCACCTGGATCGATAGCAAAGTGAATGGCTGCGTTGTTGTTTTCACGTTGGAACACAGAGTTGGACCCTTTATTGTCCATCGGATACTCGGGAGTATAGACACGGCCGATCGAACTGCCAGTCAGCTACAAGTGCTGGCCGACCGCAGGCCTGCCGCGGCACAGGGCATGAGTGAGTACAGTGCAGCACTAATATGCTAAATTAGCGGTTTTTTACGGGACGGGTCGATGACAGAAAAAGCGGACACTGAGGTCGGGAATGAGGTGGTGGAACAGGTCGCCCATCTCGCGCGAATTCAGATCGATTCTGATTCTGTGTCGAACTACGCGTCTGAGATGTCTGGTGTACTCCAGCTCGCAGCACAGATGGATCAGGTTGACACTAGCTCGGTTGAACCAATGGCGCATCCGACGCATGCGGTACAGCGTCTACGCGAAGATGTTGTGACTGAATCGAATCGCCGCGATGCGTTCCAGAAAATTGCACCGTCAGTAGAGAATGGTTACTACCTTGTACCACCCGTGATTGAATAATCAGTGCACGAATAGTTTTTCTGATCTAACAAGGCAGGTGATCTGTCTGATATTCCAGCCATTCTCAAATCTTTAAGCGTAACCAACAATGCACACACTTACTTTAGCATCCATGCGAAGTGGACTTGAAAACGGTGAGTTTTCAAGTGTTGAGCTATGTCAGCACTTTATCGATAGAATCAAAAAGCAAAACGAATCACTGAATGCTTTCGTGAGTATCACTGAGGAGCAGGCAATCGCTGCTGCCAGAGCTGCTGATGAATCAAGGGCGTCTGGAAATGTCACTGGTGCATTGCATGGTCTTCCGATTGCCCACAAAGATATTTTCTGCACCGAAGGCGTGCGCACCACTTGCGGGTCGCGCATGCTTGAAGCGTTTGTACCTCCTTACAATGCAACAGTCGTTGAGAAGCTGAGTGCCGCAGGGGCGATCTGTCTTGGTAAGACCAACATGGATGAGTTTGCGATGGGGTCATCGAATGAAAACAGCTACTTTGGTGCGGTTCGCAACCCGTGGGATACTGATCGCGTACCGGGTGGGTCATCCGGTGGTAGTGCTGCGGCGGTGGGTGGTCGGCTGGTGCCTGCCTGTACAGGTACTGACACCGGTGGGTCTATCAGGCAGCCTGCTGCGTTTTGCGGTATTACCGGACTAAAGCCCACGTATGGTCGAGTGTCGCGCTACGGCATGATTGCGTTTGCCTCAAGTCTGGATCAGGGTGGTCCAATGGCAACCAGCGCCGAGGATTGCGCCTGGCTCCTCAATGAAATGGCAGGCTTTGATGAACGCGATTCCACAAGTATTGAGCGTGACAAGGATGACTACGTTTCTACACTGGTAAATTCGCTAGACGGCGTGACAATAGGCCTGCCGAAGCAGTACTTCGACGCGGGTCTGGATGCTTCTATTGCATCTTTGTTGCAGCAGGCAATTGCGGAACTTGAAAAGCTCGGCGCAAAATTTGTTGATATTGATCTTGAAAATCAGCATTTGTCTGTCCCGGCCTACTACATTGTGGCGCCGGCTGAGTGTTCATCCAATCTGGCACGCTTTGATGGCGTGAGATACGGGCATCGCTGTGAAGACCCCAAAGACCTTGAAGATTTATACAAGCGTTCACGTGCAGAAGGATTTGGTCGTGAGGTTAAACGACGGATATTGGTTGGCACTTATGCGTTGTCTGCCGGTTACTACGATGCGTACTACCTAAAAGCGCAAAAGATACGCAGTCTTATAAGTCAGGACTTCAGTCAGGCGTTTGAGAGTGTTGATTTTATTCTCGGCCCGACAACTCCTTCACCGGCGTTTAAAGTAGGCGAAAAAACCGGTGACCCGTTAGAAATGTATCTTAACGATATCTACACAATACCCGCTAACCTCGCAGGCCTGCCCGGCATATCTGTACCTTGCGGTGAGGTAGGCGGTTTACCTGTAGGGATGCAGCTGGTTGGCAACTACTTTGAAGAGGCGCGTCTGTTAAATGTTGCGCATCAGTACCAGATGGTGACCGATTGGCACACCCGTATTCCCGGATAGCAATCGTACCTGTTCTTCAACCACCAACCGTACAGCGAATAAACAAGTGAGATCATGATGCAGTGGGAAACAGTCATTGGACTTGAAATTCACGCGCAACTTGCAACGCAGAGCAAAATATTCTCTGCGAGCTCGACGCAATACGGTGCTGAACCAAATACGCAGGCTAACGCGGTTGATCTGGGTATGCCTGGTGTATTGCCGGTGCTTAACCGTGAGGCGGTGCGGATGGCGGTTAAGTTTGCATTGGCAACCAACGCAGAGATTGGAAGGCATAATGTATTTTCCCGCAAGAACTACTTTTATCCGGACCTCCCCAAGGGTTACCAGATTTCGCAAATGAGTTTGCCGATTGTTGGAAACGGGGTAGTGTCTGTTGAGCTTGAGGATGGAGTGGTTAAAGAAGTGGGCTTAACCCGTGCGCATCTTGAAGAAGATGCCGGCAAGTCTGTGCACGAAGACTTTCATGATGCAACCGGTGTTGATCTCAACCGGGCCGGTACTCCATTGCTTGAGATTGTCTCTGAGCCGGATATGCGCAGTGCCAAAGAGGCGGTAGCCTATGCAAAGAAAATTCACTCTATTGTTCGCTATATAGAAATATGTGATGGCAACATGCAGGAGGGCTCGTTCCGCTGTGATGCGAATGTATCAATCCGACCAGCTGGTGAGGCACGGCTTGGGACACGCTCTGAAATAAAGAATGTTAATTCGTTTCGTTTTCTTGAGCGCGCTATTAACTTTGAAGTGGAACGTCAGATAGACATTCTTGAATCGGGTGGACAAGTAGTGCAGGAGACGCGGCTTTACGACGCCGACAAAGACGAAACACGCTCCATGCGAAGTAAAGAAGAAGCTAACGACTATCGCTACTTTCCGGATCCTGACTTGCTGCCGGTGCAGATCGAAGAAGAGCTGATAGAGTCAATCCGAAAAACGCTGCCTGAACTTCCGGATGCGAGGAGGGCGCGTTTTATGTCAGCGCTTGAACTCTCTGAATACGATGCAGGTGTGATGACTTCTGATCGCTACACAGCAGATTACTTTGAAGCTGTAGTAAAGAAAAGCGGTGCCAGTGCCAAGCTTGCCTGTAGCTGGATCAGTGGGGAACTATTCTCGCGCCTAAACAAAGATGGTTTGGAATTAAATGCATCTCCGGTGGATGCAGATCGATTTAGTCAGCTGGTTGAGCGTGTGCATGACAATACGATCTCCGGAAAAATCGCAAAAGAAGTGCTGGATAAAATGTGGTCTGGTGCCGATACGGCGGATCAGGTGATCGAGAAAGAAGGGCTGCGACAGATCTCAGATAGTTCTGAAATCGAAAAAATGATAGACGATGTTATTGCTGCCAATCCGGATCAGGTTGCGGAATACAAATCCGGCAAAGACAAGTTGCTTGCCTACTTTGTCGGGCAGGTGATGAAGGCATCGCGCGGAAAGGCTAATCCCGGTGAGCTGAACAAATTGCTGCAGGAAAAGCTCAAAGGCTGACGCGCAGATCAAGCGGTTATTCAGTTTGCCATCAGGAATTGGTTGTTTGTACCGGAATGGTTGTAATGTTGCTGATCGATGAAAGTGATAAATATTTGATACACTGACGCCCAGTCAACTCGAATAGTCTGCTGTGGTTTTAAGAAAAAAAATACTATCTATCCTGCTGATGATGCTGCCATTTTGTGCCTTGGCGCAACAATCAGGTTCGCAGTTGCAGCCGCAATTCTACCTTGGGGCTAATCTCGATCGGTTCTCTCTCGGGAATAGTAGCAATACCGGAGACACTAACGCTGAGCTGCAACCGGTTATCGCCATGGCACAGCTAGGTTATTGGCTGCGTCCGGGTATTGGGCTAGAGCTGGAAGCGGGCGCCGGTGTGGTGTCGGATTCCGTCGGTACTCTCGATCTTGATTTTACTTCGGTGATGGGTGCAAACGTCCGGCTGGAGTCTCAGCCTATTAGCAGGTTTGCAGCCTACGCAGTGGTCGGGTACGTGCGCAGCTCCTATGATTTATCCAGCGATGGCTTTGATACCTCTATTACGCTGCCCGGCGGCCGGCTGGCTTTTGGTATGACTTATATACTCAATCGCTACTTGCAGCTTGATGGTGGATTTTCGCATCACGATTATGATGGTGATACACGAATCAATAGCTTCCGCCTCGGCATACGTTACGAAACCAGTCGCTAGGTGCTTGTTAAGCCAGGTGCTGTCAAGCCAGGTACTATCAAGCCAGGTACTATCAAGTATGAACAAACAATCTTTCGCTGCTACCTTTTTAGTGGCCGCGTTGGCAGCGCTGACTTTAGTTGCCTGCGACAGCAATGGAGATGCGCGGCGGTTGGGTAATCTCGTGTCTGTGGCTGATGCCAATTACACGAGCCTCGTTATCAATACCGGAGGTGAATCTGCCGTCATTGAAACAGGCGAAGTCACTCAGTTGTCGCTGGAAGCTTTTGCTGAAGGTAGTGAGACTGGGGTAGTTATTGGCTCTGGAAGTGCTGCCTGGAGAAGCAGTGACTCTTTAATCGCAGAAGTTGATCCGGATACCGGTAGTGTATTGGGCGGTGCGGTGGATGGAGAGGTGACGATTACTGCCACGTTTGGCAACCTGCTCGCGACAACTCAGGTGCGTGTTTCTTCAGCGCAACTTGTGAGTATTGATATCGAGTCGGTTGATGATTCTTTTTCGTTGAATGAATGTAGCAGTGGTGAGTATGTTGCCTGGGGCAATTATGAGGGTGAGGAGCAGCGCCGCAATATCACCGACTCTGTAGAATGGGAGGTCGTCCCTGCCGATGGCTCCGGGATCACAGCAGCATTCGATGAAGCGGGTGTCTTGAGGGTAACTGCAGCAGGAGTGCTGGCGGTTAGCACAACCAGGCTCGCGTTTCTGGATAAGCCTGAAGTAGCAAGTGCAATCACAGAAGTAACGGTAGCCGATAGTCTGGAGGGCATTGAAATCGAAGCTGATGCCGGTGAACTGTCAGTCGCTTCGCCACTGCAGTATCGTGGTTACCCGGTCTATTCAAATGAACCCGATCAGAGGCCGGAGATTAGTGACTACCTGAGCTGGAATATTGCAGCTACCTCTGGTCGGTTTGATGCGGTAGTTAATGGCCTTGTCACCGCCAGTGAGGCAGGTGATGGGGTGCTTACGGCAGGTTGTAACGGCACAGGTATTACCGAGTCAGTTGCAATAAGTGCTGCCGGTTCCGGATTGTTTGCCGGACTCACGATAACGGCGGCCAATGCAGACCGTGAGTTTCCGTTGACCGTCATATGGCAGGGGGAGCGAATCACCGAGCGCTTGACCGCTACGGCACTTTACGCTGATCAAGATGGTGGCGAGGATGTGACCGATGAAGCCAACTGGCTTATCAATTCCGCCCCCGATGGCATTTTCACGCTCGGCAATGATAACGATAACAAAGGTGAGCTGATTATTCGTGGCAGGGGAAGAGTAACTTTGACTGCGACTTACACCGACGACAACGACGTGCGCTTTCCCGCAACCGTTACCGTTATCTCGCGGTAATCCAGGCCTGCTGTCTGTCACAGACGGGCGATCCATGTGATGCTTCAATAATTTTCAATCCCGCCGATACAGTGGCCCAGCAGGGTAGTTGCCGAAGCGAATTGTGACCTGGTTCTTTTCGAATCGATGATTGCCCGTTTTTACGGGGGTTGATCGATCGGGATATGAAGAAGCGCTGCGTACCGGCCTTGTATTGCCTGCTGCTTTCCTGTGCTTCACCGCATGAAGGGCGTGATGCTGTGCGGCTGGATGGTGACTGGCAGGCGCTTATGGGTGGTACTGATTCTGTGCAGTTGGTCGAGGGATTGAGATTCGATTGCTCGCCCTTCACTGATTCCTTTTTCATGCGGGTTCAGGATGGAGTGGTCGCAGGGTTTCTGCAGGCGGATGAAAACTATAGCTTCACGGCGTCGATAAACGACAGTGGCTATTTCAAAGCGACAATCCCGACGAACTCAGCTTACACCTATAAAGATGCTCAAGTCAGGCGCAAATCAGCTATCGTGCTGGTGCTTGAGGGCAGTCTGTCTGCGAGGGACAGGACGGGTGTATTCGTTATTGGCGATCGAGAGCTAGGCGGGCAAGGTTGTAAAACCGATGTGCGGTTCGTTTCGGTATGAAAAAACTTCAGCGCCTGTTACCTGTTCTGTTGTCAATGCTGTTAGCGCTTTCCGGTACCACGGCCTGTACCACAGCAGTTGAATTAGATGACAAGCGTCCTCCGGTCACGCTGGATCCGGGGATCCTGTCAGGTCATCTGGAAAACGGTTTTCGTTACTACCTCAGAAGTACCAACAGTGCTGTGGTGAATGATCGTCTTGAATTAAGACTTGTGGTTAAAGCCGGGTCGCTGGATGAGTCTCCGGATCAACGTGGCTTTGCGCATCTGATCGAGCATATGGCCTACCGGGGTACAAGATCATTCTCTGAAAAGAGAATTGAATCTCTACTAAGAGATAATGGCTTGCGTTGGGGTGATGATGTTAATGCCACCACTCATTATGGTGCAACGGTATACCGTTTTTCACTTCATGAGTCAGATGAACACTTGCTGCCGGTTTTACTGTCGCTTATGGCGGAATGGCTTGATTCTATTGAGTTTGATGAATCGGCACTTGCAAAAGAAAAGCGCATTGTCGACGCTGAGTTGCATGAACGTTATACAGCAAGAGGTTATACCGTTGATCCTGTCACTCTCAGTGCCTATTCGAGCAGCCGCTATAGCAACCGACATCCTGCGGGTGATGTTAAAAGTACTCACAGTGCAACGAGTGATCAATTGCGGCAGTTCTGGGAGTCCAATTATCAACCCGATAACGCGGTACTTATCATGGCTGGTGGCACGAGGCCGTGGTTGTATGAGCCAATGATAGAATCTGCCTTTAGTGATTTGACCCGGCAACCGGAACATCAACAAGAGTATCCAGAGCGGAGTTTTTCAGACGAGATTGAAGAGCATCATAGCCCTGCGGTGAATTACTATGACGATGGCACGCTTATCGAGCTATTGTCCTCCGTCGATCCGACGCTTGCGCTACCGGAGTTATCTATAAACCTGATTTCCGGATTGCAGAGTCTGCCTGTTGATGTAGCTAGTTCGATTGTTTCAATAAAGAGTCGATTTCAAAGTCAGTTGCTATACAGTGCGTTTTCCAATCTCGTGCGTGATCGTATCGTTAGTACGACAGAATGTAGTGCCGTCAAGCTTGAGAGTTCGCTGCTGGAGTCAGGGCAGGCGATAGAACATATTACGTTGTCTCTCACAGAAGATTCAATTCTACCTTGCTTGTCAGTAGCGTTTGATGCAGTTAGAACGGTACAAAAATCAAAGCTCACCGAGGAAGAGTTTTATGATTTCAAAAAACTGTTTGAGCAGATATCTCTCTTGAGTATTGAGCAGTATCGAAGTCGAAACGCCAGTTTGGTTGCGTCCGGTTTGGTGGATATGGCGACAAACGGGGAAGCAGTATTATCAGTATGGGACATGCAGAATATCTTCAATGAAGTGGTTGCATCTCTTGATCGTGAAACGCTCAATAGCCTTGTCGGAAATATTACGCGGTCGCACAAATTAGTGATCTCTGCAGTGGTAAATAGTAATCGTGCTGTACCAGTCGCAGAAATAATTACAGGGCTGAGTGATGCAAGGAAAGACATCGCCACCCGTATTCCGGCAACCGTAATTTACGGTGACTTAAGTCCTGATCAGACACTGGCGGGGTTGCTGACTTCGATTCGTTCTCCTGAACTCGGGAGGTCAATTGCGTCGTTGATGCCGGACGATCAGTTGATTCGCTCAATGCCTGCGTTGTCATCTGCGATCAAAGTACGGTCACACGGTAACTATCATGAATGGCGCTTGGCAAATGGTGCTGTTGTAGTACTACTGCAGGACCCGCAGTATGATCATGTGTCGATCACTGGTATCGCCGATGGCGGATATGCGGGCAAAACCGGGTCTTCAGCAGTTGCGGCCTGGTATCTGCCCAAGTATTTGTCGGTCAATGGTGTGAATGGATTTAGCAGTCAAAGTCTCCGCGCCATTATGCGGCAGAGTCGAATATCCGTAGAGCCATTCACAGGACCGCTTCACCACGGTATTAACGCCAGCGGTGTGGCTGAAGAATTGTCGTCAATGCTTTCAATGATCAGTGGCTATTTTGAAGAGCCACTCGTAATAGAGCCAAACAGCAGTCTGCTTCTAGAGCAACTTGGTGAAAGACAGGCAGCGACAGACTGGCCCGGCGCTATCGGACGCGGGATGGTAGCTGATTCAAATCAACAGCGTCTCAATAATCAGTTGTTTATTGAAAGTAAAAACCAGTTCTTTTCATCGACTAAAGATTTTGGTTTTATTGTTGTCGGAAATCTTTCACCGGAACAGCTTGAACCCGAATTGTATTATCTAATCACGGACGATACAGCCCGGCCATTGAGGTCAAGTAGTGAAAATGAACCGGGTATCGAAAATTCCGTCGAGCTTCATCACAGGGAAAAGATTACTGATGTCTCGGTAAGTTTTTCCTGTACAGCTGCTACAGCGTCAGGTATTACACAGATGGACTCATTGGATGTTGACACAATCTCATCCGATCTGTCGCTGCGGCATTGGCGGTTGTTGGCAGATATTGTGACAGAAAGGCTGCGATATTCACTCAGGGAAAAGTTGGGTTTCGTTTATGAAATCTCAAACAAATTGTTCGTTGCAAAGCAGCAGCTCGTACAGCAGATAGACTTTTCCATACATCCGGAACTAGAGCAGCAGGTGTTATCTGCTATTGCAGATGTAACAGTACAGATAGCCACAAAAGGCATTAGTCAACAGGAGTTTGATGCTGCGCTGGCACGAGATGAAAGATATCGCGTTCTGGATGCTGCCGTGTACGAAACGCGATCAATGGAACTGGCGAAACAGTGGCTTTACAACGGTGAGCTATTTAACGAGGAATCTCTTGAAGCTGATCTTGCGCAATTAAACAATCTGGTGCCGTGCCTTCACATTCCTGACAGGTAGTTGTTAAGCGGATTAACTACAGATATTTTTGTATCTTCTTTGATTGTGCAACGTTGCTGTGCTCGATGTACTCCTCATGATTTTTATCTATAGAACTGAGGTCATACAAGTAGTTGATCATCATGCCGTAGGATTGTGATAAGCCGTGTTCGCTGGTATCGCCCAGCCAGTTAACCCGCTCAAAGATAGCACCGTTAGATAAATGAAAATGCGCTACGGGATTTGCAGCGTTTCCGTTTGGTTTTTTCTCGGTAACGATATATTTGGCAACAGCTCGTTGCAACGGTTCCTGCAGTGCACTGCAGATGTGCTCATTGGACAACCAATCAGTGTTTTCAAGCAGTTCACTAATTGATTTATCTGTGGCCTTTTGTAACGCCTCGCTTTCATCTTCTGTGAGCAAGCTGTGATTTTCCTGAGCAGAAAGTTTCTTCACCCATGAGGAGAATCCTGGAATCGGTGACAGGGTCGCGAAGTTTGTAAGGCTAGGGCATTCGCGTTTTAATTCATCAACCACCCGTTTTATTAAGAAATTACCAAGGCTGACACCTGCGAGACCTTTCTGTGCACTGCTGATCGAATAGAATATTGCAGTTGACGGATTATCTCTTTCAATCTCCTGCTGGCTACTGTCTAGAAGTGTAATTACGTTGTCTGAGATTTCGTCTACCAACGCAACCCAGACGAATATCAATGGTTCATTCGGCATATTGGGATGAAAAAATGCGAAACAACGTCGGTTGTCTCCGAGGCGATGGTGCAGGTCAACCCACGATTCCACTCGATGCACCGCTTCATATTCAATTAGTTTTTCCAGCAGGGCGGCTGAAGAATTCCAGTTGAGTTTTTTAAGCTCCAGAAAACCGATGTCAAACCAACTGTAGAGTTGCTTGTGCAAAACCTCGTTCAACGGTTTCAGCTCCGGGTGTTCTTTACTGAGACGCATGACATCTGAGCGAAGGTCAACGAGGAATTTTGTCCCTTGTGGTAACGCGTTGAACTGTCGGAGTAGTGTCCGGTAGGGTGGAGTTAGTTGTTCGCGCAGCTGGTCTTCCACTTCATTCCTGCGCTCGTCAGTGAGATCAGTAAACAGGGCTTCCGCTGTAGTTCTGACTTTGTCATGATCGATGCTGAAATCGGTGATCATGAGCTTCAGGAATTTGTGTCTGCCCTCGTCATTGAGGCCGAGATAAGTTTTGCCTAGATCAGCCGCTCTTGCACGGGTTGAGACGTCGCCGCCCTTACCGTCGAGGCAGGCAGTGATTTTGACTTTTAGCGGTTCAATTTCATTGGCGTGCAGATACGGACTCAGCTCCAGAGTTTTGCCGCTGAACTGGGTAGACACGCCTTTCCATGCGTTGAGTATATTGCTGAACAGTCTATTGCTCATTGATTTTTTTTATTTGATCAGTGTTCGGGGGGAAATTCAGGACACAACGGCGTTGTCGGCTTAATACATCACTGGTTCTCTTTCGAGCTCAATGTCATATCGATCTTTGATGTCTGCGTATATCTCATTAGCTAGTACTGCAATCTGCTTACCATTACCGTTGCCGTGGTTCACTAACACTAAAGCCTGTCGGTCGTGTACGCCGACACCGTCAGCACGGTGACCTTTCCAGCCGGCCTGATCAATAAGCCAGGCGGCAGGCACTTTGTAGCATCCGTTGGTCCAGCTATATACCGGTAGGTCTGGATACTTTTTGCGTAGTGTGTCAACCCGTTGACTTGACAGGATCGGGTTTTTGAAAAAACTGCCGGCATTGCCGATCGTTGCGGGGTCTGGCAGTTTGGAACTGCGTAGTGCGCAGACCTGTTGTAATACCCGCTCGGCAGATATGTCTGCATCGGGTTCGCTGAGATTTAGAGCTTCACGCAGTGCGTCATAACTTATCACTGGATTGTCTAGTGTTGAAAGTTCAAGCTGAACGCCTAGGATAATAAATTCTGATCCTGCGGCAGTTTTAAATACACTGTGACGGTAGCCGAAATCGCAATCGGATTTTGTGAGTGTTGTCGTTTCACCGGTGGCTTGATGAATAACATCTACCGAAATCAGATTGTCGCAAATTTCTTTCCCATAGGCACCTATGTTCTGAATGGGTGCGGCGCCGCAGTTTCCGGGAATAAGTGCGAGGTTTTCAAGGCCGAATTGACCGTTGGATACGGTGGCTTTAACCAGGGAATGCCAATTGACACCTGCGCCGACGTACACCATTGCTGTGTTTTTTTCTATGGAGGTGCGGTGGGTATCAATTGCAATGTGCAGTACGAGCCCGCTTACATTGCGGGTAAAAACAGTATTGCTGCCGCTACCGAGAATGAGGATTGGCAGGTTTTTACTTTGCTGCCAGGTCAAAGCCTCTCTGACTTCATCTATTGATGATGCGCTGCAGAAGTATTCAGCGCTAACATCGAAGCCAAAGCTGTTGCGATCACGCAGCGATACATTTTTACTGATGTGCATGGGTTTGATCGATAGTTGCTTTGATGCTTGGATAGAAAATGTACAACGTGGCAGCGCGTGCAATCATGAATAATGAAAATGCACTCCACAGACCGGTATTACCAAAAACGGGTATCAGCACCCCGGTAAGAATGAAGAACAGCGGCGCTGAAATTATCATTGCGTTACGCATTTCCCGCGAATGTGTTGTACCGATGAATATACCGTCGAGCTGGTAGCACCATACGGATAAGAAAGGCAACACATACAACCATGGTAACAGTGAATTCGCTGCGTCTAAAACTTCAATCTGGTTAGTGAATAGTCGCAGTATAGCCGGTCCGGCGATGAACAACAGTACGGACATGCCTATGGCTGTGGTAATTGCCATGTGCGTGGACGCGCGAATAGCGCCGTGAAACTGCCGTTTGTTAGCGCTTCCCCAGGCCTGGCCTGCCAGCGTCTCGGCAGCGTGTGCAAATCCATCCAGTGCATGAGCGCAGATATGAAGTAGCTGCATCAGAATTACGTTGGCGGCAAATACGGTGCTACTGAATTTTCCACTGCTGGCATTGAAGTAGAAAAAGCACGATACCAGCAGGAGAGTGCGAATGAATATATCACCGTTTAGTTTTAGCAGGCGCTTCAGGGCATTAGCTTCCAATAGACTATTTTTATCGACCCTGGAAAGGGCAGGAGTGAGTTGTTCCCGCATCAGGTAGAGCATGAAAGCCAGTGCTGCATATTCACTGATCAAAGAAGCGGTTGCGACACCGGCGATACCGTACCCAAGTACCGGTACAAACAAAAGATCAAGGAATACATTGGTACAGTTGAGCAGCAGTTGGAATGCAAATACAGATCGCATTCGCTGCAAGCCGATCAGCACACCGGTTAGTACATAGTTTGCCAGAGTTGCCGGTGCTGACCAGACCCGAATAGAAAAGTATTCTCGCGTAAGTTGTTCAATTTTCAACTCTCCGCCAACAATATGAAGTGCCAGATCAAGCAGAGGTTTGTGGAGTACGACGATCACAACACCGAGCGCTGCTGCGATGATTAACGATCTGACTATCGTCAGGTTGATAGTATCTGTTGCGCCCGCGCCAAATGCCTGGGCAATACTGCCACTGGTGCCCATTTTCAGGAAACCAAATGTCCAGAATACAAGACTGAATACCGAAGCACCCAGTGCTACCGCGGCGATAGGTTCAGGGGAGTTCATGTGGCCGGTCACAGCGGTATCTACTGCGCCGACCAGTGGTACCGTAACATTGGAAAGGATAATTGGCAGCGCGAGCAACCAGACGCGCTTATGCCAGTTTACGTTTGAGCTGTTAGTTGCCGGCATAGTGAGCGAGTGTTCACGGCTGCGCTTTCGCGATGTGTTGCAGCGGTAGCCGCATGAAGTGATTGGTAAAGTCGTGCAGGGAGGTAATGTAAATAAGTTAACCAGCCGGTTTATTCACGAAATTAACGGCATCCCGCGTGATCTTTGAGTCCGCAGCAAATTACTATCATGCGAATATCAGTACGTGTTCGCCGTGAGAAACCAATTGAATGAATAATGGCCACTGAGGAGTCTCTGCGCGCTGTGCCTATCGCTTCATAAACATACCGAGCCGGAGTAAATCATCACACTGCACGCGATATTAGCAAATCTCCGTAAAAATTGGCGGTATAAAAAAGCCGGCTACTAATTGCAACCGGCCTTTGTTGTAACTTTTGGGTGTTGGCAGTGACCAACAGGCTAACTGACCATCGGGCGCCCTATGCAGTAGTATGTCACGCCATTATCTGCAACGATGGAAGGGTCATAGAGATTTCTGCCGTCGAAAATCACTGGGTTTTTCAGGGACGTTTTCAAATCTGCCCATGAAGGACTTTTAAATTCGTTCCATTCTGTCATGATAATCAGCGCATCGGCTCCCTCTGCAGCCTGCATCGCTGTGTCGGTGAGTTTTAGACCTGTGTGATCCGGGTAGAGATGTCTGGCTTCATCCATTGCTACAGGATCATAAGCCTGAACTTTCGCACCTTGTGACCACAGCGCTTCCATCAATACGCGACTTGGTGCTTCCCGCATATCGTCAGTATTCGGCTTGAATGACAAGCCCCATACTGCGAACGTTTTACCTGATAAGTCGTTGTCGAAGTGTTGATTAATCTTGTCTGGAAGTACACTCTTTTGTCTTTCGTTAACAATTTCTACTGATTCGAGCAGCGTCGCATCGTAACCGACTTCTTTTGCTGTTGCGATCAGTGCCTTCACGTCCTTTGGAAAGCACGAGCCGCCGTAGCCGCAGCCGGGATAGATAAAGCTGTAACCGATACGAGGATCAGAGCCTATGCCGATCCGCACATTTTCAATATCGGCACCCAACGAATCCGCAAGGTTGGACAATTCATTCATGAAGCTGATCTTGGTGGCAAGCATTGAGTTTGCAGCGTACTTGGTAAGCTCAGAAGATCGAATATCCATAAAGATCAGGCGATCATGGTTACGGCAGAACGGCGCGTATAATTTTCGCATTTGCTCGATAGCGTAAGGATCTTGTGTGCCGACTACAATGCGATCGGGCTTACGAAAGTCTTCAATTGCGGCGCCTTCCTTCAGGAATTCAGGGTTGGAGATTGTCGCGTACGGCAGGTCGCTACCACGCTTTTCCAGAACTTCAGCGATCTTCGCACCCACGCGATCAGAAGTACCAACCGGTACCGTTGATTTTGTTACCACCAGTTTTCGTTCCTGCATGCGTTCAGCAATTGTTTCTGCCACAGCCAGAACATGCTTAAGATCGGCAGAGCCGTCTTCATCCGGTGGAGTGCCGACCGCGATGAACTGCATCTCGCTGTGAGCGACGGCCTGGTCCATGTCGGTGGTGAAGTTTAAGCGTCCGATTTCGACATTGCGAAGAATTACTTTGTCGAGGCCGGGTTCATGGATCGGAATAATACCTTTCTGAAGATTGGCAACTTTCGTTTCATCGATATCCACGCAGAGTACATCGTTGCCGACATCGGCGAGGAGTGAGCCGGTGACCAATCCGACATAGCCCGATCCGTAAACCGTAACTTTCATCTATAACATCCGTAAAATTTGAAACTGAAGAATCTGAATTTGTATAACCAGCGTATTGGAATCAAACGCCCCCGGATCCTCAAAAAAGCGCTGGAATTACTGACTATTGGGCCGGCGAATGCTGTTCTCTAGATCTGCTTTAAGCCAGACTTTGCAAGCACTGCGCCGCGAAGGCAGGCCACTATATAGTCGAGAAGCAATTCTGAACAGCTCTAAATCGTGATTTTAACAATTTTGCGCCAGATTTCTGTCTGTTTCGGGAATTGCGCATCTAATCGGGAGTGGCGACCAGCACCTCCCGCTTGCCTTTCGGGCCGGGTAGCTTCCGGAACCTGAAACCGGCAGCGTTCAGGGCACGGCGGAACTCCCCATTGACGCAATAGGTAGCGAGTTTTGCGTCTGGTTTTAAGGCCTGGCGCAGCTTACATAAAAAGTCGGTACTCCAGAGTGCCGGGTTATTCTTCTTACTGAAGGCATCGAGATAAACTGCATCGAAACTGCTTTCAGGCAAGGAATGCTGGTGCGCATCCACGCGATGCAGATTTAATTGGGTTTGATGGTCAAAAAACAAAGTCGCCTGCTCTGAGCTAGAAATTTGATGAATCGCATCTGCTGTGAATACGCAAAGTGTTTTTGCGTGCGGCACGTTGTGGATCAGCAACTCAAGCGCAATTTCCCGGTTGACCGGTTGAAATTCACAGGCGGTGTATTGCAGTGCGCAGTCAGACTTAAGCGCATGGTTTGCGGTATGAACAAAATTAAAGCCGGTACCGAAACCGATTTCAAGTATTGATGTTGGTTGTTGAGCCTGAAGTCGTTGGTGCATTCCTGAATTGCGCAGGTATACCTGATCTGATTCTGTCAGTGCACCAAACTTTGAATGATAGGTTTCCTGTCGATCCGGATCCAATAGCGTGTAGCTGCCATCATCTGTCTCGATCAGTTGCATACGCTACATGCTTTGCGATTGGGGGCGCCGTATGCTTTGTGTTGCTTGTTTGAACTCAGTGCAGGAATTTTCGAATAGCACTGTACTGGCAGGCATTGGAACCCGTGCACGAGCAACCCATTCAATGAGGCTCTTACAGTCGAACATCAGTTTCAAGCCTGTGCTGTGCAACCAGGCAGGCATAGCCGGATCATTGTATGGATGGCCTGTATACTCCACCAGTTCCTCACCTGCAGAGACGAACATTGGCCAGACTTTGAAGTTATTAGTCGCATCACTGCGCATTGTTTCGCACTCATACTTTGCGGCTACAGCAAAGCGCTCAATATAGTCTTCAGCGCCGGTGAAAGTCGGTAGTTGCGCAATGACTTCCTTTAGATGAGTGGCGATGGTGTCTATGTTACGCATCGCCTGTGCGATTTTTATAAAGCGTGATTCGTAGAAAGTTTCGATCGGTACCGAAAAAGCGCGAAACGGCTCGCCCCACAGTTCGTCAATACCTTCCTGACCACTGTAGTGTTTGACGTCTTTACCAAGTTCCAGTGCCTCTTTAAAACACTGACCGCACTCCTGCATCAGTTCGTTGTCGCTACTGACTTCTACACCTTTGGCGGCAAGATCTACAATTGTTCTAAAGATGTCTGTGGCACGATTAAACAATGCACCGGCCAGCATTGCTGCGTTGACGCGTTTCTTCCTTGGATCTGTCTCACGATCATAGGATTCGCGCGCGCTATTTAGATGTTGCCCCGGAGTGTTAATGCCATGCTCTGTATGATGGAAAGTCCGGCGTGTGAGTGACTCAATTAAATTTTTCTTTGCCTCCAGAGATTCGGCAGGAGGCTGATAATATCTGATCCAATAGTTGTCATAGAATACGAATTGCTGATCATTGACCGTGCAGCGTTCGCCGTTTTGAATATCGGCCCCCGTGGCGCGTTGCCATTCAACACCAGCGCGAAAGGTGCCTGCATCGCAGATAAAATCCGTTTCACGGCTCACAATAGTTTCTCGTGTGACTCTCGGGATACTGGTTGGTTTCTGCATAGACGGCATCGGAATGCTAAACACTCTGGTCTTGATCTCGCAACCTGCGACTATTATTGGCGCAGTTGATTAAAGATTGTCAGAATAACGTCACAATATGGTTGCGAAAATGAACGTGTTGTATCGCCAGCCAGAGACGTGCGGGCGCGCATTATTACACACCTTTTTAGACAATGCAGACTGTCATTGCGAATTATTCCCGGGCCGATTCAACGCACGTGTGCTTGATGACAGTGCGAGTGCGCTTTATGTGCCATTTCCGGCCTGAAGACCACCGGCAGGTTAGCCTTCAGCAGGCCTGCGAGCGAGCATAACGCATCGAATTGGTGCCGGGTAGCCTTCAATCGTTTTGTCCCTGTCTACAGGGTCGAGTCCGTTCTCAAGAGAATAAGATGGCATCCAGGGCGTTGATCGTTGCTCGTCGGTGGTTGTTTGGCAAAGGTCAATGCACTTGATGTCGCAAAAACCGGCTTGTCGCAACATATCCTCAAGCAGCGGCACACTTGGCAAAACCCAAACGTTTCGCATATTGGCATAGCGGTTCTCAGGTATCAGTGACGTGACGTCATTACTCTCAATCACCAGAGTCTCAAGTACAAGTTCACCGCCGGGGCAAAGACAGGAGTGCAATCCTTCAAGATGTTGCAGAGGTTCGCGGCGATGACTGACGACACCCATAGAAAAAACAGTGTCAAATAGGTAGGGGTTATCGAATACATGTTCACCGGTAAGCGGCAGTACGGCGAATTGTGTTGCGCGTATAAAGTGATTGACGGCCGCATACTGAGTGCAGAAAAGTTCACCCGGGTCAACGCCGACTACCGTCTTTGCACCTTCGCCTAACATTCGGTAGCCGTAATAGCCGTTGCCGCATCCGACATCCAGAACGTTGCGTCCCCTTAGCGGTGCGATGTGTTTTTTTATCCGGTCCCACTTAAGGTTGGAGCGCCACTCGCTATCAATAAAGATGTCGTCAATTTTAAATGGGCCTTTACGCCATGGGGATAGCATTAACAATGCAGACTTAATCTGTTTTTGAATGTCAGCAGGAGTACTTGAAGTTGCGGTAACTATTTCTGAGTTAAGATCGATTTTGTTTGCATGGTACTCAGGTAACGAATGCAGTGCTTCCAGCCATAGCGGAAAATGACCGTGCTTTTTTGGATTCGATTGGGTTTCCACGATACCGTTGATTGAGTCTAACCAGACTTTCAGTTCTACCTGATGATCTGCCTGATAAAAACTGTCAAAGTTCAGCGTATTCAACGAATCGCTACCGAATCGCTACAAGCGAGGCAAAATTAAAACACTGAAACCAGACTTCAACGCTGCGAAAGCCACAGTCGAGCAATCTTGTTTTGTGTGTGCTTAATGTCTCGGGCATCAATACGTTCTCAAGTGCATCGCGTTTTTGGCTTATCTCCAGTTCACTATAGCCGTTTGAACGTTTGAAGTTTTCATACATCGACGTCATCAGATGCTGTTGCTGTGTATCTTCGAATATAATTTTCTCAGACAGTATTAGTGCACCACCAGTGATCATGTTGTCGGCAAGCGAGCGGACGATTCTTTCACGTTCCTGTAAGGCAACGAACTGCAGTGTGAAATTTAATACGGCAACGCTATGCTCGACGTATTGATATTTTGTGATATCTGCAAGCTCTGATCTAACAGGTACCGGGCTGTCTTCGTTACTAATTCTTTCGTGCATGCGAGACAGCATCGCCTCAGAATTATCCAGTGCAACTATTGAGATCTTCGCGGCGTTCTGCTGGTGGTGGCGTTCTATCTGGTGCCGCATGGAGATTGTTGCAGCTCCAAGTGAGCTGCCAAGGTCGTAGCATACGGTGCCTGGCTTCGCGAACTTTGCTGCAAGCATGCCAGTTTGAAGCACAATGCTGCGATAGCCCGGGACGGACCGTTCTATCATGTCGTCGAATACACTCGCCACAGAATCATTGAACTCAAACGGTGCAATCTGATCCAGTGGTTCGGCAAAGACACGGTCTGTTGGCGGGTTTGTCACGGTGCAGTTTATCACGGTGCATTGGGCCTGTACGGGTATTGGGCTGTGGTGGCGGATTTGTCGTCGTGACTGGCTGGGGAATCTGTCATTATGATTCATGATTGACTCATCGGTACCAAGCCATCACATTCAAAGCTATCACAAGTAAAAACAGGCATTATAAATTGTCTGAAGCGAAAAAGTACCTGTCTGGTGTCGATAAAACCATGGGTCGACTGATTGCGCTTGTCGGTAAAACTGCAGTCCGTAGCGAGCAGGAGCTGAGTGTTTTTCAGTCTCTGGTTCGGGCAATAGCCTACCAGATGATTTCTACTAAAGCGGCAGCGGCAATTCACGGGCGATTAGTTGAGCACTGCGATTCAGACCTGCAACCCGATAAGTTGCTGCAGTTGGGGGAGGAACAGATCCGCCAGGTTGGATTTTCGCGCGCCAAGTCGGCATCAATACTGGATCTTGCTGAAAAATTTACCAATGGAACCTTGCCGGGTGATCCAGCCCTCGATGCAATGTCAGATGCCGAGCTGACCAGGTGCCTGACCCAGGTGCGCGGTATCGGTAACTGGAGTGTGCAGATGTTGATGATATTCAATTTGCGCAGGGCAGATGTTTTTCCTGCCACTGACCTCGGTGTGCGTAGAGGTCACATGCTCGCCTATGATCTTGATGAAATGCTTAGCGCTAAAGCGTTATTGGATCTATCGACAGTCTGGCAACCTTACCGTTCTGTTGCCGCCTGGTATTTGTGGCGTGCCAACGATTGTGTTGACTGGGATGCTGTTATGGCTGCCGCAAGAAAGTGAAGATTATATTAAGCCGCAAAGGTGTGGACAGTAGTGCAGGCGGCTTTGCCAGTCCGGTATTTCCCGATGGCCAAATGATCTCGATACCTATTCCGGATAAGCGTTCCAATGTTCGTTATCGCGATCTTATCGCTGCTGACAACAACAGATCAGTTGGCAAACTTGTCAGAGATTTAAGCAACAGCAAGCTAAATACTGCGGCAAAAGTGCACGTTGACCCTGATCTTAATCGCGACAGTCTTGACAGAGACTCTAATTGGCAACCGCTGTTCGGCCAGTGCGGTGCAGCGCAGACACATTTGCACAGCTTGAATGTCGGGCACGGTGATCTGTTCCTGTTTTTCGGCTGGTTCCGGCGGGTTGAATGGCATAAGAGACGTTGGCGTTATATGACAGGTGCACCTGATGAACATGTTCTCTTTGGCTGGCTGCAGATTGATTCTGTCGAGCCGGTTGAGAATATTATGCAGTCGGAGGAACTCACATGGATGCGCTATCACCCGCATTGTTTGGCAGATTTTGCAGGTAGCAACGTAATCTATACAGCGTCAAAGCATCTTTCCTGGTCGCGAAAGAAACTACCGGGCGCGGGATTGTTCAAATGCTACCGTGATGAGCTCCGTTTGACCCAACCGGGTGCCACTCGATCACACTGGCAGCTGCCGCGATGGATGCATCCGCAGGATCGTCACACGTCACTGAGTTATCACGCCGACATAAAACGGTGGCAGAGAACCGACAAGTTTGCTTTGTTAAGGTCTGCCGCGCGGGGGCAGGAGTTTGTACTGGACCTCGCGGACTATCCTGAAGGGGTGAAATGGGTGCGTAGTTTGTTGGCGCGCAACATCGCGCTATAGTTGATCATGTTTTATTTTTTGACCACTTTGACCTTACGTTATGAAAGACCCTGAACGTTACCCGGATAATCAACGGGCAGATACTTTCAACAAGCGGGAGCTGTTACTCGGTGCGCGTGACACGCTACCGATGATTGTCGGTGCGATTCCGTTTGGTATCCTGTTTGGCGCTTTGGCAACTTCGGCGGGCATGTCGGTATATGCCACCATGGCAATGTCGCTATTTGTGTTTGCGGGCTCGAGCCAGTTTGTTGCAGCAACGCTGATCAGTCAGGGAGTAGGTGTTGCGGTCATAGTGATGACCACATTTTTTGTGAACCTGCGGCATGCGCTTTACTCCGCATCATTGGGTCCTTACTTTAAAGGGTTGAAACAGAGATGGCTGTTGCCATTAGGTTTTTTGCTTACCGATGAAACTTATGCAGTCGTTATAAAACGGGCTAACGAATCGCCTGAAAAACGGCACCATTGGTATTGTCTGGGGTCATCGATTGCTATGTACGTTAACTGGCAACTGTGTACGCTCATTGGCATAACAGCAGGTAACGCGCTTGAGAATCTTTCTGGCTGGGGGCTGGAGTTCGCGATGATTGTCACGTTCATCGGCATCGTCGTGCCTTTAATTACCCGGATGCCGATGCTGGTTGCCGCCCTGGTCGCAATTGCGGTTGGTTTGTTGACTCGCGACATTGCGCATAATCTTGGTTTAATTGTCGCATCAGTTGCGGGTGTGGCAGCAGGCTATATGACTGAAGTAATTAGTGAACGCAATGCAGCCGGGGTGACAGAGCAATGAAAAATTTCCTGTTGATATTTTTTATGATGATCGTGACGTTTGGTGTGCGCTACCCGGTGCTGGCATTGATAGGACGCTATGACTTGCCGAAGCCGTTGAAGCGTGCGCTGCAATTTGTGCCAGTCGCGGTCTTAAGTGCGCTGTGTGCACCGATGGTGCTGATCCAGGATGGCCAATGGGCTATCTCTGTGACGAATGCCTATCTCTTAGCAAGTGTTGTTGCGATATTGGTTGCATGGAAAACGCATCACTTGCTGCTGACTATTGTGGTTGGGATGATCGTTTTTACGGTGCTGAGAGTTGCAGGGCTGGGCTAGATGAATTTATGTCTAACGCTTAGATAACTTCGTCTGGCCGATCAACCAACGGGCTTGAGTAGTTCAGTTCCATGTCCCACGGAAAATTGATCCAGGTATCCTGCGGTACTTCTTTGATGAAATCATCAACTTCCCGACGTCCTTCGGGCTTTGCATAGACAGTAACAAAACGAGCTTTGGGAACCAGCGCTTTTACCGCTCGTGCTGTTGTGCCGGTATCGACAAGATCATCTATCAGTAAAAATCCGCTACCATCACCAAAGCTGGCATCCGCTTTTTTAATGATTTCCGCTTCACCCATGTCTTGCTTTTCATATGTTTTTATACAAATGGTATCCAGAAGGCGGATGTTCAGCTCGCGCGCGATAATGGCGGCTGGGATCATGCCGCCTCGGGTAATGGCAATCGCACCCCGCCATTGCGTTGCGGGTAAAAGCTGGCGGGCGAGAGTTCTTGTGTCTCGATGCAGCTCTTCCCATGAGACAAAAAAGTTTTCCGTGCGATTCATGTTATTCGCCTTCAAATTCACAAATACTGAATACATCAATGCCTGCATCTGCAAGCTTTTTCGAGCCACCCAGATCCGGCAGATCGATAATTGCTGCGGCTTCAACAATCTCACCACCGAGTTTGGTAATTAAAGAGCTTGCAGCCAGCATGGTGCCGCCAGTGGCGATGAGGTCATCGAGTAACAAGACTTTGTCACCCTGGTGCACAGCATCTTTGTGTAACTCTACTTCAGCCGTGCCGTATTCAAGCTCGTATGACTCGCTGACAGTATCAAACGGCAGCTTGCCTCGCTTGCGCACCGGGACCAGGCTGGTGCTGAGTTCATAAGCCAGTGCACCACCTATAATAAAACCTCGTGCATCGATACAGGCCAGTACATCAAAGTCTTTTTCGTAGTACCGGTGAACAAAACAATCTACCAGCCGTCTGAAGGTTGCGGGGTTTTGCAACAGCGGGGTGATGTCTCTGAACTGTACACCGTCAATCGGCCAGTCCGGAATAGTTCTTACGCGTGCGCGAATGTAATCTCTGAAGTAATCATCCTGGTTTGATCTGCTCATGAGCGCACTCTCGCGTTCAGCGGGTCACGGAGTTGCTCGGTCATTGCGCTCAGGAGTTGTTCTGTGGTTTCCCAGTTTATACACGCATCGGTAATTGAAACGCCGTAATCCAGTGCCTGTGCATCGTCACCGAGTTTTTGATTGCCGTCTTTGAGATGGCTTTCGAGCATCAGGCCGATGATTGATTTGTTGCCCTCTGCAATCTGTTTGACGACGTTATCTGCAACCAGTGGTTGTAACTTATGATCTTTGTGTGAGTTGGCATGACTGCAATCGACAACCAGGCTGGGCATTAGACCTGCTTCTTTTAACGCATGTTCCGCCAGAGCTACATTGACTGAATCATAGTTTGGCTCTGAGCCGCCGCGCAGAATGATATGGCCGTATTGGTTACCGCTGGTGGTCAAGCGTGTGACCTGTCCGTCTGTGTTAATGCCAAGGAAACGGTGTGGTGAGGAGGCAGATTGCATTGCGTTTATAGCGATATCCAGACTACCGTCAGTCCCGTTTTTAAACCCCACTGGTGTTGACAGACCACTCGACATCTCGCGATGTGTTTGCGATTCTGAAGTACGTGCACCGATGGCAGTCCAGGCGAAAAGATCAGACAGGTACTGCGGGCTGATCGGATCAAGTGCCTCGGTACCTGCAGGTAGCCCCATTTCGGCAAGCTTCACTAGTAACTCACGTGCTTTGCGCAGGCCTTTTTCTATTTTAAACGAGTCGTTCAAATCTGGGTCGTTGACAAAGCCTTTCCAGCCGACCGTGGTACGTGGCTTTTCAAAGTACACGCGCATCACAATGAAAAGTGTTTCATTGTATTGATCATGCAGGGTCTTGAGTCGCCCTGCGTATTCCATTGCTGCATCAATATCGTGGATCGAGCAGGGTCCTGCGACAATTAGCAAACGTGGATCTTTGCGATCGAGTATCCGTTCGATCGTGGTTCGCGATTGATGAATGAACTCACTGGCGGCGTCCGGACAGGGGATGTCTTTGTGGAGTTGTCCCGGGGTGACGAGGACGTCTTCGGCGACGATATTGACGTCGCTCAAGTGCTTGCTCACGGTGATCGCTCTGTTGTGATTGGTGAGCGTCAGAGTTTATGGAAGTGGCACGCAGATTACAAAGTATTGTCGCGGGTGTGGTTGCTGGTGCCTGGTCGATAACCCTTGGTTGATTATCCCTGGTCGATTATTACGGCGCCGTCGCTGATTTTTATGCTGTTGTCTCCCGCCAGCACTGATTGCAGTGCCGGGCCGATCAGCTGGCCTCTCCAGCCCTGCATCACTGCGGTATCTGTATTGCCCTTGATTAAATCTTCGAGCGACTTGCGCGGTGCAAGAATTGAGGCGTTTATTTCCAGTTTACGGGCGTGCAATTTGGTGACCGCGGTCAGTACATCCAGTGTTGCGTCTTGATTAGGGGTCAGTTTTACTTTGCGTTTGGTGTATTCAGCATGCACCGGAATCGCGTCCTTTGATGCTTTTATCTGATCAATAATCGAATTGCCGTGAGATCTGATCATGCCGTCGTTGAGGCCGCGAATATGTTTAAGTTCCGTAGTTTCCAGTGGCATTTGCTTGGCTAGATCGAATAGCACATCGTCTTTAAGCAGCCAGCTGCGCGGCAGGTTTTTTTCTTTTGCAGTGACTTCCCGCCACTTCGCCAGTTGTTGGGCGACCGCGAGGCGATTACCTTTTAATTTATCGATGCCGCGCAAGCGTTTCCAGATTTCTTCAACCGGCTTCTCGTAGAGATCCGGGTTGGTCATGTTCTGCCATTCGCTGTCCAGCCATTGCAGGCGGTTTAGCTGTTGCAGCTTTTCTCGCATGACCGGATACATGCGCGCCAGGTAAATAACATCGTCAGCAGCATACTGCACTTGCTGCGACGGCAATGGTCGCCTGGTCCAGTCTGCGCGGGAGTGAGACTTACTAAGGCTTATATTAAGTACTTCGTTTACCAGATTACCGTAACCAATCTGCTCCTGATGGCCGAGCAAAGGGGCGGCGACTTGTGTATCAAACAGATTGACGGGTACTTCACCGCGTAGCCAGTAGAATATTTCCAGATCCTGTCCGGCGGCGTGCAGCACTTTTGTAATATCAGTCCGGTAGATAACATCGAGAATCGGATCAATTGACTCGAGCGCCAGTGGATCGATACAGGCGACCAGTTCAGGTGTAGCGATTTGCAACAGACACAATTCAGGGCGGTAGGTTTTCTCACGCAGAAACTCAGTGTCGAGTGCCAGCCAATCAGCGTTGGTAATACTGCTTACCAGCTGCTCAAGCTGTTCCGGTGAATTAATAAACTGGATTTTACTCATACGGCTCGTCTTTCAAGGCGAGCTGTATAATAGCAGTTCTGAGGAGGTATTCTTTTACCGGCTATCAACCAGCGGTAATCCTCTAATTGGCAAGCTAGTTTTGCAGCGCGCGCGGATCACCCGTGCCAAAAAACTTGTGCGCCTGAGTCAGATACTCTTGATCATCGTTAGCGGCATCCAGTCCCATCAGGCTGGAGCGAAGATCATCTGCCTCATCGAGCTTGTTTGTCGCAATCAGTGCCTGCAGCAGGATGTTGCGCGTACGCTCTGAATCGCCCTTCAGTTCTTCAGATGCGTTTTCCAGGATCTCACAAGCGGCGTTGTAGTTACCGCGTGCAAGCTGCACACTTGCCAGACCAATCGGGCCTGCGGCCTCATCAGGAGCTGCATCCGAGATTAGTTCAAATGCCGGCTGTGCTGCATCGACCAACCCTGTAGCAAGGCAACTAATGGCCAGGCTGTTCAGATAGGTTAGATCTTGATTTTTCATCACCATCCCCGTTTTTCCTCCGCATCTTTGTGCAGAGTGAATAAGTAGTTGTCAGGAACGGGTAGCGGCACTTACTGTTGTGACTGTAGGGTCATGATGATTCATCCTGTCTGGTGTGATATGTGACACAGCGACAGGTCTAGCTGCGCAGATCAGGTTTTTTTTTATTCAAAAAACTGTCTACTGCGTCAACCGTTTCAGCGTCCAGCATATTTGTTGCCATCACACCGGCTGCATATTCATAGGCGTCATCGATATCCATTGGCAGTTGTGTGTAGAACATAGATTTGCCAACTCTGCGTGCGCTTTTCGGCTTTGAAGCGATTTTTTCTGCGAGGGTTCGTGTCTGGTTTTCCAGTTGATCCGGATCAACTGCGTGGTTAATCAGGCCAAAATCGACCGCGGTATACGCATCTATAAACTCCCCTGTGAGAAGCATCTCAAGTGCTCGCTTGTTATTGATGTTGCGTGACAATGCAACCGAAGGGGTGCTGCAGAACAGGCCGAGGTTTATACCCGAGACCGCAAACTGGGCGGTGTTTGCTGCCATTGCCAGATCGCATGTTGCAACCAGTTGGCATCCGGCGGCAGTGGCCAGACCTTGCACGCTTGCGATCACCGGTTGCGGGATTTTCCGTATCGTCTGCATCATTTCAGAGCATTGAGTAAAAAGTTCCCGATAGTAGGTTTCTGAGTGCTTGCCCCGCATTTGCGAAAGATCGTGCCCGGCGCAGAAAGCGCGTCCGCGTGCAGATAAAATTACCACGGCAATCGAGTCATCTTTGCCGATGCCGGATAAGGCAGCTTGCAATTCGTGCAGCAACTCCTCAGAGAGCGCGTTAAACTTGTGTGGTCGATTCAGGGTGAGGGTCGCTATCTGGTTGTCGATAATTGTTTCGAGCACTGGTGCTGTGGCTTCATTCATAGGTTTTCCCGCAGCTGTCAGAAACAGCTGCCATTGTGCGTAACTGTCAAAACTATAGTATTTGAGTAGATCAGCAGGCAAGTGTTATGTCGAAAATAACCCCGCAGGACTTTCACAATTTGGCATCAGAGCGTCTGCCCTTTGCACAAATCATGGGGCTTCAGTTGCAATCAATCGATGCAGGTGGTGTATGGATGCGTGCGGTATACAGCGAAAAGTTTTTACGTCCGGGTGGCACCATCGCCGGCCCTGTCATGATGGGGCTGGCAGATGCTGCAGTCTATGCATTGGTGTTAAGCCGTATTGGTCCGGTAGAACTTGCGGTAACCACATCATTGAACATCAACTTTTTACGCAAACCGCTGCCCGGTGACATACTCGCCCGGGCAACACCGCTGAAGTTTGGCAAGCGATTGGTGGTAGGTGATGTAGCGTTATACAGCGCGGAACAGATCAGTATGTCTGAACCTGAGTCAGCTGATCCTGTCGCGCATGCTACAGCAACATACTCAATACCACCTGCGTGACTTACTACATCGACTACCCCGTCATTCGATTAAGTCTTAAGGAATTCAATGTCACAATCAATGTCTGAAATAAAAGTCTGTGCCTTTGATGCGTACGGCACGCTGTACGATGTTCACTCTGCTGTGGGTACGCATAGGGAAAGATTAGGCAATGTTGCTGACAGTGTCAGCATGATGTGGAGAACCAAGCAGCTCGAATACACCTGGCTGCGTAGTTTGATGCGTGAGTTCTCTGACTTCTGGCAGGTGACCGGTGATGCGCTGGACTATGCACTGGATGCGCACGATGTGGTTGATGGAGATCTGCGTGGTGATTTATTGCAGGCCTATCTTGAACTTAAAACTTATGATGAAGTAGTGCCGGTATTGTCAGCTTTGAAGCAGGCTGATATAAAAACTGCTGTGCTTAGCAACGGTGCGATGGCAATGCTTGAGGCGGCAAATCGGAGCGCCGGAATCAGTGAGCTGCTGGATGCGAATATCAGCGTTGATGAAGTCAGGGTCTTCAAACCTGACCCTGCTGTCTATGAGCTGGTAACGCGGAAGTTTTCGGTGCAGCCGGAAGAGGTGCTGTTTCAATCGTCTAATGCCTGGGATGCAGCCGGGGCTGCGGCATTCGGATTTAAGGTTTTGTGGGTGAATAGATTTGGTCAGCGTCCAGAGAGACTACCGGCACGTCCGGACTACGAAGCAACTAACCTGAATCATCTGCTCGAGTTACTCAAGATTGCCACTTAGTGTCGTGTCGTACGGGAATGTCCTGCTACGACGCCATTGCGCCGTTTGCGGAAAAATGGAGGTTGGCCTTTGGTCGAGCTAACTGGCTTTGTGGCTGCCATCGCACAGCGGTGAGTTAGCGGTTTTCTTGCAACCACAAAAGAATGCCTTACCGTCTTTTTCAGCGGTGTATTTTACAGGTTTAAATTCGGTTCCCTTATGCGAGCCATCGCAAAAGGGCTGATTTGCACTCTGACCGCAGGCGCACCAGAAATAGTCTTTGCCTTCTTCAACTTCGATCGGCATAGGTTGATTGTTTGTATCGTTCAAGAATGTACCTTTGCGTCGTGAAATTTATGACGCTACTGATGGGCCATGTCGGTTACCACGGCCGGAGCGGGAAAACAGGGTTAGCTTTTTGTGTTTCGATAAACACCACGAGCCGATGATGCCACTGAAGAGCCAAATGGCAAAGCAGGCTATTGCAATCGTCTGCGCTAAAGCCCCCGGCCATAAAATAACGGCAAGGAAAACACCAGCTAGTACCGTCCAGAAAGACGCAATCTGCCAGATAAAGTGGCTGTATGCATAAGTGCCTCGCACGCTGGCAAGTTTACTGTGATTGATAAAGATGCCAATGATAGCAGTGATGCCGAACAGAATCCCGAGTATCCAAAGGCAGTACACCAGGCCGGCAGTTTTGTGTGCGGTTTGTGTTTCAGCAAGTGACACATGAAGCTCCGATGGGCTATGGAAACAGAGATGACAATATGCGGAGATAGCGACTGCTAACTGCAGGTTATCAACTTAAAACCGCATGAGAGACAACTGCAATTTCCCTTCGAATCTACGCTGTATTCGTGGGTACGTCCAGTGAGCTTTCAGAAAAATTTTATCCCGATCACAGTTTTACAGCGCCCGGCTAATAACAAGGCGTTGGATATCTGATGTGCCTTCATAGATCTGGCAAACCCGGACATCGCGCGCGATCCTTTCTACTGGAAAATCAGACAGGTATCCGTATCCACCATGAATCTGGATTGCATCGGAACAGATGCGTTCAGCCATTTCACTGGCAAAAAGTTTGGCCATGGATGCCTCAGTCAGACACGGTTGCCCTGCTTCACGCAGTTGCGCTGCTCGGTGAACAAGAAGTCGGGCGGCATCTATGGAGGTAGCCATGTCTGCCAGTTTGAATGCGATTGCCTGTTGCGAAATGATCGGGGCACCAAACGCCTGCCGTTCCCGTGCGTAAGCGAGTGCGTGTTCGTAGGCAGCGCGCGCCATACCGACTGACTGTGCAGCAATGCCAATGCGGCCACCTTCAAGGTTGCCGAGTGCGATGCGATATCCTTGGCCTTCTTCACCAAGCAGGTGGTCTGCGGGGACTATGCAGTTGTTAAAAGCGATCTGGCAAGTGTCTGATGCACGCTGCCCCATCTTTTTTTCAACCGAGGCTACTTCATAGCCTTCTGTATTTGTCGGTACGATAAAAGCGCTTATACCGCGCTTGCCTGCCTCTTTATCTGTGACTGCAAATACTATTGCAATGTCTGCGTTTTTGCCGGATGTAATAAACTGCTTTACGCCATTAATTTTGTAACAGTCGCCTTCAAGCTCAGCACGTGTAGTGAGTGCTGCGGCATCTGAACCTGCCTGTGGTTCAGTGAGGCAGAAGGCACCGAGCAATTGTCCGGTGGCCAGCTTAGGCAGCCATTTATCTTTTTGGGCATCGGTGCCGAACTGATAGATAGGCATACACGCTACCGAGTTGTGTACGCTCATGATCGTCGAGCAGGCACCATCACCCGCTGCGATCTCTTCGAGCGCCATTGCATAGGCGACGGTATCAGTTGCGGAACCCTGATACTGCTCCGGCACGACCATGCCAAGTAAGCCCAGCTCTCCCATTGCAGCAATTGCATCGGTGGGGAACTCGGAATTCTGATCCCACTGCGCCGCATTGGGTGCCAGTTTTTCGGTTGCGAACTGGCGCGCCATTTCGCGCACCATTAATTGCTCTTCGGTATAGCTGCCCGGGTTGTTGATCATTTGATAATTTCAATTGCCATGGCAGTAGCTTCACCACCACCGATGCACAGAGATGCCATGCCGCGTTTTTTACCCTGATTAATAAGTGCATGAAGCAGGGTTGCAAGAATGCGTGCACCGGAAGCGCCGATCGGATGACCCAGCGCACAGGCACCACCGTGCACATTGACTTTTTCTGCCGGTAGATCGAGCTCCTGCATGGCTGCCAAAGTGACCACAGCAAAAGCCTCATTTACTTCGAAAAGATCGAAATCACTCTGTGTACAGTTAAGCTTGTCGAACAACTTGCGCATCGCATGTACAGGTGCGGTGGTGAACCAGTTTGGTTCATGCGCGTGGGTAGCGTGTCCAAGCACCGCTGCCAGTGGTGTTAAGCCACGCGCTTCGCATTCACTTTTACGCATCATCACCAACGCGGCTGCACCATCTGAAATCGAACTTGCGTTGGCGGCTGTGACAGTACCGTCTTTGGCGAACGCGGCACGCAGGGTAGGGATTTTTTCAGGCTTCGCGTTGTGTGGCTGCTCATCGTGTTCCACGATGGTGTCACCTTTGCGGGAGCTGATTGTGACTGGTGCGATTTCGTTTTTAAAGTCTCCGTTGTCAATCGCTGCTTTCGCACGGGCTAGTGACTGTAGTGCGAATTCATCCTGTGCCTCTCTGCTGAATTTGTAGTGACTGGCAGTATCTTCAGCAAAGCAACCCATCAGCTTGCCTTTGTCATAGGCATCTTCCAATCCGTCCAGAAACATATGATCAAGTACCTGGCCGTGACCCATGCGCATACCACCACGCGCTTTTGGCAACAGGTAAGGGGCGTTGGTCATGCTTTCCATACCACCGGCGACGGCTATAGTGGCACTGCCTGCGATTAACAGATCGTGTGCGAACATCGCGGCTTTCATACCGGAGCCGCACATCTTGTTGATCGTTGTGCAATTTGTACCCAGTGGTAAATCAGCACCAAGTGCTGCCTGACGTGCAGGCGCCTGGCCTTGTCCGGCAGGCAGAACACAGCCCATCACTACTTCATCTATTGCCGCAGTTTCAACAGCACTTTTTTCAAGTGCAGATTTTATTGCGACAGCGCCTAATTCTGCTGCGGTGAGGCTGGACAGTGCGCCTTGCAATCCGCCAAGCGGTGTTCGCATTGCGCTGGTGATTACAATAGGATCGTCGTTGTTCATGATGGTCTCTCTGTAACAAGTTTCTCTGTAACAAGTTTCTGGGATTCGTTGCCGCTCATAAGCGCTGCCAAGTGTGATTCGCAGCGCGCCTGAATTCGATCAAGGTCGGCCAATAGTGCATCGATATCCTTTTTCTGCTGCAGCAATTGCTGACGGCGTTGTTGTATTTTTTGGGTTGTATATTGGAGTTGCTGAACTTCTCCCTGTTCTCCGTCATACATCTCAAGCACTGACTTTATCTCTTCCAGCGGCCAGCCGAGCCGTTTGCCTCTCAACAGCAGCTTGAGTCGAGTGCGATCAGCGCGCGAATAGGTTCTCCTGCCACCCTGCCGAGCTGGACTCAGAAGTCCCTTATCTTCGTAAAACCGAATCGCCCGGGTTGTGATTCCAAATTCTTTGCCAAGATCCGAGATAGTGTAAGTTTCTTGCATATTTTGCCGCCAAACGTACTATGGAGAGGGTACATTGACGTTTACGTAAACGTCAAATCCCATAAAGCCCCCATCGACGGGTGCGGCAAATATTTAAGCACCCGGTGACTTTAACGTGCAATGGTGACCCCGCATGAACTCACACGTGTCGAACAAAGTTGTCCCGATTTCTGAAAATAAGCCCGAGATTGCCATTCGGTTTGTCACGGCCTCCAGTTTGTTTGACGGTCACGACGCATCGATCAATATCATGCGCCGCATATTACAAGGGGCAGGTGTAGAGGTAATTCATCTCGGTCACAACCGCTCCGTTGCTGAGATTGTGACTGCAGCGATCCAGGAAGATGTGCAGGGTATTGCGATCAGTTCCTATCAGGGGGGTCATGTCGAGTATTTTAAGTACATGGTAGACATGCTGCGTGAGCAGGGTGCAGATCACATACAGGTGTTTGGTGGTGGTGGTGGGGTAATTGTTCGTGAAGAGATTGATGACTTACACCAATATGGCATAGCGCGAATCTATACACCTGAAGACGGTCAGCAGATCGGTTTGCAGGGCATGATTGAAGACATGCTGACACGTTGTCGGTTTAACCCCGGAGAAAAAGCAGGGAGTGATCTCTCGATTCTTGCAGAGGATAACTACCGCCATCTTTCACCCTTGCTTACAGCGTTGGAAAGTGGCTGTTACCCCGAGTCATTGGTTAAACAGTTGCAGACGAATGCAGCTCCGGCGGTACCGGTGCTCGGCATTACCGGGACAGGAGGCTCGGGTAAGTCCTCATTAACTGATGAGTTGATCAGACGATTCCGGATAGATCACGACGATCAATTAAAGATTGCAATACTTGCTATTGACCCAACCCGCCGTAAAACCGGTGGTGCGCTGCTGGGTGACCGCATTCGAATGAATGCGATTGATCATCAAAATATATTTATGCGTTCTATTGCAACCCGCGATGCAGGTGGCGATGTGCCAGCGGAACTCAACGACATGGTGGCTGCGACCCGGCTGGCGGGCTTTGACCTTATTATTATCGAAACCCCGGGTATCGGACAGGGAGATGCAGGCATCGTTTCTCACAGCGATGTATCACTCTATGTGATGACGCCGGAGTTCGGTGCCGCGAGCCAGCTTGAAAAAATCGATATGCTTGACTTTGCCGATGTGGTGGCGATTAATAAGTTTGATCGCAAAGGTGCTGCCGATGCACTTCGGGATGTCGCCAAGCAGGTGCAGCGAAACCGGGAGGATTTCTCCATTGCACCGGAACAAATGCCGGTGTTCGGCACTATGGCGGCACGATTTAACGATGATGGCGTCAGTGCGCTTTATAAAGAGATACTGCAACAGCTGAATGATAAGGGGCTATCCGCAAAGGGCGGTGCGTTGCAGGTAACCGATACCCGTCACTCAACTGATGAGTCTGTGATTGTGCCGACGCATCGAAGCCGCTATCTGGCAGAGATTGCGGAAACGGTGCGTGGCTACCACAAAACTTCTGAACAACAGGCGGTGCTCGCGCGTGAAAAACAACAGCTCCAATCAGCGCTGGAACTGATGAAAGATGCGGGTGTAAGCGTTGACGAAGGCGGTCTGTCTGAACTGATTGACAACCGGCAGGCATTACTGGATGCAAGTAACGCACGCCTGCTTGAACAATGGCCTTCGCTGGCAGAGCGGTATCGTGCGGATACTTTTGAAGTTGAGATCAGGGACCGGACAATCGTAACCGCACTTACGCATGAAACCCTGAGCGGCAATTCAATACGCAAAGTGAGCGTGCCTGCATACACCGATCAGGGGGATTTACTGCGCTGGTTGTTAAAAGAAAATCTACCCGGGTACTTTCCCTACACCGCCGGGGTCTTTCCGTTTAAGCGTGAAGGCGAAGACCCCACGCGAATGTTTGCCGGTGAAGGAGATCCTTATCGTACCAATGCGCGGTTTAAATCTTTGTCTGAACATGCACCGGCAAAACGATTATCAACTGCATTCGATTCAGTAACGTTATATGGCAATGACCCGGATCGCCGTCCTGATATCTACGGCAAGGTAGGTAACTCCGGCGTGTCAATCGCCACTGTTGAAGACATGCAGGTGTTGTACGACGGTTTTGATCTCTGTGATCCGAATACGTCTGTGTCAATGACCATCAATGGACCGGCACCGACAATTCTTGCCTTTTATTTCAATGCAGCATTCAGACAACAGCAGGCTAAGTTTGAAAAAGAAAATGGCAGAGCGCCCGACGATGAGGAGCTTGCTGAAATAAAAGCCTGGACGTTTGCCAATGTGCGAGGCACGGTACAGGCAGATATTTTAAAAGAAGATCAAGGTCAGAATACCTGTATCTTTTCCACTGAATTCAGCCTTAAGGTGATGGGTGATATTCAGGAGTACTTTGTTGAGCACAATGTGCGAAATTTTTACTCGGTATCTATATCGGGTTACCACATCGCAGAGGCAGGTGCTAATCCGATTAGTCAGCTGGCATTTACCCTTGCAAATGGATTCACCTATGTAGAGTCATATCTTGCACGTGGTATGCAGATCGATGATTTTGCCGCTAACCTTTCATTCTTTTTCAGTAACGGTATGGATCCGGAATATACAGTAATGGGTAGGGTGGCGAGGCGAATCTGGGCGGTTGCACTGCGTGACAAGTACGGCGCAAACGAGAGAAGCCAAAAGCTCAAATATCATATTCAAACTTCCGGCAGATCATTGCACGCGCAGGAAATGGCATTCAATGATATCAGAACAACCTTGCAGGCCCTTATTGCGGTCTACGATAATTGTAATTCACTGCATACCAATGCTTACGATGAAGCTGTGACCACACCTACCGAGGAGTCGGTTCGGCGTGCAATTGCTATACAGCTGGTGATCAATCGCGAGTGGGGTCTGGCGAAATGTGAGAATCCGAATCAGGGCAGCTTTGTGATAGATGAATTAACCGACCTTGTTGAAGAAGCGGTGCTGCTGGAATTTGAACGCATCTCTGAACGAGGTGGTGTGCTGGGTGCAATGGAAACCGGTTATCAGCGTGGAAAAATTCAGGAAGAGTCCATGTTATACGAGCATCGCAAGCATGACGGCTCGCTGCCGATTATCGGTGTTAATACGTTTACCAATCCATCGGGTGATGCAGAGGAGCACGTGATCGAACTGGCACGTTCAACCACCGAAGAGAAGGAAAGCCAGATTGCACGGCTCGAAGCGTTTAAAAACAGCAATGCTGATGAGGCAGCAGCCGCACTTGCGAAAGTGAAGGCAGTTGCGATGAGTAACGGCAATGTATTTGCCGAGCTGGTGGAGGCCGTGCAGTATTGCTCTTTAGGGCAGATTACAGACGCCTTGTTCGAGGTAGGCGGTGAGTACCGGCGTAATATGTAGTCATCGATTTGCCGATGTACAGCACGGAATAATTTTGCGTTAGTTCGCACGTAACCGATGGGGAATAAATGAGTGTTGTCTTAATTACCGGTGCAAGTCGTGGTATTGGAGCAGCTACCGCATTACTGGCTGCAGGCAATGGCGATTCCGTAGTTGTTAACTACCGCAGCAACGAGGTTGCGGCCCGTCAGGTTGTAGATCAGATTACACACAATGGTGGAGCTGCTATTGCTGTCGCGGGCGATGTAGCTGTTGAGGCCGATGTCGTACGATTATTTGAAGCCGGTATTGCAAGGTTCGGTCGCATTGACGCTCTGGTAAATAACGCGGGAATTCTGGAGCAACATATGCGGCTTGAAGATATGAGTGTTGATCGTATGCAACGTGTTTTCAGCACCAATGTTATCGGGTCGATGTTGTGTGCACGCGAAGCTGTAAAGCATATGTCAACAAAAAATGGTGGGGCAGGAGGTGGTATTGTCAACGTATCTTCAATAGCGGCGCGGCTTGGATCTCCCAACGAATACGTTGACTATGCGGCCAGTAAAGGTGCGATCGATACGTTAACAAAAGGTCTCTCGATAGAGCTTGCAGACTGCGGTATCCGTATTAATGCGGTAAGGCCTGGCGTTATATACACTGATATACATGCTTCCGGCGGGGAACCTGATCGCGTAGATCGTGTAAAAGACAATGTCCCGATGAAGCGTGGTGGTACTGCAGAGGAAGTAGCGAATGCGATATTGTGGTTGTTATCTGACGATGCGTCGTATACCACAGGTGCATTGATTGATGTAACAGGTGGTAGGTAAACACTTCAAACAACAACCTTGTGACGGTATGTAACAATCTTCACCCGTTTTGCTATGCCTTATGAAAAAGTTTTTTGCTAGGATAGTGGAAAGGCGTGGGGATTGTTATGGAGCAGGTGATGGAGGGCGACTTAGACGATGAGCTTCATTCGATAATCAACGTGAAGTTGAACGTCGTTAACGTGAAAATCAGTCGTCAAATTGGTCAGGTGGTTCAGTCGAGTGCGAATTTGCGTCTGCCGGAATGGCGGATAATATCGCTGCTGTCTTCCGCTGGTGCGATGAGTCAGTCGGATATCCGCGGTAATATCGGCATGGATAAAGGCCAGATCAGTCGAACTGTCAAATCAATGCTGCAAAACGAGCTGCTGCGCTTTGACGGGCAGAACGCGCAGGCAAGAAATGTCCGACTCTGTCTGACGGACAAAGGGCGTGAGATTTACACCCGTGTCGGTGTGATGATGGAGAAACACCAGTCTCAGGTGCTGGCCGCTCTTTCGCGAGATGAAAAACAATCCTTGTATGACAGCCTGCTTCAGATTGAGAAATCTGTGGATAGCTGGAGCGCTTAGGAGTTCCATCTCCACGCGCAAGGGCGCGCTACGGAATTGCCCAGTGCGCGGTCGGCCCCGAAACCAGCCCTTTAGGGTATGAGTCCCCGTCTCGCAGGCTCTGGAAGCGCCGCGTTGTAGAGGAGCGCACGGTAAAAATCATCCCTGGATGCGATAGTCTCCTGCTACGGGCAGACTGATCGTTTACGATGTCTGCAGCACACCGATTCTGTGATTAATAGAAAGGCTGTATGGCAGCAAATTCCACCGCAGGCGCAATACCGCGCAATTCCGCAATTAAAGACGCCCAGTTAACCTATCGCGCCTGCACGCTGGGTTACGCTGAATCTCTGCAGTTGGCATCGCCCAGCCAGCTGGTAGGGCAAACTGATTTCGACTTTTTATCTGATCGTGGTGCCTCGCTGGTACACGCAGCAGAGCAGCGAGTGCTTGAGTCAGGTACCACCGAGATAACTGCCGGAGCGCTGTTGAGCAAGCGAACCGCTGGTAAGTTTTTTGTGCGCAGCCCGGTTTTCAATCGCGCGGGGCAGATATGCGGTGTTGAGATCTCTGTCGTCAGTGTCGATGACCTGCATCGCAGCTACCAGTTATTGCTCGGTCCAGAGCTGCAATTGCGTGATGTAATTAACCAATCGCCATTTGGATTATTAATCCATCGCAACTACGAATTGATCTACGTTAATGCCAGCTGGCTGGCGCTTCTGGGCAGTGCGGAAACGCTACCGGGGGCGGAGGAGATCAGAAAACTTGTGCCGTCCGGTAACGACGATATTAAAATTATTCATTCGCTGAACTCGACAGGCACTGAGCAGGAACTCCGCCTCCAATCGCGTGATGTCAGGTGGAATGGCAGTACCGCAAGCGCGGTGTATTGTGTGCCCGGCGTACCGGTTACTTCGGCGTTTTCCACCATTGCGCCTGTGGCGGGAGAAGACGCGGGATTCATTGAGAAGCGTCACGGTCACAGGCGTAGCGTGGAGTTGGCAGAGTCTGGTTCACTCTTGCAACAATCCCGCGGCCACCAATATCAGGGGCCCGATGAACAGTTCTTTAAAGAGTTAAAACAGCCCATCCTGATTTGCGATAACTGGGTACCGATTCATGTCAACAGTGCCGCACAGGCAATGTTGACTAAAGATGCCAGTAGTAACTATCAATCGATATCGTCCTGGTTCAGTGACCGTGATCGTGCGAGTATCGAAGCGATAAACACTGATCCGGATAAAATTAACGACACAGTTTCTGCGCGCCTGCACAGAAAGGGTAAAAACTTTCTAGCCTTTGTCAGTACGACGCACTGGAACGGTAAAGATCTGATGTATTTATCGCTGCAACCGCAGATTGATATGCAATCGGAACTTGAACAAACCGTTGCCAGATATTCCGACTATGTAGCTGCTGCAGGCGATTTCTCCTGGGAGATGGATAGCGAAAACCGTCTGACCCATATCTCTGTGGAGATGAAGGAATTACTTGGTATCGAGTCTGATCAGCTGCTTAACGTACCTCTTCATACGCTGATTGCCGGACATGTTCATGAAGAAGATCAGGCAGAGTGGAAGGTGCTGCTGGTTGATATGAATAAGAACCTGCCATTTCGGGATCGTGAATATATCTGGCGGCATAAAAATGGCGATAAAAGAGCGTTGAGATTGTCCGGGGTGCCGGCATTTGATTCGGAAGATCAGTATATCGGGTACCGTGGAGTTGGCTGGGACTGTACTGCGCGCCACCATAACGCAAGCATCGTGGCTTACCATGCCAGTCATGACTCGCTCACCGGGTTGGTGAACCGCCGTGAGTTTGAGCTGCGCTGTAATGATGCGATAACCCGGACGGACAAGGCCAATCAAGCGCTTTGTTTTATTGATCTGGATAACTTCAAGCGGGTAAACGACACAGCCGGTCATCTTGCGGGTGACGAATTACTGCGTCAGCTTTCAGCGTTGTTTACCAGTTTGGTAAGAAAGAGTGATGTGCTCGCCCGCTTGGGCGGAGATGAATTCGGATTGCTTATTTATAATGTCGGTATAAAAGAAGCGATGAGGCTCGCATCGCAATTGCGGGCAGAAGTCGAGAGTTTTCAGTTCCACTGGGAAGGGCGGGTTTTTTCGGTTGGTGCCAGTATTGGGCTGGTCATGATTGATACCCGCTGGAGTACCCGGTCGGCGTTGTTTGGAGCGGCGGATGCCGCTTGCTATGAGGCGAAACACAAAGGTCGTAACCGGGTTGCCGTATTCACTGATGACCATGCGACTGAAGATCATAAGCAAGGGGAGCCGCATCGGGACGAGTACATAAGGAGTGCTGTTGAACAGCGTAATATTAAACTCGCGATGCAGAGAATCGCAGCACCGGATGATCTGGGGGGCAGCAGTTCCAAAATTGAAGTTTTAATGCGTCTACCTTCACCGGAAGGTGAATTGTTATTACCGGGTTCGGTGCTGCCGCTGGTTGAGCGATTTGGTTTGTCAGTGAAGCTCGACAAAGCGATAGTTGAGCTGACGATTGATTGGCTCGAAGGGCAGCCGCATGTTACGGATGGACTTGATTTGTGCTGCGTTAACCTGAGTGGTACGTCAATCATTGATGAGGGATTTCAGCGTTTCCTGTTACGGGCGCTGAGACAGACAAACGTAGACCCCGCAGTCATGTGTTTTGAAGTCAGCGAGTCTGCGATCAGTACAAACCTGACTGTGATTTCGCGTTTCATGGAAGAGTTGGGGGCGCTCGGCTGCAGGTTTGCCATGGATGATTTCAGCGGTGCAATTAGCTCATTCAACTATCTGAAAAAGCTGCCCGTGTCCTTTGTCAAAATAAACAGCACGTATGTACGTGCAATCATGGATGACCCGGTGCACTACACGATGGTGAGGTCGATTAACGATGTGGCCCAGACACTGGGTAAGCAGACAATTGCAGAGTCAGTAGAGTCTGCAGATGTACTCGAAAAACTGCGAGAATTGGGTGTGAATCTGGTGCAGGGATATCATATCTCTGCACCGGAAATGATTGATTTCTAGAGTGCTAGTAGACTGTTTGGAAAGTTCGGTGACAAAATTTTCGCAGCACAGCCCACTAACCGCGACGCCATCGGTGGTAGCGCTTCAAGATCTTTAAGGCAAACTGTGGTGCATGCTCCTTCTGCCAGTTACCAGCTACAGCTTTGTTGGCTTCTGACAGTGTCGGGTAGGTATGTATGGTGCCGAGGATCTTTTTCAGGCCGAGATTATATTTCATCGCCGTGACGAATTCGGTCAAGAGGTCGCCTGCGTGTATTCCGACTATCGTAACTCCCAGTATGCGGTCCTTACCGGGTTTGGTTAAAACTTTAACAACCCCATGATCTTCACTATCGGCTATCGCGCGATCCAGATCATCGATGCCGTAGATTGTAATTTCATACGGAATGTTTTTTTCTTTTGCTTCTGTCTCGTTAAGTCCTACCCGCGCGACTTCCGGATCAGTGAAAGTTGCCCATGGGATTACCGAGTAGTCTGCTTTGTACTTTTTGAACTGTCCGAAAAGACTGTTGACGGTTGCATACCAGGCCTGGTGTGAAGCGGTGTGAGTAAACTGGTACGGACCGGTTACGTCTCCGACTGCAAATATGTTATCGAAGTTGGTTCGCAGGAAATCGTCAGTTTCAACGGTGGTGTTTTTTCTGAGCTTAACACCAAGCTCTTCAAGACCAAATCCTTCAACATTGGGTTTGCGGCCAATAGCGACCAGCATTGCGTCAAACGGAATTTCGATGGTTTCACCGTTACGTTCGCAAACCAGCAATTGCTCTGTGCCTTTCTTGCAAGCCACCGCTTTTGTACCGGTCAGCACATTGATGCCTTCGCTCTTGAACTTGTTCAGCACCATGTCAGAGATTTCTTCGTCTTCGCGACTCATAATGCGAGGACTCATTTCAACCTGAGTCACTTCACTACCTAACCTTGAAAACGCTTGTGCCATCTCGCAGCCGATTGGCCCACCGCCTAACACGATCATTCTTTTCGGCTGTTCGCGTAAGTCCCAGATGTTGTCTGAGCTATACCAGCTGACCTGATCGAGTCCTTCTATGGGTGGGACGAAAGGTCGTGCACCGGTCGCGAGGATGATATTTCGTGCAGTGATTTTTTGACCGTTCACCTCAACTGTCCATGGATCAATGATTCTAGCTTCACCGGTGACGCAATCCACACCCAGGCCGGTAAATCGCTCTATAGAATCATGTGGTTCAATCTTCTTAATAACGTCCTGCACCCGCTCCATTACATCGGAAAATTCAAAGTCCGCCGTGGCGGACTTGATGCCATACTTTTGCGAGGTTTTTACATCGTGCAGGAATCTTGCACTTTTGATCAACGCTTTTGACGGTACGCAACCAGTATTGAGACAATCGCCGCCCATCTTGTGTTTTTCGATCAGTGTTACTTTGGCTTTCACTGCAGCGGCGATCAGAGCCGCGATTAATCCGCCGGAACCGGCACCAATGACGACGATGTTTGTATCAAAGCTTTTAGGGGGGTTATGCAACGGAAGTCTTC
Source organism: uncultured Granulosicoccaceae bacterium (assembly GCA_937998875.1). GTDB lineage: Bacteria > Pseudomonadota > Gammaproteobacteria > Granulosicoccales > Granulosicoccaceae. The sequence goes on from CALLBO010000035.1 coordinate 49,592, forward strand.
CTGTTTTTGTATAAGGTAAGTAGTTTTTTTGCAACTATCGGGAAGATACCTAGCAGCGCGAAAGCAGCAAGCAGTGACGGGGACAAAATGTCTTTTAATGAATCTAATTGCGCCAGTTGATTTCCTGCATTTACAAAAACAGCGGTCGCTGGCAGCATACCCAACTGACTCACAAGCGCATAAACAAGTGTTTTTATACCGGTCAGGCCCATGAGCAGGTTGACCACAAAAAACGGCACTACCGGTATGAGCCTAAGTGTGAAAAGGTAAAACGCACCTTCCTCTTCTATACCTTTATTGATGGTCTGTAAGTGAGAACCGAATTTGCTTTGCACTACGTCGCGAAACATAAAGCGCGAAAACAGGAAGGCGAGGGTAGCGCCGACTGTGGATGCAAAGGATACGACAATTAGTCCGGTAAGAAAGCCAAATATCGCACCACCCGCCAACGTCATGATCGCAGCTCCAGGCAGTGAAAGGGCCGCAACTGCAACATACAATAGAAAAAATCCAGTAATAGCAACTGCTTTATTTTCGGTTGTATAGGTCACCAGAGACTGATGCTGTGCTTTCAGAAAATCCAGCGACAGGTACTGCCCAAGATCAAAAACAAAGAACGCCGCGACAAGCGCCAGTACCACCAGTACAATCAGTATTTTTATATTTTTCATGTGGGCTCAGCGTTATGATTACGGTTGTTGTTTTGACGATCTGTATTTCAAAGCAATGATTCAGGTCTGAATGCATTGAACATACCCTTCGATGCAAAGTCAGCGGGTAAGTTCCATTTGGTTTGTTTGGGCAGCTGATGCGATGTGTGATGAATTGCATGTATCTGCCGGGATTGAGAATTCGATTATCAGTAAAACGCGATGCAGGTAATGGAAAATTACCAATACTGGCCCGATTGGCATGCTACGAAATTAGACCGAATCAGTTTCCAGGGCACGTCTAATCATTTGCGGATCTGCGTTTCCACCCGAAACCACGCAAATGACTGTGTCGGTGTCGAGTTCCTGCGTATGAAACAATGCGGCTGCAAGAGCTACCGCGCCGCCCGGCTCTGCAACAATCTTCAGGTGTTTCAAGGCCGCTGCCATTGACTGTAGTGCCTCCTGGTCACTGACGACGATGCCCGGTTGACAAAGGCGTTTTATGATTGGGAAAGTGAGCTCTCCAGGAGACGGGGTGACTATCGCATCGCAAATTGACGGTTGATCGTTTGTTGTTTGTTCACGCTGTCCGCTTTTCTGTGATCGAATAACGTCATCGTAGTGTGCGGGTTCCGCCGGCCTGACGATCATTTCAGGTGCTCTGGCTTCTAGGCTTATTGCGATGCCGGAGGTTAGTCCGCCGCCACCACAGCAAACCAGAACTTCCGCTTTGCTTATACCTATAGCCCCGGCTTGACTGGCGATTTCAAGTCCACAGGTTCCCTGACCTGCAATAACCTCTTTGTTGTCGTAGGGTTTGATGAGATACAAACCACGTTCAGCAGCCAGCTGTTGACCGATGGATTCGCGGCACTGTCCACCGGGCCTGTCGTAGAGAACTACCTCAGCACCATAGGCACGGGTGTTTTGAATTTTTAGTTCGGGGGCGTCGTCAGGCATGATGATGACAGCATTCACTGATGCTCTGCGCGCGGCATAGGCAACCCCTTGCGCATGATTGCCAGATGAATAGGCAATAACCCCTGCGCTGCGTTGTGCCGGTGTCAGGTTGGTTATTGCTGATGTGCCACCGCGAAATTTAAACGAACCTGTGTGCTGAAGGCACTCGGCTTTTACCAGTAACCGCTTGCCTACAAGCTTGTTCAGTAATTCACTTTCCAGCAGCGGTGTCTTTAAGATATGATTCTCAAGCCGCTTATGTGCGCTCAGTACGTCTGAAAAGCTGACTGCTTCGCTCAAATCTCTATACCGGATATGCGTGAACCTCAATCGTGCAACATTATGTTACGCTTGTCGATTGTGCAATGGGTAATGACGTCAACACTCCGTCTGGAGTAGCGACCCTAACCTGAGAGATAAATTTGATTGTCCGTAGTCTTAGTGATGTAAAGGCATCTGAAGGATTTACTGAAAAACCGGAGGTATGGAGCAGTGCAAGGTACCTGATACATGCGGATAATGTCGGATTTACCCTGACTATGACGACGGTTGCATCTGGTCAGTCGCTGGAACTTGAATATAAAAATCACATAGAGGCGAATCTGCTGATAGAGGGGTGCGCCAGATTGAGTGATATCCAGTCGAATGAAACCTATGAGCTTGTAGCGGGCGATATGTACGCTCTGGATAAGCACGATCGCCACCGGCTTGATGCCTTGACGGATCTCAAGCTTGTGTGTGTGTTCACCCCCGCGCTGACGGGCCGTGAAACACATGACTCGAGCGGATCCTATTCCCTAAGTTAGTCGTATTCCGGTTTGCGGCTTGTTTACTATGCTGAGTGGTTTATGGGGACTAGTATGTCCGCAAGTAAATCTTTATTAGCGATCCATTGAATTCAATTCAGAACAGTAAAATTCCAACTGACGACGTGTCACCAGGAGAGTCGCGCGTACTCGTTTGGGATGGTTGGCGTGGGATTGCCATATTACTTGTGTTATGTGGTCACTTTTATGACATCAAGTGGGTCTGGGAAGACCGTATGGGGGTGGACGTCTTCTTCGTGCTTTCCGGTATGTTGATGAGCGTCATATTGTTTGAAAAGCGAATATCTTTGCGTGACTTTTACATCAGACGCTTTAGCAGGATCTATCCGGCTTTTTTCGTATGCGTAATTTTAATGTTTACCGCTGCTACATTCCTGTCAGTTGAGTATACAGTCTGGGAGTTGATAGCCAGTTTGAGTTTTCTGCGTACTTATACACCGGTAGAGCCAGACATCTGGAGCAGCGGGGTTGTAGTAGCACACCTTTGGTCACTGAATGTGGAGGAGCACGCCTATGTTTTTTTAAGCGCAATGACTTTGCTCTTTGTCAGCCGCCGACACATTGCTTTCGTTTTGCTGCTGACAGGGTTTGGTCTTGTTGTTCTGGGATTTTATCGCTATGCACAGTTGTCGGAGGCAGAATTTCGTTTCTATTTGATCAGAACTGAGTGCTCGGTGGTGTTTATTCTTTTTTCAGCAGGCTACGGGTTGCTCGCACGCCAATACAAAATCACTATGCCGTCCACGCTGCCCCTGATCTGTTTTTTTCTGGCGTTCATCTGTTATGCCAATAGGGCACCTCTGTGGTTGTTGTTTTCTGTCTGCCCAATTCTGTTGGCGGTGACAGTAAATCACCTGAAAGACATGCCGACTTTTGTTATCTCTATTTTGTCCAACCGTTTTATTCGACTTATTGGTTTGTGGTCCTACTCAATCTATCTGTGGCAGCAAATATTTTTTACCTATTCCTGGGGATTTCCGGGAGGCCTGTTTACGGCGCTGTTGCTGTCTGTCGCCGCTGGGGTAGTCTCCTATTATCTCCTGGAGCAACCGGCGAGAAGGGCTATTAACAAACGATGGTCATCCAGGCCGGTGTACCGAAGCGCCAGTTAGGTATCGAGCGATCTTCGCTCTCCTGGGTTAGCGCTCTTTAATCACGATCGCCGGATTGCCGGCCACTACCATATTATCGGCAACCGGATGCACTACTACGGATCCAGCGGCAATCACGCATTTATTCCCAATATCGGCCATCACAACGGAATTGTTACCAATCCAGGTATCCTGACCGATCGTGATCTTTTCAAACCTGCCACCCTGCTGACGTATAGGGATATCGGTGCTTTCAATATTGTGTTGGTTTTTGCCGCTTAATATGTGAACCCCGCTCCCGAGCAGGCAATCCTGCCCGATCTTGCAGCTGCCAATATTGCACTGCGGCCCGATATAAGTGCCGGCTTCAATCTCTGTGTCAACTTGTGAGAATAATGTGCCGAAGGAGAAGACGACCCCTTGCTCACACTTTGTCATCGTGAGCGTATAAAAGCTGTTGCGAAGGTAGCTCCCGGTTTTACCGGGCAGCAAGCTCATAAATTGTGAGCTGCTTGCGAAGGCATCGTTCTTATTAACCAATGCCAACAATCGGAAAACGATATAGATTGGCAAAATCAGAATCACGGTGATTGTCTGGGCTATTTTTTTGATCATAGCTTGGGTGAATATTGTGCCTTGAACAGGCTGTGATCCGCTGATTTTGGACGTACATAACATTAGTCTATCGATTCAATTATGCCATCTTTGATTTTACTTTTTTGAGACAATTTGATCAGTTTCCTTTTGTTTCCATCTGATTGCTCTCAGATTTACGATAATCGCCATTTAGCCTCAAATTTCCCTGTCGGGATTTGAAAAAGTCCATCTGTGCAACCTGGCAGTGAAACAGCCTGAGCTATACTTGTCTGCTCGACCGGGCGGCCTATCCAATACTCAATGTCAAAGCTACAGAAAAAAATCAGAGACGGCATAAAGAAAGATGCTCAATCTACTCTCGAACATCTGCTGAGAGATTCTACGGACGATGTGTTGATCGAAGAATCTGTTGATAGTATTTCAAGACTGATGGCCAGTGAGAAGGTACTGATTGATGACAGAAAGAAATTATCCCGCCAGATTGGTGAAATGCGTAGAAAGGGCGAAGATACAACTGCGCTGATTGCCGGCGTTTCCGAAATTAGTGGAAAGATTAAGCAGATCGGAACTGATATTGATAAGCAAGTGACTCAAATTGAGAGCTGCCGGAAGTCACATAAACCATCAGATGATCAATTAGAGAGTACCGTACAGCAAAGTGTTCCGGCGCATCTGCTAGTCGTGGATCAGAAGCTGGATTGTGATGCTGATACATTGCTGCTCGCGAGTGAGCCGACTATAGACCTACCGGAGTGGCAGGCGTTTCTCGCATCGCAGAAGCATTCGACGGTTTATCATGACGGGCGTTGGCAACAATTGATTAAAGCTAACTTTGGTCATGATGCACATTACATTACCTGTCGGCGACCTGACGGCTCACTGTGCGGTGTATTTCCAACGGTGCATTTGAACAGCCGGTTGTTCGGGTCCTTTCTGGTCTCAATGCCTTACTTTAACTATGGCGGTCCATTAACTTCCTACCCGGTAGCCGCCCAAAAAATGATGGAGTTTGCTGCCGAGCTAGGTACCTCGCTGGGTTGCACTCACTGGGAGGCAAGAGAGACGCACCGACGCGAACCGTGGCTTTGCAAGCAGCAAAAAATCACCATGATATTGCCGCTGCCCTCAAACGACGATGAACTGGATCGGCGGCTCGGTACTAAAGTTCGCGCACAGGTAAAACGTGCCGCGCAGCATGATCTGGAATTCGTGATTGGCGGTTCCGAGTTACTGCCCGATTTCTATCGTGTGTTCAGCCACAACATGCGAGATCTTGGAACTCCTGTATACAGCCGCAAATTCTTTGCGAATATTCTTGAGGATTTTAAGGCGCAGGCTAGTCTTGCCGTCGTCAGGCATGAGGGTAAGCCAGTCGCGGCCGGATTTCTGCTCGGGTATAACGATAAGTTGGAAATTCCCTGGGCATCGAGTCTGCGTCGCGCTAATCCGCTCGGTGCAAATATGTTTATGTACCGGCAAATACTTCGTACAGCAATAGAATCGAAGTATCAGTATTTTGATTTTGGCAGATCCAGTAAAGGTGCCAGCACGCATAAATTTAAAAAGCAATGGGGAGCTGTGGAGCATCCACTTTTCTGGCACTACTGGTTGCAAGACGCAAATGAATTGCCAGAGTTAAATCCCGACAATCCCAAGTATAAGCTTGCTATCTCCGCGTGGCAGAAGCTACCAGTGCGGGTTGCTAATCTGATCGGGCCGATGCTGGTAAAAAATCTGCCATAGAAAAAGACTTATGCAGCTATCGGATTACCGTCCAATAGTTGCTGATACAGTTCTGTATACTCGATGGCCATGCGTCTGGCAGAGAACTTGTCATTGATATGCTGTGCAGCAGCAGCAGATATAGTGTTAGCGAGGTTTTCATCCCACAGCAATCTTTTACAACAGGCGTATAGCTCATCTTTGTTGTTAAGAGTTGCGAGTAAGCCGGTTTTGTTATGTTCAAGTAACTGATTTACTCCGGGTATATCATAAGCGGCAACCGGAACACCCATCGCCATTGATTCCATCAGGCAGCGGGGAATGCCTTCCAGGGTTGAGCACATGACGAACAAATCGAACGTTTTCAGGTACGAAAGCGGGTCACTTTTAAATCCCAGAAATGACATTCTATTTCTGGATTCGAGCTTGTCGGCATACGATTCGAATTTACTTCGGCTGACTCCATCACCGAGGAGAACAAGCTCAAGACCGCTGTTTTCAGATGCCAGCTTGTCAAACACATCAAGTAGGTGACTGACATTCTTGCGATCGATCATCTGGCCAATGAAACCAATCGTTTTTTTCTCCGGCAGATTCAACGGGTCATTGATATCGCGCACCACAGGATTTTCGGCAGGTTTTCGGTAATCAATGTCTTTCAAGTCAACACCGTTTCGGATGTAGACTATTTTTTCATCCGGCACTTTGTAATTTTGAACATCGGCATACAGCTCCCGGGACAGGGGTACCGTGTAGTCAAAGTACTTGAAAGTTCTACAGCCTGCGGCGATAAACAATTCGAGTTTGCGATCGTTGGTTTTTTCGAAGCCGTGCGGTGTGGTAATACACTTTATGCCCGCTATTTTGGCCGCAATAATCCCGAGTATGTCTGACTTGTATCCGTGCGAGTGCAATATATCAACCTGTTGGTCTTTAATCAGCGTTACCAGAGACTTTATTGCGCGCGGGTCGAAACGACCGCTCATGTCAACCTCATGACTGGTTAGACCAAGAGCGTTGAAATCGCGAACCAGTTGTAAATCCTGATTTTCGCGCTCGCGAGTTACCACTAATTCGGAGGTTACCAGTGACGGATCGCTGTTGTTAGCGAGTGCGAGTATCCATTTTTCTGCACCATAGAATCCAGTCGAACAGATAAAATGTAGTACTTTTATGGGTGTGTCAGTCATCGGGATTTCGATTGCCAGATAGTTGTTAACCAGCGCGTGTTCGCAGCCAGCGTAGTTCGTTAGAGATTCGGAATTTCAGCAGACTGGAAATCAACCGGCCGGATATGTGTTTCAAGTGTGTGGCTGGTGTATGAAAACAACCATCCTGATCGGTCAGGTTTACATCGCGAATACCGGGGTGTGGCAGACTATCCGTATCTAGAAAGGCTGAAGTACCGTGATTTTGCAGTAACAAAACCTGGATTCTTGCGTAATGTAGTGTTTCGGCGCGAGATAGTTCTTCCACGAGATAGTCTCTGAAGTATCGTGCGCGCTGCAAAAATTTAGCACGGTCTTTTTGCGCATATTTATAAGCCGCATAAAGGACCTCTACCCGACGGGTTTCCTGTGCTACCCAGGTTGCGTTGGGGTTGAGCAGTTTATCCGGATCATGAAGATAAGGATGTTCGTTTTCCACCATCCATGTTGCGTAGTGAAGTAACGTGCGGTGTGCGTAGTAAAAATTGTTATCGTACTGATCCAGAGATCTTTTCAGGTCGAGGTATCGAACGACTTCCTGCAGGTAAACAACGTAGAACCAGGTGTACTCGACGCTCTCAAAGTCACGTTCGTCTATGTCATCCTGTGGACCCGCAGTGTTGGTGATAATCTCTTCCACTTTTTTCAGCCAGTCGCTGTCGGCAGTGAGATCAAAGCAATCCATCAGTGTGCGCAGGTAGTTGCCAGTTTCCCGATTCATTGGATACTTATACTTAAATACTTTTGTACCTTTACAGGTTTTTATAAAGTTTGTGGTATCTTCTTTAAGAGTCTTTTTTGCAGTCTCAAGGAGCGTGCCGCTTCCTTCCTGATAGTTGATGATCCAGTTGCCAAGATTGATAACCGTGTTCTTTGCCTCTTCATCGCCGGTCATAAAATAGTAGTATGCCAAGCCTGTGCTGTAACAGTGACCGGCACTCGGACCTCCGCCTTGCTGAGGATTACCGTCGCTGTCAATTTGTGTGGCTGAGTAAGTGCGATGCGTTGCGATTTCGGCCTCAACAAAGTGGTCTGTGTGCCAGAAGTAGCCATTGTTGTATTCAATACGGTCTTCATCGGTTCGATAAATATCAATATCCATGATGTGATTTGCCAGATCAGTGAATAGAGGTTGCCAACAATAATCTGCACTCAGCGCGTATTGGCGAATGAACCCGTAGACGGCATCGTACTGATTGTTGTAGTGAGATACATACGGTCTGTCTGCATCCTTATGGTTTACCCCTTCGTGATCTGCATAAATGTCACCGAAATTGCGCCAGCCATACTCATCAAGCTGCTCACGTTTTGCGTAGAATCCGGATGAACTATCTTTTGACGGAGTCAGAAGCGAGTCGTACTTAGTGTAGATTAGCTGGTCGTCAAAACTTTTAAATACACCTGCCGCTTTGTAGGCTGTCACGGAAACATTTGCAAAAGGTTTTGAGGTGCTGATAACTTCTGAAACATTGGTGGCGGGCATGAAGCCAAACATCACTTCGTGGCGCTTTCGTTCGCCGCCTTGTATTTCGTAGGTGTCACCGTGATGCATGGGGAACAGCCTTAATGCAATTTGATCCGTATCAATATCAATGCTTTTCGGAAAGTTCTGCCAGAAGTTCGGGGATTGCATAGTGTATGCAGACCCGTTGGATTCAATTCTTATTGTGGGACTCGCTCGCTCACCATCTGTTACGTGCTGTTCGCTGGAAGTTAGCCGATAGCCGCGGAAATTGTTACAAACCACGCCTTTTGCATTCTTATGTACCGGGTTATCCCAGTATTTGCCACCGCTTGAGGCCTGGAATAAAACCATTGGCTGACTGGCAATGATCCAGTCACCGTCCGGCTCGGGGAGCAGGTGGGTGGTTGAGTCATGTAGGTTCTGTTTCATTGCGAGGGAAAAGTCGCTAAAAGTTATTGAACCTGGATCTCCCAGATCCCAGATCCCTCCGGGATGCTGCGCGCGATGTGGATTGTGCACTTCACACACCAGGGATAGTTTTGCGTCCGGTAACACCTCGAATATGAATCTGGCATTCAAACGCTTATCACTGTTGATGTTGTAAACACCCGATACTTGTAGTTTGAGGCTGAGACCGTCACTCTCAAGTACTGTGACATCCGTGATTTGAAGATCACATGGTGAACCGTCGTCAAGTGTGAGTTGCGCGTGGCAGGCGCCAGGCTGCCATAGTGGCTCGCTGCCATAGTCTATGCTTGGGAAGACTGCGTTTTTACTCCAGTTAAATGCTGCAGACGCACTCGTGACAACTATGTTCTGATCCTCGATGACAGTGACCAAAATTTCCTGTTCAGGTGATGATCCGGACTGAAGCCGAAGTATCCGGTTTGTTCTGGATGCGCTTTGAATCGCAATTTTGGCGAGACACCACTTAACGCTGCCATCTGACCAGAAAGCAGTGGGTTTTATGCGGCTTTGTATGTCTGAGGCCTCGCCTGTTATCCGTTCTGAAGTCTCATCAATGAACGATAAATTGTCACAATCTACAACTGAGCCCATTGGCAATGGTATGCCTACGCGAATAAGATTTATTCCCGGTTGCAGGTCGTTCACAGTTATGGCTATTGGATTCATTCGGTTGTTTCGGTGGTTCACTGGCGAACGGTTTTATACAAGAAAACGACCACTAACTTCTGCGAAAAGCATTCGTATTCAGAAAATTGTTGTAAATTAAAGTTTACATTAAGCCAGCGGCGGAATTTATGGGCACTTGTTGTGGATTCTAGCGGGAGTAGCGTTGCAGCGAGAAAATCCTGGCGTGGTTCGAACTGTTGGCGAGTTTATGCTAGCGTTCCGGAACAACGTTGTTTTTGATAAAAGACCTGCAGGTTGCAACCTAAAAGTTTTCAGTTCTCTGCCAGTACGTCACATTCAGCGTTGCGAAATAATGACCGACTGCCTAATAATACTTATTGGGATGGATATACTAGCGTCCTTCCAATTTTGCCAGATTTGACGGCGCGATGGTGTTCCGGCAAGAGCCTTAAGGGCCTGGGCGGATTTCGTAACGAATTGAGCACCTGTTCACACCTGGATGTTTCGACTATCCGGGGTCAGGTAACAAGCTTGTCAGAACAGCAGCTGACCGTTTAAGCAAGCAACATCGTTGGTGAGACTATGACAATTCCTGTACTAATTTATATGTTGCTGACATGCATCACTGCCGTTGTAGTTCCGTGGCTGGGCGTCGCGTTCTACTACGTACTTGCTGTGGGGCGACCGAAGGACCTTTGGCCACAACATTTCGGCGAGGACGGTCGAAATTCCCTCTTTATCTCACTTGCTATTCTTATTGGCCTTGGTCTTGCGACCGCTACCCGTCAGGTTGACTGGAGGCGGTTATTTGTGTTTCCAAGTATTTGTTTGATGTTTCTGGTTGTGGTGTTTAACCTTTCGATAGCCTACAGTCCATTCGCAGAATTTGTAGACATAAAGATTGCTCAGCTTTCTTCGCTTGAGATGCTCGACATCTTCAACAAGATTATGATCATTTTCTTTGTGGGACTGCTTTTGATCGATACGCGATTTAAGCTGATCACGCTCATTACTGTGATAGGTGGGGTGTTGCTGGTCTATGTTTTGTGGGCAAATAAAATTTATTTCACTGGTGAGTACTGGCGTTTCGGGGACAATGGCAGGCTCAACGGTCCGTGGGGTTCATACCACGATGAAAATTATCTGGCGATGCTTTTCGTTCTCGCTGTGCCCATTTTTTACTATCTGTCTGTTGGTACCAGCTACCGGGTAATTCGATACGGGTTGTGGCTATGTATTCCGCTAGCCTGGCATGCGATGTTTTTAACAGGTTCGCGGGGAGGGCTAATGGCGCTCACTGTCACTATGACATACATATTCTTCCGCAGTTACAGCAAAAAAGCCTCGATTATACTAATGGTGGGTCTTGTGGTTGCAGTGGTTGATCAAAGCGGCCATTTGCTCACACGTGTGACTGATACGGTAACCCTTGAAGAACGTGAGCGAGATAGGGCTTTTATCGAGAATTCCGATGACTCTCCAGAGATGAGGACACAGGTTGATCCAAGATTGGAATCCTGGCGAGTGGGGCTACAGCTCATGGCTGACTATCCGCTTTTGGGAGTGGGTGCTGGAAACTTCATGCGCGCTTATCCTCAGTATTCGGACTCGGAACCCTATGTGGCGCACAATACGTTTGTGCAGTTTGGTGCGGCCTGTGGGGTTAGCGCGGCCTTGGTGTATATGTATTTTCTATTCCTGAGGCTTAAGAATATTTTTCAAAAGAAAGACCCTGAGAAGAAGAACCCACACGGTTATAAGAGAGACTATCTAGACGATTTGTTAAATTCGTTGTTTATCGCTTTCTACTCTATCGCTTTCTTCCTCGATCTTATGGTTCTCGAAATCACCTATTGCATTATCTTGTTGGGCACATGTAAGTACTGCCTTGAGAAACGAAAAATGCCGACTTTCAGGTCTCTCATCGATTCTATTTATCTTTGGAAAAATGACAATAACGAGGATGCTGGTGCCGCAAGTATCACCAGGGATGCACCGATCCATGCCATGGTCGAACCAGTGCGCACCTTAGACGAAACTGGTGCGACATTGGATGGAGATGAACCAACAGAAGCGGTAGCTCAAAACCAGTATACCCCTGCCAGACTTTACCCCCGATAATCAGGCTTTTACGGCAGCTACGTTTAAATAAATTTTTCTGTAGCTCTGAATCATCTGATTCAGAGCGAATTTTTGATCGAAGGTTTGCTTTGCTGCTTTACCTAGTGTAGCGCGGGTCTCATCCTCAGCGCATAGTCGAAGCATGGCGTCAGCGAGTTGCGCGGTATTGTCGGATTCAACCACCAGGCCGTTGACCTCATTTTTAATGATCTCAACATTGCCTCCTACCGCTGTGACAACACAACAGGTTGAAAAAGACATAGCCTCAAGCAGTGTCATTGATGTTCCTTCACTGAAAGATGAGAGGACATAAACGTCAATCATCGACATATATTTACGCGTATCGGTTTGAAAGCCAGTGAATAGAACCGCTTCCCTGACACCCAGCTCCTCGACAAGTCGTTCGATAGCAGGACGTTGATCACCGTCTCCGACGAGTAGCAATCTCACTCTCGGCTGTTTGCGGTAAATATCAGCAAAAGCCCGGACCATCATTGGCAGGTTTTTGATAGTGTCGAAGCGGGTAATAGTGCCGAACACAATGTGTTCATCCTGTAGATTCAGCGTGTTGTTAATTCTGGTGTCCGTAGGAGTGTTTGCTTCGATGCCGTTGTAAATTACCTCTATTGAACTGTGTCGAAACCATTCAAATTTTGCCAGTGCTTCTTTAGTTGCAGCTGAAATTGCAATGATTGAACTGGTTGTCAGTCCGAGCAGCGGGTTGATCAGCCTTCTCTTCCAGCTGTACCGGTCAGGATGAAAGCGACCATGTTCTGTAAACACTACTTTCGCGCTACTAAACAGTGCTGCCAGTACACCGTATACGTATGGTGTATACTGATGGCAATGGACAATATCTATTTTTTCTGACTGGATCAGACGTCTGACAGATTTGATCAGGTCGGTGTCAAAGCCCGGCGCTCGATTGAGTACATGAAATTGTGTACCGGAACTCTGCAACTGTTGCCCGATAGCGCCGACTTCGCCCTCCAGGCAGACGATTGCATTCTCGAATACAGCATCGTCTGCGTTTTTTACCAGCTGATAAATAACCTGCTCTGTACCACCAATACCCATGTGATACGTCAGGTGCAGAATTTTTATTTTCGCTCTCACTCGGGCTGTCATCAGAAATGTCTGGCTAGTTAGCGGTTGGGTCTATGTAGCGTTCCCACCAGAGTTCAAAAGCCAGCATACTCCAGAGTTCACTGGAGAAGTCTCTCGAGCCGCTTTGGTGTAGTTGCCACACATTCCGCACTTCATCGGGTTTGAAAAACTGAGAGAGGCCGTTGTTTGGGGCAAAGAGTTTTGATTCTGCTATATGTTGTATTTCGCTTCTGAGCCAATTCGCAAGCGGTACTGAAAAACCCATCTTCTTTCTATACAAAGTTTCGTTAGTGAGCAGACGTTCCATTGTTGTCTTAAGGATATATTTTGATTCTTTGTCTTTAAGCTTAAGGTTGGCGGGAATAGTGGCGGCGTATTCCACGACTCGATAGTCAAGGATCGGTGCTCTGGTTTCGAGTGAGTTAGCCATGCTCATTCTATCCACCTTAACAAGTATATCGCCAGGCAGGTAGCTCTTGATATCGGTGTACAATATTTTGGAAAGATGGTTGTCTGTGTCGGCAGAATTGTAGAGTTTGGTGGTGATGTCAGCGGGGTTATAGTCTGTCAGCTCAGACTTAAAATCATCTCTTACTAATTGCTCCCATAGCGTGTCACTGAAAAAACTATTTGAGATAAAAAACCCCGTGTCAGGGGTCACCGCCAGAGAACTCAATAAGGATGCTCCCCTGCGCAGCTGCCTGTTATTACTGTCGAACAACATTTTTGAGCCTTTGTTAAAAATGCTTCGAGGCAGAATTGCAGGCACCATTGAACGAATTTTGTTTTCAAGCTCATCCTGTTGGTACTTGCTGTAGCCTGCAAAGTTTTCGTCGCCTCCATCGCCGGCGAGTGCGACTGTTACCATTGATCTGGCGAGTTTTGATACGAAATACGTAGGTACAAAGGATGGATCGGCAAACGGTTCGTCAAAATAGCCTGCAATTTCAGTTAAATTGTCCGCAACCGTTTCCTTTACTGTGAGTTCGTGATGATCTGTTTTGAACCTCTCCGCCACTTTTGCGGCATAGGCTACTTCATCGAACTTTTCTGAATCAAAACCGATAGCGCAGGTAGTTACTGCGGTCTCGCTGTTACCCGCCATCAATCCGACCACTGCACTTGAATCGACACCGCCGCTTAGGAATGCGCCCAGCGGTACGTCACTTACCATGCGACTTTTAACGCTGTCATTAAGCAGCTCGTACAGTTCATCCTGAATTTGATTAACTGATTTGTCGCTGGTGTCCGCAAATGATACATCCCAGTATTGCCGTGTTTTTACATCGTCTTTGCTGATCAGCATCCAGTGTCCTGCCTGCACCTTGTCAATGAACGTAAAAATTGATTTTGATTCAGGCACGTACTGATAGAAGAAGAAATCTTTTACTGCATCGTTGCGGATGGATCGATCTATTCCCGGTGTTGCGAGGATTGCTTTTATTTCGGAGGCAAAAACAAATTGATTACCTTTGCGGTAGTAGTAGAGTGGCTTTTTGCCGAGCCTGTCTCTGGCGAGAAACAAAGTTCTTTCAACCGTGTCCCAGATTGCAATCGAGAACATGCCGTTCAGGTACTGCAGGCAGTCGGGCCCGTGCTTCTCGTAGAGCGCCAACATGACCTCGGTGTCGGAGGCACTCTTGAATTTGACACCTTCTAACTCAAGTTCTGCCCGAAGGGATTGGAAGTTGTAAATCTCACCATTAAAAACCGTTACATATCGCCCTGTTGGGGACCACATCGGTTGACGGCCTGACTCGGTCAGGTCGATAATTGCCAGCCGCCGGTGGCAAAGGCCAACTTCGGTATCGGTGTAGACATCTGAATCATCGGGTCCACGGTGAGCAATCGTGTTACCCATTGTTTCGAGCAGTTTTTCGGGGTTGTCGTACGAGTGATCGAATTGGGTGAAGCCTGCGATACCACACATTTTTTTAAGATCCGATAAATAGTTGGTGTAGCAGAAGAAGGGAGCTCCAGACCGCCACGCCCATACCCAAAAGTAGCGGCTGATTGTGGAGAATCTGTTCACCAGAGTGTCGATCCCTGGATCGGTCACCAGATAATGACTAGGAGCATTTTAATTGTAGTTTGCGGCCGAAATAAATACGGATTGTGCATCCTGAGCCGATTAAGCCTAAAACAACTGCGTCGCGATCAAAATGACTGATAAAACAAATTCAAACACCCGGCGCGCAAGCGCTATGACAGTGGACGTCGAGGACTACTTCCAGGTCTCTGCATTTGATCCGTATGTCGACCGTTCCACCTGGGGAGACTTTGAAAGCAGGGTTGAGGAAAACACCGACCGCATCCTGGCGATGTTTGATCGGTACGATGTGAAAGGGACTTTCTTTACGCTGGGATGGGTGGCAGAAAAGTATCCTGCTGTAGTACGTCGGATCGTGGAGGGCGGGCATGAACTCGCGTCACACGGTTGGGACCACATTATGGTGACGCGGTTTACCCGTGAGGAATTCGGGCAGGATATAAAGCGGGCTAAGCAGACGCTTGAAGATGTGACCGGTGCACGGGTGAGTGGATATCGGGCGCCGAGCTACTCTTTCACACGCAAGAATGAGTGGGCTCACACTGTGCTTGCGGAGCAGGGATATCGATACAGTTCAAGCGTTGCCCCCATACGTCATGATCTGTATGGAATACCGGATGCACCACGCTTTGCGCACTCGCGGGCTGAAGACGCCGTCGTTGAGTTGCCAATAACGACCACACGGGTGCTGGGTCGCAATTTACCTTGTGGTGGTGGCGGCTGGTTCCGGCTTTATCCGTACCAGATGAGCCGGTGGGCGATCAATCGGGTATATAAGCAAGATGGCGAGCGATCTATATTTTATTTTCACCCCTGGGAAATTGATCCGGAGCAACCGCGAATCGAAGGCCTGAGTCTTCGCACGCGCTTTCGCCATTATCAAAACCTGGCTCGCATGGAGCCAAAAATTGTGCGGCTTTTGCAGGATTTCGAGTGGGACACGATGGCCGAAGTGTTTGCCGAGGAGTTGGCTGAGAAGTAAGCTGCATAAAGATGTTGAACGCTGAACTGTTCCATTTAATTAACAATTCTGTTAGAGGCAAATATGGTTTGAGACGTAAGTCACGCAGATCTTGCCAAGCCATTGAATTTGCTTCCGATGTCTAATTCGGCTGCTGCCGCAGCTAGCGCGTTAAATTTGTTATTAAGAACAACTACAACAAGAACTGATTCAGTTTTGAAGCGTTGTGAGAATTCGTTCGATGTAAATAGTCGGTGTTGTCCGTATAGTTCTGCGTTTTCCAGCAGGCCGAGTTATGTACCAGGAACACTACAGTTTAAAAGCGGAACCATTTCCACTTACAACTCGAGGCGAAAACCTCTACTTCCATGAGTCGTTCAAACGATCTATGTCGTATCTCTTGTATGCTTTTCACAGAGGTGAGGGTATGGTCCTGATCACTGGAATACCCGGCAGTGGTAAAAGTACACTCATTGAAGAGGTTGTTGCGGAAACCAGTGATACCGAAATGCCGGTTACGGTGGTAGATTGTGCAAGTCTTGCGGGCAGTGATCTGCTCGAGCTCTATCTGGAGCAGCTTGGTATAGTGGCAGCACCTGAAGTTTCAAATTCACGCGCTGTTCGCGATACACTAGCTAACCTGAGGCAGTCAAAACGACCTGTGCTGATATTGGACGATGCACATTTGCTGTCCGAGGAAGACTTGAGTACGGTCTACATGTTGTGCAACTTGAAGCAAAACGGTGTTTATGTCGTACAAGTGGTGCTGGCTGGCCACCCGACACTGCGTGAGACACTGCTGTCGCCCGGATATGAACAGCTTCATCAAAGATTAGTTGCAACTTGCAACATTGATGCACTGGAGATGTCAGAGACACGGGAGTACATTCTGCATAAGTTGCGCTCCGCGGGATGGACCGACAATCCTAGTATTGCAGAGAGTGTTTACGGTGCCGTGTATCGATCGAGCCTTGGTGTACCACGCTGGATCGATTTGATTTGCAGTCGCATGTTGTTGAACGCCATGGCTGGTGATAGAAATTTTATTTCCCTGGATGATATCTGTGAAGTTATCAGGGATCTTATTAACGAGGATTTGCTACCGGATCAGGTTCGGTTGTCAACCCAGAAAAAAGTAGCTTGAGTGCCATCATGAAAATTTTGTTAACTGCCACTATTGCATTGCTGGTAACCGTTGGATGTACCGGGGGTACTTTGCAGCCGGATGAGGCAAAGCCTGTACAGGCGACTGGGGCCACTGACGGGACCACTGCCGCTACTGAAGATACTGGATACCAGTACATTATCGGTCCCGGTGACACGCTGGACATTTTCGTCTGGGGTTACGAAGATCTGTCTGTTGAGGTTCCGGTTCGTCCGGATGGCAAAATCACCACGCGCCTGATCGAAGACATGCAGGCGAGCGGGAAGACACCAACAGAACTCGCGCGTGACATCGAGCAGAAATACGTCACGTATGTGAAAAACCCGACAGTGACAATCACCGTTGATCAGTTCGTTGGAGATCCGTCACAACAGATTAAAGTTGTAGGTGGTGGCTCAGAACCGAAGACAGTCCCCTATCGCAACAATATGACTGTACTTGATGTGATGATTGAAGTTGGCGGGCTGAGTAAGTTCTCAAACGGCAACAAGGCTCGCCTGGTGCGAAATGTCAATGGCCAACAACGGTCTTATCGAGTCAGGTTGCACAGCCTGCTTAAGGGTGGAGATATTAGAGCCAACCGCCCGGTACAACCTGGCGACATCATTATTATTCCCGAATCATGGTTCTAGGGTTGACTGAACTTTTGACCGGTAACCGAATTACAGTAAAGGCTAGTAACGATAATGCATGAGTTATTTGACAAGTTAAGTGAGTTTGTCTGGGGTGTAACCAGATATCGATGGACAGCGCTGGCAATCGCCTGGACGCTGGCCTTACTTGGGTGGCTGATGGTTGCTCAGGTGGACTCCCGATATCCGGCCACAGCCAGGTTGTTCGTTGATACCAATCGTATCCTCGGCCCACTGATTCGAGATATTTCGGTTCAGACCGACGTGAAGAAACAGGTAGCACTCATGAGTAAAACTCTGTTGAGCCGTCCTAACCTTGAGGCGCTGATAGAGAAAAACAACCTTGATGCAGGTATTCCACCTGGCGACACAAGCGCATACGAGGGACTCATTGAGGGATTAGCAAATCAGATCGACATCTATGACACCAATGGCACTAAATCACTCTACTCAGTTGAGTACTCGCACGCTGAAGCTGACGTGGCACTGGGTGTTGTTGAAACTCTGGTAGATATCTTCGTAAACAGCTCGCTTGATGAAGAACGCAAAGACAATCAAACAGCGATTACATTTCTTGACAAGCAGATCCAGGACTACGAAGAGCGCTTGACTGCTGCAGAGCAACGGCTGGCTGATTTCAAATTGAAAAATGCCGGTTCACTTCCAGGTGAGGAGGGTGGTTACTACAAGCGCATGGAAACTCTGGTAGGGCAGCAGCGTGCCTCTGAGTTGGGTTTCCAGGAAGCTTTAAACCAGCGTAATTCGCTGCGTGCCCAGCTAGCTGAGGTTGAGAGAAAAGTGTTGAGTGGTGCCAGCAGTGCAACTCCTGAGGATGCTCGAATTGAGGAGCTGCAAAACACGCTTGATGAATTGCTGGTTCGATTTACAGACCGCCATCCGCAGGTTTCAATCCTACGCCAGTCTATTGCTGATCTGGAGGTCGCGAAGCTTAACAGCAGTGGTGGTGTCGGCGATAGAGCGGCTCTGTTGCAGGGCGATGTGGTCTATCAACAAGTGAGCACATTGCTGGCTGAAGCCGAGGGTGAAGTTGCCAAGTTTCAAGCGAGAAATCAAAACTATCAGTCGAGGCTAAACTCGCTAAAGAGTACTGCCGATAGCTTTCCGCTGGTTGAAGCTGAGTTGGTACAGCTGGATCGCGACTACAACACAGTTCGTAAGCAGCACAGTACGCTGCTAAATAAGCGTGAAGCGGCCAGACTTACCGGCAGCGTTGAGCAAGACTCTAATGACGTGAAGATACGCCTGATTGATCCGCCATTTGTTCCATCACGTGCGACTGACCCGGACAAACTGTTGCTGAACGCTCTGGTGCTGATCGGTAGTATTGCAGTCGGTGTTGCAGTCAGTTTCTTCCTGTCGCTGCTGCATCCGGTTTTTTATAACCGTCGTGCCCTTGAGCACTACACGCGAATCCCGGTGTTAGGCGGGGTCAGCATGTCGCAAAAGGCACACGGCTTTAACAATACAGTGTCTAACTTGAATTTCGGTATCCTGGCGTTGTTACTTCCAGTTGTGTTTGGTGGCCTTCTGTACATGCAAGTTAAAAACAATGCGGTGTATGAAAGCCTGAAACTCGATGCCTTCAGCGGGACTAAACAAGTTTCGATGTTGGACAAGTAAACCGAACTAATTTTAAATTTAAGCAAAGGATAGAAGTAATGGGCGCTATTGAGAAAGCCATTGCGAGATTTAACGCTGCTAATAAGCCTCTGGTACAGGGTGCGTCGGCTGAGGATCCGTTGTCGATCCCGCCAATTCCCGGCGTGCCGCCAAAGACCGTGATGAAGGCGGAAAATCCCGCTGTTCAGCTTGTAAAGAGCGGTAGTCTCCGATCGAGTGCTGCAACCTCAAATAAGACCTTCACGCTGCCGTACAAAGCAATGGAGCTCGAAGGATTACTGTCCTTGTCCGCTCCTCGAAATCAGATGTCTGAGGAGTATCGTGCCATTAAGCGCCCGATCCTTGCGGCTGTCGATTCGCAGGATCACCTGGATGGTGCGTCGGTAAACCGTAACGTAATTATGGTGACAAGCTGCGTTTCCGGTGAAGGAAAAACGTTCTCTGCTATTAACCTTGCTCTGAGTATCGCGCTCGAGAAAGATCGCGAAGTACTGCTGGTTGATGGGGATATTACAAATCCGAGTTGTGGTAAACGGCTTGGGTTCGATAACGATCGTCCCGGCCTGACTGAGCTCTTGCATAACAAAGATCGTGATCCTGAGGAATTGATCTGGCAGTCAGACTTGCCGAACTTCCGTTTTCTGCCAGCGGGAATTTCGCACAATCATGTGACAGAGCTTTTGTCGAGCAAAAACATGTCAGACCTCGTTGACGGGTTGTCGCGAAACTATCCGGATCGGGTAATCATTGTCGATTCTGCTCCGCTGCTTTTAACCAGTGAGGCGAGCATCGTTGCCGATCTGGCGGGACAGATTGTATTTGTTGTAAGCGCGGAGTCTACTACCAGAGGCATGGTTTCGGACGCGCTTAGGATTGTTAACGATCACTCAAGAGTTGGCTTTGTGCTGAATAAAACACGAAAGGCGCAGAACAACATTTATGGTTATGGCTACGGTTATGGCTATGGCTTCGGGAATACCGGGTAGCTGGTCTAAAAACCGAAGTTGTCAAAACGAGCCAGACCACGTGGTTCAGGTGGTCTGCTCGTGCTATGAATCGGGATGCTAAACGCTATCCCAAATACCCGACGATAGCCGTTCAAGCTCTCAGACCTATCGTGGTTGAGTTTGTCTGAACAGTGGCTGATTTCGCGCAATATGGTCGAATAATCAGCTAGCCTGATTAGCGCCAGTCGTTGCAGCACTACACCGGATACTCCTTAATATGTACAGAAATATAATCCCCGCATCACTCTTGTTATCGCTACTCGGTTTTGCACCAGACCCAGCGAAAGCAGACTGGCAGGTGTATAAGTTTCTTGATTTAGGTGTAACCGCTACGGACAGTCGCCAGTTTGCTGATGTTGATGAGATTGCTTACAGCGTCAGACCCTCTGTTGAACTGGCGTTTGAAGGTAACCGCTTTAATACTGATATTACGGCCTCGGTGGAGGCTTATCATTTTAATGAGCAGGATGATGAAGTTGTCGATCCGCGGTTCGAACTGGACACCAGTGGTACATTGGTTGACGGTTTACTCTACATAAACTCCAGCCTTGAGTACGGTAAAGTTTTTTCCGGTGAGAGTCCATTTGATCTTGATGCATCTTCAGAGCCGAAGGCGCGCATAAGAGTAAATCCGTTTATCGCTCGCCAGATTGGTCGCTATGCTGACTTCTATCTTGGCTTTGGTCATCAGGCACTTGATAATGATGTCGATAGTGACTTTGATTTCCGTCAGGATACCGTGGGGTTCTCGTTTTCCCGCAATCCACGCTTCGGTGGTTTCATTTGGGGGGTAGGTGGCAGCTATGAAAAGTCCAGAGTGAATGAAGATGGCCTCAGGGACTACGACAGTAGCGCGTTGTATGCTTCCCTGGGATCAACCGTTGGCGAGTCTGTTTTGCTTCAATTGATTGGTGGTCAGGAGACCAATGATTTTGCCTCGCTTGATGAAGTGCCGAGTTCCAACTCCTACATGGAGGCACGTCTTAACTGGACACCCAGTGAACGTACTTCGCTCACAGTTGGTTTCAGTGATCGTTTTTATGCTGAAGGCCCTACGTTGTCATTCACCCATCGGGTGCGAAAATCCAGTATGACTGCCAGCTGGGCACGCGGTGTAAACAATTCACGTGTTGCGCTCGATTCGGTTACCGCCTTCACCGAAACTGCTGATGCTGTGGTGCCCACGAATTCAGGTTCAATCAACTTCGGCGACGCAACTTCCGAGCGATTGTTTGTAGATGAGCGATTTAGCTTTGAGTACAAGCTTGCAGGCCGTCGCTCTGACTTTGTCGTAGATGCTGTTTACTCTGATCAGAGGGAACTGGGCGGAGATCTATCCAGGAAACAAGGCATTGGTCGTCTGGCGTTTGATCGCCATTTAAGCTCGCTAACGACACTGCGTCTGCAATATGAGCATTTGATCGAAGAAACTGTTGAGTCGGAAAATTTGAATGAGAACCGGCTCGGTATCAGACTGATTTACAATTTTGATCGCAAGGAACGCGTGTCTATAATCGATGAAGATTCAGATCTTTGAGTTAATTTCTGTGACATCGCTTGCGTGAAATTTAATACCTTTGTAGACCCTCTTTGAGTCTATTCCAGTGTGATTCAGTCGGCTGCCCACCTGGCACGGTTTTTTCTGCCGGCTTGCCGCTCGTTGATATCTTTATGTGATCTGTCTATTGCTTTAAACTCTGGCTCCGCCAAGCGCGTCACTGATCGTTTCGTTGCATTACGCTATTCTGGACGCGGTAAGCAAAGAGGTTTGGCAACAGAGTCGATGGATATTAATTCAGCAAACGTAGATAGCGCAGCCAATGTGACGCGCACATTGGTGGGCCCCAAAGCCACCAGGAAACGTTCCCTCGCTGGCATTCGTCCGTGGACATGGTTCGTTATCGATTACGCGATGGCCTATGCGAGTTCGACTCTCGCTTTTGCTTTAACTCCCTATGCCTTGATTGCTGTGAAAGGTGATCATGTTGGCCAACTTGGGTTTTCCTTTGGTGCAGCACTAATGGTAGCGGTTGTGGCGCACATTGCAGGGCTGCACGAGCTCAACCAGAAAAAAAGATCTTTCGGCTTACTCGCTCGCTGTTTCTTTGTGTCTTTGATTGCAGTGGTTTTGATAAACGCTGAGCTGTTGTTCGTTCATTATTTAACCGTGGGTCGTTTGATCACAGTATTCACTTTGCTGGGTTGTACAGTCGGTTTATTTGCGCTTCGTGCGCTGATTGTAGGTTTGGCAGAGCGAAATACGTTTGTCGCGGCACTTGTCGGGTCAAATGACTTCATCAAACACAGCATGGGATTTCTTGGTGATACAAAGGCCGGCGGCGTGAAGATCATTTCGCTTGATCTAAGCGAAAATCCTAGTATTGATCTCAGGCAATGGGCAACCTTGAATGGAGTCGATCAGGTTGTAGTTGATGTAGATGACCCTCTTGCCCCTTCCCAGAGTGATTTGCTCAAACTACTCGACGGCACCTTAACAGTGTCGCGCTTTACCAGTTTTGTAGAAAATCTGTACGAAAAAGTACCTACGCAACACATCAGTGCGCAATGGATTATTGACTCGCAGTCAGAACACGAGAGCTTGTATAAAAGCACGATGAAAAGAGTGTTTGATTGTGTGATTGCCTCGATCGCCCTGATACTATCGCTGCCGTTTGTATTGATTGCTGCCATCGCCATTAAACTTGAAAGTCCCGGGCCAATAATCTTCAGGCAGGAACGTGTTGGCCAGTACGGTGAGACCTTCACGATGCTCAAGCTTCGCAGTATGCGCTCAGACGCTGAGAAAGACGGTGCACAGTACGCTCAGGAAGGTGATGCGCGTGTGACCCGCATCGGAAAATTTCTGCGCAGCAGTCGCATCGACGAAGCACCTCAGCTGATCAACGTGCTTTTAGGTCATATGTCTCTGGTCGGTCCAAGACCCGAACGTCCGGAATTTACCAGCAAGCTTGAGTCAAATATTCAGTTTTTTGTGCACCGGTTGATGGTCAAGCCAGGTATAACGGGTTGGGCACAAATCAACGCTGACTATGCTGTCAGTGAGGAAGACTCAGTGAACAAGCTGTCTTATGACCTGTACTACGTGAAAATGCTTTCGTTTGCGATGGACCTGCGCATTTTATTGAGAACTATCTCCAGGTTTTCTGCCGGCGCGCGATAGCGACAGCTCCCTCTATTGCCGATGTGATATCCAATTTTCGGCGAAAGTGCGCATTCGTATCGTATTAGATCGAACGTTGTGCAATAAAGCTGGTCGTAGTGTTCACTCAATCAGGGAACTAACACTATGAGCCTTAAACGTAAAATGCGACTAATTATGGTTCTGCCGGTCGTGGTGTTGCTGTCACTTGCAGGCGTTGCGACTTCCACTGCAAACGACTCTACCGGCACGGGTACTGCCAACGGCGCTGGCGACAATACTGCTACAGCGATTTTTGCCGGCGGCTGCTTCTGGTGTGTGGAATCTGATTTCGATCATGTACCAGGCGTACTGGAGACGGTGTCCGGCTACTCGGGGGGTGAGACCACTCAGCCCACTTACAAGAATCATCATCAGGGCCGGCATCGTGAAGTGGTGCGCATAAGCTATGACCCTAAGACGGTCAGTTACGGTCAATTACTGGATATTTTTTGGCGCAGTGTCGACCCGACCGATGCAGGTGGTCAATTTTGCGATCGTGGCCATAGCTACACCACCGCCATTTATTCAGTAGACGAAAATCAGCGAGCTGAGGCGCTTGAATCATTGAATAAACTAAAAAGTGATGGCGTTTTGAAAGACTCGATAGTGACGGCGATCGAACCTGCTAGCGAGTTCTGGCCCGCGGAAGATTATCACCAGGATTATTACCTCAAAAATCCGCTGCGCTATAAGTATTATCGAGCAGCGTGTGGCCGCGACAAGCGGGTTAAAAAAGTCTGGGGCAATGAGGCCCATGCGGGAATCGAGAAGAGTTAACCCGCATGCTCCCAACTAGTTGTTAAAAGAACTAATTTGATAACTGAACCAGGGCTAAGATAGTCCGGCGTCGATCACTGCAGTTATCTCCTCCAGCTCATGGAAGAGTGCTCGGCAATCAAACCACAGTGATTCTTGACTCACCCGCCCGACTATCGGTGTGGTTAAATAACGGAAAAGCGAGGCGAGTTTGTTTGCCGGGTTTTCTGAGTCACCAGTGATAACCACGGCATAACTGTCCAGCGTTCTGGTTGGCAGCGCGCCACTGCCGATCTGGCTTTGGCATGATTGAACCGATACCTCCAGCTGTGGCAATTGTTTTGCCACCGCCTTCTGTAGCTTAACCGCGGTTTTCTTTATGTCGTCCGGTTTGCGTGAAAGCAGTGTCAGTGCCGGAATTGTATCCACCAGTTTTTCAGGTTTTGCATAGAGTTTAAGCACTGCTTCTAACGCAGCCAGCGTAACCTTGTCAAGTCTCATTGCCCGCTTCATCGAGTTTTTTTCTATTAACTGGATAAGGTCTGCACGTCCGGCAATGATGCCACACTGCGGGCCACCCAGTAGCTTGTCGCCACTGAAGGTTATGATATCCGCCCCGTCGGCAAGTGCTTCGCGAGCAGTTCGCTCATAGGGTAAGCCCAGGTTGCTGAGGTCAGTGAGCGTACCGCTGCCAAGGTCATCAATGAGCGGAATGTTATACTTGTGGGCAAGATCAGCAAGCTCTGTTGCAGCAATACTTTTAGTAAAGCCGTTAATCTCATAATTGCTGGTATGCACCTTCATCAGCGCTGCAGTTTTTTTATCTATTGCAGCTTCGTAGTCATGCAAATGGGTTCGGTTTGTCGTGCCGACTTCACGCAGCTTGCACCCGGCTTTTTCCATGATGGCCGGTACTCGAAATGATCCGCCAATTTCAATAAGTTCGCCGCGTGAGACAACCACTTTTCTTTTCGGCGCGATACTATTTAGTGTTAAAAGTACCGCTGCAGCATTGTTATTGACTGTGGTTGCGGCTTCAGCACCTGTGTGTTTGCAAATCCATGCTTCGACATGGTCATCACGTCTGCCGCGTTTACCTGACGCGAGGTCAAACTCCAGATTGCTGGCACCACGACTCACTTCGATCATCGCTTCTATCGCAGATGCAGGGTAGGGCGCACGCCCAAGGTTGGTGTGTAGAATCGTACCGGTGAGATTGATAACACGCTTAAGCGAAGGGCTGAAACTACTCTGCAGCAGGCTTGCTACTGCGGTATGCAGAAGATTAATCACTGCTGTTTCACTGACTTCGTGTGTTTCAATTTGTGTCGAGGTGGCAGTATCCTTATTTACAAGATCATGTCGAACGCGATTGAGATGATTTCTGACTTCATTTACAACGACCTCTCGACCGTAGCACTCACTCAGATCGGTAAACACTCCGGATTGCAGTATTTTATCCACAGAAGGGAGCTGATTTGGATGTGTGAGGCTCTCCACTGTTCAAGCCGCGAGGTGCTGTGACATCTGTTGATACATACGATTACCAATTTGCCTGTCAGTATCTGCACTGGCTTTGTATAGGGATAGACCAGCTACGGTGTTAGTCTCGCCACAAGTGCGGCACAATGAATTTTAATCCAATATCTGCAACCTTGGTATTGTCTGAGTCCATAAAACGATGTCTTAGTTCTCTGAGTCGACTGCCCAGTAAAGAGTCTTTCCAGAACCAGTCATAGATCTGCCTGCTTGATGGATTACCGCGACCTGCCAGTGCGGCTTCAATGTAGTAGGCTTTCAAATCATCTATTGCGAGCCGAAACATCAGGCGATCTGAGATGTCTGATCTGATTGGTTGGAATTCATTGTCCAGGTATGTCTTGTCTACCAAAGCGGCCAGTTCATCAATTGCAATTGCAGATACGCCAACTGCGGTTCTGCTTTTATCAACACACTGTCGCTGATAGAACGGTTTGAGTTCGGTGACCTCGTCCAAAATTGCTTGGTGAGTCCCGATGTCAGGCGCTTGCCAATCTTTATCTGCGATGCGTCGTGGATCTTCTGTTTCAAAGTCTATCAGGCACTGTTTGTCCGAGTTTTCGACGAGCCGCAGTGCTTTGTCCAGCACTGCACGTTGCAATTGCGGGTTCGCGGGTGCTCCGAGTGGGCGGCCGAGTTCAAATGGTACCCACAGAGCGCGCGGCGGACGTATTTTTTCAAGATGCAATTTAACCAAACCAATAACCACGGTGCTTATACCTGCCTGTTCCAACCAATGTGCAATTGCGCTCACGGCGCGAGTACAGTTTGGTCAAACAGGAAGCAGACAAGCAGTATTTATGTTGGCTGCGGCTAATTCATCGGCAAGGCGCAACACGTTTGATTGCATTTTCTCAGGTGTAGTCGCGCCCATGAACGCGTAATGTCGCACCGCTGCTTTTTCGATAACCTTGTCTTCTGCCATCTCCTTTAATATTGCTCTGGGGAATACGGTGTTAATGTCTTCGGCAAATGCCGTTCGATCAAAATTAATTGACACGTGGTTCATCAGGATGTCCCGGTCCGGGCACGCGTTGTCAAAGGGTCTGTAATCGGCGCTGTCACCTGGAATGTTCTCGGCCTTGCGCTGCATCAATCCTGCGGATGAAATAAGGGCCACACGACACTGGTTCAGCGGTCTAGCGGGCACAAATGCGGCGTCGTCTATTGATGGGCATTCCAGCGTTTCGAGCCCCTCACGCTGATTTGCTGTCAATTCGTCGAGTCTAGCCATGGTTTTCTCCGTGATTGCGGTATTTTTGTGTGTGGGACAGAATACCGGAGTTATCGATATGCTTATTTATGTTTCCAGCAACGAGTATAGAGGGCATTCGTCCAAAGAGGCCTTCACCATGATAAAGAACTTATGATAATTGCGACAGCCGGGCATGTTGATCATGGAAAAACCTCACTGGTAAGAACTCTTACCGGCATTGATACGGATCGTAACCCGGAAGAAAAAAGACGGGGATTGACGATAGATATCGGCTTTGCCTACATGCAGGATGATGACGGGCGGAATATAGCAATCATTGACGTACCCGGTCATGAAAAATTTGTTCGCAATATGATCGCGGGCGTTGGGCTTGTTGATATCGCGCTGCTAGTGGTCGCGGCAGATGATGGTCCAATGCCGCAGACAATCGAACACATTGCCATTCTTCAACTAATGAACGCCAAACTGATAGTGCCCGTTATAAGTAAGACAGATCTGGTAAGTAGTGAACGCCAGTCACAGGTGGTAGATGCGGTAAGTGGGTTGCTACAAAGTGCTGGTTTGCCGACCACTGACTTCTATTCAATGTCTGTATTGGATAAAAGTGCAGTGTCGAATCTGAAGGCCGGGCTATTGGAACTTATAAAGTCGTTGCCGCACCGAAGGGTTGGCGGTTATTTTCGTATGGCAATCGACCGCTGTTTTACTCTTGATGGCAGCGGCACAGTAGTGACGGGCACAGTGTCCTCCGGCATGCTTGAAAAAAATGATATTTTGACGCTGGTCTCGGATAACTCATCCGAAGGCGATTCTGCCCGTGCCCGTGGCATACATGCGCAAAACACGGAAGCAACTGAAGCCTCAGCGGGGCAAAGGTGTGCGATAAATTTGAGTGGCAGCTTATCCCGGGAGATGCTGCGACGCGGTGGATGGATGGCGGCAGATGCATTTGCAGTGCGGACTAAAGTAGTGGATGTAGTTCTTTCTGCGGCGTTTTCCCCCGGGGAGGATACTACTCATAGTAAACGAAAAGTAAGTCACTGGACGCCTGGGCATCTTCATCTCGGTACAGCAGATATACCGTGTCGTATCGCTTTGCTCGATACGTCAAGCTTTACCTACGGACAAACTGTCTTAGCGCGATTAATCTGTGAAAGGACAGTTACTGCGTCGCACAACGACAGGTTTGTTCTTCGCGATCAGTCCGCACGCTCCACCATTGCAGGGGGAAGAGTTCTTGATGTGTTCCCCCCGCGGCGTGGCCGCAGTCAGCCGGCAAGGCTTAAATACCTCGCAGCGTTAAACACCAGCACGGCTGCTGAAGCACTGAGCAACTTGCTGGAATTACACTCTGGTGGGGTGGAGCTTACTAAGTTCGCGCGCCAGTTTAATCTGCTTGCTGTTGAAGTCGCAGAGCTTGTCGAAAATAAAGCGCTTTGCGTTGTTAACACTGCGTCGGGTAAATGGTGTTTAACTACTTCGCAAAGTGGAGACATTGAAGAAAAAATTTTAGAAACGTTACTTTCTATGCATAAAGACAATCCTGATCTGGCCGGCGTCGGGCTGGATGTTTTGCTTCAGGCAACGAACAGAGAATTTGACAAGGAGGTGCTTGAATACTTTGTACAGAAACTGATTAAACAGAACCGGGTGGTTCGATTGGCCTCGGTACTTCGTCACGCTGAGCATCGGGTGCAGATGAGTCAGTCAGACGATGAATGCTGGAAAAAAATTGAACGTGAGCTTTTCACCGCCGGGCAAACGCCGCTCAGACTGACTGAACTGGCTGGTGTATTGAATAAGGAGCTTTCAGAGACCCGACAGTTTATGAACCACTGTGTGGCCCATGGCAAAGTGTTTAAGGTAACGGACAATCGTTACTTTTTACCGGCTACGCTGAAGGAGCTGGCCGAGATCGCCGAGAGTCTGAGTGCTGCGGATAACCTTACTGTTGCTGAATATCGCAACAAAACGGGTATGGGCAGAAACCTTGTTGTCGAGCTACTGGAGTACTTTGATCGTTATCGATTCACGCGCCGGGTTGGCGATAAGCGAACGGTGTTAATGACGTCTGCGGAGGCTTTTTAGGCTTGATGTACTTATTCCGCGTGTTGCATCGAAAGTAACAGCCTGCCGGCAAATTGCATTAGATCTTCTACACCATGGATGTATCGTCCATCAATATGCACGAGGTAGTTGCCGCTGGTCGCGGTGACAACTTCGACCGGATACTCTGCATTCACCAGGCCGTTTCTTATATATGTGCTTGCAGTGTGCATTTCTATTTGCTGTGATCCGACGTACTTGTTGTCGATTACAGCGCTGTGGTGGTTTTCCTGCCAGACATCTATATCAACCAGATCGCCTTGCAATTGTCTGTAGGTGCTAAGCGTGCTTTCGAAAATAAGGTTCGCGGTTTGTTGTGCAGTCGATTTGGAATCTGTTTGTAATGCGATTACTGCGACTGGAATAGGTGTGTCACTGGCGTGTTCGTAGTATTCGTGCTTGGTAGCGGCAATAATTTTTGAGGTATAGAAATTAACTACGGGCTGACGTGCGGTTGGGTCCACTGCAAATGCTGCGGCCGCCAGAACATTTCGCTTAAGGCCTCCTGTGCTGTGTATGTTCCATGGTTTTTCTGCGTTTTCAATTGCTGCTGATAGGGCATCGTTTCGTTTTTCGCGTGATCTATTCGGAAATGAATCCGGATCAATGATTTGAATGGTATCGCGCGGGGGTTTTTTGAAGGCCAGTTTAAGCATGGTGTTGCTGTTTCTGCGCTCTTGTATTTGATCTATAAAACGCTCGCCTTCCTTGTAGATGAATTCGAGGTTTTTGAAGCTGCGGCTTTGTACATACTTTAAGGCCGGATCTTCGGGAGTACCTGAATCAAACATGTACCTGTTAAGTTCGGCGAAAGCGTAGTTGCAACCGTGCAGTTTGCAGATTCTTCGAGTCTGCCACTGTG
Organism: uncultured Granulosicoccaceae bacterium; assembly: GCA_937998875.1. Lineage (GTDB taxonomy): Bacteria > Pseudomonadota > Gammaproteobacteria > Granulosicoccales > Granulosicoccaceae. The sequence continues at coordinate 79,575 of CALLBO010000035.1, forward strand.
CATGGCCCTCAATTACCGCAGACTTTGCAAAAACTTCCTGATAAGACAAAGCCTTCTGCTTGAAGGCGTTGTATTTTTTGTCGTCTGCTGCGTGTACCAGTTCGTGAATCAAAAGTGCCTGAACGGCCTGTTTGGGAGATGCGTTCTGATGATTCAGGTATTTTTCCAGATTCTGATCGTGCAACAGGATCCGCTTGATTGACGGCGCATAGATCGCCAATACCGATTCTGTTTGTACCGTCAGAATATTGTTTACCAGATTTTCAGCGAAATTTGGATTATCAAGATCGTGCTCGAGAGCATCCATCAGGCTCTCTTTGGCATGTACAGCGATGCCTTTGGTATCGGTTATCTGCAGATCTATTTTCGACAGATCCGTGTCCAGCTCCTGACTGACCAGATCACGGGCCTCCCGGAACCATGATTGCACGGGCGGATTTGGTGAGCCGGATAGCAGTTGGTTTTCGTGAGCGAGTAAATGCTCAACCTGCCCGCGCTTGAGTTGGCCGGACTCCGGTTGCACTGGGTTGCCGGCGCAACCGACGATTAGTGCACAAGCCAGCGCAAATGGGGCGACTGTTATGATTTTAGTGAGATGTTGTAGCATGGGAGCTTGTAGTGACCTGTGTCAGGTTCTTGTGTCGCTTCAGTGCTACCTGTGTCGTTCAGGTGTCAGCGGCGAAATAAAACTGTCTACAAGTGATATCGAACCATGCAATATTTGCTTGATACGACTGGTACTGATTGTTGAACCGGGCATTTGTTTAGACCGGATTTGTTGAAGTGCCGCGCTTAAATATAGTGAAGAATGTGATAACTGCCTGAAATAAGTGGCTGCCTGATTGGCGTGACTGGAACGGGGGCCAGGTCAGCTGGGAAATACAACTACAATGCCGGAGTGCGGTGAAAGCGCGGTAGACTTTGCTCCCGGCTATAAACATTTAGTTAGATCTGCCTGTTAGTTGTCGAGCTAATCGGATCATTGGAGTGAAGTTACTCCAACACCAAATAGAACAAGATAATTAGAATGAATGAATTGAAGCCACGTGATAACAAGCTAGCGCGGGACATCCTGCAGCAAAGGTTTGGTGAACGGCTCCTGACCGGCGATAGTGTTCGGGAACAGCATGGTCACACCACAACGTATATAGAAAACCAGCCACCTGACGCCGTTGTTATTGCGCAATCGGCTGAAGATGTGAAATGGGTGGTGCAGGTTTGTGCGGAGCACAGGTGTCCGGTTATCGCATTTGGCGCGGGTTCTTCGCTTGAAGGTCAGTTGAATGCGCCGGCGGGTGGAATATCTATCGATTTAACGGCATTGAATCAAATCATCAGTGTTGACCAGGAAGACCTGACTGTGACAGTTCAGCCAGGGGTGACAAGAGTTGCGTTGAATGAGCACTTGCGTGATACCGGTTTGTTTTTTCCAATTGATCCCGGTGCTGATGCCAGTATTGGCGGTATGGCTTCAACGCGTGCATCCGGTACCAATGCGGTTCGTTACGGAACCATGAAAGACAATGTGCTCAGCTTGAAAGCGGTGATGGCAGATGGCAGAGAGATAAAAACAGCGAGCAACGCGCGCAAGACTTCAGCCGGTTATGATTTAACGCGGCTTATGATTGGTGCAGAGGGAACCCTTGGTGTTATCACCGAACTCACACTAAAACTACACGGACTTCCTGAGTCTATTGTGGGTGGGGTATGTAATTTCCCGGATATAAATTCGGTTTGCCGCGCAACGATTCAGACCATTCAATACGGGTTACCGATAGCGCGAATAGAGATGCTCGATGCAGTGCAGGTTGCTGCATGTAACGCCTATTCAAAACTGGAACTCGCTGAAAAGCCAACCCTGTTTGTTGAGTTTCACGGTAGTGAGGCGTCAACTAAAGAGCAGTCCGAGACGTTTGCTGAAATCATTGCAGAGTTCGGCGGTTCTGATTTTCAATGGACGGCCAACAACGAAGAGCGCAGCAAGCTGTGGCAGGCACGACATGATGCCTACTGGGCAGCAAGAGCGCTGCGCCCCGGGACTGATGCTATTGTCACTGATGCATGTGTGCCTATCTCCCGTCTGGCAGACTGTGTAGAAGAGACGCTGGCAGACATTGAAGAACACGGTTTGCTCGCACCGATCGTCGGACATGTTGGCGATGGAAACTTCCATACCGCAGTGATAGTCGATATGGATTCACCCCGGGATATAGAAACGGCGAAAAAGTTTGCTGAACGCTTAAGTCAGCGCGCCATTGCAATGGGGGGAACCTGCACCGGTGAACACGGAATCGGGCAGGGCAAGAAGTCTTATCTGCGCAAGGAACTGGGTGATTGTGTGGATTTTATGGCAATGATCAAAAATTCACTCGATCCCCAGAACATCATGAATCCGGAAAAAATATTCTAGCGAGATGGCATCACACTGGAGCAATGGAACCTAGCGGCGTCACAGGGCACTGATAAGCTGCGGTTTTTGACAATGTGAGAACGGTGTCATCCTTTGCGCAAGCTGGAGCCATCTGGACCACGCTGAATTCTGGCTGTGTCGCTATCAAGGTGGGGTTGATTTAGGCATGCTGCTGCTATCCTAATGCATAGTTGCGAATAGGCATTCCAACCGAGGAAAAGTCATGAGTCTCGATACCCCGCAGATCGATCTGGATGAAGTTGTCGACAATGATCAGGCCCACGTCTGGCATCACCTGACGCAGCACAAGCCTTACGAAACAGCCAAGCCACCTGTAATGATTAGCGGGTCCGGTATCCACGTTAAGAATGCCGACGGCAAAGAGTTTATCGATGCCGTGTCCGGGGGGGTCTGGACCGTTAATGTAGGCTACGGTCGTGAGCGTATCGCGAATGTAGTGCGCGATCAGTTGATTCAGATGTGCTATTTCGCGGGTTCTGCGGGTAACGTACCGGCGGCCATGTGTGCGGCCAAGTTGATTGAGAAAATGCCTGGTATGAGCCGCGTCTACTACTCGAACTCTGGTTCAGAGGCTAACGAGAAAGTTTATAAGATGGTGCGTCAGCTCGCTGCGATCGAAAACAACGGTGTGAAACACAAGATCATTTATCGTGATCGTGATTATCACGGCACCACAATAGGCGCGTTGAGCTCCTGTGGTCAGTCACAACGAAAAGATCAGTACGGTCCGTTTGCACCCGGGTTTGTGATGATGCCTGATTGTCTTGAGTATCGCAGCGCCTATGGCGATGTTGATGATTACGGTGAGAGAGCTGCTCGCGAATTAGAAAAAGTTATTCTTGCAGAAGGCCCGGAAACAGTAGGTGCTGTAGTGTTGGAGCCAATCACGGCAGGTGGCGGAGTTATCCCTCCACCGGCCGGGTATTGGGAAACCATTCAGGAGATCTGCAAAAAATACAATGTACTGTTGCATATAGATGAAGTTGTTTGCGGGCTGGGTAGAACCGGGAAATGGTTCGGTTATCAGCACTATGGTGTTAAGCCTGATTTTGTCACGATGGCCAAAGGTCTGGCCAGCGGTTACGCGGCTATATCATGTACCGTTACCACTGAAGAAGTGTTTGATCGGTTTAAGGCAAATGCAGATGATCCAATGAGCTATTTTCGCGACATCAGTACGTTTGGCGGTTGTGCATCGGGTCCGGCGGCAGCCCTTGAAAATATTCGTATTATTGAAGAAGAGAACCTGGTGGAGAACGCCGCTGAGATGGGTGAGTATCTTGTCGGTCGTTTAAACGGTCTGAAAGACAAGCACGAAATCATTGGTGATGTTCGCGGGGTTGGGTTGTTCGTTGGTGTAGAACTGGTTGAAGACCGGGTAACCAAGGTGCCGGTGGATGAATCTGTGCCAGCAGCCATTGCGGCAGATTGTATGGCCAATGGCGTTATAATCGGTCGCACTAATCGAAGTTTCGATACTTTCAACAATACGCTTTGCTTAAGTCCAGCTTTAATTTGCACCAAAGAGCACCTGGACACGATCGTTGATGCGATTGATGCGGCTATTGCGAAGGTCACAGCTGCTTAAAACTACACACAGTAGTTAAATTAAAAAGGCGCGTAGCTGATGCTACGCGCCTTTTTTGTGTACTGTTGTTATTCGTAAGAGCTAGAAAGGGATGTCATCCTTGAAGTCGTCCGGAGCCTTCGTGAGTTCAGGATAGTCTGCATCCGAAACTGCACCTGCAGGAGCTGCCTGCGAGCCGTTTGCGCTTTCAATGCGCCACGCATCAAGGTTGGTAAAGTAACGGTCATTCCACTCTCTGCCGCGCAGATTGAAGTGCACTGTGATTTCATCACCGTCATTGTAGTCATCAATCAGCTCACATTTGTCCTGTGTGAGCTGGAACTTGATCATTTGCGGGTAGTTGCCATCCTGAATTTCTATGACAAATTCGCGAGCACGAAACTTTTCTGATTTCTGCTCAGTGTTGAAAGTCTTGTGTAACTTACCGTCTACCTGAAATGCCATGTTCTGTCGAAGCCTGATGTATGGAATGCGGGATGAAATTTTACCGCAAATCCGCTCTGCGATATGGAAATTTTCCTCCATCAACCCTGATCATAGTTTCATGACACCAGGCAGTAGCAAGAGGTACGGGATTTTTGATCAAACCTGTTCCAGTTCAATGAGAGTTCCACAGAAGTCTTTCGGGTGTAGAAAGATGACCGGCTTACCGTGTGCACCGATCTTCGGCTCACCATCGCCCAGTACCGTGGCGCCGTCTGACTTCAGTTTTGAAATTGCCTGTGCAATATCATCCACTTCATAGCAAATATGATGGATGCCTCCGGCGGGATTTTTTTCTATAAAGCGCTCGATTGGAGAACCTTCACCCAGCATCTGGAGCAATTCTATCTTGGTGTTCGGCAATTCTATAAAGACCGTGGTCACTCCGTGTTCCGGTAGATCTATTGCTTCTGTGACTGTCGCGCCGAGCGTGTCGCGGTAAACACTGGCTGCAGCAGTGATGTCGTTAACGGCGATCGCAACATGATTGAGTTTGCCGATCATGATACTTCGAACTCCAGAATTTTTTGATCAACATCCAGTGTGCTGCCCGGAGTTGCTACGACTTTAGCCACTGTGCCGTTGCGTTCAGCTCTAAGTACGTTTTCCATTTTCATCGCTTCGACTATCGCGAGTGAATCACCTGCACTTACGGTGTCACCCTCTTGTACCATTACATCGATCAATAATCCCGGCATTGGTGATAACAGCAAGTTTGAAGTATCTACCTCTTTACGAATGGGCATTAAATGAAATTTTGCAGCAGCGCGTGGCGACATAACCTGCAGTTCTGCCGTCTGGCTGGCATTACTGATTTCGTAGCCGATGAATGTACGCTTCCATTGCAGAATAAATTCTTCATTATCAATGCGTGCGTTAAACACTGGATCGGCAGGTTTCCAGTCTGTTTCAACAGTGATGGTATTGGTTTCATACTGCAGCTCAAAAGTCGTGTTGGAACGCTGCGTTACTGTAAAAGGTATCTGCTGGTTGTTGTCTATGACCACCAGTGGTAGCGAAGTTACTGCATTCACCGCTCGCATCGTACCGCTTATAGCCATTGATCTCTGCCGTAGTAAAAATCGTGTTACGGCTGCTGCGATATGTTGATGTAACTTCTCTTTATCTGTGGCTTCGCGTCGACTGAAGCCTTTAGGGTAGTGTTGCTCTATAAAATGGGTGGAAAAATCACCAGCACGAAAATCATTGTCGCTGAACAACGCTGACAAAAAAGGAATATTCGTAGTCACCCCGTCGATTTGATACTGATCAAGGGCCGCGTGCATTCGATTTATAGCAGTGTTGCGGTCTTCACCCCAGGTAATCAGCTTTGAGATCATCGGGTCATAAAATATAGAAACCTCACCACCCTCAAATACACCACTGTCAATGCGAACATTGTCAGAGCTTGCAGGCTCGATATATCTCGTGACTCGACCGGTTGACGGTAAAAACTCGCGAAACGGATTTTCAGCGTATACCCGTGCTTCCATCGACCAGCCATTGATGCCGATATCTGATTGCTGATGTTTTAATTTTTCACCAGCGGCGATATAAATCATCTCTTCAACCAGATCGAGGCCGGTTATCATCTCGGTTACCGGGTGCTCAACCTGCAAGCGGGTATTCATTTCAAGGAAGTAGAAGTTTCTATCTGCATCGACAATAAACTCGACAGTCCCAGCAGAATGATAGTCTACGGCTTTCGCCAGAGCGCACGATTGTTCACCCATCGCCTTACGTGTTGCTTCATCAAGAAATGGTGAAGGTGCTTCTTCAATCACTTTCTGGTGGCGGCGTTGAATGCTGCACTCACGCTCGTTTAAATAGATTGTGTTGCCATGTTTATCAGCCAGCACCTGTATTTCAATGTGGCGGGGTTTTTCAATAAACTTCTCAATAAAAATACGATCATCACCGAAGCTTGATTTTGCTTCGTTGGTAGCTCGTTCAAAACCTTCTCGGCATTCGTCGTCGTTGTAGGCGACACGCATACCTTTGCCACCGCCACCGGCGCTCGCTTTTAACATCACCGGGTAGCCAATGCCTGAGGCAATTGTTACCGCATGATTGGTGTCTGTGATGATATCGGTGTGACCGGGTACCGTATTAACACCGGCTTCAATGGCCAGTTTCTTTGACGTGATTTTGTCACCCATGCATTCGATGGCATGTTGTCCCGGACCGATAAAAGTTATGTTGTTGTCGTTAAGCGCTTTGGCAAAAGCCGAGTTCTCCGATAGAAAACCATAGCCCGGGTATACGGCATCGGCACCTGTGTCTTTACACGCTTGAATTATCTTATCTATTGATAAGTAGCTCTCGGCGGACGCCGCAGCACCAATATGAACAGCCTCATCAGCGGTGCTTGTGTGTAATGCGGTTCGGTCCGCATCTGAGTAAACGGCAACCGTTGCAATGCCCATTTTCTTTGCAGTGCGCATAGCACGACAGGCAATTTCACCACGGTTAGCAATCAGTATTTTTGAAAACATTTATTGATTCTCGTGGCGATTACAGTGGCAGGTTGTCGTGTTTGCGCCACGGGTTTTCAAGGCTCTTGTTGGCCAGCATATCCAGTGACCGGCAGATATGATTTCTGGTGTTGTCGGGACTGATGACATCGTCAATATAGCCGCGACTGGCTGCGACGTACGGATTGGCAAATTTGTCTCGATACTCTTCCGTGCGCAGCTCTATTTTTTCCGCATCACCGATGTCTTTGCGGAAGATTATTTCAACTGCCCCTTTGGGACCCATGACCGCAATTTCTGCTTTCGGCCACGCTAGATTCACATCACCGCGAAGATGTTTGGATGCCATCACATCATAAGCACCCCCATAAGCTTTGCGCGTGATCACCGTAATTTTCGGTACCGTGCATTGTGCGTAGGCAAACAATAGTTTTGCACCGTGTTTGATAATTCCGCCGTACTCCTGCGCTGTGCCGGGAAGAAAACCGGGCACGTCAACAAAAGTGACTATTGGAATATTAAAGGCGTCGCAGAATCGAACAAAGCGCGCTGCCTTGATAGATGACTTGATATCAAGGCAGCCGGCGAGTACCAGCGGCTGGTTGGCGACAATACCTACCGTTTTACCATCCATGCGAGCCATGCCGACGATAATGTTTTTTGCATAGTCTGGCTGGATTTCAAAGAAGTGATTGTCATCAACCACTTTTACAATAAGTTCGTGGATATCATAAGGTTGGTTCGGGTTGTCCGGTACCAGCGTATTTAAAGAGGTCTCGCGTCGATCTGTCGGGTCATAGCAAGGTCGGTGCGGAGGCTTTTCTTTGTTGTTAAGTGGCAGAAAGTCGTAAAACTCACGAACCTTTCGTAGTGCATGTAACTCGTTTTCAAAAGCGATATCACAAACGCCTGAGACAGTAGCGTGCGTGTCTGCACCACCAAGCTCTTCATGGGTTACTTCTTCGTGCGTTACGGTTTTAACAACTTCAGGGCCGGTAACAAACATATAAGAAGTATCTCGCACCATGAAAATAAAATCGGTCATCGCAGGGGAGTACACAGCACCGCCCGCACAAGGGCCCATCACCATTGAAATCTGTGGCACAACGCCGGAAGCCAGCACGTTGCGCTGAAATACCTCAGCGTATCCACCGAGAGATGCCACACCTTCCTGTATGCGTGCACCGCCGGAGTCATTCAATCCGATAACAGGCGCGCCGACTTTCATGGCCTGATCCATGATCTTGCAGATTTTCTCTGCGTGAGCCTCAGAAAGCGAGCCACCAAAAACAGTAAAGTCCTGACTGAAAACAAAAACCAATCTGCCGTTTATCGTGCCCCAGCCGGTAATGACACCATCCCCGGGAATCTTTTGATCCTGCATGCCGAAGTCGTTGCAGCGGTGCTCAACGAACATATCTGATTCTTTGAAGCTATCTTCATCCAGCAGGATCTCTACGCGTTCCCTTGCGGTTAACTTTCCTTTTGCATGGTGTTTGTCCACCCGTGCCTGACCGCCTCCCACGCGGGCAGCGTCGCGTCGTTCGATTAGTTCCTGATTGATTGAAGGCATATGCTAAATTTTTCCGTGACAGATGTTGCACTGCAGTCGGACAGATTTCTGTTCGACTTCAGTGTTATAGCTGATCTTGATGCTAGTTTACGAAGCCTGCGGGTAGCCGATACCGGCCAGCGATTCCGAGATTTCGTCGAGGATAGCCGGGTCATCAATAGTTGCCGGCATTTTCCAGTCTGTACCGTCTGCAATTGATCGCATGGTTGCACGAAGTATTTTACCAGAACGGGTTTTTGGTAAACGCTTAACCACCACGGCACTTTTAAATGCCGCAACCGGTCCAATTTCATCTCGCACTTTCTGAATGACTTCTTTGCAGATGTCTTCTTCATTGCGATCACAGCCGGAGTTCAATACCAGCATGCCAACAGGAACCTGACCTTTCAGGCTGTCTGCTGCTCCCATGACAGCGCATTCGGCTACATCTGCATGTCCGGCGAGTACCTCTTCCATTGCACCGGTTGATAGCCTGTGACCTGCCACGTTAATCACATCATCGGTGCGAGCCATGACAAAGATATAACCATCATCATCAATGAAGCCCGCGTCACCTGTTTCATAGTGACCGGGAAAAGTGGTGAAGTAGGATTCAACGTAGCGTTCCGGTGCTTCCCAGAGTGTCGGAAACGTTCCGGGTGGAAGCGGGGATTCTACAACCAGTGCGCCGATGTCGCCTGCTTTGCATTCATTGCCATCGTTGTCCAGCACCTTAAGTTTGTATCCGGGTGCGGGCAGACTGGGTGAGCCTGATTTAACCGGTAACAACTCAATGCCTGTGCAGTTAGTGGCTATTGACCAACCGGTTTCGGTTTGCCACCAGTGATCGATAACGGGGACCTTAAGGTGGTTTTCAGCCCAGTTAAGGGTATCCGGATCACAGCGCTCGCCGGCAAGAAAGAGATATCTCAAGCCAGACAGATCGTATTGCTTTAGGTAATCACCCGATGGATCTTCTTTTTTTATTGCCCGAAATGCGGTGGGTGCAGTAAACAATACCCTGACATTATGTTCTGAAATGACACGCCAGAATGCCCCAGGGTCAGGTGTGCCAACTGGCTTGCCTTCATATAGCACTGTGGTGTTGCCATGAAACAGCGGCGCATAAACAATATATGAATGCCCGACTACCCAACCTACATCTGATGCCGCCCAGTAGACTTCACCCGGGTCAACGCCATAGATGTTTTTCATGGTCCACTTCAACGACACGATACTACCGCCGGTATCACGCACTACACCTTTGGGTGCCCCGGTAGTTCCTGAGGTATAAAGAATATACAGAGAATGATTCGAATCTACAGAAACACAATCAGCCGGTATTGCCTTTGATTCGGCTTCTTTCCAATCAATATCTCTGCCGTCAATGATGCTGGCGCGTGCTTGCTCTCGTTGCCATAGATAGCAGTTATCCGGTTTATGTTGTGCGAGTTCTATTGCCTGATCAAGTAGTGGTTTATATTCGACCGTTCGGCCGGGTTCTAAACCGCAGGAGGCCGCAAGAATAGCTTTGGGCTTGCAGTCATCGATGCGTACTGCGAGTTCATTGGCAGCAAAGCCACCAAACACGACACTGTGCACGGCCCCGATACGTGCACATGCAAGCATGGCAATAGCAGCTTCAGGAATCATCGGCATGTAAACGATCACCCGATCGCCCAGGCCGACTCCGCGTTCCTGAAGCATACCTGCGACCCGCGATACCCGGGACTGTAACTCTCGATAGGTGATTTTTGCAGTTTGATTGGTAATCGGGCTGTCGTAGATGATGGCGGTCTGATCTGCGCGGCCGTTTTCCACGTGCAGGTCTACGGCGTTATAGCAAGCGTTGGTGCGGCCGTCCGGGAACCAGCGATAAAAAGGTGGCTCACTGTCGTCGAGAGCACGCTGTGGGAACTGATCCCAATGGATGTCGCGAGCAGCCTCCAGCCAGAACTGCTCTTTGTTGCTGATCGATTGATCGTAGACTTTGCTATAGGCTGACATTGCACCGCACCAGTTTAGGGTTGTAGGGTGGCGTTGATTGTCGCAAAGAATCGCTGATCGACACAATGCACTGAGGTTGTAAAAGCAGCTGTATATGCTAGAAAGATACAATGTGGTGGTGTTAAAGAGGACAAGTCAACTAAAGCCACCTCCGTAAATTATTGTGACCTGGTTGTCTAAAAGGCTGGCCACGGGTTGTTATGGCCTGATTGAAATTGACAGCATGTTAACGATGGGTAACAATTCAGGAGTGATATCGGAATAAGGTAGCCGCGCTGCGGCTTCCGTATGCGGTTGAGCCAACGCCCGGCCGGTGAGCCAGTCCATCTATCGGGCGAAAAATAAAAAAACCAGGAGTGATGACATGGCAAAAGGGCAATCGTTACAAGAACCCTTCCTCAACACCCTTCGCAAAGAGAGGGTGCCGGTGTCGATCTATTTGGTAAACGGCATCAAGTTGCAGGGGCAAATAGAATCCTTTGATCAATTCGTGGTGTTGTTGAAAAACACAGTCAGCCAGATGGTCTACAAGCACGCTATCTCAACCATCGTACCTGCACGAGCAGTGAAAATTGCACCGCCGTCAGCCGAGGAGCAGGAAACTGCCGATTCATAGATCGCCCTTAACGGCACAACCAGAGGTACAGCTTGTTTGATCGACCGCAGGCGGGCAACGATTGCATCATTGTCAACATCGAACTGCATGGTGAAGACAACTACCCCGGGGAATTTCAGGAACTCGTAAAGTCGACGCAAGCCAACGTGGTTGGCAGTATGTCGGTAAACATCCGTAATCCGCACCCCAGATACTTTCTGGGCACAGGTAAAGCTGAGGAAGTTGCGGAACTTGTGCATGACAAGAAATCTGACCTGGTGATCATCGATCATTCGTTGTCTCCGAGTCAGGAGCGCAATCTCGAGTCCCTTTTAAAATGCCGTGTACTCGATCGTGCCGGCCTGATCCTGGATATTTTTGCGCAACGAGCGCGCTCCTTTGAAGGCAAGCTACAGGTTGAGCTGGCGCAGCTCGAACACTTGTCTACCCGCTTGATTCGCGGTTGGACTCACCTTGAAAGACAGAAGGGTGGTATCGGCTTGCGTGGACCGGGTGAAACGCAGCTTGAAACAGACAGGCGTTTAATCAGCGTAAGAATCAAACAGATTAAGAAACGTCTTGCGCGAGTTGATTCAAGGCGTGAACAGGGAAGACGCAACCGCAAGAAAAACGAGCTACCTACGGTATCGGTTGTCGGTTACACCAATGCTGGAAAGTCAACTTTGTTTAACCGGCTGACCAATTCGGATGTCTATTCTGCGGACCAGCTGTTTGCAACGCTTGATCCGACAATCCGCAAGCTTAAACTCGGCGCGGGCGGTGATGCGGTAATTGCCGACACAGTAGGTTTTGTAAGCAATCTGCCGCACGAGCTGGTTGAGTCATTCCGTTCAACCTTGCAGGAAACGCGTGAGGCAACTGTGCTTTTGCATATCATTGATGCAGCGGATCCTCTGCGTGAGACGCGTCGTGATCAGGTTCAGGAGGTGCTCACTGAGATAGGTGCCGACGTGCCGCAAATTTTGGTGCTGAACAAAATAGATCTGCTGAACAAAACCGAACGTGATGAGCTGCTGGACGAATTTCTTGGCCAGGACGTGGTCGCGGTCTCTGCGGTGAGCGGTGAGGGTATTGAGGATTTGTTAGCCAGAATTGCCACCGAGGTTCAGCCGGAACGCCGAACCGGCTGGCTTACGCTGGGCGCACAACAAGGCAGAGAGCGAGCAATGCTCTACAATCAGGATGCCGTGAAGCAGGAACAAATTGGCACCAGCGGCGAATTTATCCTGCAGCTGGAGATAGCCGAGCACGAATGGCGTCGGTTTCTCAAAGCGACAGGTATTGAAAGTGAGCTTGTAATGCATCCCGTTTGACCACATTCATCTTGATACCTATCGGTCTGCCGCCTAAACTTAGCGGCTTGGCCGGAGTAAACGTAATCCGATTCAACACCAATCTGTAAATACGCTACTTGAGCGTTACGCTGAATATTCAACCCAATTTTGGAGTGGGCAATGGCCTGGAATGAGCCCGGGGGCAATAATAATGACCCTTGGGGAAATAAAAAAAACGACAGCGGTCCCCCCGATCTTGATGAGGTTTTCCGTAACCTTCAAAAGAAGCTGGAAGGATTGTTCGGTTCCAAGCGTGCTGCCGGTTCCGGCAACGGTGGATCCGGTGGTTTTAATTTCCCCGGTAAGTTCGGTTCAATCGGCCTGATGCTGCTTGGCCTGATTGTAGGTCTCTTGTGGCTGCTGAGTGGTATTTACATTATCCAGCCGGCAGAGCGTGGCGTGGTTACCCAGTTTGGTCGGTTCGTCAAAGAGACAAACCCGGGCCCGCACTGGCATATTCCGTGGCCGATACAATCGTATGAACGGGTCAATGTTGATCAGACTCGCTCTATTGAGCTCAGGCAGCAGGATATTCTCACCAGAGATGAAAACATAGTGGTCGTCGATGTTGCTGTGAACTACAAGCTTGACAGTGCGTTGGAAAACCCGGGTGCAGACTATCTGTTTAATGTTGAAAGCCCCGACATGACACTTCGCCATGCCGCTGAGAGTGCGCTGAGAGAAACCGTTGGCCAGACACTGATGGACACAGTGCTTACCGAGGGCCGTGAGGTGCTCGCAGATGAAACACTTGAGAAGATTCAACAAACACTCGATGGTTATAACAGCGGTATCAGAGTCACTGCGTTCAACCTCAAGCGTGCAGAAGCACCCGAAGCGGTAAAAGAAGCGTTTGATGATGTCGTTAAAGCACGAGAGGATCAGCAACGCTTTATCGATCAGGCAGAAGCCTATAGAAACGGAGTCCTGCCGCAAGCGCGTGGGGAAGCGGTGGTCATGACCGAACAGGCTCGCTCCTATGAAGCTGAAGTAGTCAACGCTGCTAAAGGTGAGGCGGCGAGATTTGAATCACTACTGACTGAGTATGCCAAGGCACCGGAAATAACCAAAGAGCGTTTGTACATAGAATCTATGGAATCGGTGTTATCAAAAAGCAGCAAGGTGATGGTAGGTACGGGCGACAGTGGCAATAACATGATGTACCTGCCAATAGATAAGTTGATCAACAATAATCAGGAAAAAAGCAGCACCGAATCAACTGCACCCAGGCCCGCACCTTCGATAAATACGCAGCCGACCCAATCGACACCGCGTACCACCACCAGTAACCGATTGCGATCACGAGGAGCAAACTGATGCTCAGGATGCTGTTAATTATTGTCGCCGCATTACTGCTGTTGTTTTCGATCAACAGCACAGTTGCACCGTTCTTTGTTGTGCATGAAACGCAGCGAGCTATCAAGCTTTTTCTCGGGGAAATTGAAGAGAAGGAATATGGTCCCGGACTGCACTTCAAGTGGCCGCTTGCAAACACGGTTCACAGGTTTGATGCGAGAATTTTGAATATTGACTCTCAACCGGAAGAGCTGCTCACCAGCGAGAAGAAACGGGTTGTGGTTGATTCATTTATCAAGTGGCAGATTGACGATCCGACTGAGTACTTCAAGGCAACCGGTGGCAACATCAGTCGTACTGAAGACATCATGTCTCAGTTTTTAAGTAAGGGTATTAAGGATGCAATCGGTAAGAGAACCATTACTGATGTGATCTACGGTGAACGTCTGGCAATTATGGCTGAGGCGGCCGCCGCGGTAGACAAGCAAGCGAGCGAATCGCTCGGTGTTAAAGTGCTTGATGTGCGTATTAAGAAAGTTGAGTTGCCTGCTGAAGTTCGTGAGTCTGTGTTCAGCCGTATGGAACAGGAACGTGAAAAAGTTGCTCGTGACTTTCGCAGTAAAGGCCGGGAAACTGCTGCGGGTATTGAGGCTGATGCCAATCGTCAGAGATCGGTTCTGCTTGCAGAGGCGTACAATGAATCTCAACAGATTCGCGGTCAGGCAGATGCTGAAGCTGCAGAAGTTTACGCAAAAGCCTACGGCAAAGATCCGGATTTTTACGGTCTGTATAGAAGCCTGAATGCTTACAAGACGACCTTTACCGGCGCAAACGACGTGTTGTTAATTAAGCCGGATTCGCAGTTCTTTAAATACTTTAATGGTACTGAGGGTCAGTAAAGTGGCCGAGGTATTGACCGCAATTGCATTGGTAATCGTGATAGAAGGGCTTCTGCCTGCCATCAGTCCGGCAACTTATCGTCGGGCTGCGATGCAACTCGGCGCTATGCCTGATCGGGTAATCCGCTACACCGGCCTTGGACTTATGATTGTAGGTGCAATTGTTTTGCACCTGATCCACTGATGAGATCTCAAAAATTGAGCCTCGAAAAGTGAGTCTCAGAGGATGAACCCGGAACAAACACGGGTGCTCTGGCGTTTGCCGGATGGCATGGACGAAATGCTGCCACGCCAGGCGTTGGCACTGGAAGAACTCAGACGCAGCATTTATGACTTACATGTTACCTGGGGCTATCAACCGGTGGAGCCCCCTTTTGTAGAATTTCTTGACTCATTGCTGTCCGGCACCGGTCGGGACTTCGAGCGACAAACTTTTAAAGTCACCGACCCGATCAGTGGTAAGACCATGGGTTTGCGCGCAGATATGACGCCCCAGGTTGCACGCATTGATGCTCATCACATGGACGGCTCCGATATTGCCAGGTTGTTCTACCTGGGCACCGTCGTTAGAGCGCACACAGACGGAATTGAAAAAAATCGAGCGCCGCTGCAAATTGGTGCAGAGATTTATGGGCATGCGGGCCCGCAGAGTGATGTTGAAGTTATCCGCTTGATGTTGTCTGTATTGCAGCGCGCCGGAATTGATGAAATTCATCTTGACCTTGGCCATGCTGGCATTTTTCGCAGTGTGTGTGATGAGATTGGTTTAGACGAACACGATCAGGCTGAGTTGTTCTCACTGCTGCAACGCAAAGCCGTTCCGGATATACAGACGTTTGCCAGTAGTCTTGGCTTGTCGTTGGAGACGCAGCAGTGCCTGTCAAAGCTCTGCGGTTTAAATGGCGACGCTTCTATTCTGGCTGATGCGCCAGCCCAACTTAAGGCGCTTACCAATAGCACAATGACGGCGGCACTTAATGAGCTGCGGGAAATCAGTGATTCTCTGCGAGCGGGCTTGAGTGACGTTAATGTGCACGTAGACCTTGCCGAAGTACGCGGTTACCAATATCACACGGGTGTTGTGTTTGCCGCGTATACACCCGGCGCCGGTAGCGAAATTGCCCGTGGTGGGCGATACGATGGTATCGGCGAGAGCTTTGGACGCTCACGACCTGCAACCGGGTACAGCGCCGATCTTAAACTTCTGATGCGCCTGATAGGGTATGATCGCATCGCGGAAAAGTTGGGTCCGTCGTCGAAGCAGTCGCTCGGGTCACAACGGCGTGGCGCGATTCTATGTCCAGACCATGTTTGTGACGAGTTGAAAAAAACAGTGGAGCAACTTCGCGCAAGTGGTGAGGTTGTTGTGACAGATCTGACTGGAATGAACCAGTCATTTTGTGATCGTGCCATTCGTAGAAAAGATGGTGCCTGGTTAGTGGAGAGTCTTTAGATATGGCGAACAACGTCGTTGTTCTGGGCACGCAGTGGGGTGATGAAGGCAAAGGAAAAATTGTTGATTTGCTGACGGAGCATGCCACCCATGTGGTGCGATACCAAGGTGGTCACAACGCTGGTCACACACTCGTTATTGATGGCAAAAAAACAGTTTTGCATCTTATTCCATCTGGCGTTATGCGTGACAACGTCCAGTGCATTATCGGCAATGGCGTCGTATTGTCGCTTGAAGCGTTGTTTAAAGAACTTGATTCTCTGGAGAGTGCTGGCGTAAATGCACGTGACAGAATTAAAATCAGTGATGCGTCAGTGCTTATCATGCCTTATCACATTGCGGTTGATCAGGCTCGAGAGCGGGCGTTAAACAAAGATGCCATTGGTACCACCGGTCGAGGTATCGGGCCTGCATACGAAGACAAGGCTGCCCGGCGCGCTATACGAGTTGCAGATTTGTTGCAGCCGGAAGTTATGCATCGCAAGCTCACTGCAGTGCTGGAATTCCATAATCATCTGCTTAAAGGCTTGTACAACACCGAAACAATCGATGTTGAGCAAACCTACAAAGAATGCCTGCAGTATGCAGAGCAGATAAAGCCTATGATTATTGATTGTGCAGAAACACTGGCGGCGGCACAAAGCACTGGTGCGAAGTTATTGCTTGAAGGGGCACAAGGTACTCTGCTTGACGTTGATCATGGTTCTTATCCATTTGTCACATCTTCAAACACCACTGCTGGCGCGGCTGCATCTGGTTGTGGTATCGGCCCGCGTGACCTCGAATATATTCTTGGAATCACCAAAGCTTATACCACCCGGGTTGGATCCGGGCCTTTCCCAACGGAACTGGAAGATGAAGCCGGTCAATATATGGGAGAGCGAGGCCATGAGTTTGGTGCCACCACGGGCCGCAAGCGTCGCTGTGGCTGGTTTGATGCCGTGGCAGTTAAACGTGCATGTTCGTTGAGTAGTATCAGTGGCCTGTGTATCACCAAGCTTGATGTGCTGGATGGTCTTGAAGAGTTGAAGATCTGTGTTGCGTATGAACTGGACGGTGAACGAATCACGCATTTGCCGACAGGCGCGGAGCAATTTTCCCGCTGCGTTCCTGTCTATGAGTCTATGCCCGGCTGGAGTGAGACCACTGAGGGTGTGACCGATCTGGGTCAACTTCCGGACAACGCAAGAAATTACGTCGATCGACTTGCAGAACTGACCGGCACACCTGTGCACATTGTGTCGACCGGCCCGGATCGTGTTCAGACTATTGTGCTGGAAAACCCATACGGGTAAGTTCGACAGTAAGTATTACCAGTACTTCGATTGACATCAACAGAGCGGGCTTCTATAGTCTCGCGCTCAACTGCATCACCTTGCCGAGGTGGCGGAATTGGTAGACGCGCTAGCTTCAGGTGCTAGTGGGGGTAACCCCGTGGAGGTTCAAGTCCTCTTCTCGGCACCAGACGCTCATTGTCTGACCTGCTTTTCGTATTCCAGCACGCAAACAATCACCGAAACCAGTTTGCTCATCGGAACCGATTCTTCAAAGCCAGAGTGTATGGCTGCGGCCATGTTAGCCTTTAGCAGGTACTCAGCACAGTTGATCCAGAAAAAAGCTAACAAGGCATAATTAAGCTAACAGGCAATATTGCTTGTAATGCTGCCGCGCGAACGTCAAAAGGCGAATATGACGCGCGCATGTTTTAAATTTAGAGGAATGTATGGCGCTACGAAAAAAGCCCAAATCAGTAAAAAAGAAAAAATCGACGCGGCGTAAATCAGGCCGACCGGCGCTGGTCACACCTGCGCAAAAATCGTCGACATCGGCAAAGAAAAAGACCAGCCGCAAGAAAGTTGCAAAAAAAAAGAAGGTATCAGAAAACGGTAAGGTTAAGGCTGGGAAAAAGAAAACGGTCAGTAAGAAAAAAGCCGTTAGGAAAAAAGCCCGCCATGTAAAAACAGAACAGAAAAGTGGTAACAGTAAAAGTACAAGCCAGAAGAGCACTAGTCAAAAACAAGCTGACCAGAAAGAATCCAGCCAGAAAAAATCTAATCAGAAAAAATCTAACCTGAAGCAAACTGGCCGAAAAGAAAACAAAAAGAAATCTGTTGCCAGAAAACGCCAAGCTGCGAACACTACTTCTGCGGCAATAGACTCGGGTGCTGTTCGCGATAAGAGGAAGCGGAGTGGTAAGCCTGATAGGCAGCCGCGTAAGTACGCTTTCGAGATTGCCAGCCGGGAGCAATTGATTGATGAGTTAGTCAGTGCTGCAAAGCCCCTCAATCACGCGCAAGTCGCCGCTGTATTGCAAATCGATGAAGACGATGAAAAGTTTGAAGCACTGGGCCGTCGGTTGGGTGCAATGGTGCGTGACGGTCAGATAGTACGTAATCGGCGTGGTGGCTTTCTACCTGTTGATGAAGACAGCCTCATTCGCGGACGCGTGTCTGCACATCCGGATGGGTTCGGTTTCTTAATTAATGAAACCGGTGGTGAAGATATTTATCTCGCGGCGCGCCACATGCGTTCAGTTATGGATGGCGATCGTGTTGTTGTACAAGTCACTGGCTCAGATCGTAAGGGTCGCCTAGAAGGTGCAGTAATCGAAGTTGTTGAACGTGCAGTGAAAACACTTGTTGGCCGATTGCAGATAAGCCGTGGTGTAGCTGTCATACAACCGGATAACAAGCGACTGTCGCGTGAGATAGTGATCAACGACACGGCAAATGCCAAAGACGGGCAGATAGTACTTGCAGAAATTGTTGAGCCGCCTACATCCAAGCGGCCTGCGATCGCAGGTGTGGTTGAGGTGCTTGGCGAGCATTTGTCACCGGGTATGGAAATCGATATCGCGATTCGATCACGTGATATTCCAGATAGTTGGCCTGATGATGTTATTGCGCAAAGCGGTGCAATCGGTGCGGACGTTGATCCCAAAGCTGTCAAGCAGCGGCGCGACATTCGCACAATGCCCCTGGTCACAATTGATGGGGAAGACGCACGGGATTTTGACGATGCCGTCTATGCAGAGGCTAAACCTAATGGATTCCGTCTTGTGGTTGCGATTGCTGACGTATCGCACTATGTGATACCGGATTCACCGTTAGACAAAGAAGCGTTTAACCGCGGTACCTCGGTTTACTTTCCTCAACGTGTTGTGCCGATGTTGCCCGAAAGTTTATCGAATGGTCTGTGCTCATTGAATCCGGATGTGGATCGCCTTTGTATGGTCTGCGATATGTCAATCGACATGGAAGGTCAGATCAAACGTTCAAAGTTTTATCCAGCCACGATGCGATCACATGCGCGATTAACGTATACCGAGGTACATCATTATCTCACTGCTACCGGTAGTGATGCGGTTAAGGCTGAACCTACCAGAGCACAGCAGGCTGCCTGTGAAAAGATTGGAGTGCTAGGCCAGCACATTGATGTATTGCACCAGCTTTACGGAGTAATGCGTGAAGCGCGAAGCGAGCGTGGTGCGATTGAGTTTGAAAGTAATGAAACCCGTATTGTTTTCAATGATCAGAAAAAGATTGATCAGATTCTCCCGGTGGAACGCAATGAAGCGCATATGTTGATTGAGGAGTGCATGATTGCAGCGAACATTAGTGCTGCAAGATACATTGGAAAACGCAAAATACCGGCACTTTACAGAAGTCATGAAGGGCCGGGTGCGGATAAGCTCTTTGAGTTACGAAAATTTCTCTCACTCCGTGGCCTGCAGCTGGAAGGCGGTGATCATCCGGGGGCAATAGACTATGCGCGTACGCTGGCCAGTGCTGATGGCCGCCCGGATAAACTGGTGATTCAGACGGTGATGCTTCGGTCGATGAACCAGGCCGTCTACAGCACCCGTAATGCCGGGCATTTTGGATTAGCGCTGGAAGAGTATGCTCATTTTACATCGCCTATCCGGCGCTATCCCGATTTGATTGTGCATCGGGCAATTAAACATATGCTGGTTCACAACGATAAGAGCAGCTTTGAATACAGTCAGAATCATATGGCTGAGATAGGTGATCACTGCTCTACCACGGAGCGTCGTGCCGAGGAAGCAACACGCGATGTTGTCGCCTGGTTGAAGTGCGAGTTTATGCAGGATCACATTGGCGGCACTTACGATGGCGTTGTTACCGGTGTGACCTCGTTTGGTCTGTTTGTAGAGCTTTCCGGTATTCATGTTGAGGGATTGGTGCATATCACTTCACTGCCTCAGGACTACTATGACTTTGACTCTGCCAATCATCAGTTGTTGGGTCGTAGAGAGGGTTTATCGTACAGCCTGGGTCAGGTGATCAGTGTGGTAGTCGCAGCGGTGAATCTTGATGAACGTAAGATTGACTTTCAAATAGATAAAACAAACGTTGGATCGCGAAAGCCTAAAGGCGGGCCTAATGGCAGCCCCAATAGCGGTAAGAGTCGCAAGCAGAAGCAGGAAAAAGGCGGCACCTCTTCCCGGCGCAGAACAGCAAAGAAAAAGAAGAAGTCCGGTAGCAGAAGAAAGCGCTGATGAGCAAGACGAAAGTATTCGGACTGCATGCAGTAAGGTCTGTACTGCAGAATAATCCGAAGTCTGTTGTTAAGTTGCTGCTTTCGGAGATGCGTTCTGACCAACGCCTGAATGAAATAGAAGAACTGGCGGGCGAATTTGATATTGAACTTGAGCGCACAGCCCCGCGCGATTTACAAAAGCTCGTCGGTGAAGAAAGTCATCAGGGCGTGGTGGCTGTTTGTCGTGCGCGGGAAGTATTGTCTGAGCCGGAGTTGTTGAAGCTTGTGATGTCACTGGACAAAGCATTCTTGCTGGTGGTTGACGGGGTCACAGACCCGCACAATCTCGGTGCGATTCTGCGTTCAGCCGATGCAGCCGGAGTTGACGCGGTAATAGTGCCGAAGAACGGAAGCGTTGGATTAACTCCTGTGGTGCGCAAAGTAGCCTCAGGTGCAGCAGAGACGATCGCTTTTTGCCCGGTGACAAATCTCGCCCGAACGCTCTCGGAATTAAAGTCCATGGGGATCTGGTTTTATGGCGCTGCAGATGCGGCCGCATCTGATTACACGACAGTGGATTTTACCGGTGCCACGGGGCTGGTATTAGGGGCGGAAGGAAAAGGATTGCGCAGGCTGACGAAAGAGGCCTGCGACGGATTGATCTCTATCCCAATGGCGGGCACCGTCAGCAGTTTGAATGTTTCTGTGGCTGCGGGTATCTGCCTTTTTGAAGTGGTTCGGCAACGGCGCAAGGCTGATCACTAGCGCGCCGGCGCCGACTACCCCAACCTGCTGGAGTGAAAATCCTGTCGGCTGATTTGCCTGATACAAGTCTTCTGATATACTTGGGAGTTCCGCTGGGAGAACATCCCGGCGAACTCCTTGTCCAGTGGCAATTCGGCTGCGGGCAAATTCCACAGG
This sequence comes from uncultured Granulosicoccaceae bacterium, assembly GCA_937998875.1. Lineage (GTDB taxonomy): Bacteria > Pseudomonadota > Gammaproteobacteria > Granulosicoccales > Granulosicoccaceae. Next base: position 101,129 of record CALLBO010000035.1, read on the forward strand.
AGCGACAATGCGTCACTACGAGATTGTGTTTCTGGTCCATCCGGATCAGAGCGAGCAGGTACCTGCCATGGTTGAAAGATACCGCGGCATCATTGAAAACAGCGGTGGCACTGTCCACCGTGTTGAAGACTGGGGCCGCCGCCAGCTGGCCTATCCGATTAACAAAGTCTACAAAGCTCACTATGTTCTCGCCAACATCGAGTGCGAGCATGCAGCTTTGGAAGAACTCACCAGTGCGTTCCGCTTTAACGACGCGGTCATCCGGCACCTGGTGATAAAACGCAATGCTGCCGTCACTGGTGAGTCACCGCTTCTGAAGAAAGAAGAGGAAGAGACCCGTCGTCCGCGTGAAGATCGCTCTCGCGATGATCGTCCCAGAGATGATCAAGCAAGAGATGATCAAGCCAGGGATAATCAACCTGGTGATGATCAACCCAGCGAAGACGGTACAGAATCAAACGAACCGTCAGCTCCGGTTGCGGAAGCGACCGCTGATACAAACTCTGTAGGAGAAGAATCCTAATGGCTCGTTTTTTCCGAAGAAAAAAATACTGCCGCTTTACCGCTGAGAATATTGCTCATATCGATTACAAAGATCTTGAGTTGCTGAAAGCCTACGTAACAGAGACTGGCAAGATTGTACCTAGCCGCATCACCGGCACCAGTGCTCGTTACCAGCGTCAATTGGCAACTGCTGTGAAACGCGCAAGATATCTTTCGCTGCTGCCATACAGCGATCAACACTAAGTTAACGTCTTAGAACGTTGTTGTAACTGATATGTGGCAAGCGCTTGCCGGGTATGCAGTGCGCGGACCGGCGCAAGGGGCGTTGCTGGCGGTTGGTACTTTACTGCTTTCGTTGCGAGTTTTTCCACCGTTAGTGGTAATCAGCAATGCGCTGATGGCGCTTATCTGGCTCAGGCTCGGTCCAAAGAAAGGTCTGATCTCCGTTGCCATTGCCCTGGCTATAGGTACCGTCATGGCAGGGATGTCTGGTAGCCCGGCTATTCCTGCCGCCATGATGGTTTCGTTCTGGTTGCCGGTGGTGATGATGGCTTATCTGCTGCGTCGCACAGTCAGCCTCAATCTGGCGCTGCTGTCGGGGGCGGCGCTGGCGTTGGCAGGCGTAGTCATTGTCTATCTGGTAGCGGATGATCCTGCTCAGTCCTGGCAGGGTATGGTGCAACAGATCAGGGCACAAACAGAAGCAGCGACCGGTAGTGTGAATAACGCGAAGGTTGATGAATGGTTAAGTAAAGCTGGTACCTGGATGACAGGATTTAGTGCGGCGACGCAGTTCACGGTAGCGGCATTGAGTTTGTTACTTGCCAGAGCGTGGCAGGCAAGGATGTTCAACCCCGGAGGGTTGCAAAAAGAGTTTCACGAATTGAGGTACGGGCTTGCTGCAGGAACAATCGGGCTGCTCATTGTGGCGGCTGCGGCTTTTCTTGAAAGTCAGTTGCTAACAAATCTGGCGATCGTGGTATTGGTCGTATTTGCGTTTCAGGGCCTGTCGGTACTGCACGCACTTGCGGCAAAGCTTGGTGTACATGCGTTGGTGCTGGTGGGCATCTATGCTTTTTTATTGATATTGGTGCCAACATCCCTGAAAGTAATCGGGATACTGGGACTGGCGGATACCTGGGTGGATTTTAGATCCAGGATAAATGTATTAAAACGTGATTAACAAGCGTGTGAATAGCGCTTTAGACACAGGTAAAACCAAATGCAAGTCATACTGTTAGAAAACATCGGTAACGTGGGTGCTCTGGGTGATCTGGTTGAAGTGCGACCGGGTTTCGCAAGAAACTTCCTTCTTCCCGGGGGCAAGGCGCAACTGGCGACCAAGGAAAATATTGCTGACTTTGAACAACGGCGCGCAGAATACGAAGCGCAGCAGGCGGAGCAGCTGACAAGTGCGAAGCAACGTGCGGCCTCACTCGAAGATGCATCAGTGACAATACTCGCAAGATCCGGCAACGAAGGTAAGCTCTTCGGATCTGTTGGCGGTGATGAAATTGCACAGGCGCTGACGGCTAAGTACTCACCGGTTGAAAAGCGTGAGTTGCGCCTTCCGGATGGCCCGTTGCGAACCACTGGTGAGCATCAGATCAATGTGCACATACACGCTGAAATTGATGTGACTGTCACTGTGATAGTTGAAGGCGAAGAAGAGTAGGAAATTGCCTGAGCTGCTTTAACTAATAGCAGCCGTAACGCTTTTGAACCGGTAAGGTTTACGTCTTTATTGACGCGCGCCTCTTTAAAAGGGGCGGTTTAGTTCTAAATCTTACCGGCAAAGTAGTTGCCGTAAGATCAGCCACAGCGTTAAGATGATCGGCCGCTCATCTGTCTGGTATCTCGTTGGAATCACCGCTCCCGTTCGATGCGTCTGCCATAAGGCTTCCCCCGCACTCACTTGAAGCAGAGCGCTCTGTGCTGGGTGCGCTCATGCTCAGTCAGGATGCATGGGACAAGATCGCCGATGTGGTTACCGATCAGGATTTTTATCGCAACGATCATAGTCTTATTTTCCGCGCCATCAAACAGTTGGTGGAACGCAACTCTCCACGCGACGCAGTTACTGTTTCTGAATACCTTGAGAATATCGGTGACCTGCCGGATACCAATGGTCTGCCTTATCTAGTCGAGTTAGTAGAACAAACACCCAGTGCAACAAACGTTGTTGCCTACGCTGACATAGTTCGGCAGCGTTCAGTACTTCGACAATTAATATCGACTTGCAACGGCGTGGCTGATCTGGCTTATCGTCCTGAAGGTCGAGATGTTGCATCGATACTCGATACAGCAGAATCAAGAATGTTTGCCATCGCCGATCAAACCAACCGCACAGGGAGTGGTTTGACAGCGGTTGGCGACATCATGATGGACACCAAAGAGAAGCTTGAAATACTTGGGCAGAATCCATCGAGCCTGACTGGTATTTCCACGGGTTACAAAGACCTTGATACATTGACTTCAGGGTTTCAGAAGTCTGATCTGATCATTATTGCCGGTCGCCCGTCGATGGGTAAGACTTCGTTTGCAATGAATATTGTAGAGAATGTGGCACTTTCGCAGAAGCTACCGGTAGCCATGTTTAGTATGGAGATGCCTGGTGAACAACTGTGTATGAGAATGATTGCGTCATTGAGTAAGATCGAACTCAACAAAGTGCGCAACGGTAACCTTAATGACGCAGACTGGGCGCGCATTACCTCGGCCACTAACCTGTTGCATCAGCACAGCAGAATATATATTGATGAAACCCCTGCGATGTCACCAACGGAAGTACGTGCACGATGTAGACGGTTGGCACGTGAGCAGAAAGGCCTTGGGCTCGTGGTGCTTGACTATCTGCAGTTGATGCAAACCGGTGATCGTTCAGAGAATCGTGCAACTGAAATCTCCGAAATATCGCGTTCCTTAAAAGCGTTGGCTAAAGAGCTGTCTGTGCCGGTTATTGCATTGTCGCAGCTGAATCGTAGCCTCGAGTCGAGACCGGACAGGCGCCCGATTATGTCGGATTTACGTGAATCAGGTGCGATCGAGCAGGACGCAGATGTGATAGCGTTCGTCTACAGGGACGAGGTTTACAACCCGGACTCACCTGACAAGGGAACAGCGGAGATTCTTATTCGTAAACAACGCAACGGTCCAACTGGCATGGTGCGACTGACATTCAACGGTCAGTGGACCCGGTTCGATAATCATATTTCTGACGATTACTACGGAGTCGCAGATCTTGACGAATAGCGATCGTCCCAATCGCAATGTCAATTTGCGGATAGATCTTGCATCCATCCGTCACAACCTCACTTGTGCCAGAAAGCTCGCGCCAGACAGCAAAATCATAGCAACAGTAAAGGCGGATGCTTACGGGCATGGAATGATCAATGTGTTATCCGCACTACAGGATGCTGATGCATTTGCTGTTGCAACAATGGAAGAGGGGGTAGCTCTTAGACGCAGTGGTGCATCCAAGCCTATTATGGTTTTGCAGGGCTTTAGAACAGAGAGCAATTTATATGAGTGTGTAACGCTGGACCTTTGGCCGGTGATACATGCTCGGTATCAACTCGAAATCATCACCAAACAGAAGCTTGCGTCGTTATCGTGTTGGGTTAAGTTTGATACCGGTATGGGCAGAGTCGGCTTACGTTGTGAGAATGCGCAGTCTATCCACCGTCGCCTGACGGCATCGTCAGTAAATGTTGTTGGCATCATGTCGCACCTTGCAAACGCTTCTCACATTGAAGATCTGTCTAATGACAGGCAGTTACGGGAATTCAGTGCTATCCGCTGGCCAGATGCTGTTGATCGTTCTCTGGCTAATTCGGCGGCGCTGATCAGTCGCCGCGATATGCATTTTGACTGGGTGCGACCTGGCATTATGCTTTATGGTGCCAGTCCGTTGGAAAGCAGTGATGCGGCCTCGCTCGGGTTGCAACCGGCGATGCGGGCAACGGCCCCGGTGATAGCGATTCGTGAATTCAAACGTGGCCAGCGAATTGGCTATGGAGGCCGATACCAGTGTTCACAGGATACCAAGGCGGCAATAGTCGGCGCGGGATATGGCGATGGATATCCGCGATCAGTGCCTGATGGCACGGCAGTTATGCTGGGTAATCAGCGTTGCCCGATTATCGGTCAGGTGTCGATGGACTCCATGGTGGTGGATATCTCGTCCCTGACCGTACCACCACCCATCGATTACCCTGTTACCCTGTGGGGGCACAGTCAGTTGCCGGTAGATGAGATTGCTGCACTGGCCGGTACTATCTCCTATGAGCCGCTCTGCGCCATTCGCGGGCAGAGGCACTGGATCGATGCGTCAAGCAACCTGAATGTGCGTAAAATTGTCAAAGATTTGTCAACCCATTGAAGGGTTGCTGAAATTCTTGCTGAATTGAAAACTTCTGTGGGTAACTCTTATCAGTCTTTCCATGCTCATGTACAGTAGTGTGAGTTAGTCCAAAAAGAGCGTTGCGTTACAGCAGTGTGGCACGAACTGTGTGTCTAAACGGGTATCGTTGTGGTTCCGGAATAAGATCATTTACTTCAGTGAATCCCGGCTATTCGTTATGGAGTTATTTAATAGATGAAAGCTATGAAATCAATAAAAAAGGCGGTTTTTCCGGTTGCAGGGATGGGCACGCGTTTTCTCCCGGCAACCAAGGCCAATCCCAAGGAAATGCTACCGGTCGTCGATAAGCCGTTGATTCAGTACGCGGCTGAAGAAGCGGTGGCCGCGGGTATAGAAACGCTAATTTTCGTGACCGGGCGAAACAAGCGTTCTATTGAAGACCATTTTGATACTGCCTACGAACTTGAGCGCGAACTCGAAGAACGTAACAAAGAAAAAATGCTCAAGGTGGTTCGCGAAATTCTGCCACCGGAAGTAGATTGCGTGTTTATTCGCCAGTCTGAAGCGCTGGGCCTTGGTCACGCTGTATTGTGCGCCAAACCTGTTGTAGGTAATGAGCCGTTCGCTGTACTGCTTGCCGATGATCTATTGAGCTCAGACAAAAAACCGGTCCTCAGTCAAATGGTCGATGTGTTCGATTACCACAAGTGCCCGGTACTCGGTGTACAGGAAGTACCAATGGAAGACGTTCATCAGTATGGCATCGTCGACGCCAAACTTTCCGGAGATCGTACTTACGATGTTGCTGGAATGGTGGAAAAACCATCACAGGCAGAAGCACCGTCCAATCTCGCGGTTGTCGGTCGGTACATTCTCCCGGGCAAGATTTTTGACCTGCTTGAAACACAGGAGCGTGGCGCCGGTGGTGAGTATCAGTTAACCGATGCAATTGCGCGGCTGCTCGATACTCAACGAGTACTTGCCTATAGCTTTGAAGGAAAACGCTTTGACTGTGGTAGCAAACACGGTTACCTGCAGGCTCAGGTAGAATTTGCACTCGCACATGAAGAAGTGGGTGAAGAATTCAGGGAGTACCTGCTTGGTCTTGACTTAGGTGGTGTTGCACCTGCAAAGGCAGCGAACGGTTAGTAGTATCAGTAAAAATAAGTTTGTGTGGTAAAAAAGGCAGCCAGTGGCTGCCTTTTTTTTGGGAGTTAATATTAATAGTTAAGCCAATGTTATTTAGTCATTACGTCCCGCGGCAATTTGATATTGAATTGTTCACGTAGAGAGCGATCAGTTTCTTCACTGATGTGAGCTGGAAAGTGGCCGGTTAATATTTGATCAACCCGTTTCTTCGCCTCTTCCAGTAGTATCGGTCGGCCTTTCTCCGCCCATTCCTTGGGACTGTTGCGATCTCCGATTTCGGGGTATAGATATTCCTTCTGCATCAGATTCATGGTTTGCTCATGTCCCAGGTAATGCAGTGGTCCGTCTACACAGACGTCTCGCATAGTACTAATAGATAGTGTTTCATCGTTAACTTCAATCCCTTTTACGGTGCGATTGATTGCCCCAAGCATGTCGTTGTCTATCACATAGCTCTCAAGGCAGGCACCGAGCAGGCTGCCATGCATACCAGCGGATTCGTAAATTAAATTTGCGCCTGAATGTGCAGCAAGTGTGACCGTATAACCCTTTTCATACCCTGACTGCGCATCGGGCAGTTTTGCATCCGCCATGCCTGCGGCCACGCCGGTTGGCAGGTTATAGTAGCGACCCATCTGTCCGCAGGCAGCCATGAGGATTGCCTGTTCACCACTACCACCGCTCATCGCGCCGGTGCGTAAATCTGAAACAAACGGCCAGGTCCCGAAAATAGCCGGATGTTTTGGTTTTAGTGCATTGACGTATACCAGTCCTGCAAGAACTTCTGCGACTGCCTGTACCACAGACCCTGCAACCGCAGCCGGGCTGGTTGCACCTGCCTGGCCGGCAGAAAGCAGCAATACCGGCATACCGCCATAGACAGCAGACTCAAGACAGGCGCAGGCATCTTCCGCAAAGCGCAGGGGTGGTACGACAAAGCAACAGGACATCGACACGAACGGCCTGTCGCGCCAAGCCTGCTCAGAGCCTGCAATCTGGTGCAGCATCTTGAGCGATTCATCCACATGCTCGGGGAGTACCCAGCTTGTGCCAACATGCTTTGAAGTACCTGCTACCGATGCATACATGGTATTCAAATCAAGGTCAGCGGGTTCAATCATGTCTCTGGCGACTATTGAACGCTGAAAGAAATGAATGTGATCGGACTGATCAACAATGCGCGCAATGTCATAGAGATCTTTGAGCGTTGAATCGCGATACTGGCGGTTTTCAACATCGACAATATGTACGGCTGCTCCAGCGGTGCCGAAGTACATCTTCGAATCACTTATCTGAATATCGTGCTCAGGGGATTGGCCGCACAGCGTAAAGTCGCGTGCACAGTTGGCAATGGTGTCTTCAACCAGTGAGCGCGGGAAGTGCAGGCGGTCGTCTTTATAGACGCCGCCAACTTTTTTAACGGCATCCACACAGGAGGGTATTGCCTGTGACAGTCCGATTTCCTCAAGGACGTGCATCACCGCATCATTAACCTTGGCGATGTCAATTTCGTTCAGCGGTGCGAAACGTCCGCCGGACATACCCGGGTTAACAGCACGTTCATCGAATGCCAGTGGGGCTGCACGTTCTGCTTTTTTGGCGGCTCGTGCGCCACGGCGTGGTCTGCGTTTTGGTTCGTTCATCAAGCGTCTTTCGGTTCGTGGCCTCAATTCGGCCGCACATAAACTTGTCCTGATGTTGATATCACGAATAGCGGTTGGCAGGGTCGGGAATTGCGACAACTAATGTATCGCAACAGGCAAGACAGCGACAGGAAGGTCTGCCGCTGTTCTATTCTTCCAGTTTGGTACTGATCCCGGTGCAGAATTACTTTATTTCGAGAAGTTCGACTTCAAAAATCAACGTTGCGCCCGGGCCGATTGACTGACCCTGGCCCCGCTCGCCGTACGCGAGATCTGATGGAATCACAAACCGGTATTTACTGCCGGTATTCATCAGCTGCAGTCCCTCGGTCCAGCCGGGAATGACTCCGTTGAGCGGGAACTCTGCTGGCTGGCCGCGAGCAACCGAGCTGTCGAACTCTGTGCCATCAAGCAGGGTGCCAACATAGTGGACGCTAACGGTATCTTCAGCGGTCGGCTTCGGACCGTCCCCTTCGGTCATTACTTCATACTGTAAACCCGAGTCAGTCACCATCACCCCGTCTTTTGCCTTGTTTTCTTCGAGATATTTCATGCCCTCTGCAGCCGCAGCTGCCTGTGCTTTTTGCATCGCAGCCTGTTCGAAAGTCTGCAGGTTGGTCTGTGCTTCCTGCATGGATATCTGCGTTTCTTTGCCTTCATGCGCCTGACTGAGTCCTTCGATCAATACGTCGTAATCGAGGTCCCCGAATCGTTTGGTAAAACGGTCGCCAAGCAGCAGGCCGAGGCTGTAGCTCAGATTTTTCTGCTCGTCGCTAAGGTCGACTTCGGCATGGGCGACGGAGCAGGTGGCAGTGATTAATGTTGCCAGTAAAAGCTTTTTCATGAATATCCTGATAAGTAAGAGGGGGAGGTAGATAAGACAGTTGTCAGACCGGCTGGTTCAAGCACGCTAAGAACATAGAGTCGGGACGTTGCGGCTAGGCCGGAGTTTAGTGCAGGCATTGTATTATAGTAGCCAGACCGTTGCTGAATGCGCGATGACCCTGCGTTAGCGCGTTACCGCATGTTTAATAAGCCGGCTGGAGCCAATAATGAAATTCTACGATTGCGCCACTGCCCCAAGCCCGCGCCGGGTGAGGATGTTTATTGCAGAGAAAAATCTCGATGTTCCGGTGGTTGAAGTAGATCTCGGCAGCAGGGAACAGCACGGTGATGCGTTTGCCAGTCTCAATCCGCATCGTACAGTGCCTGTACTGGAACTGGCCGACGGTACTGTGCTCACGTCGTCCCATGCAATCTGCCGGTATCTTGAGGAAGTGCATCCCCGGCCGGCATTGATGGGAAGCAACCCGCAAGAGCGCGGGCGGATCGCAGATCTCGACTGGCGTATTGAGCAGGAAGGGTTTCTTGCAGTGGGTGAGTCTTTTCGTAATCGTGCAAAATCGTTTAAAAATAATGCGGTACCTGGTAAGCACGAACATGCGCAGATTCCAGAGCTGGTGGATCGCGGCCGCAGCAGAGCATCCCAGTTTATGCAGTGGCTGGATACACAACTCGATGATCAGACTTTTGTAGCTGGTGAGCAATTCAGTGTTGCTGATATCACCGCATTTACGGCGATTGAATTTGCAAAGTGGATAAAGCTCGAAGCACCTGCAGAGTATGTAAATCTTCACCGATGGTATAGTGCGGTATCGGCGCGAGATAGTGCCCGGTTATGATCGGGCACTGGAATCTCGAAGTGGTTAGCTAAGACCTGCCTTTTGCAGTTACTAGTAACCCGTTACCAATACTTAAGAGCTCCGCTGTACATATTCTCAAGATCAACCAGATTGGAGTCACGCGGTGCGTTGGCGATTGCACGCTGTTGTCTAAAAGAGGATTCGGCCAGCGCGTTTACATGTGAATGATCAAAGCCGACACCGCTCAAGCCGTTCGGTATGTGCGTATCACGCATCAGTTCTACCAGACGCTTATGTAGAACTTCACCGGCTTCATCTTTGGTAGCTCCTTTGGTATCGGCGTTTAGAAAGTTTGCACCCTCAAGGTGTCTGTCAGGCGTCGCCTCTGCGGTGTGCTTAAAAATAGACGGGGCGCTTATAATGACGCTAATACCGTGTGGAATAAACGGTGATGAAACCTGATATCCATCAGTTGTGATGTCTTTCATCAAATGCGTAATGCCATAAGACATTGCGTGTGGCAGGTGCGTACCGGAATTACCAAATGCAATGCCTGCCAGTGTCGCTCCCCACATCAGATTGTCTCTGGCTTCTTTATCGGTGTTGTCGGCAACACCCCGCACCAGATATTTACCGGCAATCTCCAGCGCTTTCTGCGCACTTAAATCGCTGAAAGGGTTCGCGCCCTGTATCAACTGTCGGGCATTCGGGTCTTTGATTTCAAGGTGTCTGGTATAAGCCTTTGCTGTGTAACACTCCAGTGCATGGCACAACAAATCAAACCCGGTGGAAGCAACGACGTTGCCCGGCAGTGTATCGCAACACTGAGGGTCAACAATTGCCTGTGTTGCAAGCAAATGCGGACTGGCAACCACAAACTTGGTGTCAAGATCGTTCAATCGAATCACGGTGATAGACGTACATTCGCTGCCGGTGCCGGAGGTAGTTGCGCAGGCAATATGCGGTAGTACCGGTCCCGGTACCGGTTTGCTGTTGCCGATTGGGGCAGCAAAATAATCGCGTATATGGCCACCGTGTTGTGCAACCAGTAATGCGCCCTTGGCTGTGTCAATAACGCTGCCACCACCGACTGAAATCACACCGTCCGGATCAGCATCTTTAAGCATGGCTGCAGCCTGCATCACACAATCGTCGTCAGGTTCAATGCGAATAGCAGAGAAAATGCTGAACTGGATATTCTGTTGCGTCAAAGATTTTCGGACTATCTCAACGATGGGTCCTGACTCAAGTATGGGGTCTGTAAACAGGACAACTTTTTTAAAGCCTATTGCGTTTGCACGTTCTCCGACTTCGGCAAGTGAACCTCTGCCGAATGTCAGTTTTGGCATTGCGACTGTAAAACTGTTGGCGCCGTTGTCTGTTGGTTCGAAGTATTGACAGCCCATGAGATGCTCCCGATGTTGATAGCTACCAGTGTATCAATACTGCGAGAATTTGCACCGCTCAGGAGATGTTCAAGCCTGATTTCCCGATTGATTCGGGTGGTGTGGCCGGAGACTCATCTGTTTGCGAAATTGTACAGCCGCACTTCTGCCGGTACTGGTTAATGATCAGACTGTTATAGCGGATAATCTTCGAGGATAAGATCTGCGGCTTTTTCTCCCACCATAATCGCCGGCGCGTTGGTGTTGCCGGTAGGGATAGACGGAAAAACAGATGCATCTGCAATGCGCAGGCCTGTGAGATCATGTACTTTTAAGCGTGCATCAACAACCGACGTATTACGATCAGCACCCATTTTACAGGTGCCACATGGATGAAAAACCGTCCATGCGTTCTCAGAGATGAACTGACCCAATTCGTCATCGCTTTGAACGCTAACTCCCGGGTAGATTTCCTCCTCTACCAGACTCTGCATAGATTCAGTTTGCAGGTAGCGTCGCATCAGCTTCATGCCTTTGAGCATCAGATGTCTGTCGTGCCCGGTGGCCAGATAGTTTGGCTGTATAGAAGGTGCAGCGAATGGATCATCTGATTGGATGTGAATGTTGCCGACACTGGTAGGCTTACAGGGATTGTAACCGAGCAAAAAACCGGGAAACGGGTCAGGATTTATCAGTGGCCGGGTTCCGACTGGTGCACGGGTGTAACTCAATGGTGAGAAATACAACTGCAGATCAGGTCTGTCACTATCCGGCTGGCTCCGTATAAACCCGCCTGCCTGATTAACACTTAGGCTCAACGGACCTTTACGGCCGAACAAATATTTTAGACCGGCACTAAGTTTGCCGGTCAGTGGTCGTAGCTCTTCGTTAAGAGAAGGCAGGCGTGACTTACAAACGATGTCGCCTCCAAGATGATCAGATAGATTTTCACCAACCTGTGGCAGATGATGAATCGGCTTGATGCCATGTGGTTTGATAACAGCAGGGTTGCCTATGCCGCTAAGCTCAAGCAACTGCGGTGTGTTAACGCTACCTGCGCAAACAATGATCTCGGCTCGGGCGAAGGCGGTGACGTTCTTACCGTTCTGTCGGTAGTCAACCCGATCAATTGTAGAACCGTTGCCATGCAACTTTGTTACCTGTGCCGCGGTTTCAAGTGTCAGGTTTTTTCTTGTCAGGGCAGGGTGCAGGTAACATCTGGCAGTAGATCCCCGCCATCCATGCTGAGTTGTTATCTGGTAAAGCGCGGCACCTTCCATTTCATCTGCGTTGTAGTCCGGGTTAAACGGAATCTGCAATTGTTTTGATGCTTCAATAAAATGACCGCACAGAGGATGAACTTCATTGTGAGTACTGTGAACTGAGAGCAGGCCATCAGTGCCGCGCTGTAGATGTTGCGTGCCATCCCAGGCTTCCATGCGTTTGAATATCGGTGCAACATCTGCCCAGCCCCATCCCGGTGCCGTAACCGCCCAGTCGTCGTAGTCCTTCGGGTGGCCTCGCACAAATACCATCGCGTTGATTGAACTTGATCCGCCAAGCACTTTCCCTCTTGGCCAATAGCTTGGTTTATTGTTTAACGTCGGAACCGGCTCAGTGTGGTATTTCCAGTTGACGCGCTCATCGTAGTAAGTCTTGCCGTAGCCAATCGGCATTTGCACAAACAGTCTGCGGTCGGTGCCACCGGCTTCCAGTAACAGAATCTGATGGCGACCGTTGGCGCTAAGCCGGTTGGCGAGAACTGCGCCGGCAGAACCAGCGCCAATAATAATAAAATCGAATTCTTGCAAGTGGCTGACGCCATGCCTTGAGTTGCTGACAGCGTACCTATTTTTTATTGATGCGCAATATCTAATTTGTCGAGTTGAAGACCTGATGCCACCAGGTATCACAGCCGTTTCGGGCCAGTTACTTGTTAATTCTTCAATCGGCTTCAGCTAACTGTGCCGATAACCTTTTTCGTTTTGTAGAATCCCGGTTTTTGTTGGGCCCGCAGGACTTCTGCGCTTATTGAACATATTGGCGCTTACAGGATGAAAAAAAGCCCGCACCTAGTTAAGGCACGGGCTTTTGTAAAGCACAGTCTTGGTGTGTTTTACTTTACGCCAAGAGCGCGAACAGTTGACATGTTCAAGTACTTATCAACCGGAAGACCTTTAGCGCGCTGAAACGCGTTTACTGCAGACATGGTGTCCGCACCGATGGTGCCATCGATTGGTCCAGGGTTGTAGCCTGCTGACTTAAGCGAGCGCTGGATTTGAGATATCTTGCTTGAAGTCATGTTGGTTTCGCAAAGGATTTCACGCCACTCTACAGACTCGGCGCTTACCAGTTCCTTACGCGATACATTGCTGTACTTAGCAGGAATTTCAATAACACGTTGCGAAGCAGGAGAAGCCTGTTCAGTGACAGAGATAGTCTTATACTTGGCTGGTATCGTAACCTTGCGAGTGGTTGCAGCAGTTGCTACAACCTGCTTGGTAACAGACTTGTACTCAGCAGGGATTGCAACGGTACGCGTAGTTGCAGGTGACTTCAGTACGCGCTTAGTCACAGTTTTGTAAACAGCGGGTACTTCTACCAGACACATGATTTCGCCAGTGTCATTATCAATACGCTGGATAGGGCCTGAACCTGCTTTCCACTCTTTACGCGCGGCAGAGACTAGTACGCGGCTTGAAACGGTTTCATATTGCGCTGGAACCTGTATGAGCTTTTTGGAAGCCGGCTTAACCAGTACTCTTTCAGTGACAGTTTTATATGTCGCTGGTACTACCTCAAGCTTTTCAGTCGCTTCTGAAACCAGTACACGTTTGGAGCCTTGCTTGAAGCTCGCTGGAATCACCTCGATGCGTTGACCCGCTTCTTCGACCAGTTGTCTTTCTGTCACGCTACGATATTTAGCGGGCTTGATGATCTTTGTGAAGCACTGACCGGGTTTTGCGTTTGGTGGTGTCAGGCTGCTTCCAGCAGATGATGCGGGAATGATTGCAAGCTTGGCTTCTTTTGCTGCAAGTATGCGCTCGCGCGCATCAAGCTCCGACGCACGGCTTTTAAGTGCCATGGCATCAGAGTCAGAAGTGATCATGCCTTTGTCGGATGTTGTAGAACAAGCGCTGAGTGCAGACACCAGTACAGCGCAAGAGGCTGCTGCAAACAATTTAGTTGAAAAACGCTGCATTGAATTCTCCGTGAGATTACTAACCCGGGAATCGCTAAAAAACCGGGGTTGAAAAATGAATCAGCGGTAGCGCAAGGAAACAATGTCGCTGTGCAGATCCGCTGTCGACCCAGTTATCGGCAGTCAGTGCTTAACACGTAGATACCGAGCGCCAAAACTTGCGGGTAGAATGTGGTTATTGATCACACAACAATGTAAGTCTCTGGGTTGCAAAGATATTTTCATACTCAACAGGAATGTTAAAAATTATGAAGTGACAAATTGCAATACATCGTTTAGGTTCACAGCACAAATTTCTTTCAAATTGTCCGGAGGTACCATGTCCAGGAAACGGCTGGTTGTTGAGATGGGAATGGGGGTAGATCTACGTGGTGGCGACTACACCAAGGCTGCCGTAAGGGCCCTCAGAGATGCGCTTTGGCATAACTCACTGACGGTTGTACCTGCGCTTGGGTACTCTGTTGATCAGATGGAAGTTGATGTAGAAATTGGTGTCGCACAACCTGAACAGGTAGATAAAGAAAAAGTTGCGGCGGTACTGCCCTATGGAAAAGCGACGGTCACGGTGTCAAAAGGCGGGCTGGATATTCAAGAAGAAGATAAGCACACAATTGTTGCTAATGCCGCTGCGGTTGTTTATCTGAATTTTGAATCTTCCCCAGCAGTGGAGTGACTTGTTATGCCGCTGAAAAGAATTATCCTCGAGATGGGAACCGGTAACGACCTCTATGGTGAGGACTATACCAAGGCTGCGAAGCGTGCAGTGCAGGATGCATTACATCACAGCTCCATTATTCTATTTCGGTCATTGGCCAAAGATCCGGCAATTGATCGCAAACGTATGGTGGTGAAGGTGGCGATCGGCGTTCAGAAGCCTGATCTGGTTGATTGTGATGCGGTGGCGTCAGAGCTGCCCCACGGTAAAGTGAGTGTTGTCGCAGAGGTGGGTGGTTTAAATGTTGTTGATGAAGAGAATGATACCGTGTCTGTTATCGCCACGGCTGGTATCTCAGCCTATCTTGATCTGCCGGAGGGCAAGTATACTTTATAGGCGTGCAGGTAGCAGATGAGCTGGTGGCATAACTTGACGCTTGCGTGCCATCCTTGGCGTGTTTCGATGCCAGTCTCTGGCGCTATTACCCCGACTCCAGGTGACTGAAAAAAACTGAAAAAACAATTCAGACGCCTGGTGTTACATGAGCGATGATACCTTGCGCCTAAAGTCTATTCGAACAAACAGCCCGCTAGTGCAGGTAGGCAAACATCTTTCGGCGATAAGGCCCTACAGACGGATCGTCACCGAGCATGTCAAAGATAGACAATAACGTTGTTCGAGCACCGTCCTCCCCAAATTCCCGATCCCGCTGCATCAGTTCCAGCAGCGTGGTGATTGCAGTGTCCGTGTCACCCCGAAGGGCTTGTTTAATGCCAAGCTTATAGGCAGCTTCACTGTTTGTTTTATCTTGCTGAAGTGCACTGGCAAGGCTCGCCTCATCGGTCGAGGCATCATCTGCGTCTGATAAGGTCAGCATGCCACGCAGCATTCCGGCTTCTGTCTTTTTGGCATCTTCTTCACTTAGTATCGACAGGCATTGTCGCGCATCATCATATTGACCGGCGGCAACGCAAAGCCTGCCGAGTGCAATGGCTACATCACCATTGGCAGGATCCTCTGCCTGAGCCTCACGCAGAACAGCCATGGCCTGATCTATATTTCCCTGTTCCTGCAGTTGAGTAGCCAGCTCAATCGGGCTCGCTGCCTGTGGTTCCTCTTCTGCGGGAGGAGCTGCCTGCAGGTGTTTATCCAGGAATGCCCGCACTTCAGATTCCGGCAGCGCACCGGCAAATTCATCCACCACAGCCCCCTGATGAATCAGCTTGACCGTCGGTAAACTGCGAATGCCGAGCTGCTGTGCAATCTCCTGCTCTGCCTCTGTGTCAATTTTGGCCAGTATGAAAGCACCTTGGTACTCATCGGCAAGTTTGGCAAGAATGGGCATGAGTGTCTGGCACGGCTGGCACCAGTCTGCCCAGAAATCCACCAGCACCGGCGTCTGCATTGAGCCGTGAAGAATCACGGCTTCAAAATTCTCTTTCGTTACTTCAACAATATAGGGGGAGTCAGACATTCTTGGGTCCAGGAGTAATCAGATAGGAGTATTGTGAGGGAGTCGCCGCCATTATCAAGTTGCAATTAGCGCAGAACGATTCTTTCTGACCAGCGCCAGCCGTTGCGGTACCATTCGATCGCTTCTCGAAATCCGGAAATCAATACTCAATGGCAGCCAAATATGATGCAGCGTCGATTGAAGTACTCAGTGGTTTAGACCCGGTACGCAAACGGCCGGGCATGTATACCGACACCACCCGCCCGAATCACCTCGCACAGGAAGTGATCGACAACAGTGTTGATGAGGCGATTGCCGGTCATGCCAGTGAGATATCTGTCACTGTATTTAAAGACGGGTCACTCGAAGTCACAGACAATGGTCGCGGTATGCCGGTTGATAAGCATCCTAAGCTCAAGCTGCCGGGGGTTGAAGTCATACTCTGTACGCTGCATGCCGGCGGCAAATTTTCTGATGCGGCGGGATATCAATTCTCGGGTGGATTGCACGGGGTGGGGGTATCGGTCGTTAATGCCCTATCAAAGAAGCTTGAAGTCAAAATTCGCCGCAACGCCAAAGAATATCTGGCAACCTTCAAAGGTGGCAACAAAGATAAACCGTTAAAAGCGGTTGGTAAGGTCGGGCAGCGCAACACTGGCACCACGATTCGCTTCTGGCCGGATAAAAAATACTTTGATAGTGAAAAGTTTTCATTGTCAAAGCTAAAGCATGTGTTACGTGCAAAAGCTGTGCTTTGCAGCGGCTTAAAAGTGAAGCTTGCCGTAGAGGGTAGTAAGGAAAAATTTGAATGGTGTTATCAAGACGGGCTGGAAGCGTATCTTCAGGAAGCGCTGGACGGGTACGTGCTACTACCCACAACACCGTTTGTAGGATCTCACGAAACTAAAAATGAAGCGTGCCAGTGGGCATTTCTGTGGTTGCCGGAAGGAGGCGAGGCGGTACACGAAAGCTACGTTAATCTGGTGCCAACTGCGCAGGGCGGGACTCATGTAAACGGCCTGCGTACAGGTATCAGTGATGCGGTAAGAGAGTTCTGTGAAATAAGAAGCCTGTTACCACGTGGCGTAAAGCTCACACCAGAGGATACCTGGGAACGGGTAAGCTTTGTGTTGTCGGTAAAGCTGAATGATCCGCAGTTCATTGGTCAAACCAAAGAGCGTTTATCTACCCGTGAGTGTGCTGGTTTTGTTTCTGCTACGGTAAAAGACCAGTTTGTGCAATGGTTAAACCAGCATCCGGAAACCGGAGATCAAATTGCCCACCTCGCCATTGCTGCAGCAGCACAAAGAATGCGTGCTGGTAAAAAAGTGGTGCGTAAGAAGGTATCTGCCGGCCCGGCACTGCCCGGCAAGCTCGCAGATTGCGTATCAACTGATATCAATCACACCGAGTTATTTCTGGTAGAGGGTGATTCTGCCGGTGGTTCTGCAAAGCAGGCACGTGATCGGGAGTATCAGGCCATCATGCCGTTGCGCGGTAAAATTCTTAATACCTGGGAAGTCGGTGCAGATCAGCTTCTCGGCTCGCAGGAAGTGCACGATATATCAATTGCGATTGGTATAGAGCCGGGTTCTGCTGACTTGGGTGGGCTGCGTTACGGGAAGATTTGTATCCTGGCAGATGCTGATTCAGACGGTTTGCACATTGCAACCTTACTGTGTGCGCTCTTCGTTAAGCATTTTAGAATGCTTGTTGAAGCAAGGCATGTTTATGTGGCAATGCCGCCGCTGTTTAGAATTGATGTGGGAAAGCTTAAATTCTATGCGCTAGATGAGGCAGAAAAAGAACGCGAGCTTGCCCGCATAGAAAAGGAAAAGCTCAAAGGCAAAGTAACTGTTACCCGGTTTAAAGGATTGGGTGAAATGAATCCGTTGCAGTTAAGGGAAACCAGTATGCTACCCGATACCCGCAGGCTTGTTTGTTTAACGATTGATGATGAAAAGGGTACCCACAAGCTTATGGATATGTTGCTTGCGAAGAAAAGATCCGGTGATCGCAAGTCATGGCTTGAGAGTAAGGGTGATCTGGCTGAAGTCTGACTTGACTGTTGATTAATTGATCTTTCCAGAGTGTTGCGCAAACAGCCATTCATGGCTGACAGCGCACTTTACGCCATCCCGAGCGTGCCGACCCACCTCCAGGATCAATCACAAAACTGAGTAGACGCGGGTCAGAGCAAAACCAAAACGCTTTGCTTCTTTGGCGTTAGTTACTATCTGTGTGAAAATCCATCAGGCTGCAAACGGGCTGATGCTGGCAGGCTGGAAATATATCGTTTAATCTTCCCAGGTTTCGCCACATCATCAGAGCAGTCAGCGGAATTCTTTTCGCTAGGGTGCAACAATCACGAACTGGCCCATATAGGATTCAATGAGCGTCACCAATCGACTATTCGACCCTTTTGAAAAGCTAATCGCGCCACTCGATTTACCTATCGTGCCGATGCCAAATGATGGGCCGGTGAAGCTTGTGTGGCATTTTGCGAAAATGTTTCGCGGGATATTGATTGCCGTTTCAATATTGTCGGCTATTTCCGCACTTATTTCGCTGCTGCTGGTTTGGGCGTTGGCATTTATTGTTGATGGCGTCTCTTCGACTGGCGCTTCCGGTTTCGTTGAACAAAACATAACTGCGCTCATTGGCCTCATCATCTTGCTGGCCGTTGTCGATCCTGTTATCGAATTTCTCAACCGGGCTTTCATGTCTCAATCGGTGCAAACGCTGCTACCCGCTGCTTTGCGGTGGCAGGGACACAAGGCTGTTGAGGCGCAGGATGTCGCCTTTTTTGAGGATATGTTTGCCGGTCAGGTCGCCTCGCGAATTTCGCAAGTGACAAGTTCAGTGCAGCGTCAGATGATGATAGCGATGCGGACCATTCCGCGTGTCACCATTCAGTTTATCGGCTCGTTCGCGCTACTGTTTGTTTTGTCCTGGCAACTCGCCATGCCTGTGCTGGTGTGGATTGTTGCCAATATCGTGTTGGCCTATTTCGCTGTGCCAAAGTTCATGGCGCGCTCCAAAAAAGTGGCGGCTGCCAGTGCAAAAGCAACCGGTGCGATGGCCGATATTTACAGCAATATATCGATGGTGAAATTATTTGCCGCCGAGGATTCAGAAGCGGGCGCAATCCGCGATGTCATCACCAAAACCATTGACACACAGCACAGTGAGAATCGTGCGCATATTCTCGCGCGCTTTGCTGTTCATGTGTTCAATGTCGTGCTCGTTGTTGCTGTTTTGCTGATCGGTCTTTGGGGCATGGTGTCGGAATTTGTCACCCTCGGTGAATTTGTGGCTGCTATCACTGTCACCCGAACGCTATCAAATTCATCAGATGCTTTTATCGGCCTTGGCCAGGCCATTACACGATCACTGGGTACAATCAGTGATGCCATGCCGGTGCTCACCACCCTGCCCACCGTGACAGACAATCATGATGCAAAAGCCGTTGATGTTCAGAATGGAGAAATTTCATTCAAAAACGTTTCCTTTGCCTATGGTGATGAAACAAAACCCGTTTTGAAAAACCTGTCGTTGAAAATTCAGTCAGGCGAAAAAGTTGGAATTGTCGGCCTGTCCGGCGCAGGCAAGTCAACGCTCATCGCCTTGTTGCTTCGCCTGCGCGACCTTGATGACGGCTCAATAGAAGTTGATGGCCAACAAATTACTGCTGTAACTCAAAAATCTTTACGCGATGCGGTTGGCGTTGTCACGCAAGATGTATCGCTTTTGCACCGCTCTATCCGCGATAACATACGCTATGGCAAACCAATAGCGACAGACGCCGAAATTATAAGAGCCGCCGAGCAGGCGGAAGCTTATGAGTTTATTAGTGACCTTGAAGACAATGTGGGTCGCAAAGGACTTGATGCCCATGTGGGCGAGCGCGGCGTTAAGCTGTCGGGCGGACAACGACAACGAATAACAATAGCGCGCGTATTGTTAAAAAACGCACCGATACTGGCATTGGACGAGGCAACATCTGCTCTCGATTCAGAAGCGGAAGCGGCCATCCAGAAAAATCTCGACCTTCTGATGGAAGGTAAAACTACCATCGCTGTGGCACACCGCCTGTCTACAATTGCCGCGATGGATCGACTTGTTGTGATGGACAAAGGTCAGATTGCTGAAATGGGCACTCATGAGGAACTCATTGCAAGCAATGGCATTTATGCAAAGCTGTGGGCTCGACAATCCGGTGGATTTATACTCACAGAACCAATGCAATAGATGTAGCGATCAATTCCTAATATAGCCTACTAGAGCGGGTGGAATATAGGTGCGTGCTATTACGAAAAATCATCCCTGCAAAGATGTGGTTTCATCGGCCGCGCATCAAGTGTTTGCATTCCGCACCAGGCACTGAATTCAGACAGTACAGAGTTAACGTTGCCTGGCACCAGAACAAAATGATGCTCCAGCCCGTGTGACATCACTGTGTGTACCACATCTTCAAGTGATAGCGTCTGCCCATCGATTATAAAGTTGTCTAACCAGCCACGGCAGCCGGTAAAGCCGCTGTGTTCATGGTCTGCTACATGGCACTGCATTTGAAAAAAGGCCTGTGCATCTCTGGCAACTCGAAACACACTGACTTCACCGTTACGAAATACCAGATCGGCAATAGCACCGTAGACAGGGCCGGTGCTGGTGCCACGGCCAATCATTGGATGATTTATCCATCGTGCTCCGTCATCATCTGCAAGATATAAAGGGCCACCGCCGCCATGCCACATTAACAGCTTGCCGGAATCAAGGTCAGGTTCTGTCATGTCGAGCAGGTAACCGCAACGCCCTGTAACTGATTTTGCAACCAGTTGCGTAATCGCACCCAGTACATCGCCTTCTGAAGCAACGGGTAGGGCATCGACTTCTTCAAGCCAGGTAAATGCTGCACCCGGGTGCATACCCGGATAAACCTGTAAAGCCGGCCAATCACTCACCGCTAACGCGTCATAGTTGTTCTCCGCGGCCATATCACGCAGTGCGAGTGCGGCGCGAACGGTTAGCTGCATCTGTGCTTCACTGACACCATCAACCGTTGCAGCTTCAGCCATCAATGCAGATTCCCTTGCAATTCGATCGTCGGCAATCGCATCCATGCGTTGAGTCAGCTCATGTATATCGTGGTGTGAGACTTCAACACCGAGTCGTTTTCGCAGCTCGTTGGTTGAGACTTCCATATTATAAAACGTCATTGCCAAACCACCGATCACACCAATTCGAGCACCCTGTAGTGTTTTTATGGCTTGCAGCGCCTGTATTGTTGTTCGCATGCGATCGATCAGTGCATCGCTTTTTGGATCACCGTGGTACCACTGAACAGGATTATTTTTAAGATTGCGAACCTGTCTGGCAATGGACATCGACATATTCAATGAAACAAAGTTGTTCAGTTGAATATCACCGGTGCGAATCGGTTCAGGTACTGACCAGAACCCGGCGCGCACCGGTGCTGATGCAATAGTACGCGCTACATCACCCATGGTGAATCCGCCATGCAGCAGCAGGATAAAATCGGCACCAGCACGCTGACACTCCTCAAGTGCCTGTGTGGTATCAACAGCACCCATTGGAATAGTAGGGGCAATGAACAAACTGGCTGAGCATTCATTGCACAGTTTCAGAACGGCTGCTTCTGCGTTTGACCAGACCTGATGTTTTTCCGGAAAGTAGCTCGGCAAAGATGCTTTGATGAGTCCGATTGTGAGTTTATCAGTCATGGTATTTTCCTTTTATCGCAGCTTAACTTCAGTGCGTTGTTTGTTAACCGAGCGCTGCGATAAGGCGATTCAGTCGAGGGCGACCGGTCTCTACCAGCCAGTGACGCAGAGTAGCTTCACCCTGTGCTCCGTAAATATCTACCGCATCCGCCCAAAGTGCACGGCCGCACATGAAGCCGTTAAAATCCACACCAGCGGCTTTTGCCATTTGCAGTGATGCTTCAAAACGATCGAACGGTACACCCGCACTTAAATAGACCAGCTGATGGTTTGCAGCCGGTGCTGCCGCAGCTCGAAACGCGTCCATTGCATCATCCTGGCTCATCACTGCTTCGCCAAAGCCTTCAACAAAATCGAGATCAACAGGTACTTCTACTTTTAAAACATCTGCGTGATATTGCGGCTGGCAAAACTCTGCCGTTGCACGTAGCACCAGATCAGGCTTTAACAGTGCATACTCTTTGGTTCCGGGTTTCAGTGTCGGGTGATATACCAATGGTTCCATCAGAAATACGAGGTCGTGTTCCACACACTGTTGACCAACAGAGGCTACGACATCTTGCTTCCTGCGATTTAATTCACTGTTATCATCGGGCGCATAGTACATAAAGAACTTCAGCTGCTTAACACCGAGCCTTGCATAGTCTGTTATTTTCAGGTTCTCGGGCAGCAGGGTAATCTTGTCTCCTTCAGCAAAGTGATACACATCTGCTTCATAAGCAAGCATTGGCGTACAGCCTACAGGGTAGTGAGGTATAAGTGGGGGCCCTGTCTGTGCATCAACCAGTACCGTACTGGCGCCTTGCCCAAGCACTTCCAATACACAACGTTTAAATATGGCTAGGTCATCGGGATGTGCCTGATTCCCACGGGCAGTTTTAATTGCGGCTTCAAGTCCGCTACCGGCATCCACTGCCACACCGTGAATCATCGCTGACTGAATCACACTGACCCTCCTGCAAAGATCTTTGGAAAATGAGGTGACTCATGTTCTGCCTGCCAAAGTGCTAGCATGTCGGGTGTTGGCGTAAATAACGAGATTGAAAAGCCTGCCATCTCCTGTGTAGTAGAAAATGAACCTACCATGGGGGAAGTAGTGGGTATGTTCTGTTCGCCCAGCAATCGCGATACTTCGCCATGTATGGTTAGCAGTTCCATCATTGTGGTACCACCGGACCCATTGATTAGAATTACTGTTGTGGTCCCGGCGCTGATAGGTCTTTCATCCAGCAGGTCTTCAACCATTGATTTGACCAGTTCATTGACCGGCCCCATCGTGCGGCGACTGACACCGGGTTCGCCGTGAACACCCATACCGATAAATACTTCATCGTCAGGCAGGTTAAACATTAACTCACCTGTCAAGGGTGATACACCCGGTGCGACTGCCGCCCCCAGGGTTCGAACCCGGGATCTGACTGATTCACCAAGTTGTAGCAGCTCATCCAGTGGCATGTTGTTTTCTGCCGCAGCACCCAGCACCTTGTACATAAACATGGTGCCTGCGGCTCCTCGGCGTTCATGCTCCTGATCTTTAGGGGCTGAAGATATATCGTCGTACATTAGAAACGGCTGAACATTAAGACCGTCATCCTGTGCCAGTAACGCCGCCGCATTGCCATTGATAACATCGCCTTCGTGGCGCGAGATCAGTAGCAGTGCGCCGGCATCACCAGTCACTTCTTCAATGCCTTCAAGAATAAGGTCAGGGGAGGGTGCTGCAAATACATCACCGACCACATTGGCATCAAGCAAACCAACCCCGACAAACCCCATGGCTATCGGTTCGTGACCGGAACCGTTACCAATCAGGATCGCCACCTTGCCTTTTTTGGTTTTTAGCTGTGTTCTGCGTACTACGCGCGGATGTGCACCGCGCTGTACAATGGTTGGATAGGCGGCAATAAATCCGTCGATCATATCGTCAGGCATGCGTTCTTTTGAGTTAAAAAGTTTCTTCATGATTTTGTTCCTGACGATTCATCATTGGCAGATGATGTGACTTGCGCAAAGACCTCTAACAGTTCTACAACAGAGGTAGCTCCCGCATCAATGTGGCCGACACCGCATCCTTCAACGTATTTAGCCCGCCCGCGTTTGGCAGCCATGCCAGTGGTATTTTTACAGCCCGCGCGGGCTGCAATGAGTGCTGTGTCGATATCTTTTTCTAAGGATGCCGGAATCAGTGCATCCAGCATGGTCTTGTCACCGGCGATTGCCTGACCCATTTGATGAATGCGTTCGGCAGCATTCGCAAGTGCATCGGGGAGTGTCGTTTCACCCTTTGCTGTCTTGTCCAGTGCGCTGATTAAAATACTGAATAGTGAGCCGGACGCACCACCGGCGGCTTTTCTAAACGCTTTCACAGCACCGGCCTGATCGCTGCCCGCTGCACGTAAACCTCGTAACATGGTGGAGCCATGATCACCGTCACCGGTAGCAGCATCGAGTGTGTTCAGCTGTTGCTCAAGCGTCTCAAAACGCTTGATCCATGTTTGGTAGAGATTGTTCATTGCGAGAAAGTTTTACGCATGAATGCCAATGCTCTGCCTGCTGCATCTGTCGCTTCCGGCTCAATGTTGCGCCAGATATTAAGATCGCGGCTGGCAGGGTTGCCGGCAATAACAAACATTTCTGCGACAATCCAGCCATCGTAACTGATAGTGTCGAGACCGCTCTTCACTTCAGACCATGGAACATGTCCGGAACCGGGTACACCACGATCGTTATCGGAGACATGAAAATGCACCAGTCGATCCCCTGCCAGTGTGATCGCGGCTTTAATGTCCTTCTCTTCAATATTAAGATGAAACGTATCGAGAAGCGCACCAACATGATCAGAGCCTGACGCCTCAGCCATCGCAACGGCTTCTGCAGATGTGTTTACCAGATCCGTTTCAAAACGGTTGATTGCTTCAATGCCAAGCTTGACGTCATTCGCACGAAGATCAGCATCGAGTTCTGCAAACGCTGCAGCTGAACGTTCAGCCCGGATGCTTTTGTTGTCAGGATCATAGACACCCCAGGGCGCATACACCACACCTGCCAGTCCGTTGGAACCTATTTTTGCCGTGGTACTGATGGCCCATTTCAGGTAATCAATGCCAGCTTGCCGAACAGTGGGATCATCAGAGGTGATATCTGCATCTGCTGACAAGCCATCAGAACAGGTGACTTCCAATCCATGATCGCGCACCGCTTTGCCCAGTGCTGCCGCTTTTTCATCGGTCATGCCAAGTAACGAGACTTCGACGCCGTCATAGCCGAGATCGGCAACCGTTTTCAGGATAGGTGTGATTTCATCCGTCCAACGTGCCATCCACAAGCCTGCATGTACACTGAATTTCATCGATGCTCCTCATTAACTAATGCTCACCAACCATCACTCGTCGTCTGTTTGTCTGTGCTACATGGCCGGGCTGTGGTTCGGATCTATATGTGGCTATAACACCTACGATGTCAGTAACCAGACGACATCCGCCGGGATTGTTACCAGTATATTCTGTCCCGGTGTCAATCCTTCTACGTCAATCGGATTGCAAATCGCTTCAATATTATGATTACCCAGGGTCAGCTTCAGCCGCGTTTGCGTGCCCAGGTATAAGCGGTCCGTTAATGTTGCGTCTACGGTGTTGGGCTGTGAATAATCTGTGGCGATGCGAATGTTCTCGGGCCTGAAAGTTAAAGTACCTTTGCCATTAGCAGAGTGATCGGGTAATTCCAGTTTGCCTAACGATGATTCGAATATTCCGTTTTCCGCATAACCCTGAATAAAATTCTGACCACCAAAGAATCGTGCTGTCGATTCATCGATTGGTCTTTTATAGAAGGCATCGGGTGTATCGTATTGTTTCATGCGTCCATCCAGAATCAGGGCAACTTTGTCTGCAAGCACAACAGCTTCTTCCTGATCGTGGGTGACAAAAATAGTGGTGATACCCATCTCCTGCTGCAGTGATCGGATCAGATCACGCATCTCAAAGCGTAAATGCGCATCCAGATTTGATAAGGGTTCATCCAGTAACAGCACATCGGGTTGAACTATCAATGCGCGTGCAAGGGCAACACGTTGTTGTTGGCCACCGGATAGTTCGCTCGGTTTTCGTTTTCCAAGATCGGGCAATTTAACCTGCTCTAAAATTGCAGTAACACGGCGGTCAATCTCCGCCTTATCTACCTTGCGCATTTTCAGCCCAAACCCGACGTTGTCAGCAACGCTCATGTAGGGAAACAGCAGGTAGTTCTGAAACACCATCACTACTCCCCGGTGCTCTGGCTTATCGTTCAGAACCGATCGGCCATCAAAGGTGACATCACCCGATGTCGGCTCAAGCAAGCCTGCGATCATTTTCATTGTCGTGGTCTTGCCACAACCGGAAGGTCCCAGAAGTGCGGTTAGTTCACCGGACTCTATCTCAAGAGAAAGCCGATCCAGCGATGGTTCGGTGGCACCCGGATATACCTTGGTTAGTGATTGTATGGATACGTGGGTCAAATCTGTCCGAAGCCTCCAACAGCACCACTGCGACCGGAGAGATGGCGCGCGGTAAGCAATAATATAAAGATGCCCGGCAGGATGTAGATCATGCCAATGGCACCAGTGATGTCATTGCGACCAGAGGTTGCAAAGTTAAACAACAGCAACGGTAGTGTCACTACTCTTCCACCACCTATCAGCAGGGTTAGAATGTATTGACTCCACGATACAAGAAAGGCAAATAATCCCCCGACAATTATGCCGGGCATGATCGCCGGCAACGTCACGTACCAGAATGTTTTAACGGGTGATGCACCCAGTGAACGCGCCTGTGATTCAAACGCAGGATCATAGTTGGCAAATATACCGGACATCACCAGAATCATGTACGGCAGAGTTGGAATCAGGTGCACCAGGATCACACCGGTTACCGTGTTGTTCAAACCCATTGAGATAAAGACCGAATGAATCCCGAGTACGACAGCAATGCCGGGCACAATTATCGGTGCAAGAATTAACAGCTCCACAAATTCCTTGCCGCGAAATTTATACATACCCAGTGCGCGGCCTGCCGGTACGCCAATTAAAATTGAAAGTACAGTAGCTGCCAGTGAGATTCCGATGGTTAACCAGAGACTGTCAATTACACCGGCAGTATCAGAAAAAGTGTATTCCCAGGCTCTCATCGACCATTTGGCCGGTAACAGGTTCGGAAAGAACCAACCATGTGCAAAAGACCAGATGGCCAGTGGTATCAGTGGTAACACCAGCCAGATAATCAGCAGGGCTCCGGTCAGGAATCGAAAACTACGTATGCCAATGGATTCTTTTGCGCTCATGGTCAGGTCCGTATTCGACGACGCGAATAGCGCACATAGAGATAGATCATCACACCACTGAGTATCGCGATCACAATTGCCATAGCCATCGCTTCAGGCCGTGCTGCAAGATCAACATCGGTATATTTTCGGTAGGCGAGTACCGGCAGGGCTGCAGGGAAATTCGCACCAAGAATGGCTGGTATTTCATAGGCACCAAAGGTGAACGCAAACACCATCACCGATGCTGACAACATGCCCGGGAAAATCAACGGTAGCAAAACGTGGCGAAAGGACTGCCAACGGGATGCACCGAGGGAGCGCGCAACGCTCTCATAGTCTTCGCCAATGGACTGCATGTTAGCGAGAACAATCACACCGATAAACGGTACTTCTTTCCAGACATACTGCAGGATAATACCAATGGCATAAGGATCAAAAACCAGTGCGGGAAAATCACTGGTTCTTGCAATCATTCCCCACTCGGCTGCCAGGCGCGCAAAACTGCCGGACTGCGAAAACAGATACAAAATACCGATAGCACCAACCAGATGAGGTACCGTCAGGTTGAGTTGAAATAGAAAATTTACCACCGCACGCCCGACAAACTGGCGGCGTAACAGCAGGGCAGCGCCCACTGCCAGTATTGATGAAATAACAGTAGAGGTAAATGCGATATGAAAGGTGAGTAAGAACGATAAGTAAAATTCACGATCCGTGAATACAGATTTATAGGCGCTTAAATCCGGATCAGTTAATCCGATGACGGGCATATAGTTAAAGCTGCGCATCAGGCCAATCAGCAGTCCACCGAAAAACAGCAACCCTATAATGAGTAGCGCTGGTGCGAGCAGAAGAAAGATTTTAAGACGGTCTGACATAGATCAGATTATCGGAATACTCGGTGAGAGATTCGAGCAAGCGGGAAGTGTAATTTGGCTGATCGATTACTCGATCAGCCAGATCGGTTACACCTGTTATCTTGAGTTTGTCCTAGTTACCGACATTCTCGAGCCAGCCTTTCTCGATAGCCGAGATCCATGAAGACTGTAATTCAGGCAGTGCTGCTTTCGCCAGTTCTTCTGCAGGGACCACATTTGGATGCCTTTCAATTGCTGCAAATTTGGCCTGCGTTTCGGCGTCGGTTCTTGCGACCTCTATCGCGGTAGCCGCTCCCCAAACGCTCGGCAATGCCTTTTGATACTGCACCGGGCCGGATAACAACACATTCTGCAACACCATGGCAGCGGCCTTGTTGGGCGAATTGAACGGTATGATCGTGTAGTTGGTGTTACCAATTGTGCCGTCCGTCAACCCGTAACCCTGTGTGGTGGGTGGAAAGACACCATTCTCTATGTTCAAGCCAACACCGGCTGTCTCGTAGTTAAAGGTAAGATCAACCTCGGAGTTAGCGTAGAGTTGTTCCATGGCGCTGATAGAAGCCGGATAGGTTTTACCTTCTCGCCATAAGCTGGGTTCCAGATCATTGAGGATGGTCCAGGTTTTTTCAGCAGCTTCATCATATTTGGCCTGATCAAACTCACCCAGCAGATTATCAACACCGCCTGCAGCGTGATAGAAAACATGCCGGACAAAAACCGAACCATTGAAATCTGGTGGTGCAGGGTAGGTAAACTTACCCGGATTTTCTTTTACCCACGTCAGTAGCTCCGCAATCGACTTAGGCGGGTTTTCAGTTCGGGCTGTATCGTATGCGAAGCCAAATTGTGTTTTCGACCACGGCACTTCACAGCCATCTACCGGTACCCCAAAGTCATTGGCAATAGAGGGATTGGTCCAGTCAACCAGCTTATTGTTCGGCAGGGTGTCGGTATAGCCGCAGAAAGCAAGACCACCTTGTTTCATGGTGCGGAAATTCTCACCATTTATCCAGATCATATCGACAGAACCCTTATCCATAACACCGGATTCTTTTTCACCTAAAACAATGTTCACCGCTTCGACGGTGTCACTCAAACCAACGCGGTTCAGTGTGATGTCATAGTCTTCTTTAAGAATACCGCCAACAAATTCTGAAACATACTGATTGATGTTGTCTGAACCACCCCATAGAAACCAGTTAACCTCACCGCCTTTGGCCATGCTGACCACTTCATCCCACGATTTTCCGATCAGAGCATCACCATCGGCAGTGTCTGCGTAAGCACCGACGGGTGTCAGCACCAGCGCAGTGGCTAATATACTCGCAGAGGCTAATTTGCCTCCGGTAATTAAAGTCTTCATTAGTTTCTCTCATTAGTTGCATTTATCGGAAGTTGGATTGCACCAACTGGCTGCACTGTCGCTACTACATACATGTTTTTATTAACTATTTGTAAATACGATTTGATAGTAATAAATCACACCTGTCAAGACCGCTTATATCCCTAAAAAGTTCATTGAGTGGTCCGTTAATTAGCACTGTCAATTGACTCCTCTAATTTGCTGTGGCCAGAGCGTCGTACATATGTAAAAAAATCTCGTCACGTTGAACATCGTGCGCTTCCCGCATTAGATGCCGTGATGGTTCCTTTTGCCAATATAATTCACTATCGAGCACCGGAGATGTTGTGAGCGTTGATGGCACCCAGTCAGGGTTGATCAGCCACGCTATGTTGATGATGTCCCAGATCACCCAGGTGCGCCGCGGTGTATCCTTGATGGCAAACATCTTGTGCAGCGGATTGTTTTTGTATAGATGAAAAAGATATTCACCTATAGCACCGCTCTTACTGATGTGCTGCTCCATCTCTGGCAACGAAATTTTCAGCTGCGCACCAACATGGTAACCCGGCAAATAGACATGTGGAACGCCGGAATCAAAGATGATTCGTGAAGCGTGAATATCCTGAACAAGGTTAAGCGATGGTCGATTAGAGTGCGGGGCATGAGACGGATAGGCGGAGGTCCAAACGACAACAATGTTTTCTCGTATCTCTGGCGCACGTAGTATTGCCGATGCTATGTTGGTGACGCATCCCAACGCGGCGATATATAGAGGTGTTGATCCGCTTTTTGCACAGTCGATAATGACGTCCACGGCATCGGAGTGAACCGGCTTGTCAGCCGCAGTCATATACTCTGTGGCACCGCGAAATATCTTTCCATCTGAGGCCAT
Organism: uncultured Granulosicoccaceae bacterium; assembly: GCA_937998875.1. Lineage (GTDB taxonomy): Bacteria > Pseudomonadota > Gammaproteobacteria > Granulosicoccales > Granulosicoccaceae. The sequence goes on from CALLBO010000035.1 coordinate 131,283, forward strand.
GCCAAGTTTGTCGTAGATTCGTTCGATTTCCAGGTAACTCAGCTCCATGCCGCGATCAGGGTTGACGAACTCAAGTTCTTCAGCGCGGCGACCTTCTGCATGCAGACGTTTTACCCAGCCTTGAAAACCGCCGACGAGATGTTCATTTACCGCTTTGTTTTTTTCTATTGCCTGTTCAGTTTCCAACAGTCCCTTACGATGATGCGCAAACGAAAAGGGTTCTGCAGTGACTGCCTCGACGGTCATCCGATCTGGTGATAACAACGCCCACGCCAGGGCAAATTGGTCATCTATTTCATTAGCTGTATCAGTGTCGATCAATACACGCGACACACCGGAAGGCGGGACGAGGCGGGCTAGCATTAGCTCCTTGTCGAGCGCTGGAAATTGTGACTTAATCATGCACCTGCGTCCTTACTGTTGGTATCTTCTAAGTTGTGCTTATTCCTTTCGCGCCTATGCATGTCGAGGAATTCGCGACTGACGCGTTAAGTCGAACTTGACCGAACCGTTGCGGAAAACATCTTCATGAAAGACAACTTCACCTTCGCTATCAAATGCAGAGCAACTTTGTTTTAACAACGGAAGCCCTTCGGCAACATCAAGGGCGTCTACCATGGCACCGGTAGCAGCAACAGGGCTGATATCTTCGCAGGCTGTGCTCCACTCTATACCGAAGCGTCCGCTGAGAATGCGCAACATTGACTGACCAGAGCCGTATTCGGGAAAGTCACGCGCAGTGGCGTCTATCATCAATTCTCGCGGTGCATAGGTTTCGACCAGCATTCTCGGTATATCATCAACCATTCGCAGGCGACTGATTCGCGTTAATGGTCGCACTCTCAGCGGTTCGGGTAAGTGCTGGCTTATGGGTGAATCCGCTTCGATTTGTTCTATTGAGATTAACCTTGATGACGGTTCCTGTCCGGTGCTCAGTATGGCATCGGTGAATGACGTCAAACAGGTATCGGAAGCCGGTGACAGTGTCAGTACCTTGTAGCCACTACCTTGTTTGCGTTCAACGTATCCATTCTGTACCAGCATATCCAGCGTGCGTCTGATTGTGACGCGCGAAACCTTAAAATGATCTGACAGCTCGCTTTCAGTAGGCATTCGCCCACCGATCGGATATCTTCCGGCTTTTAACCGCTCTACGATTACACGGTAGGCTTGTTCATATTTTGGCGCGGTCGCTTCAGACATCTGATTTCAACTGTTCGGCGTCGCGAAGAGATCGGCGGTTTATTTTTCCAGACGATGTCATCTCGAACTCTTCAACAAACTCGATTTCTCTAGGCGCTTTGTATCCGGCAAGCTGCTCACGTACATGCAGTTTCAATTCATCCGCTAACGTATCACCTGCCTGATAGTTTGACGCCAGTTTAACGAATGCTTTGACAATAGAACCTCTGTCTTTGTCGGGTTTGCCGATAACGCCTGCATCGGCAACTGCCGGGTGCGCCAGCAGACTTTCTTCAATTTCCGCAGGACCGATTCTGAAACCTGATGATTTTATAAGGTCGTCAGACCGGCCTTTGTACCAAAAGTAGCCTTCGCTATCCCGCACAGCCAGATCGTGTGTGCGCAGGTAAGGTCCAAGGCGCATTTCATTTTCTTTATCTTTATTGTTGAAGTATCCGAGGTAACGAGTTGGAGAATCATTCAGGGTCACAATCTCGCCCGGCTCATTGTCTGCCACTTCAATGCCGTCTGCATCCACCAGTTTTACGACATGCCCGGGATACGACTTGCCCATGGACCCGGGCTTTCTCGGGTATAACGTACTGCAGTTACCAATCAGATGATTGACTTCGGTCATACCGTAGAATTCATTACAGACTACGCCAAGTGAGTTCTCCGCCCAGGTTAGTGTTTCTGATGCAAGCGCTTCGCCACCGGTACAGATAACCCGAAGCTTTAGATCTGGGTATTCTTCTTTTGGTGAGGTGTGTTGCGCCAGACGCTTTATGGCGGTTGGTGCCAGAAATGTATGTGTAACACCTTGCGTTTGCATAAAGTTGTAAGCCTGCTCAGCACTGAATCGTTCCTCTGAAGTAGCAATCGCACGTCCTGCCATCCAGGCTGGAAACAACATATCCAGAAGACCGCCGACCCAGGCCCAGTCTGACGGCGACCAGTACACTGCATCATCGTCATCCATGGACAGGTTAAAGAACAGGTTAATCGATGGGGTATAGGCTGCAAGTATCCGGTGCGCATGCAGGATACCTTTCGGCTTGCCGGTAGAGCCTGATGTATACATCAGCAAAGCTGCGTCATCCGCACCACCGAACTGAGGTGTAAAGTCACCGGCATCGGCTGCGAAGGATTGTGCAAGATCAATTTCGCCACTCAGCGGATTGCGTAACAGCACATGTTTTAAGTGTGGAAAAAAATCAGATGCGTTCTGACGCAATGGCTGCCAGGCGTCATTTGCGGTAAGCAATACTTTCAGGCCACAGTCGTTTAACGCATGTTGTAACGTCTGTGGTCCATAAAGCTGGGATAAAGTAACGGCTACCGCCCCCAGTTTACAGACCGCCATATGTGCAACCGCAGTATCCGGATGTTGCCCGGTATGCAGGCCGATGAAATCTCCTTCACCGTAACCGAGTCGGGATAAGCTAGCTGCAAGTCTGGTTGATACATCGTCTACTTGTGCAAATGTTTGAGACTCAACTTTGCCATCGTGATCAACATAGACGATTGCAGTCCGGTGACGGCTGTTTTCATCCAGGTGTTTACCCAGCGTCATGTGAAATATATTAGCGTCGTCAGGCCAGGTAATCTGTACATCGCTATTCACATCATTACCAAGGGTAAGATTCAATTGCTGCAGTACATCATCTGATAAAGTACTAAATACGTTCATGATGTTTTGCCAATAGGATCTAGTCGAAGTACAAGTTCAGGTTTTGCCGAACCCGATGCTTGTAAGCTTCCTGTGAGGTTTGCAGAAGTCCCCACTTGATAGCTTAAGTTAGTTGCCGTGTTGTGGCATAACTTAACCACCGTTGCGGTGTCTGCACCTTCGAATTGAGCGAGTGCGAATTCCCCGTCCTGACCACAGGTGTAATGGATGACACGTGCCGTACCTGCCAGGGCAACCCATGTACCGGTAGTCTGGCCACAAGTACAGGTGCGCACTGGTGGGAAACTTGTGCGCTCACAAGTGCTACAACACCACGATACTGCACGTCCCTGAGAGAGTCCTTCTGTGTAAGGCTGCAACCATCCCGGTGCCAGCTGATAGTCAAGCTTGAGCGTATAGTTACTCATACGCTGACCGATTTTTCCATTAGCGTTACCGCTGAGGTTGTACAAACTCCACCGTGCGTATCAGCCAGTCCATAGCGTGGAATAGTTCGTGGTTGCAAAGCCGGCACGTAGTCTCCTTCCAGCATCAATGCAATGCTTGCTGTCTGCCCTACACCAGTCGCACCGGTTGGTGCACCCTGACCTAACAGGCCGCCGGATAAGTTAATCGGGCATTGCCCTGTGGGGGCAAAACGTTCGGTCTGTAAGTCGTTGAGAAGATCATCGCTTAAACTCAATGCATCAATAGCCTGAAGCTGAGCGCCGGCATAAGCATCATATACTTCTGCAACACCAATCTGATCCGGGGTGATACGGGCTTCTGCACAGGCACGATTCATAGCGGTTTCTTTGGCTCGAAAGTGACCCGGGTCTTCGCGTGCGCCTAAGTGCATGGCATCTGATGCACCACCAATACCGATAATCGTCGCTGCGTTTTTGCGGTTAGAAGGGATTGAATCAGAGCGAGATAAGATGGCGGCTGCAGCACCGTCACTTAATGGCGAGCAGTGCAAGCGTCTATAGGGCGCGGCAATTAGCGGTGATTCCTTGACTTCATCTACTGTGTGTTCACGTCCCAGGTGTGCGTTGGGATTGTGCAGTGCATTTGCCCTGTTTTGAATGGCGACACTAGCGAGTTGTTTCTCCTCGACCCGCGTTCGTTGCAGGAACGATTGAAACGACAATGCGTATAGCACAGTTGCAGAGACACCGGTCATGCCATCAGTCCATGCATCAAAGGAGAAGCTGTAAAGCTTTTTTATGGTATCGCTGTTCAGCATTGATGCAGAAGGATCTACACCAATAACTGCTGCATGTTTAACATAACCCGATTGAATGGCTCGTGTGGCTGCGTGTATGGCCAGTTGCCCGGAAGCACCACCACCTTCAATACGGGTAGTAGATACACCCTCTATTCCGATATCACTTGCAATTACCGAAGCAGGGTTCAACTGCAGGGTGAAGAAATCGCTTTCAGATGCCACGTAAAGCGCATCAATATCACGATGTTCAAGTCCTGACTTATATAGCGCATCGTTAAAAGCGCTACAGGCCCAGTCACGGAAGGAAGAATTATCTTTGCGGCGGTTATAAGGTGTGAGTGCCGCCCCGCTAATCTTCACCCGGGTGCCTGAGCTCACAATAGTCCGTTGTCTGCTGACGCCACAAAAGATGAAGTGACACAGCACATAATCAAGAGCGTAGGTGCCATAGTTCCATCTTGAATTAACAAATTTGTAAATACAAGTTTTATTTGTTTCAATTAAATCTCATGACTGAAACCTGCACATCGGCATTAGGCGTCTAACCATGAATCTAACGCCTTGGCCGCAACGGAATGGCCGCAATGAAACTGCACAGCTAATAGCAGCAGCGCTGTGTTGTTTTTCTGCAGGCTCTCTGTATGGCTGGAGCGCGCTGATACCGGTTGTTGAGGCTACGCTTACACAATCAACTGGCAGTGCCGGGTTTATTTTTTCTCTGGCCATTGTGTCTTTTACGATCGCCGTCTTTATCGCACCCAGGCTTCCTCAGGCTTTTCAGCAATTGTCAGGGTGTTCGGTTTTTGCGCTTATGGGTGCAGTCAGCTTATCTATTGCAAGCCTGTCTGCAACGTATTTGATGTTTGTTCTGTTTTTTAGTGTTGGCTTTGGTATAGCCAGTGGCGCAATCTATATCAATGCACTGTCGATTGCGTCTGCTTCCAAATGGCCGAAGATATCAACACCCGTTATGGTTGCAAGCTTCGGTCTGGGAGGTGCGGTGTTCGGGCCCGTCTGGCGTACGCTTGCAGCAAAGGGTTGGGATATGTCTGCGTTGCTGCCTGCGACTGTGGCTTTGGCCTGCAGTGCTGTTCTCGCAATCTTGTTCAATCACTCGAGGTTTGCAGGGAAGTCTGTTGGTAATGTAGCCGAGTCATCAGTAGATGATCCTCCAACTGATAACCTGACACCGGTAGCGTTGATCTGCCTCGTCTTCGGGTTTGGTTCAATGGCAGGACTGATGGTGTTAGGGTTAGCATCAAAAATCATAGACGTGGCTGGTGGAACGGTGGTTCTGTCTACGATAGCGATTGCCGGAGTGGCGATAGGCAACACCGGCGGGCGGCTGTCTGTTGGCCTGATAACATTGCACTATACGTCAATACAAAGCGTCATTGTTGCCTGCATAGTGATTATTTTCGGCCTTGTTCTTATTGCAGCCGCACCCGTTGTTGATATCAACCTGATGCTGTTGTGCGGGCTGACAATAGTCGCCTTAGGTTACGGCATGATGGCGTCGTCAATCCCTGTATTGGTCAGATCGCTATGTTCAGAGGTAAGGTTTGCTCAGGTGTTTTCTATTGTGTTTCTCGCATGGGGTGTTGCAGGTCTAACAGCACCTTGGCTGGCCGGTGTGATGTTTGACCGGACGGGTTCGTTTCAGCCGTCGGTAATTGGTGCACTGGTGATGACAATCTTGGCCTGGCTGTTTGCAATACAAATTCGGCGGCAGTCTTAACAACTTTTTGCTGGATGGACTACTAAGGACTAAATCCAAAAACCTGCCTCACGGCCAAGGATACAGTTGGAGGACGTGGCTCATTATCTGATTCGGCAAGCGGATACGCAAAATCGAGATGGAGTACGGAGGAGCCCAGTAGCTGCGGTGAGCCGAATCTAACTCCTATACCCAGAGAGGTTTTTGGGTTGTCGAGCCAGTTATTCTCGTCTGATATGCGGAACATAGTTACAGCTGATTAGTGGTCTAATCCGGGCTGCTGCGTTTCAATCGGTTATTCCGATTACGAAGCAGTGTTTGTTTTTTAGAGCGTTGAACAACGCGTCTTTGACAGCAGCCAGAAAAAAGGCCGCTCCAATGAGCGGCCTAACTTACTACTTTTCCATTTACTGCATTGTTTAGGCGCTATGCCTGAAGATCAAATCGATCTGCATTCATTACTTTCGTCCAGGCTGCAACGAAATCACGAACAAACTTTTCACCGTTGTCATCCTGTGCGTAGACTTCTGCATAGGATCTCAGGATAGAGTTAGAGCCAAACACAAGATCTGCGCTGGTAGCAGTCCATTTAACTGAATTGCTCTTACGGTCACGGATTTCAAAAGTTCCGTCAGAAGCAGGCACCCAGCTGTTGTTCATGTCTGTCAGGTTGACGAAAAAGTCATTCGTCAATTGCCCTGGCCGATCAGTGAAAACACCGTGCTTTGAGCCACCATGGTTTACGTCGAGTGCACGCATGCCACCTAGCAGTACGGTCAGTTCTGCTGCAGTTATGCCGAGCAATTGAGCGCGGTCAAGCAGCAATTCTTCCGGGCCAACAGCGTACTTTTCTTTTTCAAAGTTACGAAAACCGTCTGCCAGTGGTTCAAGCACCGAAAAGCTTTCAGCGTCTGTCATGGCATCTGTTGCATCACCGCGTCCGGCTGCAAATGGAACTTCAACACTTTGACCTGCGGCTTTGATGCTTTGCTCAAGACCGACGTTACCGGCAAGAACAATCACGTCAGCAATTGAAGCACCGGTGTCTGCAGCGATTGGCTCAAGAGCCGCCAATACTTTTGCAAGACGAGCCGGTTCATTGGCCTGCCAGTCTTTCTGCGGAGCAAGACGGATACGGGCACCGTTGGCACCGCCGCGTTTGTCAGAACCTCGATAGGTACGTGCGCTATCCCATGCGGTTGCAATCATTTCTGCAGCAGATAAACCGCTGTCTGCAATCTTTGCTTTAACTGCATTTACATCGTAAGACGTCGAGCCGGCTGGAACAGGATCCTGCCAGATGAGATCTTCTGCTGGTACATCGTTACCCAGATAGTTAGCTCTCGGGCCCATATCGCGATGGGTTAATTTGAACCAGGCGCGTGCGAAGGTATCGGCGAAGTAGTCTGGATCTGCCATGAACTTCTGACAGATTTTGTTGTAGATCGGGTCAACTTTCATTGCCATATCGGCATCGGTCATCATCGGGTTGTGATGAATAGACGGATCAGTTGCATCAACCGGCTTTACATCGTCCGGCATATCAACCGGTTCCCACTGATTGGCACCCGCAGGTGACTTGGTGAGTTGCCATTCGTAGTTAAACAGGTAATCAAAGTAGCCCATATCCCACTTGGTCGGGTTTTGAGTCCACGCACCTTCAATACCTGAAGTAAAGGCATTCGCGGCTTTGGCATCGTGGCCCGGGTTTGCCCAACCGAAACCTTGCGCTTCAATACCGGCAGCCTCTGGCTCTACACCAATTTTATCTGTCGCACCGCGCCCGTGTGCTTTACCCACAGTGTGGCCGCCGCAGGTTAGTGCTGCAGTCTCTTCGTCATTCATTGCCATGCGTGCAAAAGTTTCTCTTACATGCAATGCAGTACGCGCAGGGTCTGCCTCGCCGTTAACACCTTCAGGGTTAACGTAGATCAAGCCCATGTGCACGGATGCAAGCGGGTTATACATGGTTGATGGCTGATCAAGATCATCATATCGGTTGGCGCTGTCCGCCAGCCATTCGTCTTCAAAACCCCAGTTGATGTCAGTTTCAGGGCCCCAGATGTCTGCGCGACCAAAGCCGAAACCAAAGGTTTTTAAACCCATTGACTCATAGGCCATGTTACCGGCAAGGATAATCAGGTCTGCCCATGAAAGTGCATTGCCGTGTTTCTTTTTTACCGGCCAGAGCAGACGTCTTGCCTTATCGAGGCTGGCGTTATCCGGCCATGAGTTCAGCGGTGCAAAACGAATGTTGCCGCTGCCTGCACCACCACGGCCATCACCCATGCGATAAGAACCCGCAGAGTGCCAGGCCAGACGAATCATCAAGCCGCCATAGTGACCCCAGTCTGCGGGCCACCAGTCCTGGCTGTCGGTCATCAGTGCTTTTACATCGGACTTTACCGCTTCGAAGTCCAGCGCTTTAACGGCGGCGCGGTGATCGTAGTCCGGGTCCATCGGATTGGTCCGTGCACCGTGCTGATGCAGGATGTCCAGATTTAGTGCATTCGGCCACCATTTGGTGACTGGTTTATCAAGCGTGGTGTTACCACCGTGGGCAAAAGGGCAACCGCCCCCGACTGTGCCGTCCATTGTTTTCTCCTTGCGAGTAAAAGTTAATGTGGTTTTATGGTTGTTGGCGTATTAAAACTGTGTTGTTACGACTATGTGGCTTGTAGCTATGTAAAAGATGCTGTGTGTTTCGATTCTCCCGTGCTTGCTGTATTGCCCTGTATTGGTTTCTTGCCTTGGTTTGTCTTAAGTAATAACTACTGGCACTGCGGACAAATGCCCCAGTAAATAACTTCTGCTTCATCAATGATGTATCCGTGATCTGCCTGCGCGGTAAGGCAGGGGGCTTCCCCTACTGCACAGTCAATGTCGATTAAAGACTCGCATCTGCGACAGGCTAAATGGTGATGGTTGTCAACGCGATGTTCGTAACGCGCTGGTGAACCCGCTGGCTGTATGCGGCGAATTAATCCGTTTTCAGACATAGTATTCAATGCGTCATAGACTGCCTGGCGCGATATTACCCCGAGGTCTTCACGGACTGTCTGGCAGATTTCATCAGCCATTGCATGGGGTGAGATCTGGACAGCGCGGTACACAGCAAGGCGTTGCGCAGTGACTTGCAACCCAGCTGATTTGAGTGCAACTGATACGTCTGGCTGGGTGCGGTTAGAAGCCGATTTTTCCATCGATTTAGTATCTCTCCAATTATGGAATGAGTCAATAATTGGTGAAAACTGTAATTCAAACGGATTGGCTGTTGAAGGTCTGGTTTGGTTTTAAGTAACAGGCAATTTGGAACACAATGATCATCAGGAGGAGCGCTGGCTATTGCCATCACCCCGCTGACCAGCGCAGCGATGGCACCACGATGATGAAAACCGAGCCCTCATGATGTCTCTGTGTTACAAGTTTCTCTTTCAAGAATGATCCCGGCTGATAGAAAATTGCTAAGCGGAACTAAAAAAGGATATTCCAACAACGGGGGTGTGTTGCTATGGCTGCTCCCGTGGCTGTTGCTTGTTTTCTCAGTCACCGTGCAGTCTCAGTCTACATCGGAAAGTGAAGCGGCCAATGCCACGACGATTACCGCTCCCGTTGATTCAACTGCGGCACGAATAAATGAGTTGTCTGAGCTTATTAAACAGAGAACAGACCAGCGAGACTCGCTGCGCGAGTTGATTATTGCCAGTGGTCCGAATGCCAATGAGGGAGACAGGCAGAAGCTAAAAGCAGTTTCAGAAGACATTGAAAGTCTGAGGGAATCGTTTCTGTTTGCACTGCTGGGCAACCAAACCGATATGCAGGCGCTGGAAGATGTCGAAGAAGCAGACACCACCTGGCAGGAAGACGTTGTAGAAGTACTCGAACCCCTGGCAGATACACTTAAAGCAGTCACGCGTCGGCCGAGAGAGATAGCAGAGTTGCGAGGCAAAATTGCGCAAGCTGGTCATAAGTCTGCGGCAATACAAAGTGCTATTAATGCCGCCAATCAGGTTGAAATGGATCCATTGTCTGAAGATGCAGCTAACACGCTTCAGAACTATCTGGGTGCCTGGGCGCAGGACCTGGAGCAAGTCACACATGACAGGCTGTTGGCAGAGTCTCAACTCGAGTCATTGGAAACCAACAACGACTCGGGTTGGTCCGGTGTGTGGGCGAGCACCAAACAATTTTTTCTTGGCAGAGGTCTTACCCTGTTACTGGCAATTGCGGTAGCGGTGATCGCGTGGTTGATAATGCGGTACTTATGGTGGTTGTACTCCACCAAGATTGCATCAAAAGAAACCAGAAGGCACGGCACGCTGTTTCGCTTCTCAGCCTATAGTTACTATCTTTTTACCGGCCTGATTGTGATCATAGCGGTGCTGTATACGCTTTGGATTCGGGAAGACCTGTTGTTGTTAGCGCTAACTTTTGTGGCACTTGCCAGTTTAGCGCTGGGCTTCAGGCAGTACCTCCCGAACTATATTACTGAAGCGCGCCTGCTGTTAAATCTGGGTACTGTCAGGGAGGGTGAGCGGGTAATGTTCAACGGGCTGCCGTGGCAGGTGATGTCATTGAACATACAGTCGGTTTTAAGAAACCCTGCGATTGACGGTGTTATCCGACTACCGTTGAGTACACTGGCAGATTTGTCTTCACGGCCAATTAAAAACAATTTGTGGTTTCCTACCAAACAAGGTGACTATGTGTTTTTACCAGATGGATTGTTTGGACGCGTTAAGCATCAAACTCCGGATATTGTCGAGCTATCGGTAAAGGGTGGTGTCACCCTGACATATCCAACCGCTGAGTTTTTTTCGCTTAAGGTGCTGAATCTCTCCGGTGATGAGACGTTCGGTGTCTCTACCACATTCGGGCTTGACTACAGTCTGCAACCCATTTGCATGACAACGGTGCCTGCAGCATTGAGGACGGCTATTCATGAAGCGCTGGTGTCCGCAGGATATGAAAAACACGTCAAGGGAGAAATGGTGGAGTTATCTTCCGCCGGTGATTCTTCACTGGATTACGTGGTGTATGTGACAATGTCCAGTGAACTCGCCTCACAGTACTATGCGATTGAGCGCTTGTTGGTACAAACCTGTATTGATGTGGCAAATTCAAACGGTTGGAGTATTCCGTTTCCTCAGTTGGCCGTGCATTCGGTCTCTTCCACCTAGTCTGGCACTAATGACTGAAATAACGATCTACTATCTGCAAATGGAAAGTGTGGATTCTCATCAGGTGAAGCCGTTGCCCGCTGATCTGTCAGTGCAGGAAGCATGTATTAAGCAGTATCAGGTGAATCGACTGTTGTACCAGTTAGTCGGTGAAGATTGGGAGTGGAAAGACAAAGCCGACTGGACAAACGAAACGTGGCGGCAATACGCCGAGTCTGCCACCCTTAGAACCTGGGTCGCTTACAATCAGGGCAGTATTGCGGGTTTTTTCGAATTAAAAAAAATCGACTCGAAAACCAACGAGCTGGCGTACTTTGGATTGGCAGGAAAGTTTATTGGTAAGGGGTTTGGCGGAGCACTTCTGTCTGTTGCAATCACAGAAGCATGGCGCTGGGGTAATCCGCAGCGGGTAATTGTGAATACCTGCTCGCTTGATCATCCTAACGCACTCGCTAACTACAAAGCGCGTGGCTTTACGCTTTACGAAGAAAAGCAAGTATCGGTTTGAGTACCGTCTTATCTGTGCATCGTTTTTTTGCTGGTTGGTTAATCGCCGTATGGGCCTGTCTCATCGGCGTGGGTCGTGCACGTTACGTGAGAATGTTGTCATGTGGAAACGCGCTGCAACCCGATGGATGTTTGACAAATCGCCCTTTGGTTCTATGTTTTATATACGCGTATCCGTAGCAGGCCGGATAGTCGGGTTTCCGACATTATCTTGCAGTGTGAAAGGAGGTCGCGACAAATAACATCATCAACGGAGGGTTGGATGAACATCGCAATAGATAAACAGGATGCTGGTAAAAAAATACCTGAAGTCATTGCCGGTAATGACCGTGTTACAAAGACACCACTGATCAAGGATCAGGCAGAGAGTCTGGAACTGCGCTGTAAAGTGCAGCAGCGTCGGCTGATCCAGCTTGAGCAGGAAAATCTCAGGCTTACTTTGCAGCGTGACAAAATGCGCAACACGCTAAAGAGTCAGATCAAAGTGATCGATGCACTAAAGATTAAATCTACAGATAAATCTGAGACGGCTATTAATATTAATGAGGTGCCGCCGCTGGATGCCAGTGAATTTCTGCCGATTGTTGATGAGCCGATAACACCATCACGTCGACAGCGCTATACGGCAATGCTGTGCGAGATGATCGGTAAGCGAGCGTAGGGGGATAAGTCTGCGCATCCACCAATGCGCAGTACGTCAGATGCGTAATTACCGGTTAATTTAATTTGCTATCAACCTGGCGCCGTTCGTTGCAGCCAGGTTGGTGGATGCGCTTTACGCTTATGCCCCCCTACGAAAACATGGCATCGTCACTTAAAATAAAACCACTGATCTGATCGATTCACCTTTGTGCATCAGATCAAAGGCGTTGTTAATGTCATCCAGTGGCATGGTGTGGGTAATCAGTGGATCGATCTCGATCTTGCCGTCCATATACCAGTCAACGATTTTCGGTACATCGGTTCTGCCTTTTGCACCACCAAAAGCAGTACCACGCCAGTTGCGACCGGTCACCAGTTGAAAAGGTCGTGTGCTGATTTCGGCACCGGCAGGAGCAACACCAATAATAATCGAAGTACCCCAGCCTTTGTGGCAGCACTCCAGTGCCTGCCGCATGACTTCCACATTGCCAATGCACTCAAATGAGTAGTCCGCCCCGCCGTTGGTAAGGTCAACCAGATAAGGTACCAGGTCACTTTCCACTTCAGACGGATTAACAAAGTGCGTCATGCCGAATCGTTCTGCCATTTCTTTTCTGGCAGGGTTTAGGTCGACACCGACTATTTTGTCTGCACCGGCAATGCGTGCACCTTGAATAACGTTTAAACCAATCCCTCCCAGACCGAATACAACCACGTTGTCGCCAGGTTGTACTTTGGCAGTGTTAATCACCGCACCAATACCGGTGGTAACGCCGCAGCCGATGTAGCAGATTTTATCGAACGGTGCGTCTTCACGAACTTTGGCCAGTGCAATTTCCGGCACCACGGTATAGTTTGAAAAAGTAGAAGTGCCCATGTAGTGGAACAGTTTGTCTTTACCGCGTGAGAAACGGCTGCTGTTGTCCGGCATCAAACCCTGGCCCTGCGTTTCTCTAATTTGCTGACACAAATTGGTTTTGCCGGAAGTGCAGTAATCACACACCCGGCATTCGGGAGTGTAGAGCGGTATTACGTGATCGCCTTTCTTCAAGCTGGTTACACCCGGGCCTACCTCAACCACGACGCCTGCGCCTTCATGGCCGAGCACTGCGGGAAAAATACCCTCGGGATCAGCACCAGACAGCGTGAACTCATCGGTGTGGCAAATGCCGGTCGCCTTGATCTCAATCAGGCATTCGCCGGCTTTAGGGCCGTCTACCTCGATTGTGCCGACTTCCAGCGGGGCTCCGGCTTTTACTGCAATCGCGGCTCTTGATTCCATAGGTATTCCGTGTGTGTTCGACTAATCGTAGCCAGTAGATTCTGCAAAATAGCCAATCTACAGGCCGATAAATTAAAGTGGCGCACCCCGCAGGATTCGAACCTGCGACCTCGCCCTTAGGAGGGGCACGCTCTATCCAGCTGAGCTAGGGGTGCGGTGCAACCCGAGTGTAAGGCGACATTCCTGGAACTACAAATTTCTGCCCCTGCTGGTTCGGTTCGAAACGGCGGGTTAAATGTTTCCCAAAAGCGGCCGATAGCCTTGTGTCCCGAAAATGGTCGGCCTGATTTACAGCGTGCGGCAGGACAAACTGGAGAATAAAAATAATGTCAGCACTGCCAAAAAGTGATGAGCGCAGGGCGTATCGCCGTGTTTCCGATGCGATCGCGATGCAGATACACCTGCCAGACGAAGCTGCCAATGAGAGGCAGTTTGATGTAGTGGAGTTGCCGGATCATCCGACCCATGTGGTGAGCCTGAGCCCGAATGGTCTTAAGTGTTACCACGATGAGGCGTTTAGTGACGGTGATGTACTGCAGGTGAGTATCAGGTTATTTCCAAGTGGATTGAGAATCGATACCGAGGCGCGGGTGGTTAACTCGGGTGAAGATGATAAGCCGAACAAGAACAATCGATTTTTTGCCGGCCTGGCCTTTGTAAAAATGCCAAAGGAGTGCAAGGCGCAATTGCTGGAGCACATTCAGTGTGTCGCAAAGGAATCGTTTGGTGGTGCCGTCAAGTTGGTCAATCGATAACTTCGAAAGTGAATTGGCTCATCGATAGCTAATTGATCGATAGTGATTTGGATGAGGCTTGACGTTTTGTCTCTCCACTCTGAGCTTCACTGGTGAGCTTTGAGCTCGTGTTGGATTGCGTTTTTTAAGTCTGACGGCTCAATATTAAGTTCCTTAAAAGCCCTCGCGACAACTCCGTGTTTTATCTCGGCGGCGACCGCCAGCACATGTGCACCGAGTAGCGGCCTGTCTTTATCATTCTTTTTTAGCGCATGAAGTGACTTCATTAGCTGCCGGCCGGACGGATGAGATACCGGTAGAAGCTTTTTACTGGTTACAGGTTCAATTGACACAGTCTCTGCGTCAATACCGACCGCATCCAGCGCTTGGTCGTATTGCTTGTTTATCGCGTCGCGATAGTTTTCCGCATTGATATTCAGCGCTGCGAAAACTCTTTTCGCGCTGCCTTCTTCTAATTCAAGTGCTGCAAGCACGTAGTGTTCAGCACCGGCAGTTTCTTCCCCAAGCGCGTTTGCCTGAGCGTCAGCACCTGGAATCAACTGATTAATAGTTTTCATTTCGTTGAGACGAAGTTTTATCCGGTTAAACATGTTTTTTCCTGAAACTTTGTGTGATTCTGTTTGGATTATTTCTGGTTGTTGTTGATTTTTACTTCTTTGTCTTCTTCAGGGATGCTGCGTGCTTCTTGTGCGCTGCCTGTTTGGTGACACCCAGTGCTTCTGCAATTTCTGACCAGCTCCAGCCTTGTGAGACCGCCTGCCTGACCGCTTTTCGCTCCAGTTGGTCTGCGGTACGTCGCAAGGCGACAACAGCGGCAAGTGCTTTTTCCGGATCGTTGGGAGTGGGTAGCAACTTTGGCTTGGTCATTCGTCAACTTTAGTTGACGTTTTTCAGGCTGTCAACCCAGGTTGACGATTGTGTGAGCTGTTTTTAGGTAGTAAGCCTGGCCAAAAGCTAAGACAAGTGGTGTTGTAACAGCTCACTTGCTCTCTGGCATAACCAGCTATTGCCAACGAACGGAATATTGCCACTGATGAACGCCACGTGGCCTCCATGAGTAGTCAATTCAAAATCCACCGAATCGGATAACTGTTCGTTTGTCGGAATACACTTGCTGGTAAAGAACGGGTCATCTTGTGACCACAGGATGTGCGTTGGTGTTCTGATGTTTACCAGGTCATCGAGCGTGCTTGCTTTGTTGTAGTAGTCGGTAACGCTATCAAAGCCATGTAGCGGTGCTGTAATCTGATGGTCGAACTGATAGAAACTGCTGATCGAAGAAAGGTCGAATTCATCCATGCCTAGCTGCGGGTATGCAGCATGCTTTGCACGTACCGCATCTTTTAATTGAGTGATAAGCGCCTGCTGATAGATCTTTGAAAAACCTGTGCTCATACGTCTTGCCCCTTCGGAAAGCACTAGTGGCGGGCTGACCGACAGGGCAAATTGCAACGGGTTGTCTGGTGTGGTGCCGAGGTATTTCAAGAGCGCATTGCCGCCCAGAGAAAATCCTGCTGCAGCCATTAGTTTGTGCGGGTAGCGGTTTCTCAGTGTTTCGATGACGAACGCAATATCCTGAGTGTGGCCGCTGTGGTAGGAGCCGCGAGTTCTGTTTGGTTCTGTGCTGCAACCTCTAAAATGCATCATCACCGCATGCATTCTCTTCTGACTTAAGTTGTGCATCAGAGATTGTATGTAGTGTGACTTTACTGAGCCGGTCAGTCCGTGAAAGATGATCACCAGCGGACCGTTGTTGTCTCCGGACCATGCAAGATCGAGAAAGTCATTGTCGGGTGTCGTCAATCTTTCGTTACTGGTTGCGGCTGCAGGTGTACGAAGAACTTTTGCCGCCCAAAGTGTTTGTGCATATGGATTACGAAGCCACCATGCTGGACGAAATTTACTCGAATAGATCATGTGACAGCGGGAATCAAAAGATTGATCTTGGTAGAGTACGCGCTGAACAGATAAAAACAATAATAATGAAAATTCTGATCTCTAACGATGATGGCTGGACTGCGCCAGGTATTGTCGCACTGGCTGATGCAGTGCAATCCTTCGCAGATATAAAAGTTGTTGCACCAGATAAAAACCGCAGTGCTGCGAGTAGCTCACTGACGCTGATGCAACCTCTCAGAGTAACCCAACAGAAACCGGACTGGTACAGCGTTGATGGTACGCCTGCTGACTGTGTTCTTCTGGCATTCAACGGATTGCTTAAATGGTCACCGGATATTGTCATCAGCGGTATCAATGCCGGACCAAATCTAGGTGATGATGTTGTCTATTCCGGTACAGTTGCAGCTGCCATGGAGGGCTACTTTCACGGCATTCCAGGGTTTGCGTTTTCGTTGACCGACCCCTCTGACGGCTATGAAGTCGCGGCGCAAATTGCAGCAGACATTATTCAGAGTTCTGTGGCTAACGCTGCGAATATGGCGGGGTTGGTTAATGTCAACATACCAAACATAACCTCTGCTGCAACTGCGAAAATAACCGCAACGCGGCTTGGGCGGCGCGGGCGTATCCTGAGTGACTTTGTACATAAGGATCCGCGCGGCGAGAATATTTATTGGCTCGGCGCCGTTGGAGATCCCAAAGACGATGTCGACGGAACCGATTTTCATGCAATCGCCAGTGGCGAGGTTTCGGTAACCCCGTTGTCTTACGACATGACCGACCACAATCGTATCGCACCTTTGAATCAAATCTTATCCGGAGGTGCTGTATGAATATGGAAGCGCGAATTCAGGGCATTGGCATGACCTCTGTCAGAACCCGCCGACGGTTGGTTGAAAGGCTTCGGCAACAGGGTATTGCCAATGAAGATGTGTTGGCTGCATTTATTGATATGCCGCGCCACATGTTTGTAGATGAAGCCATGGAGTCGCGCGCCTATGAAGACTGCGCGCTGCCTATCGGGGAAGGGCAGACAATTTCGCAACCCTATGTTGTTGCACTGATGACCCAGTTGCTGCTTGAAAGTCAGGCGGTAGATAAAGACCTGTTTGGCAGCTCACCCGCGAAGGTGCTTGAAATAGGTACCGGCTCTGGTTTCCAGGCGGCGATCCTGTCGCTTTTTGTCGAAAGGGTCTTTACCGTTGAACGGGTGCGATCGCTTGCGCACCGTTGCAGCGGCAAGTTTGCGCAAATGGGCATTCGCAACGTCAGCTCCAGATACACCGACGGTTACGATGGCTGGGCTGCAGAAGCACCTTTTGATGCAATTGTGGTGACTGCGGCAATGGAGCAGGTGCCCGCGGAGTTGCTGGCACAATTGCGACCCGGCGGGGTTCTGATCGGGCCGGTTGGCCCACAGTCCGGAACGCAGCATTTGTCGGTAATTCGCCTGCGGCAGGATGGGGCGCTGCAAACCCGGCATGTCGCCCCGGTGCGATTTGTCCCGTTTCGGGCCGGAGTGTGTTGAATCCAGTGTTGAACTGTTATGCCAGTGTTTTTGGCCGGTTTATGTCCGTAAAGGTTACAACTTTGTAGTAACTGGTTTAACAAGTGTCTGTTTGCCACTGTTTTAATTGCAGATTTTTCAATCCTGCCGTATAAATGGGCGGTCCGCTGGTGCTTACGCACCACCAGCGGACTACTTTTACCGTTTCATCGCTGCTTCACCTGTGCCGCTGAGTAACTGCTTGTGGCATCAGCGGGTGTTTATTTTTAGCGGATGAACCTGAGCCTCTTTAAAAAATACAGGTTAAAAATGAACAAGACACTGCTCGGCACCGCCCTGATTGCCCTATCTGGCACCGCATTCACCAGTGGCTGTGGAATTCTTGAAACACTGCCAACAGTCGAAATGCCGCAGATACGTTTCGATTCAAACTCCTATGTTGTTCAACCGGGAGACACGCTGGATTCTGTTGCCAGTCGCTACAAGATCGATCCCGACTCGCTGCTGAGCATAAATTCACTGCAGCTGGCTGAGTTGATCCCCGGCCAGCGACTGGTGCTGCTTCGTGATGAAGAGGTCGCGTCAATGGCAGCAATGGCTAGCCGGACAAGCATCGGCAGTGCCGATAACTCTGGCACTGGTAACTCAAGTTCTATCGGGGCGTCTGGCGTGGGTCAGACGGTTGTATTGCCAAACGCTACCCAGACTGTTTCATCGCGAACCACTACAGATCAAGGTGTGATAACGACTGACGTTGTGCTGCCGCCGCAGGGCAGGGAAGAGATCGTAGCGGTTGTAGACGCACCCGCGGGCGATGCGCTTCTTGATGATGAGCCGCCGTTGTTTGTAGCTGACACTGAGTTAGCACCGAACCCGGTCAACAGGCCTGAAGGGTTTGAGACAATTGTGCAAACGGTAAGTGTCCCCTCCGCAGGCACTGTTGAAATTGTAGACGCCGCATCACCGTCACCAAGTAAGCGCATCACGGTAGATAGTGGTGCCGGCGGCTGGAACTGGCCGGTATTCGGTACCATTACGCGCGATTTTGACCTTCGAGAGATAAATCGCCAGGGACTGGACATTGATCCCGGGCCGGATGCTGCAGTACAGGCGGCTGCTGACGGAGAAGTGGTGTACAGCGGCAGAGATCTGGCGAGCTACGGTAATCTTGTCATCCTGCGGCATGACAATAACTTCCTCAGCGCCTATTCAAAAGTGGGTGACATTTTTGTAGAGGAAAATCAAAAGGTTAAAGTTGGTCATGTCATCGCTTCTGCCGGTCAGAGTGAGTCTGGCAGCAACGAAGTACACTTTGAAATCCGCCGCAACGGCGAGCCTGTAAACCCTATTGACTATTTACCGGCGCGATAAACAGCAGTTGGCACAATACTTGCATCTATAATTATAACGAAGTTGCAAGTGTGCCAACATTGGCACCCCGGGTCGTAAGATCCGGGTAAGACTTCGCAAAAATAATAATAATAAAAATATAATTAATAATGCGGAGATTGAGATGGGCCAGAGTGAACTAGCAGTATGGGATTCAACCGACGAACGTGTGAATCACAACACCCGTGAAGAAGACGTTGTAGACGAAGTGGAAAATGAGCAAGAGGAAGAAGAAACTTTTGCCGACCAGCTACGACGAACCAAAGAAGCATCGCCAAGCAACAAAGCCAGATCGCGTGATATGGACGCGACCAGGCTGTACCTCAAAGAGATTGAACATTCTCCGTTACTGACAGCGGATGAAGAAAAGAGCTATACGCGGCTGGCTCAAAAGGGCTGTGAAAAGTCTCGCGCAAAGATGATTGAGTGCAACCTGCGATTAGTAGTAAAGATCGCCAGGCGCTATTTAAATAGGGGTTTGACGCTTCTTGACCTTATAGAAGAAGGTAACCTCGGTTTAATTCATTCGGTTGAAAAGTTTGATCCTGAGCGGGGTTTTCGGTTCTCTACTTACGCTACCTGGTGGATCAGACAAACCATCGAACGCGCGTTAATGAATCAAACCCGTACCATCCGTTTGCCGATTCATGTAGTGAAAGAAATGAATGTCTATCTTAAAGCTGAGCGACGTTTGCAGCAGAAGATGGATAAAGAGCCCACAGCAGAAGATATTGCTGCCGAGTGCGAAAAGCCGGTTGCCGACGTCAAGCGACTGCTGGGCTTGCGGGATCGTGTATCTTCGGTTGATGTGTCACTTGGGCCGGACGGTGACCGACCGCTGCTGGATATTATCCCGGATGAAAACAACCCGGATCCTGCCTGGAAACTACAGGATGACAGCACCCACAAGCAGATCAATAACTGGTTGATGAAGCTTGAGCCCAAGCATCGCGACGTGATTGTCAGACGCTTTGGCCTGCACGGCTACGAGCGTACTACGCTTGAAGATGTTGGTCGTGAGCTTGGTGTTACCCGTGAGCGCGTACGTCAGATACAGATGGAAGCGTTAAAAAAGCTGCGTCGAATCCTTGAAGGTAGTGGTTTTACCTGGGAAGCCCTGCTCGAAGGCGAGTAGCATTGTAGGAAAATTGACGGTGCGCCATGTTATTGGCGCATACGTCAAATTGGCGTCGTTGGTGTTTTTTATATGAACCGGGCACGTCTACGTGAATTCACAAGCGTCAGTGGTTTCGCTTGACTCACACCATCTTCATTAAAATAAGCACGAATACCACAACGCCACCCATCAACAACCCATAGGTCATCCAGTCATTAGAGGTGCCTTTGGGGCCGTGTTTGAATTGGTGTTTGGCAGCGGGCCACATGCGCCAGGCGAAGAACAACATCATCATCCCCAGTACTATCTTTAAGCCCATTTCCATCGTTTTGTCCCGTCTTATCGCTCAAAAAAAACCCCGGCAGAACCGGGGTTGATTGTATTCACTTCATTGGGCGTCTGGAGACGCCGTAAGAGTAGAGTGAACTACTCGTCTCCACCCATACCCAACAGCAGCAGCAAGCTTTGGAAGATGTTGTAGATTGACAGGAAGAGACCAACGGTTGCCATTACATAGTTGGTTTCGCCACCGTTCACAATACGGCTGGTGTCATACAGAATGAATCCACTCATCAGCAAAATGATTGCAGCGGAGAGCATGATGCTCATCGCAGGCATATTCAGGAATAAGTTGGCAACAAATGCCAGCAATACCACCATGAAGCCCGCGAACAGAAAGCCGCCAAGGAAAGAAAAATCTTTCTTTGTCACCAGTGCGAAAGCAGAAAGCCCCATAAAGATCACGCCAGTGCCGCCAAGAGCGGTGGCAACCATTGTTTGACCGTTAGAGGTGGCAAGGTAGTGATTCAGCATCGGGCCAAGTCCAATACCCAGTAAGCCGGTTACTGCAAACACCACGAGGATACCCTTTGAGGAGTTGGCGACTTTTGGCAGCACGAACCACAACAGACCCATGGCCGCTATGGAGCAGACCATGCCGGTCATGTGCGGCAAACGCAGAAAGTACGAAACACCAGCGGTGAACGCAGCGAAAAGCAGTGTCATAGAAAGCAGACGATAAGTATCTCGCAATACTTTATTAGTACTGACTGCACTCGACGCTGCGCGATCTAACGATTGAATAGCCAATTGAAGCTCCAGTTTTATATTTAAAAACAATTAGTTAGGCAAGGAAAAGTACCAATGCCCGTGGGCTCTGCAGCCCGTATGGTGTAACAATAGGGACGTTATGTCCAAATTTCAATATCCAGCAGAGGGACAAGCATGGCTTTTAGGCAAACATTTAAGTAGAATTCGGCCTCTTCGCACCACGCGAACCTTCGGAGAGTTGGCAGAGTGGTCGAATGCGGCGGTCTTGAAAACCGTTGACGGGTTAAACCGTCCGGGGGTTCGAATCCCTCACTCTCCGCCAATTATCTGTTAGGTATCAGTTGCTTAAGTGCGATAATTGGGCCATTC
>CALLBO010000036.1 GCA_937998875.1 uncultured Granulosicoccaceae bacterium
TATTGGTTTATTCGATCCAGTTTCAATATATCTCAACAGAGTAAACCTCTGACGTACTCGTGGGGAATTGGTTACAACGATTGGCACCCGGGTACCTGGGCTGCACAAGTGAATCACTGGGGACCATTAAGACCAGGGGATGGTCTGGACATTAAGAATGCGGTAGCGGATGTTAGTTATAAACTTAACAAGACGTGGCTTAAGGATCGCAATATGTCCAGCACGATTTCAATTTCAAAACCATTTTCCTCTATCCCCGCTCTCAACTGGGGATGGTCATGGAAGCCGTATTCAAAGTGGTTTCTACGCACCACCCTGGTTAAACCGATCGGTAAAAGCGGCCTGGACTGGTCCTATGGTTTTGGCTACACGAGTTATGCGAAGAATTCACTAAGCCTTGAGTATAATAACTGGGGACGAAACGAATTCCCGCACCTCAATTTTAAAAAGAACGCCCAAATCAGCTTAACGTATCGCTGGGCTTTTTAAAATCCGGGCATTCAAAAAAAAGGGCGACCCGATGAGCCGCCTTTTTCATGCCATACTTGATTGGTGCACTCTAAAAACTTACACCCGCCTGGCGAAAGGTATTACATCGTTGTATATCGCCATTACGAAGCCCTTCCGTGAACCACTGCTGCCTCTGCGCAGCGGAGCCATGGGTATACATACTCTCATGCGGGGTGCGGCCAGCTTTGCGTAACAACGTGTCATCACCAATTTGTGCGGCAGCATTGAGGCCTTCCTCAAGATCTCCTTCTTCCAGAAACTTTGTACGCTTCTGTGTGTGGTGCGCCCAGACACCCGCATAACAATCTGCTTGCAGCTCTGTTAGCACTGACAGTTGATTGGACTGAACCTTTGAGACCTGTCGCTGCCTGCGTTGCACTGCCATGGATGTCCCTTCAAGATTCTGAATGTGATGCGCGACCTCATGGCCAATAACATAAGCCATCGCGAAATCACCGGCTGCTCCCATCTTTTGCAGCTCTGCAAAAAAGGCAGTATCTATATAGACCTGCTTATCGCCCGGACAATAAAACGGACCGGCCGCAGAGCTTTGGGTACCACAAGCCGAACTCACAGCGTTTTTAAACAGAACAAGCTTGGGTGGCTGATACTGAGCGCCATAACCTTTGAATATTTCGGTCCAGGTATCCTCGGTGTAACCAAGAATTGAAGATACAAACTGCCCGGCCTGATCTTCCTGATTCGCACTGGCGTCATACTGCACACCTCCACCGGAACCGGTCAAACTTCCAGTACCACTGGTTAAACCACCCAGACCACCGGTCATGTTAATTAACTTCATTGGATTGACGCCAAATACAAGTCCGGCAATTACCAGACCCACCGTCATTAACAACCCCATTCCCGAACCACCTCGACCGCGCGCGCCACCACCACCGCCGGCGCGTCGATCCTCAATATTTCTGCTTCTTCTACCTTGTTGCCAGCGCATCTACCGTCTCCAAAAATCTCTATTAAGAGAATAATAAAGCCTTATGGGGTGCGCGAATAGTACCTGGGGCTGATTATTGCCCGCCTGGCTCCAGGTTGGCGTGAGCAACCCAGTAATGTTACTGATGTCAGGCGCTCGTATTAGCTGTCTATTTAGCAGTAAACCCACCGTCCACGTAAATAATCTGGCCGGTGATGTAGTCGGATGCAGAAGATGCCAGAAACACGGTAATACCGTCCAGGTCTCTTAATTCACCGTTACGACCAATGGCAGTCTGCGACGCGTTTTTCGCAGCGACGACGGGATCATCAAACACCTTCGCTGTCAGAGCCGTGGGGAAAAAACCCGGGCCGATCGCATTGCAACCTATCCCATCAGCAGACCAGGCTTCTGCCATGGCGCGAGTTAACTGTGCCACACCGCCTTTACTCGCACCGTAGGCAGCGCTGTTCGGAAATGCCCGCTCGGATTGCAATGACGCGATGTTAATTACTTTCCCGCCGCCGCGGGCACGCATTAGAGGCACCAGCTCACGAGCCAGAAAAAATGGCACCGTAAGGTTAAGGTAAATCGTTTGCTGCCACGACTCCGGCGTAATCTGCTCAGCAGGCTCACGCAGGTTCACTCCGGCGGTATTGCAAAGGATATCGACGCCATCAGTGCTTTTGAGTGCATGTTCAAATGCGCTAGAAAGATCTGCACTGCCGAGATCACACTTCACGGCAACGCCTGGTCCCGGAAGCGCTTCCATCAAAGCATCCAGCCGCTGTTGATTTCGACCAGCCGCAATAACAGTTGCACCCGCTTCTGACAGGGCAATTGCCTGACGATGACCTATACCTGAGGTTGCACCAGTAACAAGTGCGACCTTACCTTGCAGAGAAAACAGCTTAGTCGAATTTTCCAACGCCATACCTTGGTTACCTGACAATAATTTTTACTCCAGACTGTAGATATGGGGTTTCTCTCCACATCCGACGCAAATTCTCAATGAAACAGTGTAGTTCGCACAGGCTGAAAGCACCACTGCAAGACGCGAAAGCGATACCGCGCAAAGTGACCTCGAACTGGATCTTTCGAACCGGCAACTGTACAAATTCGATCGTAAAATCAATGATATACAAAGATCAAAGCTAAATAAGAAACAGCAACACCAGAAATAGCCAGATCTACCACCCGGCAAAGCGATAACTCTGCCTGGTTCAACTACACTTTTATCTAATCCAGCGGCTCTACTGGGAGACCAGTCGAGTGCGGCTCCTTTATATTACAACCGGCAGAACCCCATGTTGAGAAAACCAGTAATCGCAAGCATTGTGGCTATTGGCCTGTTACTTTCCGGCTGCGATAGTGCAGTGCTGATCGACCCGACCAACACAGCAAATCAGGGAACTACCATCCCTGAAGAAAATCTTACCGATTTAATTGCAACCGCTGAAGCAGCAGGTAACTTCACTACCTTGCTTTCAGCACTGGACAGTGCGGACCTGCGGGCAACCCTCGCTGATACCAACAACATCAATACGGTATTTGCTCCAACTGACAGTGCATTCAACAACCTTGGCACTGACGCCTTGAATGAACTGCTCGCTGACCCGGCAAGACTGGAAGACACCCTCCTCTACCATGTATTGGCCGGTAGCAATGATGGTACTACATTAACCGCCCAGGCAGGCTCACAACTCACCATGCTTAACGGCAAGCCAGTGGCTTTAACTGCTGAACAGGGCCAGTTAAGCATCAACACATCAAACGTTGTTACCGCAGACATTGCAGCAACAAATGGAATCATTCATTCCATAGACACCGTTCTGCTACCTCCGGTTACACCGGCTGCGCCCACCGATACCATTGCTCAGCTGGTTAGCAATGATCCGGAATTCAGCACCCTGCTAGACGCACTTGTTGCTACCGGTCTGGACGATACTTTAGCGCAGAGTGGAACATTTACTGTCTTCGCTCCAACTAACGCGGCATTTTCCAAACTGGACCTGGAGTTTTACAACCTATTACTATCTGACCCGGATCTACTACGGGAGGCACTCCGTTATCATGTGGTTGAAGGTCAATCTATCGATTCAATAACAGCGCTGGCTGCTGCAGGAACATCTATAACTGCTGCTACCGGTGAATCCCTGGCAATATCAATTAACGATGGCTCGCTAACTATTAATGACGCTACGGTGACCCAAAGCGATATCACTGCAACCAACGGTGTAGTTCATGCCATAGATACGGTTCTGCTTGCACAGGCCAATGGCGAACCAAACACTATTGTCGGCGTCTTAGCAGCAAATCCTGACTATAGTGAACTGGTTGCTTTAGTAACTCAGGCAGGCCTGGTGGATACACTTAACAGTGCCGATGGAAACTACACTGTGTTTGCACCTAACAACGCAGCAATTGCCGCCGCGCAAACGCAACTTTCAGCAGGTATAGCGACTGATACAGCAGCACTCGCCAATCTGCTCCTCGGTCATGTCACCGGAACTCGATTAACTTCAGCGGAAGTTGTTGCACTTGATGGTACTGACCTCGACATGGTGTTCGGTGCACAGCCTATCGTTCTGACCAGAGAAGTGCTCAGTATCGGTGGTGCAATTATTGTCGATCCGGATATTCAGTCGAGTAACGGCACTATCCACGGCAT
>CALLBO010000037.1 GCA_937998875.1 uncultured Granulosicoccaceae bacterium
GACTTGTTCATGATGTTAAAGCAATGGCCTTCACTATCGAGCCAACCCTGATGCACTTCAGCCTGATCGAGTTGGCCTGCAGCAATATTTTCACCGATTGCGCGCCACGAGTAGCCTACAGCGTCAGCACGTTTTGAAACGTTTAGTCCATCAGACCCATCGTGCGAAAAAAAGTTGTTTGCCACCATATCATTGGCATGATTTACCGCAGCTTCAGCAAGCAACGCGTTCCAGGTGACTGTCGAGACAGCATCTCGAAGATTGGCTCCACACTGGCGCGCCTCTGATCTGGATTCATTGATCAGTTCGAGCATTGTCGCATTGAAGAGCGCTACATCAGCATCACAAGCGACATCAGCAGCCGAGGCCAATACCATCAAGTTCGGTACGTAGATTTCTTCCTCTACCGCAGGAGTGTCTTGATTACCAACGCCATCTGCTATTTTGGTGTCCGGCAGATCCATACCATCCGCCACCGGATCAGTTGAGTTGGTGAGCTCTTCTGGCGAATCTGCAGCAGCACCTGCATCGAGTTCCTGTACTTGCTCTGCCGATGTTCCACTGTCCATTTTTGGTGCTGTCGCCCCGCCGCACGCGGAAAGAACAAGAACTGCAATCAGCACAACAAAGGTTCTGAGATTAAATCCACTGACTTGTTGGTAATCCATTTGATTGCTCCTTTTCAGTTATCTAACTACTTTCACTCGCAAGCACTACTTTTGACAACATCCGACTGCGTTCCTCTTTATCTTCTATCAGACTCCCAGCCCGATAAGCCATATTTAATACCTTACGCGCATTGGTATCATCACCGGCACTCTCAATCGCAAGCGCTATACCGTGATAAGCTGATACGGTAGCAAACGGATCAACAATCAGTTTGGTATGTTCCAGCGCCTGGTTAAAAAGACCCATGCGAGCTTCAGACAAGGCGATATATCGAATCGCGAGATCCCTGGCCGCAGTATTTTTTGGAATCTCATTAGCAGCCTGCATTGACTGCTCCAGCAGATCCTTTGCCTGTTTACCTCTACCGGAGCGATCAAAATATAATGCCGCAGAGCTTAGACCAACCGCTCTTCTTTCAGGCTTAACCAGGCTGCGAGCCAGGATTGAGGTCTTAAGAAAAGTATCCATCGCGTCCTCATTGAGACCGATCGCCTGCTCGGTAAACGCGTAGTCAGATAAAGCCAGTACCCTTTCCTCAGGTGCTTTTATCGCATAGGTGTCGCGACTTGATAGAGCCATCAAGCGTGTAACTTCGGTGTTTTCACCTACATCACTGTATGCACGGGCCAGTCGTTGGGTACTCATTACAGCGAATAGCTTGTCTTTGGCTCGATCACTCAACTGTTGCGCAATTTCAAGATCTCCCTTTTCTATCAGGTTATCAAGCAACGCAAGAAACAATGACAGATCGGCCTCACGGTTGGACCATTCATCAAAGTACTTGTCAGCGGGATGTGGTTGCCTGTTCCTGACCATCCATTCGCTTTCTGCAGGAACGGCCGCACCGATTCTCGGCCCTCTCTTAACCTGATCACCTGACTCAAGAAAGTAAGGTTCCAGATCTGCAATACCGTTGCTTTGATTGTTACTCAGGTTCACCAGAAGCTCGCCTGTTGATAAATTCTCAAGATCAGCATCAGGCCGCAGCTCGGCCACCTCAACACGCATCTTTTCAAGTGCACGCGTGGCGTCTTTAACCTCAGTTAGTATAGAAGAATCACCGGTACGCGCATCACGCATAGGTCCAAGAGAACCCGAATTCATAAACGCAAAAGTACCGGCTGCCGCCAATACCGCAACCCCCGCTACCGCAACGACAATCTTCTTTTTGCCGGTTTTACCGGCTTGTGCATTTTCAATCGCGTCGTTAACAACATCTTCAGCAGGCTCTGCACTTCTGATATCGGTTACCGTTTCCGGCATCGCTTCACGCAGAGGTTCTGTCGCCGGAGTGCTCGCCTCATCGAGATCTTCTTCCGCTACAATTTCCGGTGCCATGGAGCGACTCATTTGACCGGGCAATACCAGACCACCCGATGTTGCAGTACCACCAGTCGACGGTGCGGCACTCGCTGACGGGAGCGCACTATTTTCCTGCGACACTGCCGGTATTGGCGCTGCTGCAGCAGGTGCGGCAGGTGCGGCAGGTGCATCAGTATCGGCTGACACTGACTGCGCCGGTGTTACGCTATCTTCCGAAGTAACAGATTGAACCGGTACTACCGGCTCGACAGCAGTGGTGTTCTCAGCCGCAACAGCCTCTAGCGTCGCGTCATCACCTGTCGCGTCAACAGGCGAACTTTGCACACTGCTATCTGGTGTCTGCGGTGTATCCTGTTCGGCGACATCACTGTCGGCTACTTCTGCTGCTGCCTCTTCATTGGTTGTCTCATCAGTGACGGCATCATTCTCCGCATCACTGGTTTGGTCCTGCCCTTTAGTAGAATCAGTAGAAGACTCAGACTCATCTTCAGACAAACTCAATCCACCATCGTCTGCAGAGTCGGCGTCGGACTTAGCCTTGGGAGTCGTCAGAGGCGCTTCGTTGTTCTCGCTTAGTGATAGACCACCATCATCGAGCTCGACCGCTTCCTTTGCTTCTTTTTCGGCAGGTGCAGGATCAATCAGCTCAGCCTCGAGGTCCTCACCTGCGCCGTCAGCAAGTGCTTCGGGAACATCTGCTTTGTTAATTGGGCCGTCAGACTCAACCTTTTCCGGAACTTCGTCTAAAGCAAGTATTTCAAGTTCATCCGAAAAGTCGACACTATCATCAGTATCTTCTTTGGGGAAAGAGTTCAGGTTACGCTCTGCAACTTCCTCTTCGAGCTTTGATTTCGACACCTCTGGCATCGAAGGGTCTTCTTCACGAATACCAATGGATTTCACATCATCGGAAAAGTCTACGTCGGTAACATCCGCGTTAAAATCAGGCTTGGCCTGCCGTGCTTCTTTTAACCCGTTACCAATATCTTCAGCGCCAACCTCTTCAATCTGATCACTGAAGTCATGATTTAACGAATCATCAACTACCGTCGCATTGTTCTTGGCCTCTTTGGCACCGGAGAGCCCGACAGATTCAGTGTTAGCACCTACAGACTCGAGATCAGCTGAAAAGTCTACTTCGGTGTTGTCCGCATCACCGCCGTTACTGGAATCTTTCTTAAAACTGGCAAGTGCACCATCCGCACTCTCGATTTCATCAGGTAAGTCAAAAGCTACCGCTTCAGCTCCAGCCTCCGCCGCTCCCTCATCGTCACTGGACTTATAAGTAGCAAGTGCTGCAGGATCAGAAGCGTCAGGATCTGTAACACCAGACTCGCTAGTCGGCGCATTCTGTGGCGCTATCGGTGCTACATATACAGGTTCCGGTGTTTCCCCGGTTGGCAGCACCTGACAAATCAGCCCAACACTTTCAAGCTGCTCCTTGCCCCCTTCAGCGAGTGACGGCGCTACATCAGTTTGCGCAGCATACGGAGCAGATTCCCCATAGGCACCATCAAGCAAAGCTTCAAAAGTGTACGCCTCCTGCTTGAACTTTCGTACTAATCTGTCAGATAACTCGGCGCGTGGGATTTCTCCCTCAACACCGATTACAAATAGGTCAACTGTATCACTCATATGGGACTCTGCCGTGCTGCGTCGACTTTGCGCGAACTTTTTACACTATGGACAACGTACTATCGGTACTAAAACCAAAAAATTGACAGGTGACGATGTGACCAGGAAATTAACCATGCTAAGGAGCAGCATTTATCCGTATAGAGTTCTCCAATCATTGCGATTCTGCGAAACTATTCACAAAAGTAACTGGTGAATTAACTCTTGACTGAATAGCCCGATACAGATGCATTTCACATAATTGACCATCTAAAAACTTAGCCAATTTATATTGGAACCGTGTGATCTAGCGTGGGTTATTCAATTGTCGGAATCGATAAAACCACAACAGCAGCAACATGGTCACCGAGTTATTGATCAAACCCTCATCCAGCATCTGCATCGCATCATCCAGAGAGTGCACACTTGATCTAATATCTTCCCCTTCGGTTTGCAAACCGAATACTCCACCAGCATCAGACAGGTCTGCGGTTGCCCAGTACAGATCAATTGTTTCGGCACTGCCTCCCGGGCTTGGAAAGTAGCTGCTGATAAAATTCACCTCACCCAGTTCAATACCTGCTTCTTCGCGGGCTTCACGCCGAACAACTTCACTACTGTGCTCGCCCTCTTCAACCATTCCGGCAATAAACTCGAAGAGCCACGGGTTGTGGTTGGTGTGTGCAGCACCCGCCCTGAACTGTTCAATTAACAGCACCGAATCAGTGGCTGGATCATAGGGCATAACCGCTGCCGCGTGCCCGCGATGCAGAACCTCACGATCTATTATGCTGGTTCCGCCATTGAACAACGTGTGTTCTATTTGATATGTAAACAGGTTGAAAAATCCACTGAAAGATTTTTCCTGCTTTAATATTTTCCAATCCATATTCACTCAAGACCTTCTACTACAATCATTCAAGCATAATCGCTTCAACCTGAGCCAGATGCTCCGGCGTATCCACACCTGGCCCGGGTATCTCGCGCGCAACATCTACATGAATCAGATCTCCGTTATCAAGCACCCGGAGTTGCTCAAGCTTCTCCACCACCTCAAAGCGACTCGATAGTTTCTGATATCCGGAAAGATAACCTGCCCGGTAGGCATAAATACCAATGTGTCGGTAGCTGATACAACCATCACCATATAAACCATCCCTATAGTATGGAATGGGTGATCGACTAAAATACATAGCCATGCCTTTGGAATTAAACACCACTTTGACAATATTTGGATCCTCATATTCCTCTTTATTGAGGATCTCTGCAGCCAATGTAGACATGACAGCATCAGGCCTTTGAATTAGATTTTCTGCAACCTGATTAATACAATCGACTGGAATTAACGGTTCATCCCCCTGTACATTCACTACCACAACATCATTCGGCCATCCGCGCGTTTGCACTACCTCAACCAACCTGTCCGTTCCGGTTTCATGATCTGACGCGGTCAGACAGACTTCTGCGCCGGCATTCTGCGCCACATTAAAGATACGTTGATCATCTGTAGCAATTACTACTTCTGCTGCACCTGACTGCTTTGCTTTTTCGTATACATGCAGCACCATCTCTTTGCCAGCTATCAGTTTGAGCGGCTTACCAGGTAGTCGCGTTGACTGATATCTGGCTGGAATCACCACCCGAAATGAGTCTTCATTCTGCATTTATTAATCTCTTCGCAATAAGGCTCTTGATTGCGGATATGATCTGATATTCCAGATCATCATTAAGACGCGCGCTTACCGGCAGGTACCACGCGTTTTGCAAGCCAAACCCACCACACTTGACCATATCCTTCTCAGTCATAACAATCGGCAATTGGTCATCAAATTGAAGGTCAGTTGCGGTATATGCTGCATGATCGCCGAGTGAATGATCTATAGTTTTGATATTGTATTTCTGTAATTGGCGATAAAAATTTTCGGGAGATGCAATGCCGGCTACAGCATGAACCGTACAGCCTGACAAACTTTCCAAACCCCGCCTGATATTTTCATCGGCAATACTGACAAGCTCATCACCAGCAAGCGTATAACCCGCTTCGCTTCCACTAAACACAGTAAAGTCTACAGCTTTCAATCTACTGACAGGTTCTCGCAATGGGCCAGCCGGAAGACAAAAGCCATTGCCAAAACGATAAACAGCATCTACGACAGCAATTTCCAAATCACGATCAAGTGCGTAATGCTGCAAACCATCATCACACACAACACAATCAATCGCGTGGCCTGCGACAAGGTGCTGAACCGCGCTGACTCTACCAGGTGATACAACGACTGGTAACCCGGTGCGTCTGGCAATGAGCACGGCTTCATCACCTGCCAAACGGGTATCTGATTCAGAAGTTACAATCATCGGATCATTGGCCGGATCCTTCACCGCACCACCGAACCCTCTGGAAGCTATGCCAATGTTATACCCCGCGCTGGTCAGCTGATCGCACAGCGCAATTACCAAAGGAGTCTTGCCAGCTCCACCTACCGCGATATTGCCAACAACAACAACCGGTACCGGGCTGCGCCATGAAGAGAGTATTCCTGCCTTAAACGCACCGCGTCGAAGAGCGACAAGTGATCGAAACAGCAAGGAGACCGGCCAAAGCATCAGGCTTTTCAGGGATCGTTCGGCCCAGTATGCAGGCCGTGTCAATTTCATAAAAGAACCGACGGCCGTTTGTTAGTTATTCTGCAACTGCACGACCGGATCCATGCAGATAGGAATAGTAGCCGCTGTTGCGCAACAACTCAGCGTGAGTACCAGTCTCAACAATTTGTCCATTGTCGATTGCTATAATCCGATCCGCACTTTCTACCGTACTGAGGCGGTGCGCAATGACAATGGTCGTCCGGTCTTTCATGAGTTCACTCAGACCCTGTTGCACTTTACGTTCAGATTCCGTATCAAGCGCAGAAGTCGCCTCATCAAGTATCAGAAGTGGTGAGTTTTTAAGAATGGCTCTGGCTATGGCTATTCTCTGACGCTGCCCACCGGACAACAGCACTCCGTTTTCACCCAGCACAGTTTGATATCCGTCTGTAAGCTTTTCGATAAAAGAATCTGCATACGCTAACTGACAGGCCCTTTTTACATCCGCCGGATCAGTCTCACGCATTTGACCATAGGCAATATTGGCCAACGCCGTGTCATTAAAAAGTACAACCTCCTGACCAACGTAAGAAATGTGTCTTCTTAAACTCTCAAGCGTGTATTCGCGAATATCAATTCCATTTACGCTAATTACACCACGGTCAAAATTGTAGAGGC
Organism: uncultured Granulosicoccaceae bacterium; assembly: GCA_937998875.1. Classification (GTDB taxonomy): domain Bacteria; phylum Pseudomonadota; class Gammaproteobacteria; order Granulosicoccales; family Granulosicoccaceae. Next base: position 6,871 of record CALLBO010000037.1, read on the forward strand.
GTGGCAGTAGATTAGCGATGGTAGATTTACCACTGCCGGAACCACCGACCAACGCGACCACCTCTCCACAATCAACCTTAAACGAAATATCGTTGAGAACCTGTTTACCATCAGCATAGGAAAAATGGACGCTGTCGAACTCTACCTGGATCTCCTCAGTATCGAGCACAAGAGTACCGTTGTCCTGCTCAGAATCGGCATCAAGCACGGCAAACACACTCTCACCGGCAGCAATACCGGCTTGAAGTTTCGCATTCATGTTAGTTAGTGTTTTAAGTGGCGCAAACAGCATCATCATCGCGGTAATAAAAGACATGAAAACTCCGACAGATACCTGCCCGACGATAAATCCGGAAGACGCAAGGAACACAATAACGGCAAGTGCTACAGCAACCAGAAACTGAACAAGCGGGGAACTTGCAGCAACAGTTATTATCTCTTTTAACGTAAGACTGCGATTACGTTCATTGACTAACTCAAAGCGATCGCGCTCATAGTCATGTGCGCCAAATATTTTCACCAGGCGCTGACCTTCTACCGCTTCCTCAATGACCGATGCAACGCCGCCCATTGATTCCTGTATACCGCGGTTCAGGCGCCGGAACCTCTTACTCGCAAAATGAATAATGATTGCTACCACGGGGCCGAGAATCAAAAAGCCAAGTGACAACTTCCAGCTGTGATACACCATTAAACACAGCAGACCGACAATGGTAAGGGTATCGCGCACCAGTACGGTTAAACAGTCTGCCGCCACCACTGCAATATTTCTAACGTTAAAAGTGACGCGCGATATCATTTCACCGGAGGACGTCGAATCAAACTGAGCAGTCGGCATCGCAAGATACTTGTCAAAGACCTGCTGACGGATTTCCTTAACCACCTGCCAACCGATAGAAGACATAAGATAGGTAGAGACAAACGTCGCAACTCCGCGCAACAGAAATACAACAAGAATCAGCACTGGCACCCAGGTGATTGCTGTCTGATCGCGCTCTACAAAGCTGCCGTCAAGCATTGGTTTCATTAGTGCTGCAAAACCAGTGCTCGATGCGGCGTATACCACCATCGCAATCATTGCCAGAACCAACCTGCTACGGTGAGGGCCAACGTAGGCAAGCAGCCGGCGGTAGATCGCGAATCCACTTTGCGGCAGCGCTTTTTGAGGCAGTTCGTTGTGTTTAGGGTTAGTCAATCCGGAGGATCCAGCTATTTATCGGCTTGCGTTTGTTGTTAGCGCCTTCGCGCAAGGCGCTTCGATCAAGCCGTGTTTCGAGGTTGTGATTTTACCATACCCCCTCACTATCGCTGCGATCTGCTGCATCGTATTGCCGTTCTGACATTGCCCTTTCTGCGCTGCGGGGAGTTGTTTTCTTACTTTCCCTGCCGGGAGCTTATCGCGCGTGCTTGTCGAGCTGACATGCCCTGCGGGCGGCTTCGTTCTGGCACGCCTGCCGCGGCTTATCGTTCTGACATGCCCTGCGGGTGGCTTCGTTCTGGCATGCCCTGCGGGTGGCTTTGTTCTGGTATGCCCTCCGGGTGGCTTTGTTCTGGTATGCCCTGCGGGTGGCTTCGTTCTGACATGCCCTGCGGGCGGCTTATCGTTCTGGCATGCCCTGCGGGCGGCTTATCGTCCTTGCATTGTCTGATGGCAGTTTATTGCGCTTGCTTGCCGAGCTGGTATGCCCTGCGGGCAGCTATTGCTCTGACATGCCCTGCGGGCGGCTTATCGTTCTGGCATGCCCTGCGGGCGGCTTATCGTTCTGGCATGCCCTGCGGGCGGCTTATCGTTCTGGCATGCCCTGCGGGCGGCTTATCGTTCTGGCA
>CALLBO010000038.1 GCA_937998875.1 uncultured Granulosicoccaceae bacterium
CGGTACGAGATACGAATGATCACTAACATCCTTGCGTTGTGGCTTGCAGCGTTTCCGTTAATGGGAAGCCCCGGACCAGCAACGCTGAGCCTGGCAGCCCTGGGCTCTGCATACGGAATAAAAAGAAGCCTCTCCTACTACACTGGAATCGTGCTGGGGACTACTTGTGTTCTGATCATGATTGGTTCAGGACTAACAGGATTACTTTTAGCCCAGCCAAGGTTGGCTTTTGGTGTAACCATTCTCGCCGCTATTTACATTCTGTACCTCGCTTACCGGATAGCTACAGCACCAGTAAACAATAAGACTAAAGATGATGCTTCACCACCGGCATTCCGCTCAGGATTTATACTGGCGATCGCCAATCCAAAAGCATTTGCCGCCATAGGGGCTGTCTATTCCGGTAACGTAATAGTCGAAGGTAGTTTGATCACCGATGCGCTCACGAAAATTGTGTTACTGGTTGCAGTGATTGTTGTTGTAAATTTTCTATGGCTTGTTGCAGGCAGTGCATTTTCGTCTGCACTGGGTAATCCCCGTATTTCTCGAGTTATAAACATAGCTTTTGCACTACTACTCGTCGCATCGGTGGGGTTGGCGCTGGTGTCGTCAATTTAATTAACAGCCCCATTGCGGGTTAGATTTTTCCAGGCCTGCTATCAATCATTATCAAGTCGAGTTTTTTCTGTGCAGTGATCGGATTATCCAAATCTACTTTTTCAATCATTTCGCAGCCATCACGGATCATTTCATTGATCGTGCTGGGATACAATCTGCAATCTTCCGGTCGGTCTTTATAAATACTGCAGGTGTACTTTTCTCTGGCCTGGGCGGGATCGCGAACAGTCTCCAGAAAAGGACACTGCGCTAACTTCTCTCCCGACTGTGGGTCAAACCAGATTTCGTTTCCCTTAACGTATTCATAAATTTCAGGGTTGACCAATTCCCAGAGTTCGATTTCCTGCTTTGTCACAGCGAGATCGCCACCGCCGTACTTGATACAGCATTTTCCGCATTGGTTGCAGTCTTTCATTTTTTGGTATGTGGCGAGGTGAAGTTGCCTTCTACTATACCATTGAGAGTACCGGTCCGGTCAGGTCAGGTCAGGTGCGTCAACAAAGTTATAGATGGCAACAATCTCACGTTACAGATGTTACTTCAGGCTGGAAGAAAATTAAGCGCTTTTCCATTTATACAATGCGCCACCTGCCCTTCAAACTTTAACAGGTGTCCCATGGGAACCACACCTTCTGCAGTGAACTTCAATAACCGCTGGCAGGCTATTATGGTCCGCCATCCCGCTCGGCGCAGCGCAACGTCAGCACTTGAATTCATACATACACGGCCTTCCGGGCCATTGTGCAATTTCATGCAACGGCGAGCTAAAGTCACCCTTGTGCACGAACCCCATACGCCCGTAGAAGCCGGTCGCCTCTGACGTATTGGTCGAGACATAGATAGCATCCACACCGGAACTCATACACTGGTCTCTAAAATTATGCCAGAGTAACTGCCCTAAACCACGACCCTGAAACTCAGGATCTACCACAAACAGCAATATCTCGCTCCCGCCCTTTTCCACGATGGCAGATCGATTGGTAACATGGGTTTTAAGCGCAGTGAGCAAGGCATTGCGTTCAGACTTGTCACCGGGAAACCAGAACAACCTCCACAGCATACTCATCTTGAACAACAGATAGTACTTGAACAGTTTTTTTCTATCGTTCTTCCCGAACAGAAATCCAACTACTTTTCCGTTGTGTTCGACCACCTGCGAAATGTTGCTCCCTTCAAGAGATCCTTTGGTATAACCCAGTGATGCAATCCTGCGCAACGCCGGGTTTGGAAAAATAGTATTAAAGCGCCACACCTTTTCAACCAGATGTTCACACTGTTTATAGTCGGCCCATCGATAATTCCGAATCAAAGGATTTGTAGAGTGACTTACCATAAGTTAAGGGCTTCTAACGGTTAGTATTAGCCGCGAATCTGGCAGAAACGAAGCATTTGGCCAGATAATACGACGCTACCCCAACCAAAACACCCCCGCCAACATCTATGCTTATATGACGGCGCAGCATAATAATGGAAATGAGTATCGAAAAACCTGTAATCACAAAAGCCACCGACCTCCAAAACTGCCTTTTCTGCAATCCAGCTATCACACAAATGCTGGTCAGCGATGCATGCAACGATGGAAAACAGTTATTCGGGCTATCTACAGCAATAAGAAGCTTCAGTGTGTCTGCACTGATTCCCTGTTGGGTGATCTGCGGATAACTCAAGCTGCTTGGCAGAAACACAAAAAACAGACCACTAACAACAGCGCTGATCTGCATGGCATACCGCAGCGGCCGCAAGTGACCGGGGTCGACGCTAAAGTAGGTGTAGGGTATCAATACAAAAAACGACAAATAAAACCAGACCGCATTTACAGTAAAGCCCAGTTGCTGATCGAGCCAGACCTGCGGAATGATCACAGGTTCGGCATCAAGCCACCCGGTACAGAAATACACAAGTGCCACGGTTCCCCAACCGAGAACCATTGAATGCAGCGCTCGCATCCGGTGGCGTACTTCGGGCTTAACAGGCTCGGGTTTCACAGGTTCGGGTTTCGCAGGTTCGGGTTTTACTGATTCGGGTTTCACTGGGCAAGACATCGCTCTCAAGCCGCACTACTTACATCCATGATTTCATCAGGCCTACACTGATTAATAACTCTTCGGTGCTTGACCGATAAATCCAGGGCCGGGCTACCGGCATGCGTTATCTGTAGTGGATAGCTGGCTGATATTCCCAGTGCAGCAAAAAGATCTCGCAACGCTTTTTCAATAGCAGATGCACTGTGATCTGAATTGATCACTACCACATTCGGTTTAACCTGGGTTATCACAAAGTTAACGCGCTCACCCACAGATCTGCAGACAGCGTTATAGACGAGGTCCGGCAGCACTTTAATACCGCCAATCTGCAGTATGTCTCCACTTCGACCCGTTATTTTCTCGATACCACTGAATACACCGTTATCATCGAACGGCAATATGACATCATCCATCAAATAACGAATAACAGGCTGCGATTTACGCCGAAAGTCGGTAACGACAGGCTGGAAATAGGTTTTACTTGCATCTATCCAGTGACGCTCTATATGGACCAGATCTTCGTTCCAGCGCATCCTTCCATCCCGATGAGTTGACGCCAGAAATCCCTCGGTACACTGGTACACTTCCTTCACTTCACAATTAAAGCCGTCAATGAGCATTTGCTTATCTTCCGGTGTGAGAACTTCAGCACCTGAGACGACAAGATCCGGCTTTAGCCGCCTACCTTGCTCAGACGCAACAACCAAAGACTGAGCACTGCCGACAACAATAGTGGGATTGAATGCCTGCAGATCTTCCAGCCAGCTTTCAACCGGCTGGCACAGATCGATATATTGAAACCTGAAGTGAGCCTTCCCAACACTGCGATACAAGTTACTGTTTGCCCGCAATAGCAGCGCTATCCGCTGTGGCTTCACGATTGAGGGCATTAACCGGCCAACAATATACCCCGCCCAGCGCGCCTGCTCTTCTTTTGAAACCAGAAACAAACCTCTTCTTCCGGAGGTGCCACTGGACATACCAACGGTAATACCATTTAACTCTGAATTATCGAACTGCCGGTTATTTTCTGCAGCTAGCGCAATCTCAAATAACTTGTCGCGATTCAGGCCAACCGTATTGATACAATTGAAATTATCCATCATGGAATTTTTATCCATTAACGGAAAGTCCTGTAGTGGCAAGTCCCGACAGTCTTTGTAGTAAGGGGAATTCTCGCAAACCCATTTAAGGTGGGATTCAAGTGCCCTCTGCTGCCATTGAAGCAGATTTTCTCTGCTCGCAAAACTACGGAATCTGCTGTTGTAATACTCCTTCCCCGCATACCAGAGTTGCTTCATGACATCCATCCTTTCTCAACCAGCTTATCTATAGTTTTGCTGCAGTGCGACGGTATAAACAGGATCTTCTCATTTGCATGTTTATACAGCTGCTGCAGTGACCCCAGGGTATTGTTAAATTCATGTGAGTCATCGAATATCAACCCGGCCGCTGCATGAGGCTCATGACCGGGACTCAGATTGTCTGTCAGCCAACATGCATCTGCCAGAAAAAACAGCCACCGGTCATGCAACCTGCATAACATTCCCAAATGACCGCGCGCATGACCGGGAAGACTGATGAGGTAAATCAGCTCATCGCCAAACAGATCCCTTCCACGCAACTCTGTTGACAGGCCATCACATCCGAGCAATTTAGAAACACACACGTTATAGTCATTAATAAAAGTTGATCTTGTTTGAAAATCTCCGGGTAATAATCGGGAGACATAACCTTTTCGCGCGCGACTGAGACGGCCGCTATTTTGAATAAACTCCCAGCCTGCGGGATCACTATAAAGTTGCGCCTGGCAGAAATCCAAAACACCGGCTGTGTGATCAGCGTGTAAATGTGACAGCACCAGATGCCCTATCTCGTCCGGTGTTACACCAATGCCTTCAAGTGTTGTAACTGCCGTGTCTTTAGTCTCAACAACAAACGGGGTTGAGAGTGCCAGCAGTTTCTCAGGCAATCGCTGCGTGCATTCATACAAACGCGGGTGATAGCCGGTATCAAACAGAACCCATCCTTCACGCGGATGTTGAATTAGCGCAAACGGTGCCGGGAACTTGATTTTTCCCCACGGCAGTGACTTGTCGGCCACTTTTCCAGGGCCCGTACAGTAGCCCGCAGAAAATACTCTAGCTTTCACGCGTGCCTCTATACCACTGTGCATACCGACGAATCCCTTCGTCAATACTGATGGCAGGCTGGTAGTCGAGTTTATTAACCGCTTCTTCGATACACAAACTCTGATCAAAATGAAACAGCCCGGCACTGTAACGTGTGAGCCTTGGCTCCGGATGATTCGGCATCAGGCTGCAAAAGAACTCAGACACCGCTGCCACCCTGGACATGACACCGTAAGGCAGCGTTTTAATTTGTGTACCGGGTGCTACCTGATCGAGCAACTTTTCCAGCAGTGTCAAAAGACGCATGGGCTGATCATTGGTGATATTGAAGATACCCTGTGAGTTGTCAGCTCGCACAGCATTGATTGCCGCAAGCGCTACATTGTCTACATAGGTCATGTCTATATAAGGGTTACGACCGGATGGCAGCACGAGCTTGTTATTTTTTACTGCAGCAAGCAGCCGCGGTACGATGGCACGGTCATGCGGACCAAAGATTCCCCTGGGACGCAGAATGACTGAGTCTATGTCACTCTCAAGAACAAGTGACTCTGCTAATGCCTTGCTCTTCGCATAGTCATTACAGAACTGCTCAGGTAGTGATTGCTGCTCGGTGATTCGCGATGCATTTTTAAAATCAAAATAGATACTCGGAGATGACACAAACACAAATCGCTTCACTCTCTGAGACAATGCTGCCTGCAGCAAGTGACTGGTACCCTGCACATTGATACGCTCAAACTCCTCAGCGCGACCCCACGGGCTGGACAATGCAGCAGAGTGAATAATCACATCTACACCTTCACAGGCTTCGAGCAATGAGCTACTTGATTCAAGCTTTGCCACAACGTATTCACGCGTGGCACCTGCGTGATTGGAATCTTCAAGCTGGCCGATTTGATCACTGTCGCGGACCATGGCTTTTATTGTAATGTCTGCATCGGCAACACGCAGTATTGCGCGCCCGAGCATGCCGGTACTGCCGGTAAGTAAGACTTTCACAAGCTGAGCACCCCGAATCCAAGTGTTAAGCCTGCACCGGAGCCCATGAGCATGAGCTTCTTGCCTTCAAGATTGGACCTGCTTGATAAAAGCTCATGCAACGCCGTTGGCAACGATGCCGCAATCTGATTACCAACCCTGGCAAATATGTTAACCACTTTTTCTTTTGGAAAACCCAATCTTTTTGTCAGATGCTGCAACCCGAGGCCACTGGCCTGATGTGGCACGATGAAGTCGATGTCTGACTTTGCAAGACCGGCACCCTGCAAGCCCTCTTCTATAAATGCCGGGCTCAGCTCCGCCACCAGTCGATACAACTCACGCCCCTGCATCTCAAAGTAAGCCCCTTCTGAGACACGTAAATCAGAACAGTGTGATGGATGCAGGTTACTGCCGCCTGATCTAATCTGACAGTATTTGTAGCCTTGCGGAAAAGTGCGGAACAAAGAAGAGTACAGGCCTGCTGCATCTGATTTTGCTTCTAACACGAACGCCGCACTGCCATCACCGAACATTGATGCAATTTCAGGATTACTGCCCTCAATACCAACGCTCGCTATTTCACTGGATACAATGAGTATGCGTTTATAACGACCTACTGCCAGCAGCGCCTGCGATACTTCAAGTGCAGACAGAAAAGACAGACAGCTGCTATTAATATCCATGCTGGCTATCTCGCATCGCTGGCCAATCTCTCTTACGATGCCGGCGGCGTTGTACGGCAAGGCCTGGTGATTGGTACCTGAAGCGCAGATCAACAGATCGATATCAGATAAAGACATACCAGCTGATTGCAACGCTGCCTGGGCAGACTTTGATCCCATATACAGAGCAGATTCATGCTTTGAAGCATAATGACGTGTTTCAACGCAGTAGCGTCCTGCGCATGATCCGGCAGCCAGCCCTAACTTTGTGTCAAGCTCGGAAGCGTTGATCGAATATTCCGGCAAATAGCAGCCACTCGAAATAACTGTGAAGCACATACCCTGATCCCCCTTGACTATACCCATCGGTTCACTTAACTATGGTGATAATCACTTTTGTATGTCAGTACAATTCTGACAGGCACAATGTAACAACAGTGCTACAAATACCGGTCTAGTATTGGTAGACCCTTGGTCTAGCGGGGGATATTCTGCGACAGGACCAGCATTTACCCTGTACTGCGGCCTGCTTCTCTATCACCGTAACAACAGACTGGGCAGCAATTCCCTGCTCTTTGCCTACAAAGCCCAATTGTTCACTGGTAGTGGCCTTAACATTAACCCGGTCTCTTTCAATTTGAAGGTCGGTGGCAACGATCTCACACATTGAGTCAATAAGGTTCGCGAGTTTGGGTCTCTCTGCAACTATGGTGATATCTACATTATTAACCCGGTAGCCCTTTTCAGCTACCAGATCCACAACCCGACGCAGCAGAACCCTGCTATCTATGCCTTTGTAGGCGTCATCGGTATCTGGAAAGTGTCTGCCGATATCACCGAGTGCACAGGCACCAAGAATTGCATCAGTAAGTGCATGCAGTGCAACATCACCATCGCTGTGGGCTTTAAACCCTTTGTTGTGCGGCACCGATACACCACATAACATGACATGATCCCCTTCGCAGAATGCATGCACGTCATACCCGTGACCTATTCTCATTTGCTGCACCAGAAATTATTACGCATGAGATTACTCACTACGTCTTTGAGACGCTTGAACAGCCAGATAATGCTCCGCCAGTGCAAGATCTGTAGCAGTGGTAATTTTGATATTGTCTGCACTGCACTCTACCAGTTTCGGGCTATACCCTGCATGTTGCATGGCAGAAGCTTCATCGGTAATGTCGGCACCCGCCGCTAATGCATCTGTTAAAGCCTGCAACAATAACTGATGTACAAATAACTGCGGTGTTGCCGCACGCCATAAGTGACTTCTGTCAACTGTTTCAGTCACGTGCATACCGGCATCCGCCCGCTTGATAGTATCAACCACCGGCATGGCTAACAGGCCACCGTTTTTATCGCTGCCTACCGCTTTGATAAGTCGCCTGATATCTTCAGTTCTCACACAGGGCCTTGCCGCATCATGCACCAGTACGAGACTCCCGGGCTCGGCGACACCCTGAAGATGTTGCAAACCGTTTCTGACGGATTCTGCACGACTGCCACCACCGATACAGGTCGTTACTTTGGGGTTTTCGTATATATGTAACCCGGCGTTGTGCGAGGTCTGATCCAGCACTACAACAATTGATTCCAGCATCTCAAGCTGCAACAGCCTGTCTATGGTGTGAGCAAGTACAGAGCGGCCGTTAATATCAATGTATTGCTTCGGGGTGTCGGCATTCATTCGTGACCCGACACCAGCTGCCGGTACTACTGCATAGAGATTATCCGGGTGTTGAGCCACAGAGCGTCACTGAGTTGCTTCAGTGTTGATACGAGCCAGGTTGTCTCCACCGACCCCGGTGTCGACTTTTTCGCCAACAAACTGATAGAACGTCTCACCTTCACCGATCATACCCAGCTCGCTGCGGGCACGCTCCTCAATCTCACCTAAACCTTGCTGCAGGTCTTCCACCTCTGCGCGCAGTGCGTTGTTTATATCTCTCTGCTGTTCAAGCTGCTCAGACAATCGATTGATCTCGGCTTGATGCCGCTGTACTTCGCGTACGCCGCCGTCACCAACCCACAAGCGCCACTGCAACAGGAAAAACATCACAGAGAGGACGGCAATCAGCACTTTCAACTTAGGCGCTCCGGGACACTATTCAAAATCTGGTAAGCCAGCTCGCCTACACCGCGTGTTTAAAAGCTGACTTGCCGGCATACACCGCGCGACTGCCGAGCTTTTCTTCAATGCGCAGCAGCTGATTGTATTTGGCAATTCGATCAGAGCGTGACAAAGACCCGGTTTTTATCTGACCCGAGTTGGTAGCGACAGAGAGATCGGCAATCGTGGTGTCTTCCGTTTCACCTGAGCGATGCGACGTCACCGTTGTGTATCCCGCGTTGTGTGCCATATCAATAGTGCGCAGTGTTTCTGTAAGTGTGCCTATCTGATTCACTTTAATAAGCACTGAGTTCGCAATTGAGCGCTCAACACCCTGCGCCAGAATCTTTGGATTAGTAACAAACAAATCGTCACCGACCAACTGAACCTTGTCACCGGTCTTTTCAGTTAAGAGCTTCCAGCCGTCCCAGTCATTCTCATCCATGCCGTCTTCGATCGAGATAATCGGAAAACGATCAACCCAGTCTGCAAGGTAATCGGTAAACTCTTCACTATTGAACTTTCTATTTTCAGAAGCAAGGTCGTAAACACCGTTGTCACAAAATTCGGAGCTCGCCGCATCAAGTGCGAGGAAAACATCTTTACCGGCGCTGTAACCGGCTTTATCAATAGCTTCAAGAATAGCTTCTATCGCCGCTTCGTTAGATGGCAGATCTGGTGCAAAGCCGCCTTCATCACCAACCGCGGTGTTCATTCCTTTAGAAGACAACACCTTCTTCAATGTGTGGAAAATTTCCGCCCCGTAGCGCAGTGCTTCTGAAAAAGATTCAGCACCCACAGGCATAATCATAAATTCCTGCAGATCAACACTGTTATCTGCATGCGAGCCACCGTTGATGATATTCATCATTGGTACCGGCAGTGTGACAGCCTTATCACCACCGAGATACTCAAATAACATCTGCTTCTTGCTGATCGCCGCGGTATGCGCGCACGCCATTGATACTGCCAGCAGTGCATTGGCCCCCAGACGATCCTTGTTGTCTGTGCCATCAAGCTTCAACATCGCTTCATCGATGTCTTCCTGAGCCGTGACATCCATGCCTTTTATCGCATCGGCGATTTCGCCGTTGACATGACCAACTGCTTTTGTCACGCCTTTGCCCAGATACCGGGATTTGTCACCGTCACGCAGTTCCAGTGCTTCGCGCTCACCGGTCGATGCACCGGACGGGACTGCCGCGCGGCCGGTCTCACCGGATTTGAGTGTGACCTCGGCTTCAAGCGTCGGGTTACCGCGCGAATCGATTATCTGGCGGGCATGTATTTTGGTAATCGCGGACATTTTGACTCCGTTGAATTCTTAAGCGTTAAGCCGGTAGTTGCAGTAAGTCGTTTTCCGGCAGCGAACCTGCCTTGATGACTGCATCCAGTTCCATTAGCGTGCCAATAAGCGGCTCCATCTCTGACAATGGCCACGCATTTGGACCATCGCTCAATGCATTATCAGGATCGGGATGGGTTTCCATAAACAAACCGGCAACCCCTGCGGCCACTGCCGCACGCGCGAGTACCGGTACAAACTGTCGCTGACCACCTGACGAATCGCCCTGCCCACCGGGCTGTTGCACTGAGTGCGTGGCATCAAACACCACCGGGCAACCGGTTTCACGCATGACGGCGAGACCACGCATATCGGAGACCAGCGTTCTATACCCAAAGCTCACGCCACGCTCGCATAGCATGATGTTGTGGTTGCCTGTGTCGTGCGCTTTGGTAACCACATTCTGCATGTCTTCAGGCGCCATAAACTGCCCCTTTTTAATATTCACAGGTTTGCCTGCCGCACATACGCGTTGAATAAAATTGGTTTGCCGACATAAAAAGGCCGGTGTTTGCAGCACATCCACCACTGAGGCAACTTCATCGATTGGTGTATCTTCATGCACGTCTGTAATCACAGGTACATTAAATTCCTTGCGTACTTTTTCAAGCAAACGCAAGCCTGCCTCCAGTCCCGGCCCGCGATAGCTTGCGACAGAAGACCGGTTGGCTTTATCAAAAGAAGATTTATAAATCAGAGGCAGCTTGTATTTCTGTGCAATAGAAACCAGGGTTTCTGCGGTTTTAAAAGTTGTTTCTTCACTTTCGATGACGCAGTTTCCTGCAATCAGAAACAGTGGATGTTCCAGACCCGCTTCAAAACCGCAAAGCTTCATTAAGCTACATCCGCAGTGGCAGCAGCGTACTGTAACGCAGCATCAATAAACCCACTGAATAACGGATGACCGTCCCTTGGATTGGAGCGATACTCGGGGTGATACTGGCAACCGACAAACCACGGGTGATCGCCAAGTTCTATCAGTTCGACCAACGGCTCTTCATCACCGGATTGGCCCGATACAATCAAGCCGTGCTCGACAAGCTTGTCACGATATCGATTATTAAATTCATAACGATGGCGGTGGCGTTCAACGATTACATCCGTACCGTATAAAGAATGGGCTATCGTGCCACTGGTTAAAAAGCACTCTTGTCCGCCTAGACGCATGGTGCCACCAAGGTCGGTACTGGAATCACGCTGCTCGACTTTGCCATCACGCTGCTGCCATTCAGTGATCAGGCCAATAACCGGCTCCGGACACTGAGAAACAAACTCGGTGCTATTGGCGTCTTTGATACCACACACATTGCGAGCGAATTCGATTGCGGCAACCTGCATACCCAGGCAAATACCAAGGTACGGAATTTTATTCTCACGCGCGTGCTGAACCGCTTTTATTTTGCCTTCCACACCGCGGGAGCCGAAGCCACCCGGCACAAGAATAGCGTCCACTTCATCAAGCGGCGACATATCACCGTCCTGCATGGTTTCGCTATCTATGTAGTGAATGATGACTTTGGTTTTTCGACCAATACCCGCGTGAGACAGTGCTTCATTCAGAGACTTGTACGATTCTGTTAGGTCGGTGTACTTGCCAACCATACCGACTACCACTTCACGTTCAGGATTCATAAGGCCGTCGACAACGCGGTCCCATTCTTCAAGATTAGCGGCAGGTGCATCAACCGCTAATTTACGCAGTACGATTTCATCCAGCATCTGGTTGTGCAGCACGCTTGGCATATCGTAAATACAATCAACATCAATGGCACTGATAACAGCTTCTTCAGCAACATTGGTGAACAGCGCAATCTTTTTACGTTCACTTGCCGGCAGTACACGATCTGAACGACACATCAGGATGTCTGGCTGAATCCCGATAGAACGCAGTTCTTTAACAGAATGCTGGGTCGGCTTGGTCTTCATTTCACCGGCGGTACTGATATAAGGAATGAGGGTTAGGTGAATGAACAGCGCCCCTTCCGGCCCCTGCTCAATACCAAGTTGTCGTATCGCCTCAAGAAACGGCAGTGACTCGATATCACCCACGGTGCCGCCGATTTCAACCAGGGCAATATCCACCCCGTCTGCACCTTCGCGCACCAGACGGATAATCTCATCGGTGATATGCGGAATGACCTGCACTGTTGCACCGAGGTAATCGCCACGCCGCTCACGCGCGATCACGTTCTCGTAGACGCGCCCGGTAGTGAAGTTATTCTTCTGCCCCATCTGCACACGAACAAATCGTTCGTAGTGCCCCAGATCCAGATCTGTCTCGGCACCGTCATCGGTGACAAACACCTCGCCGTGCTGGAACGGGCTCATGGTGCCGGGGTCAACATTGATATAGGGATCGAGCTTCATCAAGGTAACACTGAGACCCCGTGACTCGAGCAGTGCTGCAAGTGATGCGGCCGCTATTCCCTTGCCGAGAGACGACACAACGCCGCCCGTCACGAATATGAATCGTGTCATTGATTCACTCTAGAATGTAGTGTGGATGAGGTACTCAAGATGGGGTTGCAGGTTACCAGATGCGCCAGGAGTGAACAATGACAAAGGCTGACCGGCGAGGCACATAACTGTTACAACGTGCCTTTTTTGCCAGAGACACTGAGCTGACATTCTGCCTCTGGAATGACACCCTCTCGCTTGCGGGAGGGTCGGCGTCTAAGCACCGCGGAGGGTATAGAGGCCCATTCAGGCAGCAGTTATATCTGAATTATCGATCCCTCTTGCGAAGCAAACAACGCTTCTGATTCTCCCGGAGGGAGAAAGACTATTCGGGGTTTCGATAGGCCGCAGTTGCACTTTCTAGCGAATTGGTAATGCATTGACTTGCCCGCCATCCATGCGTCAGCCACTCACAACTCAAAGTCAGGACCGCAAATATCAATCAGCACATCATCGTGAAAAACAAACAGAATCCGGCAACGATTCCACGGTGGCACACGATGTTGCTGGAACAAAGACTTCACCGGCGTTGATTGCCCGGACGGATCCGGCCTCCATCGTTCACCGCCGCGACGATTGCGCACCGTTAATGGCTCGCCCATATACGGCTTGAGATTAGCGTGTTCGGCAGCGTCGAGTTGCCAGTCAAGCTCATCGACGAACAACGGCACGTTACTCTGCTGCCACTGGTACTCAAAGTCAGGTATCGGGTCAAACGCCCCGCGTTTTGCGAGATACAGAAAATCCTGATAGCGGGCAACTTCTGCCGTACCGAAACTTACCCGGCCCCTCCCCTCGTCACTGGCCACGACAAGATCATGTATCAGCTGTTGTAGCTGCACAGTCGACGGTGTTTGAAATCCGTGTTCACTAATCCAGTTTCGCAATAGATTCTTCTGCCGTACAACACTAAGTGACTGCAACAGAGTGACGGACACACGTTTTGAGTTTTCCGCTTGTGAATCCTGCACGGCCAGTTCGCGGGTGAGCACAAGTGCCTCGGCACAATGCGCTGCGCTGCGGGCAACGCTTTGTGCAATCGCAGGCCAGCGTTCTTTGAGCTTTGGCAGTAACTCGTGGCGCAGATAGTTTCGATCATACTGCAGATCGCTGTTACTGGGATCTTCACACCACTTCAAATGATGATGCTCTGCATATTCCAGAATTTCAGCTTGCGGCACTTGCAGCAACGGACGAAACAGATATCCAACACCGAAGTCACTCACCTCAGGCATTGATGCAAGACCGTTGATACCGGCACCACGAAATAACTGCAATAACAGCGTTTCCGCCTGATCATCAGCATGATGTGCTGTGCACAAATACTCGCCCGAACGAAGTCTGCTTTTCATCGCACGGTAACGCGCGTCGCGGGCAGCAGCTTCGGGACTTAAGCCGGACTGCAGATCTACTTCTACCTTTATAGATTCAAAGCCGACATGAAGATGGTTACACAGGTCAGCGCAATGACTACCCCAATCAACACTCTGTGCCTGCAGGCCATGATCTACGTATACCGCTCTGACAGAACACCGGCTCTGATTCTTAAGTTCTGCCGCAAGTGATAATAGAACAACAGAATCAACACCGCCGCTTAACGCAACCACCAGATCAGGGCGTGTATCAGCGCTGGCATCGTTTGCAACGCGATCAAGAGTTTTGCGAAAGCGCGCCTCAAGAGACAAGCTGGTGTGGTGTGACATTGAAAATGTGCGAATGAGAGTTTGCCATTTGGCTCACAGCGAGGCCTGCAACGTGTGGTTTGTGCGCTTTGAGTGTCACACTACACCTCGTGTCAGCCTTCTTTAAACTCACCGAAACTGCGCAGTTTCTCGCTACGTTGTCGAATGAGATCATCAAATAACATCGGTGAGAGTTCACTGAGGTCTTCTACCAGTGCTGCTTCAAGCATATTTGCCATGGCTTGATGATCACGGTGAGCACCGCCTCGCGGTTCTTCAATGATGCGATCAATAAGTCCAAGCTTCAGCAAACGCTCACTGGTGATACCCATTGCCTGCGCCGCTTCAGGTGCTTTGTCTGCACTCTTCCACAAGATAGACGCACAACCCTCAGGTGAGATGACGCTGTAGGTACTGTGCTGCAACATGTTTATGCGATCACCGATACCAATCGCGAGGGCTCCACCGGAACCACCTTCGCCAATCACTGTGCAGATAATCGGCGTTCGCAAATCAGCCATCGTGATCAGGTTGCGTGCAATTGCTTCACTCTGGCCACGCTCTTCAGCACCGATACCGGGATAGGCACCCGGCGTATCGATGAGCGTAATCAGTGGCAGCTTGAACTTCTCGGCAAACCGCATCACCCGCAGCGCCTTTCGATAGCCTTCGGGTTTGGGCATGCCGAAGTTGCGGTGAAGATTGCCTTTGGTATCGCGACCTTTCTGATGGCCGATTACAGCCACAGCACGCCCGCGGAGTCTGCCAATGCCGGCAATAATCGCCGGGTCATCAGCAAAGGCACGGTCACCATGCAACTCTTCAAATTCGGTAAAGATCAGATCTATGTAGTCTTGCGTAAATGGCCGGTTCGGATGCCGCGCAACCTGCGATACCTGCCATGGATCGAGCTTTGCGAAAATTGAATCGGTGAGTTTGTCGCACTTAGTCTGAAGCTTGGTTACCTCCTCGGCTACATCAACATCCACATCTTCTGTTGCACTGTTCAGTTCTTCAATTTTGGCTTGAAGATCTGCGATTGGCTGTTCGAATTCGAGGTAGCTGGGGGTCATTATTGTTGGGGTTTCAGCGTTGATTCGTTTAATAAGAACAAGCCCAGAGACGCATTTACTCGGTCATTAACTTAATGCGGGAACTTGAACACTCTACTGCCAGTAGAGTATAGCAAAAAACAGCCTTCGGCTTTCCAGCTGCGGCTGTGCACTAGCCTCGAGATCACAATTCAGCGCATCAGTACACCAGATCAACTTCACTCACGCCGTCGGTACGGTTGAGCGATTCAAGCAACTGCGGCGACGGGCTGATATGCCACTCCTCACCGAGACGGATTCTGGCCGTCGCCTTGTCATTGGTGTAGTCGATCGCAACCGGCAGCCGCCCACCGCTGCGGTGCGACGCCAGGGCCAGCTGAATATCGGCCAGCGATTCATTACTGCCACCATCCCAGGTCACCAGCAACAGTCTGGCAAAACGCTCGCGAGCATCTTCGATTGAGTAAATCTGTCTGGCCTTAATGCTGAAACCACCACTAAACGCATCAATACCGAGCCCGCCGTCTATGACAACAATAGAATCCTGACTGAGCTTCTGGCCGTCTGTTTCCAGCAGTTCACCGGTGACAACCACATCAATCTTGGCGGTACAGTCATCAAGCGTGGCAGTCATAATTTTACTGCCGCGATTAGTGGCTCTGATTCTAAGATCGGACACCAGCCCCGCGACAACCGCATCTACTGTTGCGCGGCTATGGCGACCGTCTGCTGCACTGCCCCCTGAAATCCGGGCACACTGGTCTTCCAGACGACCGGTGATCATTCTGGAAAGCTCCGGCAGATAAGGCTCAATAGGATGGCCGGATAAATACAAGCCGGTGGTTTTTCGCTCTGCAGACAATCTTTCTATTTCAGACCACGGAGCTGCAGGTACCATCTCGATGTCGAACTCCTGCGTCTCTGACGTATCACCAAATAAATCAGACTGCCCACTTTGCTTATCACGCGATTGCTGACTGGCAGCGTTTAACGCCAGTGGCAGGTTAGCCAGCAATGTTGCACGACCCTGCCAGCGTTTAACAACTTCCGTATCGGTTGCATCGGCCGCGTCTGCTGCACTTGCTTTGTCTTTAGCGGTGCTAACTTCTGCCACAGGTACCAGTGAATCCAGCGCACCGGCTCGAATTAATGCCTCGTAAACACTTTTATTCACGTTGGCATCAACGCAACGCTGGCAGAGATCCATCAGGTTTTTGAACTTGCCAGCGGCCTTACGCTCTTCAAGAATTTTATCAATAACCGCCTCGCCTACCCCTTTCACAGCAGCCAGTCCATAACGTACCGTTCTTTTATCTACCGGAGTAAAGCTGGTTTCAGAGTAGTTTATTTCAGGGGGCAGAAGCTTGCAGTCATACAACAGCAAGTCTTCTACTGTGCGAACTACTTTTTCAGTGACATCCATGTCTGCAGTTAATACAGAACTATAAAATTCGGCTGGATAATGCCGTTTAAGCCACGCAGTCTGATAAGACAATACTGCGTAAGCGACCGAATGGGATTTGTTAAATCCGTAGCCGGCAAACTTTTCCACCAGATCAAAAATGTTTTTTGACAAGTGCTCATCAATGCCGTTTTTGCTGCAGCCCTCAGTGAACACACTGCGCTGCTTGGCCATTTCTTCAGGTTTTTTCTTACCCATTGCCCGGCGCAGTACGTCTGCACCCCCCAATGTGTAGCCCGCAAGCACCTGGCCTATCTGCATCACCTGCTCCTGATACACGATAACGCCATAAGTGGATTCGAGTATCGGTTTAAGACTCTCGTGCTGAAAATCAGGGTGCGGGTAGGACACAGGCTCAGCACCGTTCTTACGGTTGATAAAGTCATCGAGCATGCCCGAACTCATCGGCCCGGGACGATACAACGCTACCAGGGCGACAATTTCATCAAAGCAGTCTGGCTTAAGCCTGGCGATTAGCTTTTTCATACCACCGGATTCAAGCTGGAATACACCGGTTGTGTTCGCATCCTGAAGTAGCTGATAGGTTGGCTTATCGGTGTAACTCAGCTTTTCCAGATCAAGCTGATCATCGGCCTCACGATTCTTGTTAATCATCTGCACCGCATTTTCAATGATCGTTAAGGTTCTGAGTCCCAGAAAATCAAACTTAACCAGACCAACGGCTTCGGCATCATCTTTATCAAACTGCGTAACCAGGCTGCTGCCATCTGCCTCGCAATATAGCGGGGTAAAATCGGTTAGCTTGGTCGGTGCGATAACCACACCACCCGCATGCTTACCGGCATTACGCGGCAGCCCTTCAAGCTGTAATGCCATATCGATAACGGTGCGGGTTTCTTCTTCGTTGTCGTAGGCGCGCTTTAAATCTTCGGCAGTTTCAAGTGCAGTGGTTAATGTGATACCGATATCCATTGGTACCATCTTAGAGAGTCGATCACCGAAACCATAAGGGTGCCCCATTACACGGGCAACATCGCGCACTACAGCTTTGGCTGCCATGGTGCCGTAGGTAATAATCTGCGACACACGATCGCTACCATATTTTTCACCAACGTATTGAATTACCTGATCGCGTTTGTCCATGCAGAAATCGATATCAAAATCCGGCATGGAAACACGTTCGGGATTTAGAAATCTTTCAAACAGCAAGTCATAGGCAAGCGGATCAAGATCGGTGATACCAAGTACATAAGCCACTAGAGATCCGGCACCTGAACCACGGCCAGGCCCGACCGGTACATTGTTGTTGCGACTCCATTCAATGAAGTCGGCAACAATAAGAAAGTAGCCCGGAAATCCCATTTGAATAATAACGTCGAGCTCACGCTCCAGACGCGCGTCATAGGGTTTGCGGGTTTCGACAAAACTTTCTGCTGTGGTGTCATAAAGGCGTGAGAGTCTATCCTCCAGACCTTGCTGTGAAATCGATCTTAGATGATCGTTTTCATCCATCCCTTCCGGCACCGGGAAATCCGGCAGCCGCGGATCACCAAGCGAGATTTCCAGATTACAGCTCATTGCAATCTGCACGGTGTTTTCGAGCGCCTGAGGAATATCAGCAAACAGCGTTTCCATTTCGGCTTCTGTTTTTAGATACTGTTGTTCGCTGTAGTTACGCGGGCGCTTACTGTTAGTAACTTCATAGCCTTCCTGAATACATACTCTGATTTCATGTGCTTCAAAATCAGTGGGTTTTATAAACCGGACATCATTGGTCGCCACCACAGGGCATGACATCTTCGCCGCCAGCGGCAACGCCAGATGGATGTAACGCTCTTCATCCGGGCGCCCGGTGCGCTGCAGCTCTATATAAAAGCGGTCGGGAAAGAGCGACATAAAGCGCTTTAACCTTTCACGGGCAAGATCTTCATTGCCTGCGAGTAGCGCCTGGCCTATTTCACCAAATCTGCCGCCGGACAAAGCGATGATGCCAGCAGTGTTTCCTTTCAACCAATCAACATGGATTGAAGCACCGTGGTTATCCTGCCCTTCCTGATAGCTGCGTGAAACCAGCTTGCTCAAATTTAAGTAACCCTCGGTATCCTGTGCCAACAGAACCATCGGGGTTATCTGCTCTGCATCGGTTACCACCCGAGCATCAACACCAACCACCGGCTTGATGCCGTTTGCCAGACAGGCACGATAGAACTTAATCAGTGCAAACATATTGCTCTGATCAGTCATTGCAACTGCCGGCATACCTGCAGCACGGACTGCCTTCGCCACCGGCTTAATGCGTACGACACTGTCTACCAGGGAAAACTCGGTGTGTACTCGCAGGTGTACGAATCGCGTCATAACGATAGCTCGGTTTCGGGCAGACACTGCTTCACCGGCCCGAAAGACCGACGATGCTCGACGAGTACACCATGCTCTTTGAGAGCCGCCAGGTGCACCCGGGTCGGGTAGCCCTTGTTGCTGTCAAAGCCATAAACAGGATATCGGGCATGCAATTCATGCATTGAGTGATCGCGCGCGACCTTGGCAAGAATCGAAGCCGCTGATATTTCCTGTACCAGCGCATCACCCTTTACAATCGCCTGACAGTTACAGCTGGTTACGGGACAACGATTGCCATCGATCAGGCAATGATTTGGTGTGACAGCAAGCCCTTCAATCGCGCGGGCCATCGCAAGCATCGACGCATGCAGAATGTTCAGGCGATCAATCTCTTCAACATTTGCCTGCGCAATACAGTACGCAACAGCAGATTCTTTTATCTCACAGGCCAGCTCTTCGCGACGCTCCTCTGTCAACACCTTGGAATCGGCGAGACCGGATATCTTGCGCTCAGGATCCAGAATCACCGCTGCCGCATAGACGCTGCCTGCCAGCGGGCCGCGGCCTGCCTCGTCTACACCTGCGACCAGAAACCGTTCACTGGCGCCGGCCTGGTGAAAAAACAGCTGATCAAAAGACAATTGCGGCGAGCGTATTTTGGTTCGCATGTTCCTGGTTCAGCCAGTATCGAGTCAGCTGGCCAAGGGTTAGTCGGCCAATGTTAATCGGCAAGTCGGGATTCTAAGAGTTGTCAGGTTGCAGCAGTAAGTGCAACCCCGGTTATTGTGCCCATGATATCCGCTGCCGCACGTTATGGTAAGCCCAAATCGCATCTCGGTAGATGACGATTTTTCGGATTCGCTGTATTGTATGGTTAACAACCAAGAGGACTTCTCATTGACTCCAGATCAACACGATGCGCTGCTGATTATTGATGTACAAAATGACTTCTGCCCCGGAGGCGCACTTGAGGTTCCGGCCGGCGATGAGGTCGTCGCAATCATCAACCGCATTGCACCAAAGTTCCAGACTATTGTTCTGACACAAGACTGGCATCCCCCAGGACACGCTTCATTTGCCAGCAGTCATAACGCTGATCCGTTTTCAACTACCACCCTGCATTATGGTGAGCAGACACTCTGGCCCGACCACTGTGTTCAGGGGAGCACCGGGGCAAATTTTCATGCCGACCTGCTTTCCGATAGCGCAGCACTTGTTATACGCAAGGGCATGCATCCTGGTATTGATTCCTACTCAGCTTTTTTTGAGAACGATCAAACCACAACAACCGGACTAAGTGGTTACCTTAAGCATCTGGATATTAAGCGAGTGTTTTGCGCGGGGCTTGCTTTTGATTTTTGCGTTCGCTTTACTGCCGAAGATGCAGTTAAAGAAAACTTTGAAACTGTAGTTATTGAAAATGCCTGCCGCGCTATCGATATGGATGGAAGCGCAGATGCTGCCCGTGAATCATTTTTACGATCTGGCGTCACGGTGATTGACAGCACCAGCCTGTAGCAACAGGAGTAAGAGGGCGAAAGCGACAGGCAAAAAGAGAGCCCGCCAAGGCGGGCCCGATTGGGGGTGAGATCTTTACCGAAGCACTTTAAAAGCTCGAATTGCCTACAACTCAAACCTGGAATGCGCAGTGGCAAAGTACCCTAAGTAGTCCACGATACATGCCACGCACTGCAACCGAACAGCCTCCTAATTCAGTAAACATTAATAATGTGCGTTCGTTCACATCCAAAGTGTTAACAAATCCAGCCTTGAAACCTTATTTCGGCGTCCATAGATAAATGGCGTACGGGGATGCTGCCAGGCAGGTCCGCGGACACTCTTTTAATTTACATATTGCTTCATAGGAGAATATGAACATGAACGCTATTGATTTCACACCTTTATACCGCAGCACTGTTGGCTTTGACCGACTGGCAAACCTGCTTGACTCTGCCCTTCAGCAGAACCACGGCAATGGTTATCCGCCGTACAACATAGAAGCCACAGAAGAAAACGAATACGCTATTACTGTAGCAGTAGCCGGATTTAAAGAATCCGAACTGGACATTCAAACAGAACGCGGTGTATTGACAATTCGCGGTGAGAAAGATACTTCTGAAAAAGAAGATCGAAAGTATCTCTACCAGGGAATCGCCAACAGAACGTTCGAGCGAAAGTTTGAACTCGCAGACCACGTAAAAGTGGTAGATGCGCAACTTGAAAACGGCGTATTAAGAATCGATCTGGTAAAAGAAATACCGGAAGCCATGAAGCCGAAGAAAATCTCAATTGGCGGTGGCTCTAAAACGATTGAGCACAAAGAAAATGTCGCTGCTTAACTGCGCATAGATTCCATATACACTGGAACCGAGGGACGCTACCCGCTAGCGTCCCTTTTTTATTATCTGTAGAATCTTTCCTGTACTTGATTCTACAAAAACCATGATGCGCAATATTTTTGTAGGGGGATAAGCTTGACGCCGGGCAAGAATTACGGTCTTAAATAAATCGCAACTTTCAGGCTCAACAACTTCACGCCATCACGTAGGAGGGTGTCGTTAAAGCCATTGTTGAAATTCTATTCGAACTATTTTAAATACACCTACCCAATGCTAAGTCACTCTCCCTTTGGAAAAGTCCAATGCGTTGTTTGCATTGGGAGAGGGATACTTTGGCAATACTTCAAAGTTTAAGGTCGAAGTCTTTTTGAATAACTAACCAGACACACCCTCTTCCGGCGCAAACTACACGCCGGATTCTCCCCAGGGAGAATGACAAAAGC
>CALLBO010000039.1 GCA_937998875.1 uncultured Granulosicoccaceae bacterium
GGCATGCCGATCGCGAGCATAATAATCAGCCCGATAATCAGGATGATTGAAATAGTACCGACATCCATTAGCTTGCTCCTACGCTCTTTTTGATGGCTTCCAGTTCTTCCTGGTCAACCACGTCTTTTTCTATCAATTCAGACGGATCGCGATGCCAGTCGGCGAAGAGATTCAGGAGCGCTTGAATGGCGATAAGACAAATAACTATGAGTATTGTCGGTTGTATCGTGGCAGGGATTGGCGGGTCGAAAGCCGTACCGAAGGTTTGCCACTTATAAAACTTGTTGATAAATACTTGTTTGTAACTGCCAAATACCAGGCAAATAGCAAAGAACCAAAGGAGCGCTACCCAGATGATATCGCAGATGTGTTGTAGCCAGCGTGGCATTATATCGTAGAGAATAAATATTCTAATATGGCTGCGCTGCTGCATTGCATAAACACCTGACAGCATAAACACAAAACCACCTATCCATAGTGTGAGTTCGTTTGCCCACAATGTGGGTTTTTCCAGTGCATACCGAACAAAAACTTCGTAGAGCATCACACTTGTCATTGAGATGATTAATATCATCACGATACGACCGACAAACATGGCGATTTTATCTAAGCGTGTGTGATGCTGGAATTCCATCGGCGCGAGTACGATGGTCTTTGCGCCCAGATAAAATATGAATGGAAGTAGGAGTAGCGCTGCCCAGTCTACAATATCGGCGACACCCCCGAAGAGCCCGGGAAGATTCGGGGTGACGTCTTTACGCTTGTGTATTTCGCTTATCTGTACCGTTAAGCTGGTAGTGTCGTCGTGTGGCCATAGATCGAGAATGTAGGCCGGGGCGTGCCAGATAGCCCAGCCGGCGCAAAACACGAATGCAAAAGGAATAATCCATTCCTTTAAGCCGCCAGATTTTTCTACCATATTTCCTCTCAGACGCGTGGCTATAACTGGATCTGCAGTTGAGTGTTAAAGCTCAAGTGTACTTACTGGTGGGTGGTCAGATCTGCGGATTTCGCTAATGCCGTGTTGGCATGAAGTGATTTGTAAACAGCCGTGTACCGCTACTGTGGTGACGGCAGATAACTCTGCCGTCATCCTGATAATCAAAGTGGTTCTTTGATTATTCTACTGCGCCGATCTCTTTCAGGAAATCAAGATGCGCTGCCAGAAGTTCTTTCGCCTCAGGAGTAGTCGCATACTCTTCCCAGGTTTCCGCGACGGCTTTACGATATACAGACATGTCTTCATCTGACCAGGTGTTGAGTGTAACGCCAGCTGCACGTAACTCGGCCGCAGCTTTTTGCATTTCAATGCCTTGCTTAGTGGTAGTTTTCAATCCGAGTGCCTGCATAGCAACTTTCATAATTCTCTTGTGCGCATCAGGCATTGCATCCCAAACGTCCTTACGGCACGCGAGATGGTCAGCCGGCATGGAGTGAAAGCCAGGGTAGTTGGTGTTCTTGCCAATGTCATACAGACCAAGGCCAACGTTGTTAGCAATGGTAGAGGCATCTGCACCGTCGATAATGCCGGTTTCAAGCGCTGTGAAGATTTCGTTGAAATCCATTACGATGGGTGATGCGCCCAGCTTTTCAAAGATGTTGGTGATTACACCTGGAGGCGCACGGAATTTCCAACCCTTAAGGTCATCGATACCTGTAAACGATTTGGTTGATACCAGAGACTCTGGGCCTGGAATCCACCAGCCGACAAATTCCATATCCTGCGGGTTGTATAGCTTGTTGAGTGCGTCATAACCACCGCCGTGCAGCAGCCATGAATATTGCGTGTACGGATCTGAATAACCACCATTCAAGTCGCCAGTGAACTGGAAGGCTGGATTCTTACCTACTTGGTAGGCACCACCGGTCATATCGCAATCGAGAATACCAGTAGCTGCAGCATCAAAAGTTTCTGCGGCTTTTACAACGGCGCCGGCGTAGAACATTTCAATTTCAATGTCACCACCAGACATTGTAGTGATGTCGTCAATGAACTCAGCTGCAAGCTCACCAGAGAGAGTCTCTGTAGCAAAGTGAGTCTGAATACGAAGTTTAGTTTTGTCTTGCGCTTGAGCGGTACCCATTGTCATTGCAAGTGCGATTGCACTGGCCGTCAATGTGAGCGATGTTTTCTTTAACATTTAAGTTCTCCAGTTTTGCTGCGCAGTTTCTGCGAGCTGATTATCAGGCCCAAGCAATAAGCGATAAGCCGGTAACAGATCGTCCTCAAAAAGCCAATAGGGCAATTGAATTCGTGCGTGTTCGATCTCCCTCTAATGGAACCACAACAGGTGAAAAATGACAACCGATCAGCTTCGCAGATGACGGCGCATGTGCGACACGGCATGTGCTCAACTATCAAAAATCCCGAAAATCCGCTCCATGTGAGGGTGCATGACCCGGGGGGTGATGGTCTATGGGGTCTGATAAATGGCGTCCGCAGTCCGGCTCGACATACGGCAGCGGATTTACCCAGTGTGGGATTTCAGGTTAGCACCCGTAATCGGCCAAAGCTGGGGGCGGCACCTTACCAGTGCCGTAGATGCCATATGCTGGCTCGGGACGATGACGCTGCCGTCGAACCAGCAGTGATTCTGTGACGCTGACACCTGTTTGATGTTTGCCCGGTCACAGTTGCGTGCCGGATACTGTAGTCAGTCGGGTTTAGGCCGATTTTACTCCTACGCGTCGTCTCCTCTGGATAAACCGATGTTGATTGAGCTGGTGAGACCTGGTAGTGCTGCCATGGTATGGATGGTTGCGTGATGTCTGTTGAGAATCGGAATCAAAAAGCCGCATGATTCATAATCCGTCCCCTGAGTTTTCACTGTTCGATGAGGCACTCATAAGCAGTACTGACGGGCACTGCTTGTTTGATAGTAAAGGCAAGCTGCTGTCATGGTCTTACTCCTTCGGCGACTTCTACCCGCAAATAAAAGATCGCTTCAAACCGGGCTACCAATACGCGCAATTCATGCGCGACTTGATGGAGCACCGGGTACTCCAAAACCTTAAACCAGTTGAGGATGTAGATGGCTGGGTTGAGGAACAAGTAGCGTCGATCGGCAGGCATCCGAAGTTTATTCATCATCTCCAGGATGGCAGGTTCATGTTGATCAAGCATGCCCACCTGTCCAACGGCTACAATTTTTTTGCAGCATCTGATATCACCGTTTCTGTTACTCAACGGGAAGCGCTTGAAGATAACAGGCGAAGATTTGAGAGCTTTGCGCAGCTTGCGGCAGACTGGTTCTGGGAGCTCGACGCAGACCTAAAATATGTTTATTTCTCAGCGCATACCACGCCGCTTTGCGGCACACCGGCTGAGGACCTGATCGGACGTTCACGCATAAGTCACTTGCGAGATACAGTCGAACAAAACTCGCAGGTGCGTGATCATGATGAGGCGTTGTTATCTCATCAAAAGCTTTCGGTAGTGCTAAGCCTGGTTGGTAGCGACCAATCACTCACACACGTGCAGGTTATTGCAGCCCCTGTTTTTAACAGACATGGCGAATTTACCGGATACCTCGGTTGCGGTAAGAATGTGACGCTGGAATATGGTTTGAAACAGCAGTTGGAGTTTCAGGCGGCCCACGATGAGTTAACCGGGCTGGTCAATCGACGTGCTTTTGCCAATTACCTGAGTGTGAGTCTTGATACGCGTACTGTCAGAGAAGCACGGGATCAGGACTGCAGTGATCTACACAGAACGCTCATCTACATCGATCTTGATCAATTTAAACTGGTGAATGACAACGCCGGTCATCAGGCTGGGGATCAGCTATTGATTGACGTCACACGAATTTTTGGAAAAGTGTTTTCTTGCTCTGATGATATTGTTGCGCGTCTTGGTGGTGATGAGTTCGCAGTACTAAGTGCAAGTGATGAAGTAGAGGCGAAACAAAAAACCGAACAATTCATTAAGCTGGTGGGGGAGTATCGTCTAAGCTGGGATAAAAGAACCTTCTCGATTGGTGCCAGTGCCGGCATAGTTTTAATAGATAGTGATTCTATTAGCGATAGCGATCTATTGTCTAAAGCTGACATGGCTTGTTACTCAGCCAAGATGTCAGGGCGAAATCAGGCACACCTGTACTCCAGGCATGGCGTGTTCGTCAATAATCAAAACGATGAGATTGGTAAGCTTGAACTGATAAATGATTCCATATTGCATGAGAGGCTAAGTATTGCACTGCAACCTATCGTTCCAGCTAAACGCGTCGACGACCATACTAAGTTCGAAGTGTTACTGCGGCTTGAAGACGCAACTCGACAAGCGGTTCCACCGGGTACGGTGATACCGGTAGCGGAAAAGTATGATCGGATGCAACATATTGACCTATGGATGATTGAGCACTCTTTGTCAGCGATAAAGCAGTTTGCCGGCTATGGCGAGCAGGTCGCATTGTCGGTGAATCTATCTGGCAATACGCTCAGCAATGAGTCTTGCCTTGAACAAATATCACGTCTGGTGGAGCACCATCAGGTTGAACCCAAAATGTTATGTTTTGAAGTGACCGAGACTGCCACGATTAAGAGAATAGAAAAGGCCTGTAATTTTATAGAGCATCTGAAACGTCTGGGCTGTGAGTTCTCTCTGGATGATTTCGGCAGTGGGCTTTCTTCTTTTTCTTATCTTCGTTCGTTGCCGGTAGACTACCTGAAAATCGATGGCTGTTTTGTCGCTAACATACATGAAGATTCTTCGAATAAAGCGATCGTTAAATCTTTTAACACGCTCGCCCATGATATGAAAATGAAGACTGTCGCCGAGTATGTCGAGACGGATGTAATAGCAGAGTTGCTTACCGTTCTGGGTATTGATTACCTTCAGGGCTTCGGTGTCGGCCGTCCCGGTGATCTGGATGAGTGGTTAATATACTACGCAGAGCGGCAGGCCCGAACCGGGACCTGACTACCCTAAACGTCATCCGGCCGTTATGAAGCAGGGTCTTGAAATGTAAGCCGAATATTTTCCGCCTGGTGCAACCACTACATGGCACACTTGTCGGTAAACAATACCGGTATTTGTCATGAAATCCTGCAAAATTATTCATACTGTCAGCTGTCACGCAGAAGGAGAGGCGGGTGATGTCATTGTTGGCGGGGTTGGCGTGCCGCCGGGAGACACGCTATGGCAAAAATCCCGTTGGATAGCGGAAGACAAAGCGCTACGTCACTTCGTATTAAATGAACCTCGCGGTGGTGTGTTCCGCCATGTAAATCTGCTTGTACCACCTATCCACAAAGACGCTGATGCAGCGTGGATTATCATGGAGCCGGAAGACACTCCGCCAATGTCCGGTTCCAATTCAATTTGTGTTGCCACCGTTTTGCTTGAGACCGGTGTTTTGCCGATGCAGGAGCCGGAAACTGTCTTAACATTGGAGGCACCCGGTGGATTGGTTCGAGTAGTTGCCGCTTGTCGTGATGGTGAAGTTGAAAAAGTGACGGTTACTAATGTGCCGAGTTTTGCAGCGAAGCTTGACTCTCCGCTTGAGGTCGAGGGGCTGGGTACACTTACTGTTGATACAGCGTACGGTGGAGACAGCTTTGTTATTGTCAACGCCCCTGCACTTGGATTTACCGTTGCTCCGGACGAGGCGCGTGATATCGCAGAGATCGGCGTGCGCGTTGTTCGTGCTGCCAACGATCAACTGGGGTTCGAGCACCCTGAAAATTCTGCGTGGTCGCATATTTCGTTTTGTCAGATGGCGATGCCAGTCACCCTCGAGAATGGCGTGAAGTGCGGCAGAAACGCAGTGTCTATTATGCCCGGTAAGATTGATCGTTCACCGTGTGGCACTGGCTGCTCCGCGAGGCTTGCAGTCATGCACGCCAGAGGGGAGATTGCGGTAGGAGAACGGTTTATCGGTGAATCAATAATCGGGTCGACGTTTGAGTGTTCGGTGGTCGCTGAAACGACTGTCGGTGACCGACCGGCAATAACCCCGAGTCTCGCTGGCAGGGCCTACATAACCGGCACCCACCAACATATGTTGAATCCGGCTGATCCATGGCCGGAGGGATATCGTCTTAGTGATACATGGCCGAAGATAAGTTGAGCTGCTGTGATTTGATCGATGTGATGTCAAAGATAAATTGAAATGCTTACATACAGTTAAGGTTTGATTTACAACGGTTTTCGTCACTCTTTGCAGATTTGTGATCGACAAATGAACCCAGATAATGCAGTCTAGAGACGTACAATCTGAAGATGCGACTGTATTGGCAAATCATCGTCTACATCGGGGCCGGCGTACTCGGAACAGCAAGTCCAGGAACCCACTGGTGGTGCATTGGCAGGGATCTTACCCGCTAGCGCTAACCCTCATCGTTGGTCTTGTCGGTCTGCGCCTTGCACTTGGTATGGTGCAAACTGTCGTCCCGACAGCTGTAATAGATTTCTGGGTAGTACTGAGTATTGCCATATTACTTTGGCAGATCGTAGGCACCATGCGTGCAGCGGATCGCTTTTTGGGTGTTACCGGCAGTGTGTCCGGTTTGTGTTTTGCCTACTTCATGATGCTGGTAACTGCAGTACTTACTTTTATGCAAACGGCCGATGCATTATCTTCAAGATCTGCACCCCCTGTGTATAACATGCTAACCCGAACTCTACCGGTTATCTCCAGAGACGGGATCATGCGCGTTGACGGCAATCTTGACTGGGAACTGTTCGGTGCGTTTGAGCATACGCTGGAGAGCTACCCGAATATTCAAAGCATTCGTCTGGGCAGTACTGGCGGTTACGTTTTTGTCGCCCGCGCCATGGCTCAGAAAATACTGGAACGTAACCTGGATACTCACATTGCAACGCACTGCTACTCGGCCTGTGCGGTTGCTTTTCTTGCCGGAGACCGACGTACCATGGCAGAAAGTGCAGAGATTGGCTTTCACCAGTACAAGCTGGAAGCCGGTAAGCAGCCTGTCGTGATTAACGTTGCAGATGAACTCGAAAGAGACAGGCAGTTTTTTGCAAGACGTGGGCTAACTGACGAGTTTGTTCAACAAGTTTTCACCGCAGCACATTCCGATCTGTGGATCCCGAACAGCGATCAGCTTATAGCAGCAGGCGTTATTTCGAATTAGCTGGTTGGGAGGTTAATCTGTTGGATCCAGCCAAATCCTCTTAACACGGTCTGCGTTGGCCTGACACTGGCCGGAAGTCCCGATGCCTGGTGCCGTCTTCTGTTGCGGTGCACCGCGGGGCAGCAATCTTTGCAATCTGTTTCTCGCAGGGCTGTCGATCCAGCTAGTTAGAGTGTCGGAACAATTCGTGCGTCAACTGTTTTGACACGGTTGAGGGCGGATTCGGTGAGTTTACAGAGACTATGTATACCAGTGGTATTGGCAGGCTGCGCTTTTCTGCCAGCTGTTTTCGCGGTATCCGCGCTGCTATCGCTCGATCTCTCCATTGAAGAAACAACAATCACAGCGGGTGACTCTGTCATCGTTAATATCGCTGTGGAAAATCGCGGCACTTTTAGTAAAGTGGCGACGAACCCGGTTATCACCGTGCAAATGCCCCCCGGAAGTGGTGAATTTGCCAGCGCTGATTGCGTAACCGCCAGTCAGGCTACGCTTGTATGCGAAATGGCAGAGATCGGGATGGGAGAAACCGTAAATATTTCAATCACTGCAGTTCTGAATGAAATCGGTCACCACAAGGTATCGGCCGAGCTTGTTGCAGATGATCTGCCTGGTGCAATCCGTTCCGATGCAGAGATTGTCACCGTGCTGTCGCAGGATGAGGATTTGGATCCGGTTGATCTCGCAGTAAATATCACCGTAAATGGCGGCAGTGCAATTCATCAGCAGGGTACCGGCACCATCACCGCGGTAGTTAGAAACTCCCATCCTGCCAATACCGCTTATTTTCCGGTTGTTGAGCTGCAATTGCCACCGGCTCTTGAATTTTATTCCGGAGATTTTTGTACTGCAACTGACGAAACTATCCTCTGTAAAGTACCTACCCTTTCTCCGCAAGCGGAAGCAAAATTGTATATTGCCCTGGCCGGTAAATCGGTTGTTGAAGGTGCAGTCGTTAATGTTTTTGCAGATTCCACTCAGGAGGACTTGCAGGTTGATGATAATAATGCAGAGCTTGTTTTTGACGTTGTTATGCAGGAGATTCTTTGTGGTGCTTCAAATCCGCTATGTCTTGGTGGATCCGATAGTGAAGGTACGGGTGACTCTGATGAATCAGATGATAATTTGTCTGTTATAGATTCAGCTGAGCCTGTGCTCTCAGCTGGCAACAACGCAGAGAGCTCTGGAGGAGGTTTGTTCTCGGGTTGGTTGTTCTGCTTTTTTCTGTGCCTTTACGGTATGTTGAAGGGCAACCGGTACCGCGCTTGAATGCAGCGGGTTTTAACTACTACTCGTCTACCATTGTCTGTGGCCGCCGGTATCTATATGAAACCGCAGACTGCTATATAGGCCAAGCCCCAGATTATATTCCTCGCCAAGAGTGTGCCAGCGATTCTGTAAAATCCGGTGCAATTCTGATCGTTCGATATTTGCCACCGGGCGCAGGTCGAGCGCTGAAAAAGTCAGATGCCGACTCTTGCCGGCGCCACCTGCGAGCAGGTTGTATTTCGGGGTTCGAAATCCGGATAAAACGCGAACATCACCAATATATGGAACTAAATCGTACTTCAGGAAAACCAGGGTATTGATTATTTCGTCCCAGTGTTCTCTGGCTGGTAGCGCATATTTGGGTAACTTGTGCTTCCTGAAGTCTGAACCTTGTTGCAGTAGCTGCCAGACCGGAACGATTCTGTGAACATCATGGGACTGCAGAAAGTACACGAATTCTTCGTAATCGTACGACGCATTATTTTCCCGGAGAAACTGTTCGAAGTCAGGCGGATAGTCGTAGAGATTGTCCGGCATCTCGGAAAGAAGACCACACGCCGTAATAGACAGGCTCATGACCAGGGTCAGAAACAGACCAAAACAGTGACCGGGCTGGTGAACGGTAAGCCCGCCCCAGCGACGACTTGGGTAAGCGCTCCTCTGACTCGTGCGGGAGTGCCGGTTAGCAACAGGGGTAATCATCGGCAAAACAATTTCTTCTATTTATAGTGGCAGTGTAAATAGAAAAGCTGAATCCAGTCTTACAAAGACATTAAAATAATTTAATTTTTGCTGGTTACTCTGACAGCAGGATGTAGGCGAGTTTGCCGATAAAATTCTCTTCCGGAACAAATCCCCAATAGCGACTGTCGTTAGAATTGTCACGGTTGTCACCCAGCATGAAATAGTGATTCTCCGGGACGGTCAGGTTGATGTCCAGTGATGCGCGCTTGTCGTCATGGGCAATTTGATAACTTCGCTGATCCGTTGATTCAACCTGTAGGCTGAGGTTCCGGTATCTTGATCCCGGTATATCGGTGAGAGGGGTTGCGTGGTTTTCAATTTGTGAGTGAGGAATCATCTCTCCGTTAATAAACAGACGTTTATTTTTATAGCGGATGATTTCACCCGGTAGTCCCACAACTCGCTTTATGTAATGCAGATTTGGCTGTTGTGGGTGGACGAATACCATGACATCACCGCGTTCTATTGATCGATACATTCTGGTGTTTGCGATATCGATACCAAAGAAATCGTAATTTCCAAACCCGAATTTTGAAACCAGAATATGGTCGCCGACCTCGAGCGTTGGATACATGGAAGCTGATGGCAGGCGAAATGGTTCCACGATAAAAGTTCTAATACTGAAAGCCATTAGTAAAAAAGCAACTTCCATCGTTTATTCCAATAGTAAGAGTTGTCGGATCGATGAAGTTCTAAGGTTGTGATGGCATCAGGCGCACAATTCTGCCGCCACTTTCGATAGCTACATAGATGAATCCGTCTGTACCTTGTTCGATCGCACGAACACGACCAATACCGTCCAGCAGAATTTCTTTGTGAACAACCTGATCATCTTGCATTTCAAGTCGTTGCAACTGTTGAAACTTGAGTGATCCAACAAGCAGATTGTTCTTCCAATCCGGATATTTATCGCCGGAGACGAATGCCATGCCACAGGGCGCAATAGAAGGAACCCAGTAGGTCACTGGTGAAACCATGTCTGGTCGGGATACCTCATCTGTGAATTTGGTGCCGCTGTAGTTGACACCATAAGAGACTGTTGGCCAGCCATAGTTCTGACCTTGAATAATAAGGTTGAGCTCGTCTCCTCCTTTCGGGCCATGTTCGTGAGCCCAAAGCGCACCGGTTTCAGGGTGAGCTTCCATGCCCTGTGGGTTGCGATGACCCCAGGACCAGATTTGAGGCAGGGCATTCACTGTATTAACGAATGGATTGTTATCCGGAATGCGTCCATCGTCGTGTAGGCGAAATACTTTGCCAATCGGGTTTGTAAGTGTTTGTGCTTCATCTCTGTTGCCGCGATCTCCAACGCTCAGGTAGACATGGTTATCTGCGTCAAATGCGATACGACTGCCAAAGTGCCTGCCGCCAGAGTAATTGGGCAATGCCTTGTAGATGAGTTCTTGCTCAACAAACTCGTGATCAACGATCTTACCGCGAACAAGGGCAGTATTAGCACCACGTCCGGGCTCTCCTTTTGCTTTTGCGGACGAGAATGACAGATAGATCCAGCCATTGGATTGATAGTCAGGATGAATGGCGACATCAAGCAATCCACCCTGGCCATCAACTACGACTGCCGGTGTGTTGGCTATCGGGTCGGGGTGGAGTTTTCCGTCTGCATCCAGTAAGCGCAATGTGCCGGTGCGTTCTGTAATCAGTATACCGCCTGCAGGAAGTGCTGCCATGCCCCAGGGAATGCTCAGACCTTCTGTAATGGTCTCGACAACAAAGTTCTGCTTTTGAGAGGTGACAGACTGTCCGGTTGCTGCAGGGCTGATAAGCGATGCAGTTGACAGGCCTACTGTCAGGGTAGTGATGAAACACAGTTGTGCCGAGGGGTTGCTATTTTTCATCATTGAATTGTCTCCTGTTTGCCCGCATGCTGATGGCGAGCAGACAGTGTAATGGAGTAACGACAATGTTTTCCAGCGATACCATCCGTAATCTGAATCGTGACTGCTTTTGCTTTCCCCTTGATCGTGCCTTAATTGATAACGTTTTCAGTGATTCTGTGCCTGACGCTGCAAGTCAGTGTCTATCCCGGCCAAATCTATTCGCACGTACAGGCGTGCTGTTGGATTCTAACGACGTTAACACCATTACCCGTGTGATTGAGGCTTTGGAATTTCTGATTCAAAGTGAACAATACGTTGTTGACAAGGTAGATCGTAATCCGGCGCTAAAGCGGTGGCAAACAGTCAGCGGTGATGGATTGATCATGAGTTATGACTTTCATATCAATGAGTCCGGGCCCAAATTGATCGAAGTGAATACCAATGCCGGAGGCGCTTTTCTTGTTAACGAATTGCAGTCCGTGAGTGAAAGCATCTATCCCCCCTGTTGTGGATTTGGACCATTAGAGCTGAATCGCGAGCGAATACACACTTTGCTTCAACAGGAATGGCAGAGTGCTGGCAGAGAGGGTTTGCCCAAGACTGCGGTGATAGTAGACGATAGTCCATTGGAACAATATCTTTATCCTGATATGTTGATCGCCCGTGACTATTTTGAACAATCCGGTGTGAAAACCCTGATTGCAGATATTGGTGAGCTGGAATTCGTAGACGGCGTGCTGAGTTACCGTGGTGAGGCAATTGATTTTGTCTATAACCGTAGCACTGACTTTGCATTGCAGGGTGATAGCAGTAAAGCTGCGCGCGCGGCAGCACTGTGTAGTGCTGCTGTGGTTTCACCGAATCCGTTGCATCATGCGCTCTATGCTGCTAAGAGTAACTTTATCGACTGGACCGATAGTGACAAGCTGTTGCGTTATGGTTTGTCGGTTGAACAATGTGCGTTGTTACAGTCTCACCTTCCAGAGACACGCTTGCTTAGCATCGATAATGCAGAAGAACTGTTTGCAAATAGAAAACATCTGTTTTTTAAACCGGTGGATGGTTATGGCAGCAAAGCGGTTTACCGTGGTGACAAAATAACTGCACGTGTGTGGCGTCAGCTCCTTGATGCGGTCAAATCCGAGACGGGCTACATTGCACAGGCGATAGCACCACCGACTCTTCGTGCAGTCGATGCAGCCAGTGATCAACGCAGACTAAAGTACGATCTGCGGATTTATACCGTCAGTGGAGAGCCATTGATTGCAGCTGCGAGGATCTATCAGGGGCAGACGACAAACTTCAGAACGGATGGCGGTGGTCTTGCTCCAGTGTATGGCTGGTCTAATGACAAAAACAACGAACTGAATAACTGCCACACCTATTTATCTGTAGGGTAAGATTATCTTTAACAGTTTGTACCGAACAAAGTTATTGCTTTAAACAGGATATTTAAGATGAGTCACCCCATAAGCCGTTTCCCCGTGCCGGAGATTAATAACCTGCCTGATGACATGAAGCAGCGCATTCTCGAGGTGCAGGAAAAGGCGGGTTTTGTACCTAATGTTTTTCTGGCGCTGGCGCACAGGCCGGAAGAGTTCCGTGCTTTTTTTGCCTACCATGATGCACTGATGGAAAAGAACAGTGGGCTGAGCCTCGCGGAGCGGGAGATGATTGTCGTTACTACATCTGGTGCTAATGGTTGTCAGTACTGTGTGATTGCCCATGGTGCAGTGTTGCGAATCAGAGCAAAAAACCCGCTCATAGCAGATCAGGTTGCGATTAACTACCGTAAGGCTGATATCACAGCTCGCGAAAAAGCCATGCTGGATTTTGCGATGAAGGTTTGTGACAGCGGGGCAGAGGTAGATGATAGCGATTATGAATCGCTGCATGCACATGGATTCTCTGATGAAGACATCTGGGATATCGGTGCGATAACAGCTTTCTTTGGTCTGTCTAACCGACTGGTAAATGTTACCGGGATGCGGCCGAATGATGAGTTTTATCAGATGGGACGTTAAGTGCTGCGTCGGTAATGCAATAGCTTATTTACTTCTCTACAACCTGACATAGCGCTTCGATCTCAGGTGGCTGCTTGAGATTTCGTTCCCTGATTGTTGATGTTCACTCTAAGTTCACATTGTGGTGACTGCGGAAGCACC
Organism: uncultured Granulosicoccaceae bacterium; assembly: GCA_937998875.1. Taxonomy (GTDB): domain Bacteria; phylum Pseudomonadota; class Gammaproteobacteria; order Granulosicoccales; family Granulosicoccaceae. Next base: position 13,112 of record CALLBO010000039.1, read on the forward strand.
CTTCATTCACTGTGTGTTGGTATGGTCTGAAAGAGACTTTAACAGCACAGCAGTGAGTTGTTGCAGGCGGTAAACACCGAACTTCCACTTAACCACTTTGAAATTCGCGTCGTGATTCTCATGACACGAAGCGACAAAAGGACCCTTTTATATGCTATCAATCAACAAGCGAGTTATGTGTACAGCGTCACTAGGTGCTTTGGCACTGGCTGTTTCGTTAAGTCTGACCACTACCACTGTAGCTCAGGTGGTAACAACAACGACAGCCGCGTGTGTGGATTCAGACGGTGATGGTTGGGGCTGGGATGGCACGATGTCTTGCCTGGTAGATCATGCTCCCTCGACTGCTTGTGTCGATTCAGACGGAGACGGCTGGGGCTGGGACGGAGAAAATTCATGTCTTGTTGAAGACACGGTTACGTCTGCCGGCGAATGCACAGACACCGACGGAGATGGCTGGGGTTGGAACGGTGTGGAATCCTGTCTTCCCGGTGCAGGTTCCGACGACCATGGTATGGATACGGGTTCAAGCGTTACGCTTACGGAACTCGCTGCCGGTGCGCCCAACTTCACTGTGCTGGCAACTGCGCTGCAACTAACGGGGCTTGACTCTGTATTGAGCGACGACAAGGCCGCTTACACAGTTTTCGCACCTAATGACCAGGCCTTTGAGCTACTTGGTGAAGACACGATTTCAGCGCTGATTGCTGATCCTGATACCTTGCGGGAGATACTGCTTACTCATGTTATTCCAGGTGTAGCGGATTCAACCGTTGCCTTGAGTCTTGTCGGTAGCACCGTTGAAAGTGCGGGAGGTACCAACCTGGCCCTGTCAATTAACGATGAATCGCTGTATGTGAACACATCAAAAGTAATTGCCACAGATATCGAAGCCAGCAATGGTGTGGTGCATGTGTTGGACCGGGTGATACTGCCACGCGCTGTGACCCGTGCTTCCGGCACGATTGTGGATGTTGCGGTTGCCAATGGCAGCTTCAATAAACTGGTAGTTGCATTGCAGGCAGCCGGCCTTGATGCGGTGTTGTCCGATCCGGATGCAGAGTTTACTGTGTTCGCCCCGACTGACGATGCGTTTGCCGCATTGGGTGACGACACTATTGCGGCGTTGTTGTCAGATATTGATTCGTTAACCGGTATTTTGTTAACCCATGTAATCAGCGGTGCGAGCGTTGACTCTACCACGGCGCTGTCTTTGACCGGTGGCTCCGTTGAAACTGCCAGTGGTGCATCTGTCGATCTGTCAATCCGGGGGCATGAGCTATACGTGAATAATTCTCAGGTTATTGGCGCTGACATTGTGACAGACAACGGAATAATACACGTCATAGATACCGTTATTCAGTAGTGCTTTGAGACCCATCCTCGGTAGAGGCACATCATCTTCAACCTTGAGCCAACTTACTGTTGGCTCTTTTTTTGATCAGGCCATGGTGCTGCGTTAATAAAGTCGACTTAGCCCTTTGCTAGCGAACTTTCCGCACGGCCCGCTAGCTTTCCACTAGCTGTATCAGCAGGTCTTTAGTATCAATCTGATCACCGGTTTTCACCAGCAGTTCGCTAACCACACCTGATGCTTCGGCGTAAATGGCAGTTTCCATCTTCATGGCTTCTATGGATAACAACACATCGCCTGCATTGATCTTTTGGCCGCTTTCGATGTTGACGGTAGAAATAACGCCCGGCATCGGGGCACCAACCTGCATCTTGTCGGCAAGGTCAGCTTTGGGTCTTGCCGCATTTGCACCGGAGGCACCGTGGATGCGATCAGGTACTTGTATGGAACGTGGTTGACCGTTCAGTTCAAAGAATACTCTGACCAGCCCTTTGTCATTTGTTTCACCGATTGCAACACAGCGCACCACCAGTGTTTTACCTTTTTCGATATCGATTAATAGCTCATCTCCGATTTTAAGGCCGTAGAAATAGACAGACGTGGGTAGGGCGCTTGTAGGTCCATATTCGTTCTGAGCGGCTACGAAGTCGGTGAATACCTTTGGGTACATATTGTAGGAGGCAAGCTCCTGCTGGCTGATCTCTTTCTCCAGTGTTTCTTCAAGCTCCTTTCTGGTGGCTTCAAGATCCACTGGTGGAATGGATGCGCCAGCGCGTTCTGTTAATGGCTCTTCCCCTTTCAGTACTTTGTTTTGAAAGTCGACAGGCCAGCCTTCAGGTATCTGACTGACTTCGCCTTTCATCAACGAAACGACAGAATCCGGGAAAGCGATTTCTTTGTCAGGGTGGGTGATATCTTCAACGCTAAGGTCCTGACTGACCATCATCAGTGCCAGATCACCAACTACCTTGGATGATGGGGTAACTTTTACAATATCGCCCAGCATCTCGTTAACATCGGCATAAGTCTGTGCGACTTCGTGCCAGCGAGGAGCAAGACCCAGTGAGCGTGCCTGTTCCTTGAGGTTGGTGAACTGGCCCCCTGGCATTTCATGTAAATAAACCTCGGAAGCCGGGCTCTTCAGATCGCTTTCGAATGCAGCATACTGGGCGCGAACAGACTCCCAATAGAATGAGATCTTTTGTATCGCGTCGCTGTCGAGCTTTGGATCTCTTTCTCCACCGGCCAGGGCTGCGACAATAGAGCCGAGGCAAGGCTGCGATGTGCCACCGGAAAGCGCGTCCATTGCTGCATCTACAGCATCGACGCCGGCGTTGGCTGCTGCCAATACAGTAGCTGCTGAAATGCCGGATGTATCGTGCGTATGAAAGTGTATCGGTATACCGACTTCCTCACGTAATGCTTTGAATAACACGGAAGCTGCTGCCGGCTTCATTAAGCCCCCCATGTCTTTAATGCAAAGAATATGTGCGCCGGTTTTTTCAAGTTCGCGGGCCATGTCGAGGTAGTACTTTAGTTTGTACTTCGGTTTCGACTCGTCGAGCATGTCGCCTGTGTAGCAGATTGCGGCTTCACAGAGTTTGTTTTCTTCCAGCACGGTATCCATCGTGACCCGCATGTTGTCAATCCAGTTAAAGCAATCGAAAACACGGAAGAGATCTACTCCCCCTGCGGCTGCTTCTTTGACGAAGTGCTTAACTACGTTGTCAGCATAGTTGGTATAGCCAACCCCGTTAGCACCGCGTACCAACATCTGTAGCAGAATGTTTGGTGCACGTTCCCGGATTTCGGCGAGGCGTTCCCACGGATCTTCAGTAAGGAATCGCATGCTTACATCAAATGTGGCACCGCCCCAGCATTCCAGTGACAACAGCTGCGGCAGTGCTTTGGAGTATGCACCTGCTATGTTGACGATGTCATTGGTACGCATTCGAGTGGCCAACAGCGACTGTGGCGCATCTCGCATGGTGGTATCGGTGATCAGTAAGTCCTTGTGATTACGCATCCACTTTGCAAATTCCACCGGACCGTCTTTGTCGAGTCGTTGTTTGGTGCCATCAACCGCTGCCTGTTCAAACCATGGTGGGTCGATCAATTTGTCATCACCCTTGGGCTTTACGCGGTCGCGTGCATCGGGGTGTCCATTGACACTGACATCGGCGATATAGTGCAGCAACTTGGTGGCACGGTCTTTTCTTTTTACCTGTTCGAACAGTTCTGGGGTGGTATCGATAAATTTGGTGGTGTAGGTGTTATCGAGGAAGCTCGGGTGACTGATAATATTCTCAAGAAACGTCAGATTGGTGGCCACACCGCGAATTCTAAATTCACGTAGTGCACGGTCCATACGTTTAATGGTTTCTTCAGCGGTTGGTGACCATGCTGTGACTTTCTCAAGCAATGGATCATAAAAGCGATTGATCACAGCGCCTGAGTAGGCGGTTCCCCCATCGAGACGGATACCGAATCCCTGTGCACCACGGTACGCTGTAATGCGACCATAATCAGGGATAAAGTTCTGTTCCGGATCTTCCGTGGTGATCCGGCATTGCATAGCGTGACCGTTGAGCTTGATATCTTCCTGCTTTGGCACACCAGACTCAGGCGTGCCGATTTTTTCACCGCTTAACAGATGAATTTGAGCTTTAATGATATCGATACCGGTAACTTCTTCGGTCACCGTGTGCTCAACCTGTACCCGCGGGTTAACTTCAATGAAGTAGAAGTTTTCAGTTTCGATGTCCATCAGAAACTCGACGGTACCGGCGCCTTTGTAATCGGTTGAGCGGCCGATCTTGAGCGCATGCTCTGCAATTTCCTGTCGCTTTGATTCACTCAAGTAAGGCGCTGGTGCGCGTTCTACTACTTTCTGGTTGCGTCGTTGGACCGAGCAGTCACGTTCGAACAGGTGTACCACGTTGCCGTGTGTATCACCGAGTATCTGTGCTTCTACATGGCGCGCGCGTTCAACCAGCTTTTCCAGATAGATCTCGTCTTTGCCGAACGCTGCCCGCGCTTCACGCTTGGCTTCGTCAACTTCTTTATCTAGATCCTCGTTTGAGCGGATGACGCGCATGCCGCGTCCGCCGCCACCCCAGGAAGCTTTGAGCATTATCGGGAAACCGATCTCTGCAGCCATTTTTTTGATTGTCGGCATGTCGTCCGGTAATGGCTCAGTGGCAGGTACCACCGGCACGCCAGCTTTGATGGCGAGATTTCGTGCGGCGACCTTGTTGCCTAGTGATCGCATGGTCTCGGCACTCGGGCCGATAAAGAGAATGCCAGCTTCATCACAGGCATCGACGAATTCAGGGCTTTCTGACAATAGTCCGTAGCCCGGGTGAATCGCATCAGCACCTGATAGCTTGGCGACTCTTAAAACCTCGTCGATGGCCAGATAAGATTCAATCGGCCCCATATCTTTTTCCAGGTGCGGGCCTTTGCCCACCCGGTACGCCTCATCTGCCTTAAAGCGGTGCAGGGCGAGCTTGTCTTCTTCAGCCCAGATGGCGACAGTCTTGATGCCCAGCTCGTTCGCAGCGCGGAATACTCGGATCGCGATTTCTGAGCGGTTGGCAACCAGGATTTTTTTTATGGCCAAGTTCGGGTACCGGTGAATGTAAACCGCTTATTCTAACGCGTTTATGGGCAAGTTTGTGTCGGTTTTATGGATGGGGGTTGTGTGTGGCCTGGGGATGCGATGTTGCTTGACGCTCGGTTGCCTGCTGCGCTCAACGCTTGGTCATTCGCTGCGCTCAACGTAAGCGGCACGCCATCCATGGCGGTGTTTCGATGCCAGTCCCTGGCGCTACGAGTTACTTTTGAAAAGCGCAAAACTAACGAAAACGCTTGTTCGCAACTTTATTGCCCTGCGGGTGGCTGCGCCATTTTTTTAAATCAGCCTCCGTCGGGCCGCGCTAATGGCACATCCTTGTGCCGCTAGCGCTCACGCGCCATCCATGGCGCTTAGACCCGACTCCGGATGATTTCAAAAAACAATAAAACGCTCGGAGCGGCGTAGGGCATCGTTGTACAACTTATCGGGTTGCGAGAGGTGAAACCCGCTATGATGGCAATCGCTTATGTTGAGCACAGCGCGTGAAATAGAACAACTAATAATCAAACTCACTCCAAACTGGTGCGTGATCTGACGGCTTCTCCATGCCTCTGATGTCGTAATCCATGCCGCTATCTATAAGGGTGTCTGTGAGTGGTTTGGTAGTAAGTAGGTGATCTATACGCAGACCGCTTTTCGGTTCACGATCGAAGCCGCGGGTGCGGTAGTCGAACCAGCTGAGATACTCTTTGGAGTCAGGGTATTTTATCCGGTAGGTATCATCCAGCCCGAACTTCTGCAATGTGTCGAACCATTCGCGCTCCTCCGGCAGGAAACTAACATGACCGGTGCGTAGCCACGCCTTCACACTTTTTTCGCTGATGCCAATGTCTTCATCAACCGGTGCGATATTGTAATCGCCAATCACAGCAAGGGGTTCATTGTTTTTAAAGTCTGAATGGAGGAATGCAGTCAGTCGTTCATAGAAGTCTTGTTTGCCTGGGAACTTGGTTGGATGATCGCGTTTTTCACCGTTTGGAAAGTAACCGTTGATCACAGTGATGGGCTTACCTGACTCTGAGGTGGTGGTTGCTGTTATGAGTCTTCTTTGCGAG
>CALLBO010000040.1 GCA_937998875.1 uncultured Granulosicoccaceae bacterium
TTTTAGCAAACAACCTATCCAGGGCGGTGGCTTGCTGGAGGAGAACCGTGAAATTATTGCCTTGTATTGCTCTTCGTCAGCTCTTACTGAGCTTTATCAGACGCTTGTTAAGCTATTTTGTGATTATAAGGCTCAGATTCTCGTGCTCAATGAGAGCTGCGGTGAGCGGCTAATAGCTTTGGGTAATTAGGGTTTTTACGACACCCTCCCAAAGGGAGAGTGACTTAGCATTGGGTAGTGTATTTAAAATATAGTCGAATAGAATTTCAACAATAGCTTTAACGACACCCTCTTGCGGGGAGGGTCGACGTCTAAGTGCCGGGCGGGCTACGTATAGATTAGCTACAGCGTTTGCGACAGCCTCCCATAACGAAAGTAAAGACAAGAACTTATGACAATCAAACATTTCCATTCTGGTGAGCTGCGATTGCAGCAACAGGTTGGCAAGCGAGAACATATAGATAAACTATCGCAGCGCCTAATGCTGGACTACATGACGGACGAGCACCGTGAGTTTTTTATGGAGCTCGAGTATATCTTTTTAGGGACCGTTGATAACAACGGGCAACCGCATGCCTGTATTGTGACTGGCCCAACCCGGTTTGTATCATCACCTGACCCGCAAACACTGATTATTAATACCGGTGATCGCGGTCAAAACCCGGCCTTCAATGCCCTGGGATTAGCGCAGCCGGTAGGTATTCTGGGGATTGATTTATCTAACCGTCGCCGAAACCGCATGCATGGGCGAATCAGCGCGTTGGATGAAAGCTCAATCACCATCACAGTGGTGCAGAGTTATGGCAATTGTCCTAAATACATCAGTTTGCGCGAAGTGTCCGAGCGTGGCGTGTCGTCCATACAAGATGTTGTATCTAATAATAGTGAGCTGGATGCAAAAGCCACTGCGCTCATCAAAGCAGCTGATACGTTTTTTATCGCATCTTATGTTAGTGATGGTTCGGGGGCACCTTACGAAGGCGTTGATGTCAACCATCGTGGCGGTAAGCCCGGGTTTGTTTCGATAGATTCTCCGACTCTACTAACAATTCCCGACTACAAGGGCAATAACCTCTTCAATACATTTGGTAACTTGCTGCTGAATCCCCAGGCTGGGGTGCTTTTTATAGACTTCCAAACGGGTGATCAATTGCACATTCACGCAAGAGCCACGCTAATAGAGTCAGAAGATGTTATTAGCCGTTATCCAGGTGCACAACGTCTTCTCCAGCTACAGATAGACAGCGTTTCACAGAAGGTGTCCGCGACACCGCTTCGATGGCGCTTTGTTGATGCTTCGCCATTCAGTCCTGACGTCACTTCGAGTTAGGCCTATCCGGACATAACATTGATTGAATTCAATGCCCGTATCATCATGCTACGATAGGTCCATTGTGGACGTTGGCTTGCCAAAGCCAATATAGACTTGGGTATGAATAGTATATATGAGCTTAAAACTATCTTTGATCGCTGCTGTTTCCGAGAACGGTATTATTGGAGCCGGTTTGGATATTCCTTGGCAGGCTAAAGGCGAGCAGCTGCTGTTTAAAGCGCTTACTTACAACCAGTGGTTGCTCGTTGGTAGAAAAACATTCGAGTCAATGGGTAAACTACCCAACAGAAAATACGCAGTAATCTCACGAACCGAAAGGCATTCGGATGATCCGGATTGCCAGTTCTTTACCAGCACAGAGAAAGCACTGGAAGGTCTTAAAAATCACACTGATCATATTTTCGTTTCGGGTGGTGGTGAAATGTATAAAGCAATGTTGCCGGAGGTAAGCACTGTTCATCTATCAAGAATTCATAAAGAAATTGAAGGAGACATATATTTTCCGGCGTTGCCAGCCAGTTTTCACAAGGTCTTTGAGCAGTCATTTTTGTCTAACATCGATTACACTTATCAAATCTGGCAGAAGTCAGAGTAGCAAGTGGTGGTTTTATCTGTGAAGTTCGGCTAATAACCCATAGTCCTAATAAGACAAATGAAGAGTGATTCTGATATTCACCTTGAAGTACGCAACCTTGCAGTGCTCTCTGGGTGCGAAATTGGCGAGCTGGCAAAGCTGCAAATTTCAGACTGGCAGGAAATTAAAGGTGGCTCCTTCGAGGAGTCACTTGATGCATGGCACGCAGGCCCGAAGGATCAAATGTTAGGGGTAGTATTCTTTTTGGAGAACAGCCCTGTTGGCATGACGCTTTTCAAGCGTCCCCCACTGTCACCATCCTGGGCATCCCGTAGTGCCGCCACAATACATGGCCTAAAGATCGTAACGCCGTGGCAGGGGAGAGGCTTGGGACACCAGTCATTTAAATTGGCGGTTGATCACCTTAGGAAAGAATGGCCAGCAATCACCAAATTAATGCTGGCAGTGGATGCAGACAATACGTAAGCGATCTATCCACAGCAGTATTGCGAATCACAGACACATTGCCGAGAGTCAGAGCTCCTTTTAATTATGGAGTAAGACAATGCAAAGTCGCCGAGCAAGAAAGAGCCTAGAACAGTGGACGGAACTGGTAGATCA
>CALLBO010000041.1 GCA_937998875.1 uncultured Granulosicoccaceae bacterium
TGGTGATGAGATTGAATTCACGCTTAGCGTTTCTAAAGACGCCTATGTGTATTGCTACATGCAACAGTACAACGGAGATATTTATCAAATATTTCCAACACCATTTCATGGCAGTAACAGACTCTATGCAAATCAGATTATCGATTTACCCGGTGACAGCAGACTAAAAATTACTGCAGACAGTCCCGGACCCCGTGAGGAGATACAATGTGTTGGTCACGAGCCAGACAAAATGAAGAATCTCTCTCAAAGCCTGCAAAACAGAACTTTTGAGAGGCTTAGCTACCCCTCTCTGAATAAGATAATCGAGCAACATCGATCGGGGAACAGTGAATATTCGCAGAGTAACCCTTTTATTTTACACCTGAATTAGCTACCGCAGATGGTGTTAAATATTCTCAGACCGTTTTCTATTTTCGTTGAACGCTACAGGAAATTTCAACAGAAGAATCTTGTACTTTAGCATTCTGGTGTCTGAAAAACTGTTGGTATAAATCGAGGAAAACATCTTCCCAAAATAACCGTTAGTTCAAGTATGGAGCGATGAACGTTATCTCACTGAGTTAGAGCTGACAATAATCGTGGCAGATCTCGCTATGACATGTATAGCGTTCATACTATAGAGCAGACGGGAATCATTAGATGCGAATAGCAGCTGGATCGATGAATTGTGCTGAGTTGGGGGCTGTAGTAAAGGAAGAAAAATCTGACAGATTGGTATTCGCAGTCGCAGCTATAATATCTACGACTCTTGTAGCGTCACTCAGCGATGCCGCAGTTAAGTTGCTTAGTTCTGAAATTTCATTGTGGCAGTTGTTTGTATTGCGATCGTTTCTGGCGATACCTGTACTCTTTTACTACATGGTTCAGCTGGGACAAGTCGCTTTTTCTGAGAGGAGAACGTTAGTTGTAGTATTTTTACGCAGTGTGCTATTGGTGGGGATGTGGATTAGCTTTTTTTTATATCTGTCAAATCTGTCTCTTGCAGAGGCGACTACGGTCTTGTACACGTATCCGGTTTTTATCGTGTTGTGGTCGGTATTTGTTCTGCGTGAGAAAATTGGATTTGCTGGACGACTCGCCGTTATAAGTGGTTTTGCCGGAATTCTATTTGTTATTCAGCCGGAGGTTGACAGGATTAACCTCTATACAGTTTTACCATTACTCTCATCCATTTTCTACGCAACAGCGATGCTGTTGACGCGCACAAAATGCAGGTCTTGTCATCCAGCGGAATTGTCGCTTGCGCTGAATGTCACCTTTGTATTAGTTGGCACCGTGATGAGCGTGGCTCTAATTTTTGTGCCAGATGCCCATCGCACCGGGTTCATGTTTTCGCCATGGATACCAATGGATTTTCAGTTGTGGTTTGTTGTTGGTTTACTTGCAGTAGCGCAAATAGCAATGAGTGTTGGGATTGCGATAGCCTATCAATCCGGGCCTTCACCAATGATTAGCGTACTCGCTTACACACAGGTGGGTTTTGCTTTCATTTGGGGGCTTGTTTTCTTTTCAGAGGTTCCGGACACTGTGTCAATCTTTGGGATATTTTTAATTATCGCAGCGGGTTTGTTGTCGCTAAAAAAGCCATCCACAATTTATCAATGCCGCTTCGCACAGTTTGGTAAAACGATTAGAAAAATGGTTTCATCAACTCATCATGTCTCAGGTTTGATTTGATAAATAGTACAAGAACGGCCCGTTCTGTCCTGCAGATAATGGTTGTAGGGCCTGCAGCCTTATATTTACTTTCAGCTCTTTCTTCGTTGAGTTTGGATGGCGACTTAAAGATCAGGAACGGACCAGCCTATCTGCCAAAAGTCAGAGCTGAATCGGTTAACCGGGTGGTAGCTGATCTAAATTCCGCGGCGGACTCCGGTATTGTTTCGGCGACACAACAATCTATGTCTAGTACTTATGAAGTCGATAGGTCGGTTGAAAAACTGTTGCAATCCGCAGCACGAGATATTTCAGCGATGCGATTAACCACTCCACATCGCAACAACGCGAAAGAGAAATACAGGACGATATTGCAGCTCCAACCAGGATGCAGCGAGGCAATCAAAGGGCTTGAGAACATAGTGTCTATCTATCTGGCGATGTCGAGGGCATCGGTAAGGGAAGGTAAATTCCTGCAAGCGCGAACCTACCTCAATCGCGCGAGAGACGTGCGAGTTTTTTAATCATCATCTACGATTTTCGATTCTGCCGTGGTGCGCACGAACCAACCAGTCGATGACAGGGAGCTGACGATCAAAGAACAGTTGCTAAGCAACTAATATTACTAAAGAAAGTGGCTTATCTTTTCTATGTTTGGCTGCGAAATCCAGTTTGGAAAACATACATATATATTAATAATTGCATATTGTTGTTGCGGGATTGATCGCATATAGTGTCATAGAGCGGAACCTGTAAAACGGGCGTCGCCGGGCAATCATTTTAATGGGGGAGATTCCGGATGCAAAAATTAAATCGAAGACAATTTAACGTTCTGTTGGGAGCGGGTGTTGCTTCAATGGTGGTGCCGTTTCATATTGGTGCGCAATCCAAGCCGAAAGTGGTTGTGATTGGTGGTGGTGCAGGTGGAGCTACTGCCGCTCGAACGCTGGCGCTTGGTGGTGAGCTTGATGTCACGCTGATCACTGCTTCCGATTCCTACACTACGTGTTTTTTCTCTAATCTTTATCTGGGTGGCTATCGTGATTTTGGATCAATCACCCACTCCTATGACAAGCTTGCCGCAGGTGGTGTCAATGTGGTTACCGGCTTTGCCACTGGTGTTGATGCGGGCAGTAAGACAGTCAGCATGGAAGATGGCTCATCACTGGCTTATGATCGGTTGGTTGTATCACCCGGTATTGATCTTAAATATGACACAGTGCCAGGTTATTCTGAAGCAGACTCAGAGATAGCACCACATGCCTGGCACGGTGGCAGTCAGACCGAGCTGTTAAAAGCGAAGCTTGACGCAATGCAGGATGGCGATAACATTGTGATGGTACCACCGCCGAATCCCTATCGATGCCCACCCGGACCTTACGAGCGCGTTTCCATGATGGCGCATACACTCAAAAGCCGTGGCTATAAAAACAGCAAGATCATTGTTATAGACCCGAAGCCTAAATTCTCAAAGCAGGGCTTGTTCCAGGAGGGATGGGAGAATCACTACGCCGGTATGATTGAATGGTATGGCCCTGATGTACACGGTGGCGTGGTAAATGTTGATGCCAAATCAGGTACGGTGGAAACAGATCTTGATGAATTCAGCGGTGCGGTATTAAATGTGGTGCCGGGGCAGCAGGCGGGTTCAATCGCATTAGCTGCCGGCCTCACGAATGAAACCGGATTCTGTCCTATCGATGCAACGTCTATGCGCTCAACTGTTGACGACAGCATTTTTGTCATTGGTGATGCGAGTATCGCTGGTGCAATGCCAAAATCGGGTTTCTCTGCCAACAGTCAGGCCAAGGTAGCCGCAGCAGCTATTAAGGCCGACCTGACCGATGCTGAAGTCGGCCCTGCCAACTACAGCAATACCTGCTGGAGTCTTATTGCTACAGATGACGGTGTAAAGGTTGGTGCCAACTATGAGGCAGTTGACGGTAAGATTGCGTCGACTTCTACCTTCATCAGTCAGACGGGTGAAGATGCTGGTCTTCGCAAGACTACCTATCAGGAATCTGTTGGTTGGTATGCAGGTATTACTGCTGATATGTTTGGGTAGTTACCACTGATCGAAAGTAGTGTAATTATGTAGAAGGCCTGCAATTGCAGGCCTTTTTTATACGTGCGTAGTAGCTCCCTTTCGATTTAATGCCCTGTCAGGTTAGAGCTTCGTTCTCAAGCTGCTATGGCATTGGTCCATCAAGTGAAAATGTGAGAAATTTTGCGATTCGAGAATAGTTCGGTCAAGACACAGCGCATAATACGGGATTCGCTGGAAATCAATACAGGCGATACTTGACATCTGTCATGACGAGATGCAGATTGGAGGAGTGTTTCAGTTCACGGGGTAAAATCAATGTTCGACCGGACAAAGATTATTGGTGGTATTTGTAAAATTCTGATTTGCCTGTCCCTTGGCTCGGGCGTATATGCGCAACCACAAACAGAAGATCAGTTGGTACTACCGCATTTATCAGCGGGTTCCAGTACTTCGGCATCGGGATTCGCCAGACAGATCAGTGCGAATGAGATACTCCGTGTTATAGACACGGATGCAGGACTTGTAGTCGTACTAACTTCATACACTAACGGTGTGTGGCAAGCGCGGGAAATAGCCAGCTTGTTATGTGACTGTTATAGCGGCTACCCGGCTATCGGCAAAGACTATGCGGTTGTTGAAGTAAGCTATAGAGATGAAACTGAATCCCGGTTGTTACTCGTTGGTCGTGATAGTGAGGGTCAATGGCGGCAGGAACTTATACCCTCAGGCGGGTTTCCCGGTCCAATCTATCCGCTACAAGATGGTGTGCTGATGCGTGTTTTTACCGAAGACGGATCGGACAGTCTGTTGCTACTAGCGCTCGACAGTCGGGGTGCATGGTCAGTATACGGAGAGTCGCATCTGCCCGGGCTTCAGGATGAAAAAGGCGACCCGGTTGATATTCTGGGGGAATACGACAGTGCGGTAGCCGGCCGTACTGATAATCTCATCGTTCTCGATAAGCCTACGGGGACACTTAGCAGTTTTGAAAGAGCCGGCAGCGGGCAGTGGACGCAATCCACTATTGCACCGGTAAAGTATTCGGAAATCTATGATATAGAGTATTCAGATGAAACTGTGATGTTGTATGCAACGAATCAGGACTATGAATTACCCAATCAAGGTGCAGTAGATTTATTTAAAAAGACTGAAGGACAATGGCAGCGTGAGGCAACAATATACTCCCGGGCCAGAGTCAATAGTTATGATTTAAGTTTTACCTACAATGATATCTCCAGATCGAGCAGTTTGCTCAATGAAAGTGCAGCACTGATTGAAAATGTCATCTACGAACGCCAGCCGGACGGTCAATGGAATCCTACAGCCGGCATTAATACCGGTGTAACAACCACCAGTGCTTTTATAGAGAATGGCATACTTGGTTGGATCAGTGACAGCGAAAACTTCAATGTGGCAAATTGGAGTTCGTCTCCTGTCTGTGAGAATGAGGATGCTAATGGTGTGGGAGTTTTTCTGGGAATTCCCTGCGCGATAAGGAGTCTTAAACAAGCAACCTCTCCACCCGACGGTGTACTCACTCGTTCGCAGCTGGATCGTACCGGGCTGCCGGCACTTGCACCTGAATTGAACACAAATGTAGCCAGCGCTGTTTTAATTGACCAGTATCTGTCCGACACTCAGTTTGAGCAGAGACTGGTTCACTATCGTGCGCGGGACGGTGCAACAGACGACGGAGTAATAGAAAAAGTTGAAATCCCGTTGTGCTCGCAGTTAGCCCGAACAGACTGCTATTTCTCTGATGTCATCCACGATGATAGCTCTGCCATGGTTGCGTTGAATAACACAGGCGGCAGGGCGGAGTTATATGCGTTAGAAGAGAGTAGTTCCGGTGATTGGAATCATCAGAAGATTGATATAGTGGATGCAGAATACATGACCCCGGCAGCAGTCAGCGGAGACATTGCAGCAGTACTGATAAGCACAGCCAGTGAGGAACAGCTTAAGGTTCTGCAAAGAAACGGCGGGCAGTGGGAGATCGTCAGTTCTGTTAGTCTTTCTGCACTTAAGATCCGTAGCTGGGCGCTTAACAATCAGGTTTCTATCAGCGGTAACCGGCTAGCAATTTCAGACTACTACAAATCCAAGATTCATCTGTTTGTGCTGCAGGAAGACGGTGATCTTTGGTACGAGGAAACTGTTGAACCGGATGACACAGGTTTCACGTATTATCGGGCCAACGGTCTTCAAGATAACACTCTCATCGTTGGTGGTGCTTTTTCAGGAAATTATACTGACGAGGAGTTTGACACCTACTTTGGTAATTACCATGTTGGCTGGTTAGTCGATCCCGGTGTTGTGAGGGTTTACAACAGAGACGCTGGTGGTGATTGGATAGAGTCGCAGACACTACAGGGGGATAAACAAACGGAGCACAGTTTCGGGCAGCAAGTGTTTATTCAAGGCGAAACTGCGATAGTTATGGCACTGCGACCATTCGAAATAAATCCTTCCCAGCCGTATTTTTTCGAGCCTAACTATCTGGTCTATAGAAGGGATGGCAGCGGCAATTTTCAATTTGTAAAAAAAATCGAACATGTGTCCGGCTCACCCGGAAACTGTTTGGATTGTGAGTTCCCTGTAGATGTAAATTGGGACGTAAAGATCACAGGCCGCTATCTGTTCGCACCTTTGAGTGACTCTCAGGCAAGAATGTTTGTTGTCTATGATTTATTCGATGACTCCACCAGCCCGATTAATGCCGGTATTACTCCTGCAGATCAGGAAAATGACGGCAATGAGTGTGTAGACCCGGACGGTGATGGCTGGGGTTGGGACGGTGCTACTTCATGCAGAGTTGCAGCGCAAACCGATCCGGCAGAGGTCACCTCAAGTTGTGACTACAGCAGCGCCGATCTCAACAATGGTTGGGGGTGGGATCCGGTTACGGCAGAATCCTGCTTCCCGGAAGACACCAGCAGTGACATATCACCAGCAAGTGATTGTGACTATTCGAATGCGTCTGCTCAAGGTGGATGGGGGTGGAATCCGGTGAGGCTCGAATCCTGTGCACCACTTACTGATGAGGGACCTGATCTTGTTGATGATTCTGCCTGTGACTACGCAGAAGCAGCGCGTAATGATGGATGGGGATGGAATCCGGTAACGATGAGCTCCTGCCCGCCGCTTTGATACACAGCGTTGAATTGCATAGGCAAGCCAGCGCATTAATGGGCTGGTTTTGCTAATATATGCATCTGCAAGATGATCGCTGCGCCAGGTTTGCGCCGTTTGGTTTGCGCCGTTTGGTTCGCGCGGTCTCGTGGCAATCAATCCCCTAATAATAATTACTATCCATTGGGTCTATACCGGTAACATAAGCAACGAGGAGATCACCGATGCGGTGTTTCTAGCGCCGGGCGGTGACGCTTTAGTTGTTTTTTGAGCAAGATTAATTAATGAACGCTACCCTGAAATCTGAAAAACCCATCACCGGAATTGTTATTTGTGATCATGGCAGTCGCAGGACGCAGTCCAATGATAATCTTAAACTTGTTGCTGAACGATTTGCCAGCCGCTTCCAGGGTGACTGTGAAATAGTAGAGCCTGCTCATATGGAACTGGCAATGCCGGATATTTCTGCAGCTTATGCAGCTTGTTGTGAGAGAGGTGCTACCCATATTGTTGTCCTGCCGCTGTTTCTAGCAAAAGGAAAACACTGGACACGCGATATACCGAGTCTGACCGGTCAGGCCGCTGCCAGATTTCCGGGTACGACGTATCAGGTTGCTGAACCGCTGGGTATTGACGACTTGCTTTTAGACCTTCTTAAAAAACGCTTTGATGCAGATGATCAGCCGACCCTGACCAGCGGAGAGATAGATCCGCGCCTGAAAGATATTCCCGCAACTGAAAAACGCGTTCAATGCAGTACGTGTCCTTTTCAGTTTGATAGAGAGACAGGTTCGGTCAGTATTAAACCCGGGAGCGGGTTGGATACTATGGCAGCACAGGGTGAATAAGCTGTAGTTACATTTCTATCCTTCTTATTATCGTTAAGAGACTGCCTCTGGCATAAAGCTCCCCGGCTCAATGGTGATGATCCCTTATGTATAGGCGATCTGCCCATGGCCTTTAACAAGTCTTTATCGCCAATAAAGAAATATGAAATGAAAAGCGACATTACAGCTGAATCAAATGGGTAGGCCGGGGTTGTCGAATTGGTCTGGCATTAGCCTGATGCTGCTCTCGATGTTTCTCCTGAGCACAATGGATGCGCTTGCAAAGTGGCTCATGGAGCACGCTGCAACATCGGTGCAGCTGTTAGCGTTACGCAGTTTGATAATTGTACCGTGTCTGATTCTATACTTTTTCCTAAAAGGCAGTAAGTCCGAACTACTTCCGACCCGGCCTGTTGCACAAGGTGTTAGGGGAATTTTAGGCTTCATAGCACCCTTCAGCTTTTTTGTTGGTATTCAGTATTTGCCTCTTACGGCAGCGGTGGTTGTTTTCTTTTCATCCATATTCTTTACCACACTGATGTCAATTGTTGTGCTGAAAGAGAAGGTAGGTGTCCATCGCTGGGGAGCAGTGGTCATGGGGTATTGTGGTGTGGCGTTGGCAATGATGCCGTGGGGAGGAGGCGAGCTAAAAGGTTACTTTCTGGTTTTACTGTCAAGCATTGCCTATTCCGGATTATTTATCAGTGGAAAGTTTCTGGCAAGAACCGAATCTGTAACGTCACTGGTGCTGTCATACAACCTGGGAGTAGGGGTGGTTGCGTTATTTTTGCTGCCCTGGTTTTGGGGTGATATTGAGCTGCAGATGTATATCGGTGTGTTCCTGCTTTCGTTCTTTGCAGTGGCAGGGCATTTTGCCATGACAAAAGCATTTGCCGTCGCTGAAGCATCTCAGATTACGCCGTTTGAATACACTGGTGTATTGTGGACTTTACTGTATGACATCGTTGTCTGGCATACGTATCCCAGTCACTACACCGTGACGGGGGCGATCATTATAATTTCTGGTAGCCTTTACGTGATAAGGCGAGAGCGTGCGCTAAAAGTTAATAGTTCATTGTAGGCCGGAGCAGTAAGTTAAACCCCTTGAACTTCCTGCTCAATCGCCCCAAAGATTGATTTGCCTTCTTTGTCCATCATTTCAATGCGCACTTTACTGCCGGCTTTCATAAACTCTGTTAATGGCTTTCCATTATTGATGGTTTCTATCATGCGGATTTCGGCAATACATGAGTAACCAGCGCCACCTTCCGCGATAGGTTTGCCTGGACCGTTGTCCAGTTTGTTTGAAACAGTACCCGAACCAACAATGGTACCTGCACATAAGCTGCGCGTTTTTGCTGCATGGGAGACAAGCACGCCAAAGTCGAAAGTCATGTCGATACCGGCGTTAGCACGTCCGAATGGTTCACCGTTGTAGTCGACTGACAAAGGCAGGTGCACTTTGCCGTCACGCCACGCATCACCCAGTTCATCAGGACTGACTGCAACGGGTGAGAAAGCAGACGATGGTTTTGAATGTACAAAGCCAAAGCCCTTGCCGAGTTCAGGGGGTATAAGGTTTCGTAGTGAAACATCGTTAACCAGCATAATAAGACGGACGGCTTGTAGTGCAGTTTCGGTGCTCGCACCCATTGGTACATCATCAACTACTACTGCAACTTCGCCTTCCATATCGAGGCCATAACCTTCATCCGTAATAACTATCGGTGCGCGAGGTGCAAGAAATGTATCCGAACCACCCTGATACATGAGCGGGTCAGTCCAGAAGCTCTCAGGCATTTCAGCACCACGTGCGCGCCTTACCAGCTCTACGTGATTTACATAGGCGGAACCATCCAGCCATTGAAAGGCGCGGGGTAGTGGCGACAATGCTTCACGCTCATGAAAGCGCTGAATTGGTTGAAAACCGCGCTCCAAAGAGTCGGCTACTCGGCCAAGCCGTGGCCCACAGACAGCCCAGTTATCTAGTGCAGACTGGAGTGTTGGTGCAATATGACCTACAGCCGAGCATTGCGTTAGATCTTTTGATACCACCACCAGTACGCCATCACGGCTGCCGTTGTCGAGAGTCGCTAACTTCATTGTTTTAGTCCTGACGCTTATTGTTGTTGATCATTGAGTCGATCTTTTTGTCGCGGCAAATAGAGCAGGCGGCGCGAACATTCCGGCTGTTATGCACAATATCATAACAGGCTGTGTCTATGCCCAACAAAGGAGGTATGTTGTTGTGTTCCGATTATAGAAGAAAGCGTAGTTTGCGGAAATTCGATCTCTATTTGCGTTAAAGAAATCGAGAATCATCGTAACGCATGCGCTGATTGAGATTCAATTTTTATACGGTAATTCACTTGTTTCTTGTAGTTGATGGCTAGAATTTATTCAGGTATCTTTGGAATTAAATGTAATGACAAATAAAATAAATAACTATAGAATATCCGTGTCTACCTGGAGGAAGTATAAAGATGAAAAATCGAAGTTATCACATCAGTACCAGATTAAAAGTCGTTGTTACTCTTCTAGCCTCAGTGCTTATTGCCGGGTGTGGTGGAGGGGGTGAAAGCAGTGTAGCGGAAACCACGGGTATAAACCGGTCCATTTCCAGTACAGGTTCAACTGCAAGTTTCACCCGGACTGAGGTAAATGGTGGCGGTGTCAGTGAGGAGGTATCAGTAGATGGTGAGTGGGCGGTAGCAGGCGCCGCAAACCGGTTTATTGGTGATCAGATTTTTCGGCTGATAGACAAAAACTGGGTTGAGTATCAACCACAGTCCTGGGAGTTTTCCCTGGGATTACTGGATGATGACGGACGACTAATCTCCATTGAAGGAGCTGATTTTGTCGTGCGTGAGTTTAATGGATCAGATTGGCGCGAGACATCACGTGGCGCGGGAATCGCCGAGGACATCGACACTGCAGATCTGGCTGTCGATGGTAATAGATTACTGATCGCTAGAAATGACACATCTGAAGTTGAAATTTATGAATTGGCAGCCGGGGTGTGGTCGCTATCAACCAGTATTGCGTACGAGCAGGACCGTTTCGGGAGCGGTCTTGCATTCGATATTTCAGGTGACAGAATTGTTATCGCGTCATCTAGAAAAGGCGACATCCCAACAGCTGACTGGGAGATGTTTAGCAATACTGGTGAAGCCACTGTTTATAGGAACACGGGTGTTCAGTGGGAAGTGGAAGCAGTATTTAATAACCAAACGCGAGATATTGAAGGTGGTTATGTTGGTGGCAATGTTGCCATTGACGGTAATCGACTGGTCATTACGTCACAAACCTCCCGGTCAATTCACTTCGGCAATATTTATCGTTACAACGGTAATTCATGGGTATCGGAATCAAGAATGACAGGCGTCGGTTATGTCGGGTTTGTTAGTGATCCGTTTGCGCTGCCCTATGCCGGTGTAGAAATAGAGGGGAGCCGGGCGGTTATTACCACCAGTGAGACGGTTGAGCTATATAACCGTTCTGGTAATAACTGGAGTTCCGCCGGTGATGTAGCAGTTAGTTTCGAAACGGAGAACGGCTTTTGGCTCCGGAGGTATCAAGCTGATTTTGATGGTGACCGTTTAATCGTAAGCAGTTGGTTTGACTACGATCAATGCCCGAGTCCCCCGATCTTTGGCTGTGGTATTCAAGTGCCAGCGTATGTTTTGGACTTAAGCGGATCGAATCAGGAGACTCAAGGATCAGCAGGTTCACTGGTTGACCTGAATCCATGGAATTTTAATGACGATTGGCCTCGAGAGAATAATCCGGGCGCGGGTACGTCACGCGGATTTATAGCAACCTATGAATGCAGCATTGATAGCGAAGCTCCTGCAGAGTTAACCATTGATTTTAACTATGAAGGATCCGGTACCAGGATTCTTGGCTGGATGTTGACTTTTTTTGGTGATATTGAAGAGGGCAACATAGGATCGAACGGTTCGTATGCAATGAGAACAACACCGAACATTCAACCATTGCGAAACGGGCAGAGAATTCAGTTTCAAGTGTTAGTGGAAGACGCAACTTTCTTTGACAATAATTTTAATGTTCGTTGCATAACACGCGAGGGGTCCGACCCCTCAGATCCGCCGTCTGAAGACCCGGGAGTTGCTGCAGATGTTGAAGCTATCAATCAGTGGGACATAGATGGTATCAATGGTTATATAGTGACTTTTGCTTGTGCGCTTGCAACGGATGAAGACAATCTGTTTATAGACTTTAACTATACGGGTGAAAGTCGTGAAATATCCTCCTGGATGTTGACATGGATTGGTGATATCGAAAGCGGCTATCTGGCAGATGATGGTGGATTTGCAATGCGTAACGCACCATACATTCCAAACCTATCAGCGGGTGACGAGGTGCGCTTTGAGTTCTTGTCTAAAGATACGGTTTTTTCTGTAGATGATTTTGACGTCCGGTGTGTTCAGTAGTGACACGGCTAACTTAAACAGAACGGAGGCATGTGAGATCTGCCTCCGTTACTGTTGTTACCCAAGGTAGTTTGCTACTGACCGGCATAGAAGCAGTAGAACAAGCCGTCACCTCCGGTTCTGGGCAGATCTTCCGCGCCACATCCGGCAGAACCATGAGCAGAGTTCCATGACACCATGTGTCGGTCCTGGCTCAAACCTGCGAGGTCGTGGTGTCCGACAATGGCGGAACCTTCACCACTGCTAGTCCAACCAGAGCATGTGGTATCCCCACCTGCTGTTGAGTATTGACCCTGTGGAGTAGAACCGGTAAGGATATCGTGCTTGTTTGGCTTGTCGCCGCGTGCGTTCACAAGATTGCCACTCTCGTCCAATCCATTCTCTTTATTGATGGCGTTTGCTTCTGAGTGGAGTTCTTCTACATTGTTGGCGATTAAAACACCTTTGGCATTGTGCCATGGGCCAGTACCGATACGATCGCGTGCATCGACTCCTGAGATAACTTTCGGAGAATCGCCAGAACGGTCAATCGTTGCACTGACGCTGAGGTAAGCCTTCCAGTCAGTCAGTTTTGAGCCTGCGGCGGCGGCAAGTTTGCCGCAGTGTGCGTCTGCACCCTCAAGACCACCCAGATCAGCGCCGTTACCCGGACCTGCGCTGGTGATAAAGAAAGTCATGTCACCATCTTGTGCGAGAACGCTGGAAGAGTAGCCGGCAACAGCAAGACCTGCTGCCAGTGCTGCAGCGGTGATCGCTACGCGTGTTTCAGAATATATACGGTTATTCATGTGTTTGTTCCTGAAGCCTGTTCGATTGTGAAAATCAAGAGATGGTCGCTAGCTGACACCTGTATTATTGCCAGGTATCGAGCGCTACCGGTGTGTTTGTAGTGTGATCGCCTAAGACTTTCAACGTGAAAACTCAGCCCGCATCCCACTGAAATCAAAGACATCGAAAGTAAAGAGAAGTTTCATTGTAATATTATATGGTTCCGTTTCAGCTGATGCGGAAGTCTGCGTCACTGGAGCAGTTAGTGATAGTGTCTGTACAACATGTTAGACCGGATAGCCAAAGTATCGACTGCACCGGCGACCAGAGATTCTCAGGAATGAAATATTTTTCAAAATCACAAGACACCGAGGCCGTAGGTGTTGCTTTGATTGGCGCCGGCATGATTGCACAAAGGCATGTGGAAGCGTTGTCGGCATTGGGTGGTGACGTAAGGCTTTTGTCTATTGTTTCAAGACATCCTGATAAAGCGAGTCACCTGGCTGCGAGTTACAAAGGTCCTGCACCTCTATTTACCAGTGACATAACCGCCGTTACTCAAAATCCTGATGTGCAGATTGCTATTGTTGCTACACCTCCAAGTGTACGCATTGGATTGATTAGATCTCTTGCCGTTGCAGGTAAACATATCCTGTTAGAAAAGCCGGTAGCACGCAATGTCGCTGAGTCCGTAGAGGTTGTCGATATTTGTGAAGGTGCTGGTGTATTACTGGGTGTGCTGTTTCAGCATCGTGTGTGGGATTCATCCTGCGAAGCAAGGCGTCTGCTGGAGACTGGTGCCCTGGGGTCTACAGGGTATGTTGAAATTGCAGTGCCTCTGTGGCGTGAGCAATCGTACTATGACGAGCTGGATCGAGGTACGTACGCACGCGATGGTGGTGGAGTATTGATCACGCAAGCTATTCATACGATCGATCTGGCGTTGAGTTTGACAGGTGCAGTAACTCGTGTACAGGCTATGACAGCTACCACGCCGCTCCACCAAATGGAGGCCGAAGATCTTGCGGTTGCCGGGCTCCATTTTGCTTCGGGGGCGGTTGGGTCTTTTGTCGCAAGCACTGCAGTTTATCCACATGGTAGTGAGGCTATAACCTTGCATTGTAATAACGCTTCTTTGCGATTGGATGCTCAAGCCGTTGAGATTTCATGGCGAAATGGTGAGTCCGAAAGATATCCGTCATCGGCAACGGATAAGACGACTGAGGTGAAGCTTAAGCACCAGTTACATCAACAGGTAATTGAAGATTTCCTTGATGCCGTGCGTAATGGCAGGAACCCGATGGTTACCGGCGCAGAAGCGCTAGAATCACATCGGCTAATTGAAGCCATTGAAAAATCTTCTCGTGATGGCCGGACCGTGAATCTTCCTGCACGTTGAGAATTATATTTCGTCTAGTGAAATCGGAGTAAATCTTGAGCGAACCCAAGTGTCCTGAATGTTCAGGGGAATATACTTATATTGATAGGGAAAAATATGTATGCCCCGAGTGTGCTCATGAATGGCTGATACTCTCACCTGCCGCTGAGGTCGATTCGGTAAGAGACTCGAATGGTAACCTATTGGTGGACGGTGATTACGTCACTGTTATAAAGGATCTGAAAGTCAAAGGGTCGTCCACGGTGGTTAAGATTGGTACAAAAATAAAGTGTGGACGAATTGACCCCGATGCAAAAGATCATGAGATTGATTGTAAGGTCTCCGGTGTGGGTGCGATGAAACTCACCGCGAAATTCACCAGAAAGGTGTAATGCTTTGGCGCAGGGTTGATGCGGGGCTGGACTGGATAGAAGTTATTTGAGTCTCGTCATGACATCACTGTTGTGCTGGTATAATTGCTGTCTTAACATAGTACGATAATACCTTTTGGATCCAGAGTGCCCGGGTAAAGACAAATGTATTGTTTGATGAACTGACAAAATGCGCATAATAATATCTCTTCTTGCATTGACTGCGCTGCTGTCCTTTACGGCTACGGCGCAGGATGTTTCAAGCTATAAGGTTCTTGAAACTGTAGATCATAACACCAGCTACTTTACACAGGGTCTGGAAGTGTCTGAAGGTTTGATGTTTGAATCCGCAGGCCAGTATGGTAAGTCCAGAATTCGCAAGTATCGCCCGTCTGGCGATAAGACGCTGTTGGAAGAGCCAATAGATGAGGAGTATTTTGCTGAAGGACTAACCCTGTTTGGTGATGAGCTGTTCCTGCTGACCTGGCAGAAGGAAACCGCTTTTGTATTTGATGCAGATAACCTAAAAATAAAACGTGAGCTCAGCTATTCGGGTGAGGGCTGGGGCCTGACGAGTAGCACTACGCAACTCATCATGAGTGATGGTAGTGATACGATTTACTTCCGCAATCCTGATTCGTTTCAGATAGAAAGAGAAATACAGGTACGTAGCGGGCCACACTCGGTACGCCGCCTTAACGAGCTGGAATTCGCCGAAGGTTATCTATGGGCTAATATCTGGCATAGCCCGGTGATTGTCAAAATAAATCCATCTACCGGTAATGTCACTAACTACTACGATTTTAGTGAGCTGGTAAGAAAGCACTCAACAGGACAAGATGAAAAAGTTCTGAATGGGATTGCCTATGATGCGGAAAAGAAGGCCTATTGGGTGACGGGAAAGTTATGGCCAAAACGCTATCTGGTAGAATTTGAGTAGCAGGCTTTGTTTTGGTCAGTAATTTAGTAGGCATGGTAATGCGGTGCATGGCTGCCACACAGTCCCATACCCTTTTTTAACGTAGGGGGGATAAGCTCATCTGGTGTCAAAAAGAGGCTCACAACCTCTAGTTTGAACAGTGTCAGTGCATACACGAGTCCAACGCGCATCCACCAAGCCATGCTCACCAGTGACAGTGTGGATGTGCTTTGAGACTGTTCAAGTATCAGTAGCATGCGCAATTTATGGTTTTTGCGGCATTGGTGGATGCGCAAGCTTATCCCCCCTACGTGTGCGGTTCGTTAAGCTAGCGTCGCCAGGCTAATTTTACGAGGTAATGCCTGCAATGTAGTGTCTGAACGCTAAGATGTCATATAAATTCAACGTAGGGGGGATAAGCTCATCCAGGGTCACAGTGGACTCACAACCTCAAGTTTGAACGGTATCAGTTCATACACTACTCCAACGCGCATCCACCAATTCCATGCTCATCAGTGACATGGTGGATGCGCTCTAAGACTGTTCAAGTATCAATAGTGTGCGCAATTAATGGTTTTGCCTCAATTGGTGGATGCGCAAGCTTATCCCCCCTACGTATTTGGATGGAGTAAGCCGGAATCAACTAGAAACCTGCAGCGATACCTTCCCTTCGTGAATCGGCGGCGCCATGTATTTTGCCGTCTTGAATGGCAATTGCATGCAGCCCGGAATTCAGTCCCCGTACGTTGATTTCATGCCCAAGCGCTTCCAGTTCGGATTGAAGGTCCAGTGCGGTTGTTCCTTCCTCAAGGTCGGTTTTACCGTTTCGGTTTACGACGTGTGGCATATCAATCGCTGCCTGCAGATCCATCTCCCAGTCGAGAATTGCGATAACTTTCTGTGTCACGTAGTTGATGATTCTTGAGCCGCCGGGGGATCCAATTGCCAGCATCGGTTTGCCATCCTTGAACACCATGGTAGGAGACATAGAAGAGCGTGGCCGCTTTCCACCTTCAACACGATTGGCTACCGGCTTGCCGTCTTTCATATCTTTGAATGAGAAATCAGTCAGCTCATTGTTTAACAGAAATCCATTGGTCATTACCCGTGATCCGAAGCCGGTTTCTATGGTGGTTGTCATCGAGATAATATTTCCGAATTGATCAACAATGGAGAAGTGTGATGTGCCTTCACGTTCTGGCTGGAGGTCGGCCGCAAAGTTGAGTGCGTCTTCGCTTGGGGGTGAACCGGCTTCTGCTTTTCCCATGCTGGTCGCAGGATCAATCAATGAAGCGCGTTCTGACAGATAGGTTTTGTCCAGTAAACCTTCTGGCATACTGACGAAGTCGGAGTCTGCCATGTACATACCTCTATCGGCGTAGGCGAGTTTTGCAGCTTCGATGTATAAGTGCCAGGCTTCTGCTGTTGGGCCTATTGACGGTAGGTCGTGGTTGCTTAACAGCGTTAGTATTTGACCCATCGTGAGTCCACCAGAGGTGGGTGGACCCATACCGCACACATCGTAAGCCCGATATGGCACACAAACGGGTTCGCGTTCAACTACCGTGTAGTTAGCAAGATCATCAAGTGTCATCTCACCGGGGTTGGTTTCGGTCTGAACCGCAGCAACGATGTCCTTTGCAATTTGGCCGGTATAAAACGGAGCTGATCCGTTGATAGCTATACTTCGCAGCGTACGTGCAAAGTTATCATTGGTTAGATAGCTACCGGCCGCCAGAGCTGTACCGTCGTCTTTGAAGAAGTAGTCACGGGTCGACTCAAACATATCCAGTTTGCGTTCCTTGGCGCTTTCTATCGAGGTAGATAAACGTGGCGAGACTTTGAAGCCTTCTCTGGCTTTGCTTATAGCGGGCTCTAAAAGGTCAGACCATTCCTGATTACCGAACTGACCATGCACGTGTTCTAGCAGCTTTAGCGTGCCTGGTACGCCGACTGACCGACCACCTACCACTGCGTCCCACCATTTTAGCGGTTCGCCATCAGCATCTTGAAAGTAGGCAGGAGTAGCAGAGGCGGGCGCTTTCTCACGTCCGTCGAACGTGCTTAGCTTTGCCTCGGTAGCATCCCAATAAAGTATGAATGCGCCACCGCCAATACCCGAAGACTGTGGCTCTACCAGATTCAGCATCATTTGTACGGCAACCGCAGCATCGGCAGCCGTTCCTCCAACTGCTAGCACATCAACTCCCGCTTGTACCGCGTGTGGATTGGCTGCAGACACCATGGCTGTGTCTGTTGTGACGGTAGCGCGTGGCATAGGCTGAGTTTGGGTTGAGTCTGCAGTAACGGCAGCAGGGATGCCCAATGCTGCGAGTAATAGCACCGTGTGAGTACGCATTTTCCTCTCCTTTTGTGGTAACGCAATTTCTATTGCACTGGCAAGGTATCACAATTGTGGGCGTACAATAATTATCAGCCACACTGGAAACCTTGTTGAGATATCGGTACTCGGAGTGCCTGTATCCTGTGTTGTCCGGTCGATTAGTTCGAGCGCAGTGGATTGACAGCCGGGACGTCTGTTCCGGTGATAGTGGTTGTTTCAATTGCGCTCAGTGACCACAGGGACCTCCATTAGGCATGGAGTCCATAGAACTATCTAAATGACGTAAAGTGGAAGTGGATTGGTTTATAGAGATCCGGGGTGTAATACTGGATTGAGATACTCCGTCCTATTAATGGCTATGCCAATTGCTCAGTAGCACACAGTTCTTCAAGCCTGACAACCACGTCACTTTAAAAAGCACTTGTTTGCCCCAAGATCGGGGTGATGGAAAATAATCTCTCGCTACGGGACTGCATAACCCTCGCCAGCCTCTTTGCGCTGATGCTTTGGATTACAAAGCTCGGTGAGTCGGTGTTTGGTGTCAGTCTGTCAAATATGGGTGTGTTCCCGAAAGAGCTCAGTGGACTGATTGGTATTTTTTCAGCACCGGTGATTCATGGCTCTTATCAGCACCTGCTCGGTAATACGCTTCCTGTTTTACTTTTAGGCAGTATGTTGATTTATGGATACCCTCGATCTCGCTGGTGGGTGTTGTCGATTGTATGGATCGCGTCAGGTCTCGGGGTGTGGTTTTTCGCAAGAGAGAGCTATCACATTGGTGCGAGTGGAATTACTCATGGCGTGTTTTTCTATTTATTTACCGCAGGCTTACTACGACGCGACAAAAGGTCAAGTGTGTTGTTAACGGTTGCATTTTTTATGTACGGCACGATGATCTGGTCGATCTTTCCGCAGGAACCGGGTATTTCTTTCGAATACCATCTATCTGGTGCGCTGAGCGGCTTTGTATGTGCGGTTTTGTTTCGACGTTGGGATCCAAAGCCTGTAACAAAAAAATATTCGTGGGAGCAGGAATCCGCTGATGATGGATTAGATGAGTATGATCCGATTATTGGTGATGAATGGAAGCTTGAAAATCACCGGAAATCGCAAGGGAGTTAAGCTGATTCAAGGCCACAAACCACCTATGGGTGATTTGTTTATATTTTGGGTAAGCTGTGTGGGAATTATAATTACCCGTAAACGTAGGGGGGATAAGCTGATTCAAGACCACAGGCTTGTAGATATCTAACATGTGAAAAATATCAAAACATCAGCGGACTCCTGGGCGCATCCACCAATGTCACTCATGAATTATCGGCTTCGGAAAGCCACACTAACCAGAGGTTCAATCGGTGGATGCGCAAGCTTATCCCCCCTACGTTACGTTTTGGGTGCTTTCTTATATTTTCGGGTAAGCAGTTTGGGAATTATAACTACCCGTAAACGTAGGGGGGATAAGCTGATTCTAGACCCACAAGCCTGTAGCTATATAATACGTGCAAGATATAAAAACATACGCGGACTCCTGGGCGCATCCACCAATGTCGCTCATGAATTATCGGCTTCGGAAAGCCTCATTAACCAGAGATTCAATCGGTGGATGCGCAAGCTTATCCCCCCTACGTTACATTTTGGGTGATTTGTTTATGTTTTCGAGTAAGCCGTGTGAATTATAATCACCCGTAAACGTAGGGGGGATAAGCTGATTCTAGACCCACAAGCTTGTAGATATATAATACGTGCAAGATATAAAAACATACGCGGACTCCTGGGCGCATCCACCAATGTCTCTCATGAATTATCGGCTTCGGAAAACCACACTTACCAGAGTTTCAATCGGTGGATGCGCACGCTTATCCCCCCTACGTTACGCTATGGGTGCTTTGCGTATATTTTCGGGTAAGCTGTGTGGGAGTTATGTTGGCATTTAGGGTTAATTTTATTGTCTGATCGAGCTTGCATTGTTGTATTTGGAGCTACGGGCTTGTTCGGCGAGTTATTGGTCAGAAGATTGGCAAATGATCAGCGCTACAGTCTTGTAGGTGTTGCGAGAAATGAATCACGTTTGAATGCGCTGCTGGATGAAACTGATATTTCTATTGCAATAGTTGATCGAGATGATAAAGCATCGGTTGCTGCAATACTCAAAAAATTAAAACCCTTTGCTGTTGTGGATTGCGCAGGGCCGTTTCAATACTATGGTGAAGATCCGTATCGTTTTGCCAGTCAGGTGCTGCACGCTGGATCTCACTATATTGATATTGCTGATGCACCTGCCTTTGTAAGCGGCATTGCTGAATTGGACATGCTGGCTAGGAAGCGCTCGCTACTGGCTATAGCCGGCGCGAGCTCGGCTCCTGCGATTAGTGCTGCAGCCGCCGATCAGCTTGTGGGATCACTGCTTTCTGTAAACTCAATAGAAACGGCAATCGTTCCGGGTAACCGCACAAGACGAACTTTGTCAGTGATGAAAGCCATAATGGGGCAGGTTGGGCAGTCGTTTCAGATCATTCGTGATGGCAAGCCTAAAACTGTCTATGGCTGGACAGAGGCCAGGGTAGTGAATTTTGAGTTGCCCGCCATAGCGCCAGTGCGTGGCAGGCTCGCCTCACTGGTCAATACACCGGAAGTTCTTCTTTTTCCGGAACGTTATAAAGCGAGGACGGTTGCTGTATACGCAGGCCTTGAAATCGAGGCTTTTCACCGGTTACTGCAGTTTGGTGGAAAGCTTGTGCAATTGGGTTTTGTAAAGTCTCTATTGCCGTTGGTTAAAACAGCGCGCTTCATTGCTAACGGTTTTCAGAAATTGGGTTCCGATGTTGGCGGGATGCAGGTTTGTGTTGTCGGGCAGGATGTTCAGGGAAAGTTCGTCAAGCGAACCTGGGATCTTGTTGCGTGTGATGGCGAGGGGCCGAATATACCGACCCTGCCGGTGACTGTTCTACTTGATAAACTACGACGAGGATCATTTGAAGCGGGTGCGAAACCTTCCTGTGGAGAAGTATCGCTCGATGATCTGCAGCCATACTTTGAATCGATAGGTGCAGAGACTACTATCTACGAGGAAGAAATACAGCCGATATTCAAATCCGCTCTGGGTGAATCGTTTCATGTATTGCCGTCATCTGTACAAGCTTTGCATAGTACCTTTGGCAAGTCAGTTTATCGCGGTACGGCAGTGTCTTCAGGGCCAACGGGTCTAACCGGTAGGCTGGCGGCGTTCATGTTCGGGTTCCCGGGTGCTTCTGAAGGTATTCCTGTTGAGGTTACGATAACTGCGGATACGACCACTGAACAATGGGCTCGTAACTTTAATGGCAGTGTATTCGAATCTCAGTTGTCACTTTCTGAAGACGGTCAGATTACCGAACGATTCGGACCACTTGTGGTATCGCTCGGTTTGCACGTTCGTGACGGGTGTTTACACTATCCGGTCACAAGCGCAAAGCTATTCGGTTTGATTCCGCTCCCGGCCATGTTGTTGCCGAAGAGCATTGCCCATGAGTCGGTTGACTCGCAAGGCAGATTTACCTTTGATGTGCACATACTTACACCGTTCGGAGCACGCATCGCGCACTACCGGGGATGGCTGTCTTTTGACTCGCAGTAATCCGGATTTATACGGTGTCAAGTTGCGGAAATTAATCCCTCTGCCGTGACGCAATAAGACCTGAAAACCCTTGATTTAATCAGCCTCACAGCGCAATCTATAGTCAATGTGCTCCGTGTCGGGGCGCGCTGTCGAGAACGAGGAGGAATCGATGAAGCAAATTCAAAAACTAGCCGCCGCCGTCGGTGTTGCATTACTTGGCTGTATGTCTCAGTCAATCGCTGCAGAGAAAGTTACTTATTACTGTAGTGCTCAGGAAGACTGGTGCCAACTAATGGCCAGTGGCTTTGAAGAGGCGACCGGTATAAAGGTAAACATGACCCGTAAAAGTTCGGGTGAGACGTTTGCGCAAATTAAAGCTGAGGCAGATAACCCCAAAGGCGATGTCTGGTGGGGTGGAACAGGTGATCCACACCTGCAGGCTGCGGAGGAAGGCCTTACCGAAGCCTATGAGTCTCCTATGCGAGGTGAACTGCATGATTGGTCAATTAGTCAGTCAGAGTCTGCCGACAACAAAACTATTGGTATCTATTCCGGAGCACTTGGCTATGGCTACAACGAAGAAATTCTTAAAGCCAATAATCTGCCTGAACCGGCTTGCTGGGAAGACCTGTTAAAGCCTGAGTATAAGGGGCATGTGCAGATGGCCAATCCGAACTCTTCCGGTACGGCATACACCACACTCGCCACCATTGTTCAATTGTTCGGTGAAGACGAAGGCTTTGAGTTTATGAAAGGTCTGCACAAGAACATTAACCAGTACACCAAGTCTGGTTCTGCTCCAATAAAAGCTGCGGCGCGAGGTGAGAATACGATAGGTATCGTGTTTATGCATGATGCAGTAAAGCAGGCAGCTTCAGGTTTTCCAATCAAGGTCGTCGCGCCTTGTGAAGGAACTGGCTATGAGATTGGTTCTATGAGTCTTATCAAAGATGGGCGTAACCTTGAAAATGCAAAGAAGTTTTACGACTGGGCGCTAACAGCAGATGTGCAGTCCCGTTCACTTGAAGTTAAAGCGTTTCAGGTTATGTCTAACAAATCTGCTGAAAGCTCGCCCCAGGCACCGGATCTTGCCTCTATCAAGCTGATTGACTATGACTTTAAAAAGTACGGCTCTTCTGCTGAGCGTAAACGCCTGCTGAAAAAGTGGGACGACGAAGTATCTACGCTTCCTCGTTAGTTGCAGAAACAGGCTGACCTAATCCATACAGGGTTACGTTAGTTATCAGAGTGGTGTGCATTCGCACACCACTCATTATTTATTCAGCTCATCCCGGACTCGCTAGCACTTGTCAGCTCCTGTATCAGATGTTCTTGCTACCAGAAGAGGAAGCCGTGTAGTCATTCTGTGGTTGTTTATCGGCTTACTTGGGTATTTCGTACTTCCCTGGTACATGCTGGAGGATGGCTTTTTCAGTTTTGAATGGCTGTTTGACGGCTATCCTTTTGACTCCGATTATGCGCCTGGCGCTTTTCTTGTTTATCAAGGAGAGAAAATCTGGCTCACTCCGCTGATTCTGCCGCTACTGTTACCACTCGTCGTACTGGGTCGAAAGACAGATCGCCGTTTTTTTTCTACGGTGTTGATCGTCGCCGGTGTCAGTGGGTTCTTTTATCTGTTCGCACAGGGCTTTGCAATTGGCATCCGTGGTTTTAATGCGGAGTGGATGACGGCCTTGTTCGGTGAGTTGGGGGATCGGCAATTCGGGTTTGGCTACGGCGCAGTGCTACTAGCCTGTACTTTCCTGTTCTACTTAACCACTGGAATCGCTGCGCGTGGGTACATCAATGGTGATGTGTTTGTGGTGGGAGCAATCGGATTCATCATCTCGATTGTTGCGATTTTTATTTTCTTTCCAATTGCACAAATGTTGTCGAGTGCGTTGCATGACAATGATGGTGCGTATTCGCTGTCAGTATTTGTGGAAAAGTTCTCTGAGAACAAGATTTGGGGTCTTGCCTGCCTGACCGAAAACCGTGGTTGTGGTGTAGCCTGGAATTCATTGTTTCTAGCTGTGATTGTTGGGGCGACTACTACTCTATTGGGTCTGGTGTTCGCACTGGTTGCTACGCGTTCCGGTTTTCGTTACGGCAACTGGCTACGTGCATTGACGGTGCTGCCAATAATTACCCCTCCGTTTGTAATTGGCCTTGCCATTATATTGTTGTTTGGTTTGTCCGGTACTGTCACACAATGGGTAGCCGGCGCGCTTGATCTGCAGCCATCGCGCTGGGTCTATGGGCTGCCAGGAATAATGATCGCGCAGATGTTGTCCTTCACGCCTATTGCTTTTCTGGTACTGATTGGCGTTGTCGAAGGAGTAAGCCCATCTATGGAAGAGGCATCGCAAACTTTACGAGCCAGTCGCTGGTATACCTTTAAAACCGTAACCTTTCCGCTGATTAGGCCAGGGCTTGCAAACGCATTCTTACTGGGCTTTATCGAGAGCATGGCGGATTTTGGTAACCCGCTGGTATTGGGTGGCAACTATGATGTGCTGTCTACAGAGATATTCTTTGCCATTGTAGGCGCACAGAATGACCAGGGCAGGGCAGCTGTGCTCGCAATCGTATTGCTTTTGTTTACGTTAACTGCGTTCTATGCACAGCGTCGCTGGCTGGGCAAGAAGTCATACATAACCAAAACAGGTAAGGGTGACGGTGGTAGTCATTCGTTGATGCCAAAGCGTATTATGTATCCTTGTTACGCCATTGCCTCTATATGGGTAGTATTTACGGTTACGGTCTACGGCATGATTATCTATGGTGGATTTGTCGAAACATGGGGGCTAAACCATACGCTCACGCTTAAACACTACATTACAACCTTCGCCATTGGCTTTAATGAATTTGGTATTCACTTTAAAGGCACGGCATGGGACTCTTTTTTTACAACTCTCAAGATTGCAGCGACTGCTGCACCTTTAACAGCAATTGTGGGGCTAATAACTGCCTATCTTCTCGTGCGTCAACAATTTCGCGGAAAAGACTGGTTTGAATTCGGTACGATGTTGAGCTTTGCCATACCCGGAACGGTTGTGGGTGTCAGCTATATTCTGGCTTTCAATGTGCCACCGCTCGAACTCACGGGCACCGGTATTATTCTGATAATCAGCTTTGTGTTTCGGAATATGCCGGTTGGGGTTCGGGCCGGTATCGCATCAATGTCTCAGTTGGATAAAAGCCTTGATGAGGCGTCATTAACACTTGGGGCAAACACCTGGCGTACCTTCCGAAAAGTAATTCTGCCACTAATGCGACCGGCCATTCTGGCTGCCCTGGTATTTAGTTTTGTACGTGCAATGACAGCGATAAGTGCAGTTATTTTTCTAGTCAGTGCCGAATACAACATGGCAACCAGCTATATCATCGGTCGGGTGGAAAACAACGACTATGGTATTGCCATCGCCTACTCAACAACTCTGATTTTTGTCATGCTTGCAGCGATATTGC
Organism: uncultured Granulosicoccaceae bacterium; assembly: GCA_937998875.1. Classification (GTDB taxonomy): domain Bacteria; phylum Pseudomonadota; class Gammaproteobacteria; order Granulosicoccales; family Granulosicoccaceae. The sequence goes on from CALLBO010000041.1 coordinate 24,966, forward strand.
TGTTCCAATTGCTGGTTGGTCGTAACCAGACATCCCGTCCATTTCAGACTCGTACCAACGTCGGTTGACACTATGACTCTTGACAATATGACACAGGGTGAGATTAAAACGCGTGCTGCCTCCGTTGAATTTAAGTCCGTAACCAAACGTTATGGCACTGAGGTCACGGCAGTCGATGATGTCTCGCTTCATGTTGAAGCCGGTGAGCTGGTAACCCTGTTGGGGCCCTCAGGCTGTGGAAAAACTACCACCCTTCGCATGATTGCAGGGCTTGAGATGGCCACTGAAGGAAAGATTCTTATCGGTGGTAGTGATGTTACTCAGTTGCCAGCCACTGACCGGGATGTGTCAATGGTGTTTCAGTCTTATGCATTGTTTCCGCATATGACAGTGTTAGAAAATGTGTGCTACGGACTTAGAGCCTCCGGCAAGAAAAAGAAACAGAGCGTGGAGTTGGCTGAACACGGCCTGGATCTGGTGGGTCTTGCCGGTTACGGCAGTCGTCTGCCGAGTGAGTTGTCAGGTGGGCAGCAACAGCGTGTCGCCGTAGCGAGAGCGCTGGTGCTGGAACCGCAGGTGTTATTGTTCGATGAGCCGTTATCGAACCTTGATGCAAAATTACGCCGGCAGGTGAGAGAAGACATTCGCGATATTCAACAGCGATTGTCGCTCACGGTTGTGTATGTAACTCATGACCAGGAAGAAGCGCTCGCAGTGTCTGATCGAATTATTGTCATGAAGAACGCAATGATTGCACAGGTCGGTAGCCCGCGAGAGTTATACGAACAACCGGCTAGTGAATTTGTAGCAGACTTTATCGGTGAGGCAAATATCGTCGAGGCTCAGATTAGTGCTGTGCATGAAGGCCTCGCAACAGTGCACGTGGGAGATGTAACCCTTAATCTCGATTCCCGGGGTCTGGCAGCAGGCAGCGCAAAGCTTGCGGTGCGGCCTAACCGGATTTTTATTGAACCACATCATCCGGGCAGCGCGGATGCATTGGTTGGTTCAGTTTTAAAAGCCACTTATGTTGGAGACCGAATCGAGTATAAGGTGGCTACCGACCTGGGTGCTCTCTTCTGTACCAGTGAAGCGACCGACCGACAGGTTGTTGAGGGAAGCGAGGTGGCAGTGCGCTTCGATGACGTTGGACCTGTGTTGCTGCCGCATTCGGCGTAGACCATCAGAAAAGCAGGCAGGCATGTTAATTCGCGCGCGCTGCACCGCTCTTTAAACAGCACATTGGATTTTTTAGAAGAGGCTTGACTCACTCTGATTTCGGAGTATTGTGTAAGGTATGTGGTATACCACTGGGGGAGGATCTTGCAGAAAAAATCTCAGTCAGGCGCATTGAAACTGCGTCCGGTGGCGGCCAACCACTCGCTCAAAGATCACATATATCCGATTCTAAAGTCGGCCATCATGGAGATGGACATCTACAGCGCTGATGCGAGTCTGCGTCTGGATGAGCGCCAGCTGGCCGAGCAGCTACAAATTTCGCGCACACCGATTCGCGAAGCACTGGCACAGCTTGAGCGCGAGGGTTTTGTCGAAATAAAGCCCCGCAAGGGTGTTTATGTTCGCCCGAAGACACTGTCGGAAGTGTTGGAGCTCGTCGTCGTATGGGCGGCACTGGAGAGCATGGCAGCACGGCTTGTTACGCAGGTGGCCAGCGATAGGGAGATTGCTACGTTGCGCGAGCTGGGTGTTAAACACAGTGCTGATTCCCAACGTGCAGACATCGAAGAATACTCTGAAGCCAACATCAAATTTCATCAAAGAATACTCGACCTCTCCGGTTGCACGCTACTTAGTGAAACCGCAGAAGGATTGCTGCAGCACATGCATGCGGTAAGGCGGCAGGCAATGCGCGAAAAAGATCGTGTTAGTCGATCGGTGGTAGATCACATGGCAATTATCGAAGCAATTGAGAATCGCGAAGCCGAACTTGCAGCAATGCTTGTTCGGGATCATACCATGAAGTTGCACGACCACATCCAAAACACCTGGCAGGAATTGCAGGATGTTCAAAAGACTAATTAAGCCCGAAGATAGCTATCCCAAGACCTACTTAGCCAGAGAGTAACCAGGAACAAACCTATGTCTGTAGAGTTGCAAGAACGACCGAAAGCAGAGACGGAGTCTTCAGAAGAGCTGACTGACGGATTTCATCTTTTGATAGACGCACTGAAGATGAATGACCTCAACACTATTTATGGTGTTCCCGGTATTCCTATTACCGATTTCGGCCGGCTTGCACAGGCAAACGGTATGCGAGTGTTGTCTTTCAGGCATGAGCAGCACGCGGGTAATGCCTCAGCGATAGCTGGCTACCTCACCAAGAAGCCCGGGCTTTGCCTGACAGTATCAGCGCCAGGGTTCCTAAACGGGCTGACTGCACTTGCCAATGCCACGACTAACTGTTTCCCAATGATTTTGCTGAGTGGATCTTCAGAGCGGGAAATTGTCGATCTTCAGCAGGGGGACTATGAAGAGATGGATCAGCTGGCCATCGCCAAGCCTCTGTGCAAAGCGGCTTTTCGGGTACTTCACGCCGAAGATATTGGCATTGCAGTAGCACGGGCTATTCGCGCCGCAGTATCCGGCAGACCCGGGGGTGTTTATCTCGATTTGCCAGCCAAGCTGTTTGGACAAGCCATGTCTGCTGCAGAAGGTAAGGCATCGCTGGTAAAAGTGGTAGATCCGGCACCGCATCAATTGCCTTCAGGTGAAGCGGTTAACCGTGCGCTGGGTGTTTTAAAGTCTGCAAAAAAGCCGTTGATCATCATTGGCAAAGGCGCTGCTTACGCACAGTGTGATGACGTCGTTAAAGCTTTTGTTGAAAAGAGCGGCATACCATTTCTTCCAATGAGTATGGCGAAAGGTCTTTTGCCGGATAATCACCCGCAATCTGCATCGGCTGCAAGATCTTTGGTGTTAAAAGAGTCCGATGTCGTCGTGATGCTTGGTGCCCGACTTAACTGGCTGTTGTCACACGGTAAAGGCAAAGCCTGGGGTGAGCCGGGTTCTAAAAAGTTCATACAAGTAGATATTGATCCGCGTGAGATGGATAGCAATGTTGAAATCGCAGCACCGCTGGTGGGTGATCTTGAGTCCTGCCTTGGCGAGATGCTCAAAGGCATGGAAGATGGCTGGTCACCCTCGCACTCAGATTGGACAAAAGCAGTTAACGCAAAACGTGACACCAATATTGCGAAAATGGATCAGCGACTTGGCAGTGATACCTCGCCCATGGACTTTCATTCAGCACTTGGTGCATTACGTGAGATTGTTGCTGCAAGGCCGGATGCCATGCTGGTCAATGAGGGTGCGAATACGCTCGACTTTGCTCGCAGTATTATCAATATGAGCAAGCCACGTAAGCGTCTCGATGTTGGTACCTGGGGGATTATGGGTATCGGTATGGGAGCGGCAGTGGCGGCAGCAGTTGAAACCGGACACCCGGTACTCGCCGTTGAGGGGGACAGCGCGTTTGGATTTTCCGGAATGGAGATAGAAACTATCTGTCGATACAACCTGCCGGTGTGTATCGTAGTGTTTAACAACAACGGCATTTACCGCGGCACTGATGTTAATCCGACCGGTGACAGCGATGTAGCACCAACAGTGTTTGTGAAAGACAGCCGGTATGAAAAAATGATGGAAGCATTTGGCGGGGTGGGTGTGTATGCGACCAGTCGCGATGCTCTATCTAAAGCGGTTAACGAGGCGATGGATTCCGGTAAGCCAACGTTGATCAATGCTATTATTGACGAGAACGCCGGTACAGAAAGTGGTCGTATCGGCAATTTAAATCCACAAAGCGTTGTTAAGAAATAGCGTGCAATGTGTGATCCGTTAACCTCATATTATTTGTTCAGGTAAGTAAATCAATGAAAGCACTCGAAGGCATAAAGATACTGGATTTTACCCACGTTCAATCAGGACCGACTTGCACCCAGCTGCTGGGCTGGTTTGGTGCTGATGTGATTAAGGTAGAACGGCCCGGTGTAGGTGATGCCACGCGAAAACAGCTAATCGATGTACCCGGTGCAGACAGTCTTTACTTCACCATGCTCAATCACAACAAACGATCAATTGAACTTAATTCTAAAAATGAAACCGGCAAAGAAGTGCTCACCCGACTCATAGAAGAGTGTGATGTACTGGTTGAAAACTTCGCACCCGGTGCGCTTGACCGAATGGGATTTACCTGGGAGCGTATTCAGGAAATTAATCCAAAGCTTATTATGGCTTCTATCAAAGGTTTCGGGCCGGGCAAATACGAAGATTGCAAAGTGTATGAAAACGTCGCGCAATGCGCTGGTGGTTCCGCATCTACAACCGGTTTCCTTGATGGCCCGCCTTTGGTCACGGGTGCGCAAATTGGTGACTCCGGTACCGGGTTACATCTTTGCCTCGGTATTGTGACAGCGCTTTTTCAGCGTGAAAAAAGCGGGCGTGGCCAGAAAGTCACCTGCGCTATGCAAGATAGCGTGTTAAACCTCGCACGCGTTAAACTTCGAGATCAGCAACGTCTGGCTGCCGGGCCTTTAAAAGAGTACTCACAGTTTGGTGAAGGCATTCCTTTTGGCGACACCACCCCGCGTGCCGGCAATGACTCGGGTGGTGGACAGCCCGGACGCATATTGAAGTGTAAAGGCTGGGAGCAGGATCCAAACGCTTATACCTATTTTATTATTCAGGCAGCAGTGTGGGAAAAAGTGTGTGATGTGATCGGTAAACCCGAGTGGAAAACCCAGGAAGGTTACGCCACCCCGCCGGATCGACTCGATAAGCTTAATGAAGTGTTTGCTGCGGTTGAAGAGTGGACTAAAACCAAAACCAAATATGAAGTCATGGAGATTTGTAATCCGCAGGACATTCCGGTTGGTCCGATACTATCGATGAAAGAAATTTCCGAAGATGAAGGACTGTACGCAACCGGCACCATGGTCAAAGTTGATCACCCGGAGCGCGGTGAGTACTTAAGTGTTGGCTGCCCGATAAAGCTCTCTGACAGCGATGTTGATGTGGTACGGTCACCCTTGTTGGGGGAGCATACACATGAAGTACTTAGTGAAGTACTGGGTTACAGCGGGGATGAACTGAAAAGGGTTGTAGATTCCGGTGCTGTTGGTGAAGTGAAAGCGTAACTCGAAAATAATGATTGAAGTTGGTGGAGGAAAAATATGCGCTTGATCGTGATGGGACAGCAGGCTTTTGGTAAAGATGTACTCGCCAAACTTCTGGATGAAAAAAAAGATGAGGTGGTGGCGGTATACTGCGAGCCGGATAAAAAAGGTGTTGATCCCATAAAGGAGTACGCGTTAGAGCAGGGTTTGCCGGTTGAGCAACCGGCGCACTTTAAAGATGAGGCAACCCTGGAAAAACTCGGTTCGTACGACGCTGACCTTATGGTCATGGCGTTCGTCAATGTCTTTGTGCCGGAAGCAGCCAGAGACACGCCAAAGCAGGGGTCGATCTGTTTTCATCCATCGTTATTACCGTTGCATCGTGGCCCATCAGCTGTGAACTGGCCGATTATTATGGGCCGCAAAGAATCCGGGTATTCCTGGTTCTATCCGACTGATGGTCTGGACGAAGGCGATGTGCTGTTGCAGTGGGAATGTCCCATCGAACCGAACGATACGGTGATCAATTTATACTTTAAGAAAATATATCCTTCAGCGGTTAACTCTGTTCTTGAAGTATGCGACTTATTCAGAAGCGGAAACCCGCCTCATATTGTTCAAGATGAATCGCAAGCCACGTACGAGCGGCGCTGCACTAAAAAGCATGCTCACGTTGACTGGTATAAACCGGTAGATCAGGTGCATAACCTTATTCGTGGTACCAACCCGGCACCCGGTGCGTGGACAACCCACAACGGAGACGAAGTAAGTATCTACGATTGCGTGAAGGTCCCCGGAGACGGAGTCGCCGGTAGAGTTATAGAAATCAGTGACGACGGCATTGAAGTACAAAGCGTTGGGGGGCGCGTACTAATAAAACGGGTCAAGCCCAAAGGTGGCGATAAAATAGCAGCATCTGAGTGGGCTGCGTCTACAAGTTTGGCGGTAGGTGATTCACTTGGCACTTAACTCATCTCTGGAGGAAGAGAATTGTGTTGTAACAGGTAAAAAATTGTATAGGTGGCACGGGGATGAGTTGATGGCAATCAGTGCGCTATGAAATTCGCCCTAAGGCAATAACGCCTAAGACATAACTATGGAGTGATAGTGTTGTTCAGCATGGAGGATATCGAAAATTCTGCAGTTGCAAATGTTGCAGATTCGTCGCTGCGTAGTTTTAAGTGAGTAAGCTTCTGCGCGACGAATCATTATATGGAATTATAGCTGATGATTCCTTTACAGTATTAAATGGTAGGTGTAGTGTTTAGGTTGTGAATGCAATTCGCACGGTGTGAAAAAGCAGTTGTAATAAGCGTAAATAAAGCTAAGGAAGGTGAGTAAACTAATCAGGGTTATGTAATTACAAAAGTTCGATCAAGTGTTCTAGTTGCTGGCCGCTGGTCAGTGCAAAGTAATCTAACCTCATTGGAGGAAACATGAGTAAGCTTCTCAAATCAATAGTGCCATTAGCGGTGGCGGCAACCGCGACGTTTACATTCTCGGTAAACGCAATTGCTGCAGACTGGAAACCGAAGAAACCGGTTGAATTTATCATCATGGCCGGTACCGGTGGTGGCGCGGATCAGATAGCCCGTTTATTGCAGGGTTTAATAGAAAAGAAAAATCTGTCACCGCGTCCATTTATTCCGATCAACAAACCAGGCGGTTCAGGTGCTGAAGCACTTCGCTATCTGCAGGACAAAGCAGGCGATGACCATACGTTGCTGGTAACACTGAACAGCTTCTACACCACACCAATTATTCAGGAAGATCTTGGAGTTGATGTTTCGAAGTTCACTCCTATCGGCCGCATGGCGCTGGATACCTTTTTGCTGTGGGTCCACAACGATCAGGGCGATATCACAGACCTTGACAGTTATGTTAAGGCCGTGAAATCAACTGGCAATAGCTGGAAAGTTGGTGGTACTGGTTCGGGTCAGGAAGATTCAATCCTGACTGCAATGATGGAAGCCGAGTTTGGCTATGAGGTGACTTACATACCATTCCCCGGTGGTGGTACGGTTGCCAAGAATCTGGTGGGTAAACACATTGACTCAACAGTGAACAATCCGGCAGAGCAGAACGAGTTCTACCGTGCCGGCAACACAAAGCCTCTGGTGCAGTTCACCGGTGAAAGAATGGAAGCCTACCCTGATATCCCGACTGCCAAAGAACTCGGTGTCGATATTGAGTACTACATGCAGCGTTCTATCAATGGGCCTCCAGGCATGTCTGCAGACGCGCAGGCTTTCTATATTGACCTGTTCAGCCAGTTGTATCAGTCAGAAGAATGGCAGACGTTCTGTGTAGAAGATGGCCTTGACTGCAATGAGTGGTCTGCAGGTGATGATCTTGCTGCATTCCACTCCGAGCAGTTAAAGCGACACACTGCTTTGATTGAAGAAGTTGGTGCCGAAGCTATTACCGGCGAATAGCTTCGTGCTGGTGAGTATTTAGATGTAAGAACGGATATCCTGCCAGCACAATGGCTGGCAGGATTTCTAACGCGATAATCTACTGAACATCTCCTAAGTGAACAATAAAAAATAATGACGGTTCGTACTGCAGAAATAGTTGTTGCTGTATTGCTGGCGCTTTGTTCTATCGGGTTGATGGTTAAGAGCGCTGAGCTGAATATTGGTTGGATTGATGGACGCGGGCCAGGATCCGGCGCATGGCCGTTCTGGTTATCTACCGGCATGTTACTTTGCTGTATCTGGACGATTGTACGATGGGTGAAAGGCGTGACCCCCGAGTCTGTTTCCCAAGAGCCTTACATTAGTTCTGACACGGCTTTGGTTGTTGGAACATCCGCATTTTCAATTCTTGCTTTGTTAGTCATCACTCAATGGGCGGGAATTTATATCGCACTGCCGGTATTTCTATTCTTTTATTTAAAATTTGTCGGCCGACACTCCTGGGCGCTTACGCTTACATTGGTGGTCTGCGTGCCGGTATTTATCTTTTGTTTGTTTGAGTGGGCGTTGAAGATTCCGTTGCCCAAAGCTTTCACCGAGGAGGCGTTCTATCCTGTTTACGATCTGATCTATGCTCAAAGCAGCGGTGAGCGCCTGGGTGCAATGTCAGCACCAGTTGTTGGATTGCCTGCTCTCGGGGTGGTGATCTCTATTGCCTACTGGGTTTGGCGTTGGGTTACCAGGAAGTCTCGAACTATAGTAAATTCCACTGAAGAGGCGAGGTAGGTATGGATAGTGTTCTGCCGCTACTGGGCGCAGGTCTACTGGAGGCCTTGCAGCCGCTGAACCTGATGATGATTATCATCGGTTGCACGGTTGGATTACTTGTTGGTGCGATGCCGGGTCTTGGTTCTGTAAATGGCGTTGCCATATTACTGCCAATAACTTTTCTGGTACCACCGACTGCGGCAATTATATTTCTTGCGGCAATCTACTATGGGGCTATGTATGGGGGGGCCATAAGCTCGATTACGCTGGGTATACCGGGAGCGTCTACAGCGGTTGCAACGGTATTTGATGGCAGGCCGCTCGCACAACAAGGCAAAGCAGACAAAGCACTGGTAGCAGCAGCAATTGCCTCATTTATCGGCGGCACCGTATCAGTGATTTTGTTCACCCTGTTTGCACCACCTCTCGCCGCATTTGCGTTAAAGTTTGGCCCGCCTGAAGAATTTGCACTAATGATTTTAGCGTTTGCCACTTTTATTGGTCTTGGTGGCGATGACATTCCTAAAACAATCTTTTCTATACTCATCGGTTTAGTCCTCGCCACAATCGGTCTGGATATTATTTCCGGTAAGCCGCGGTTAATTTTTGGCGACATCTCAGGGTTTTTGCATGGCATTAACTTTCTGGTTCTGGCCATCGGTATCTACGGCATCGGAGAGATGCTATGGACACTTGAATCCACACAGGGAAAAGTGACTGTTCACAAGGTAAAGATGTCATTTTCGAGCCTGCTTGGAAATGTTAAACAGGTTAAAGAGTATATCGGCACGACAACACTCGGGTCAGTTCTGGGTTACTTCGTTGGCACACTACCGGCCGCCGGTGCGACGCCGGCATCGTTGATGTCCTATGGATTAGCGAAAACCTTTTCCAAAGATCCGGATAGCTTTGGTAAAGGTAATGTTGCGGGTGTAGCAGCTCCGGAGGCTGCTAACAACGCTGCATCCACAGGTTCGATGCTGCCAATGATCACGCTTGGCATACCCGGTTCACCGACCACTGCGATACTGTTGGGTGGAATGATTATCTGGGGTCTACGTCCCGGTCCGCTTTTGTTTACCGAGCATCCTGATTTTGTCTGGGGTCTTATCGGGTCCCTTTACATTGCGAATGCAGCAACGCTACTAATAAATCTCGCGTTTATTCCATTGTTTGTAAAAGTACTAACCATGCCGTTTACGGTGTTAGCTCCGATCATATACATTCTTTGTGTTGTCGGGGGTTATGCACCAACACAAACAATGCACGACGTCTGGTTGATGTTTGTTTTTGGTATAGTAGGCTACCTTTTGCGCAAATTGAATTACCCGGTTGCTCCCGCGGTGCTGGCTATTGTATTGGGACCATTGGCAGAACGTTCACTAAGACAGTCGCTGCTTGCATCTCAAGGTGATGTCACCACATTTTTTACTCGCCCGATAAGTGGTGCTTGTATGCTGATCGCCTTACTGCTGGTCAGCTATCCGTTGATCCGCAAGTTGCGTCAGCGTGGGTGAGACATAAAGACAATAATGAACATAGTGCATGGGATCCGGGACTATCCTCTCAGATTCCATCATCGCTGCAGTCCGCGGTTACCCTGTTCAGACCTGAAAATTCAACTCTGGATTATCGCAGTGCAAAGGAGTTGTCGGACTTTTCGGGTATAAAGCCGGTTGAACTGGTAGCGTTTCGAATTGAACGACTCATCGTTCACGATCTGCTGGTACGAGTAACTTCAGACTTATCAGTTCCTGATGGACCGAACTATGAAGATCTGGGCATCAGTCTCAGGTCAATGGTGCACACCGTTTATCGTGACTATGTACTACCCGATATTGAAATCTATCAGGAGCGGTTTAACGAAGCCCGGAGCACTTGTGAGAACCTGGTAAAGAAAGAGCTCAATGAGAGATTGTTTGCTCCAGCACCACCCATTCCTGAAAAAAGTAAAATGGGCTTTCTCGCACGGTTGTTCAAAGAAGAAAAGGGGGCATCGGTAAATCAGGCTCCAGGAGAATTGAATGCTCTGGATCACTGGCAGCAACGTGCCAACGAGGAGTCAGACGCTTTAACGCGCTGCTGCCTGCAGGCGATTCATCGCGTTGTCAGTGCAATTATCGGTCATCGCGGACACATGGTTAATCAACCGGATCTGGTAACAACCATCGCTACCAATAGGGCGTTAAATAACTATGGAAGTGAACTGGCTCATTCAATCGTAGCGCCGATTTTTAAAAAGGCTATAGAGCAAGAGAATTTCCGTTGCCTCCCGACTCAAAACCACCCGGTGGTAATGAATGTGAAAGGGGCTTCTGCGTCAGGAAAAAGTACTATTCGGCCACAGCAAAGGGACCTTGCGGGTAGTCTTGAGATTCCATGGGAAGACTTTGCATTAATTAGCCCGGACTATTGGCGCAAGTATCTGCTGGACTATGAGTCATTGGGGGCTGACTACAAATACGCGGCCATGCTCACGGGTCAGGAGCTGGAGATTGTAGATAAGAAACTCGACCGTTATATGGCAGAAAAAGCAGCGCGAGGTGAGCTTACACATCTCTTGATCGATAGATTTCGATTCGATAGCTTTAACATAGACAAAGGCGGGCATAGCCGTGACAGTAAATTGTTGTCAAGGTTTGGAGATAGGATATTTTTATTCTTCATGATCACGCCGCCTGCCGAGACGGTTGTTCGTGCCTGGGAACGTGGCCAGACCACTGGCAGGTTTAAAGCAGTTGATGATCTGTTATTTCACAATATAGAGGCCTACACCGGAATGCCCGATCTGTTTATATCATGGGTGCTTTCAGACGATAAACAGGTGCACTTTGAGTTTCTTGATAACAGTGTAGAGAAAGGTCAACTACCAAAAACAGCAGCATTTGGCTGGAATAACTCGATGACCATATTGGATGTCGATCAAATGCGTGCGATTGAGCAATACAGAAAGGTTAATGTTGATGCGAAATCACCAGAAAGTGTTTTTTCTGAATCTAAACGGGAAAATAATGGTGATTTTTTAAGCCGTTGCCTGAATACTATTTCGGAAGTTAAGTTTGTTGATCCTGGCTCTGGTGCAATCTACGCGCTTGTACAGGACGGGAAGCTGATTTGGTGGAACGGTGAGTTTGTTGAGCAACGTTCTGATGGAGAATTCCTGAAGCAGCTTTTTTGCAGTCTTGGTGAGTCAATTGAGAGTATCTCTCGTGGGCACGAGCTGCTTACCGATGTTTCACGCGAGAAAAAATACACACTTGGCCATTGGTAGTGAGGTCTTATCGGGACGGATTGCAGTGAAAGTTCACTCACCGTGACTTCAAAATGAATGCTATTTACGAATCTCGGTTGGTTTGCAAAAATTTGCTAAATTATCAGGGTGTTGAACTTCACTGAGCTTTACGGGTGGGCAAGGAATTATTTTAACTATCCCGGAAGTGGGCACGTGTTCTTGAGCAATTGGCTTTTTATGTGTCATAACGGGGTTATCATTGGTGTCCGTTCGAGCATTATTTTCTCGATACACATCGCCATCGCATACAGGATAATCGGTCACTGATAAAACATGTCCATTCAAAGCTTCTGAAAATCGTATTGCTGCGAATGCCCGTTTCTTTGTGTTGGCAGTATAGGCCTTAATTTTTGAGCCGAGCTTTCTGGCGTGCTGTGGATTCTCAAATGCTTTATCTACACAGTCGAGTCCTAATAACCAACTGTCCTTCACCGCCTCCAGCGCAGCCGCATCGTTAACGTTAACTGCTAATGTGCGCTGTATTGCCGCTGCCAGTTGTCGTAGGTTGCTCATCTGTTCGTCGGTTACTGCCAGGTTATAGATATATTCGTCTATATCATCGCGAACTCCGTTGTGGTCCGCGTCAGTAAACGTGTCTGTTCTATCGAGCCGGGGATATTGTCAGGTCGCTTCCAATGCAGCTATCACCTGTGAAAAACTAACCCCTGAGTCGATATCTTGAGCATAGGTTAATCCTAATACTCCAAACCAGACAGACACTAGAAACATACTCTTAACGAGACGCCTCATTCTATATGTTCCTCACTTCAACACTACAACGGGGATGACAGCAGTAAACGGATTGTTACCTTTGGGTTGTTCCTAATATCTTTTTGGATATCGGCAAGTATTTGAAATTCCTTATATTCAATCACCTGGCCTGGACTAGTGGCTTGTGTTTTTAGAAGCGTTATTCGTATATTCAGACAGGCAACAGATTCTGATTAGGTCGTTTGGGAGGGGCCGAGTTTAAGCTCGGGGGAGGGTTTTGTCGCACAGTGAGATTCGCTTTATCTTTAGCGATCGCCTCCGTGGTGGGGATAAGCTTGCGAATCCACCAACGTGCGGCACGTCAGATACGTAATTACTCGCGTTATCTGTGACTAATTTTCTGCAACGATGTTGCCATGGTTGAGCAGTTTGGCGGATACGCTTGACCCTTATGCCCCTAAGAAAATACTGTATCAGCTATGTGGTGCGCTCCGACAAACGGCTTTGTGAGCTTCTCTGTTGCTTTGTCTTAACCCGCGTTCTTATCGAGATACCACTGCACATTATCAACAATTTCGTCTACGACCGGGTTGGTCATTCGTTTGTGGTTGGCAAGTAATTGTACCAGCTTATCGACACGTTCAATGGCTGGAACACCGCGATCCAGTGCTTTGGCAGCAGATGATGGCTGCGATAGTCCTTTTGCTGCATTTGCGTATTTATCAAACGGGACAAGATCCTTCGGGTCTGCACCCAGCTCCTGGCACACAGTTGCTGTCCACTCATAGATCTCTCGTGATTTGTCGAGATCGGTATGCACAGCATCACGAATCGCGATCATGCCATCCTTGTGAACACAGCGGTAGTTGCCTGTCATGAGCATGCTCCACTTAGCCAGTGGTACATAAAGAGAGTCATGTACTTTTACTTTTACCGGTAGTTCTGTTTCTCCATCATCAGTCGGGAATCTTACAGCGATGATGTCTTCTTCAATGTCTCGCAGCATCTGTGTGTGCTCGTCAGACTCAAAGCGCGCGACTTTGAAATTGGTAGGCAGGCTGACGTGAAGTACGTTTTTGTCTTCTTCCGGTGGTCTGTATGCCTGTGGATCCGGGCTTGCGAGTGTTACCAGGCCGGGTTCAAAGTTGTCCCACACAGAGGCATCCGCGTAACAGGTCGTGACTTTTGAAGCATCCACCCCGGGCAGGCGCTTTATGTACGGTAGTGGCGGCATATTCATGATCGCCATACACGGCAAACGCGCGTCTGCGATCTTGTTCATCAACACTCTGACTTCCGGATTTCCGTATTGAGGTTCCTGCATGCCCAGGACGACAAGATCGTATTTTGATACGTCTACTTCGCCAGGTGTTGTGGCATCGATGCTGCCGGCAAGGTCAGCGGACTTTACAACGACGGCTTCATCCCGGCCACGTACCGGAAACCGTACGACAGTGCCGGATGTGTTAATGAGTTCTGCGGTAGGTGCTGTGCAAACCAGTGTGGCGTTGTGGCCTGCCAGAGCAAGTTTGCAGCCCAGCAAAGATCCGTAGGACGCACCGAGTATTAGAGTGTTAATTGATTTTGACATAGGTTTGGGTCTTCAAAGTTCCTGCCTTGCGTCTGTGCAATGCATATCAGCGGTTCATGCAGAGAGACGGCGAGCATCAGTTCTTGGATAACACGCATTTTAGACACTGGGTTAGATAATTTCACAATAAAAAATTCACAATGTGAATTATACAAATACTCTTTATTGGTGTCCTATCTAAGCCGCACCGCGTATCTTTGATGTGGAATTCGCCCGGTTTTCCAGTGCACTCGAGTAGGCTGCAATCATTTGCTTTGCTCGCAGGTGCCAGTCATAACGATCGCAGGCAACTTCGCGCAGACGCGGGCGTATTTCTTTGAAAGATGGACTTGCTAACAAACTGTGTAGATTTTCGGCCATTGTTTTTATACGCGCTTCATTGTCCATGGGGATACGCATCAGTGACAGCAGCTCTTCCGGGATGACGTCAGCGAGTTCATCTATACCGTCGGTGAATCCGCTGAAATAGCTGACCATTGGCAATACGCCGTTAGATAGCGATTCCATCAATACAAGCGGATAAGCTTCCGGAACAACCGATGGGAACACAGCGAGATCAACAATCGGGAACAGATACTTAAGCTGATCGTGATTTAATCTGCCGACAAAATGTACGTTGTTCTTTAAACGATCAGAACATTCCAGCAGTTCGTCTGCGTGATGCTCCAGATAGTATTCAACATCTTCCCAGGCGCCGGTGTTATCACTGAAGTCCAGATCGAAGCCCTGGCTTGCCATTTTCTTGAGCATTGGCAGGTTTCGAGTCGTGAGCAGATGAACCAGTCCTTCCAATGCTTCTCTGTAAGCACCTGCGCCAACAATAACTAGCTGCAAGTCAGGTTGTTTTCTGAGCGCGCTGCACATTGCACACAAGAGACCTTGCAGTCCTTTTCCGGCGGTAAGTGCGCCTACGAAGAGTAATACCGGAGCGTTCAGATCAAGCTTTTTAAGCTTTGCAGAAATGTCGTCGTCGGAGAGTTTTTGTACGTAGCTATTGCGAAATTGTGTAACTGCATCAATCTCACCGGCATCAAGCTTTTGCTCCAGTTCGCGCGTAAGTGCTGCAGTTTTGCCACCGCCGAGTTCCAGTGATGTAAGTGTGTCCAGGGAGGCCTGGCGCTGATCTTCGGGGCAGCTGGTAAATAGCGCTGTGTCGACACCAACCCCTACGATCTGTGATTTGCTGTGTATTTCGTTTTCAAGTTCCGGATACAGGTTAACGATTCGCTGTTTAACCTCATTGTTGCCAATTATTAGTCCGTCAGTCAGTTTTATAGAGTCGCGTACTTTGTTGAAGTAGCGTTCGTCCGTTTTGACTGTGTATTCAATCGCGCTGCCATGCGGATAGATGATATAGGGTGTATTTGTCTCTTCGCATACTTTCTCGGCCACCTGCGGCTGGTACGTGACATGATTGCAGTGCAGAATGTCGAGCTCGTATGATGTCAGTATCGCTTTTAAAGCCGTGGCAGAAACCTGGTGATATTCATTCAGCTCTTCGTCTGTAAGATTGGTAAATGACTTAACAACACCATCGCGCTGCTTGTCTGTCACATATACCGGTAACACACTCGCATTTGGCATTTCGTGCAGGTAGCAAAGTGGCCGGGCTGCGCTACCCGAGTCCGCCGGGGTATTCGCAAAAACAGTTTCAGCTGTCCCGTCAGTATCGTATCGATAAGCAATGTCTATAAAGCCCAGTGATTCCGCTTCCGGCTCACGACAGATCAGATGAACTTCTGAACCCTCTGCCAGTAATGCCTTAGCGAGATAACGGGTGTATTCGTTACTGCCCGAGCCGCCGAGATTGTAGCCGTGGAATAGACCGATTCTCATGATTATGGATCTGCTGTTGTCAAAAGGAAGATGCAGGATAAAAGCCGGGTGTTAGCCGAAACGCAGATCTTTGTGTCTCCAAGTTGTGTGCCACAGATTGGACGGGGTTCGCATTCCGGGAACAACGCTTTGGAAATCGGCTGGATCACAGTGCGTGTCGGTTTAAACCTTGCAATTACTCACGCTTGAGAAGTCAGGCTGAACAGTAACTAACCGTAATGAGAAGAGCAACAGGAAAGCGGGCGATCGTATCGCTTATGAAGCGAGCAGAAGTTTGAAATCTATGCAAATTTTCAAGTGCAGTAATACAACGCAGATAGAAGTAGGAAGTTTAGTATGAGTGAGATCATGAAGCGCAAGTACTTCGGTACAGATGGCATTCGGGGTACCGCTAACAAAGGCTCCATGACTCCAGAGATCTCTCTGAGACTGGGAATGGCTGCAGGCAGGTATTTTAAATCTTCCAGCGCGCGAAGACATACTGTAGTGATTGGCAAAGATACCCGGCTGTCAGGCTATACGATTGAACCGGCACTTGTGGCGGGCTTTACATCGGTGGGTATGGACGTGACGTTGTTCGGCACCATACCTACACCCGGCGTTGCCATGATGACCAGATCGCTACGCGCTGATCTGGGCGTGATGATATCAGCGTCGCACAACAAATTTGAAGATAACGGAATTAAACTGTTTGGCCCGGATGGCTACAAGCTGTCAGACGAAATTGAACTGGAAATCGAAGCACTTATGGATGAGCCGCTGGATCATAATCTCGCCTCACCGGATGTGCTTGGTCGAACGCACCGGATGGATGAAGCCTCCTCGCGTTATATCGAGATTGTTAAAGCCACATTCCCGCGTCGATTGCGACTGACGGGACTGCGCATTGTAGTTGATTGTGCGAACGGGGCTGCCTACAACGTTGCACCGACAGCACTCTATGAGTTGGGTGCAGAGGTTATTCCGCTGGGCGTAGACCCCAATGGTTTTAATATTAATGAAGAAGTGGGCTCGACCGATACCAGAGCGTTGAAAGATGCTGTAAAGAAGTATCGGGCAGATATAGGCATCGCACTCGACGGTGATGCTGACCGCTGTATCATTGTGGATGAGAAATCCAATGAGATAGACGGGGATCAGCTGATTGCCCTGATTGCGCAGCAGTGGAAAAAGGCTGGCAAACTCTCAAAACCCGGGGTTGTAACCACAGTAATGTCCAACCTTGGCCTTGAGCAATATCTGGGTGATTTGGGTCTTACCATGGAACGTACCCAGGTGGGAGACCGATATGTCGTAGAAAAGATGCGCGCTGATGGATACAACCTTGGTGGTGAACAATCCGGCCATGTTGTGCTCTCAGATTTCTCTACAACTGGTGACGGCATGATTGCCGCACTTCAAATTCTGGCAGCGCTGGTGCAGTCAGATAAACCATTCTCTGAACTTGCCAATGTCTTTACACCTGCGCCACAGAAACTAATCAACGTTCGTTTTGGTGAGAACGATCCACTGGAAGATAAGAGCGTTAATGCGTTGATTAAGAAGGTCGACAAGAATCTTGGCAAGTCGGGTCGGCTGCTGATACGCAAGTCTGGTACTGAGCGATTGGTGCGAGTGATGGCTGAAGCACAAGACAAAGACAACACGATTGCTGCTGCCGAAGAAATTGCCGAGGCGATTCGCAAGGCGAGTTAGATTTACTTATCCGTTAGTCTGCGTGGCAGAACCTCTGCCACTGCGAAAGCGGGCTCCCGACTCCGGAAAGTTCTTCAACACCACGAATTGAGCTATGTCCGGAAACCCTATCTCAAGCAAAGTATCCCAATCTCCTGAGATATGAACGGCCCGTGATTCCGTTGCGCGTCCGCTATCGCGGTTCTATGGCAAGCCCGTGCATCTCTGTTGATTAAATACGTTGACAGAGACATCTACCCTGACGAATACTTTACCCGGGGAAAGAATAATAAGGGCAGATGTTGAAAAGTGCCGTCGCGGTGTGTATCACCCAAAGCTCGCAGGGTAGGTAGTGGAATGACGGTGTATTCACAACCGTGATTGATCGGATGGCAGCAGCGCCGCATGTGCGCGCAACTTTCTCTCAAAACACAGGGCCGCGCTCATGAAGCTGATGCGCGGTTACATTGCCGTTGTTGACAAGTTCAATGGCGGCATCGGTCGCGTGATGACCTACGGCATC
Source organism: uncultured Granulosicoccaceae bacterium (assembly GCA_937998875.1). GTDB lineage: Bacteria > Pseudomonadota > Gammaproteobacteria > Granulosicoccales > Granulosicoccaceae. The sequence goes on from CALLBO010000041.1 coordinate 42,913, forward strand.
TTTGCGATGATGGGTATCCTGCTCTGGTCAATCATCAGCAAATTCGGAGACCAGCCATCGCTGTGGACCCTGGAAGCGGCGCAGTTTGCCATGGTTGCCTACTTTATTTTAGGTGGCCCCTATGCGTTGCAGATGGGCTCACACGTTAGAATGGATCTGTTCTACGACAACTGGTCCCTTAGAAGAAAAGCAATCACAGACGCAATCACGGTAGTTTGTTTGCTGGTGTACCTGCTCGTGCTGCTGTGGGGTGCAATCGGGTCTACCGCCTACTCACTTGGATATTTTGGTTCTGACGCGGTTGGATATCTTATCGGACTGATCAGCGGTACTGAAGAGCCCGGAACACTGGAACGTAGCAGAACTATCTGGCGGCCATATATGTGGCCGATCAAGGTGGTGCTATGCATCGGTATTGTGATGATGTTGATGCAGGCGTTGTCAGAGCTTTTTAAAGATGTTTTACGTATTCGTGGTGAGGAGATCTGACCATGAGTTACGAGATGATTGCTCTGCTGATGTTTGCGTCGATGATGGTGTTGTTGTTCTCCGGGCAAAGAGTTTTTGGTGCCATTGGCTTTGTGGCTGTTATTGCAGCGTTGCTGTTGTGGGGGGAGCGGGGCGGATTTGATATTGCCTTTGCGCAGACCATAAAAGTGATGCGCTGGTACCCGCTGCTCACGGTACCCATGTTTGTGTTCATGGGATACATTCTGTCTGAGAGTGGAATTGCCAATGATCTCTATCGCATGTTCCATGTTTGGATGGGCGGTATTAGCGGTGGGTTGGCAATTGGTACCATCGGGCTAATGGTGTTGATATCTGCGATGAATGGTTTGTCTGTGGCAGGTGTGGCAATCGGTGCCACCATAGCATTGCCGGAGTTATTGCGAAGGGGGTATGACAAACGCATGGTTACCGGGGTCGTGCAGGCGGGGAGTTCGCTCGGCATTCTCGTGCCGCCTTCGGTGGTGCTGGTGCTCTATGCGATGATCGCACGCCAACCCGTGGGACAACTATGGCTGGCAGGTGTGGTTCCCGGTTTAATGATGGCAACCATGTTCGTTATCTATATAGCCATTCGATGCAAAATCAATCCAGCACTCGGCCCGATATTGTCAGAACAAGAACGGGATATTCCTGTTGCTGAAAAATACCGGATGCTATGGGCAGGCATACTGCCGCTGCTAATTTTCTTCGCGATGATGGTGCCGTTTGTTAAGGGTTGGACCTCTTTGGTTGAAAGTTCTGCAATAGGGGCAATAGCGGCTTTTTTTGCTGCGGTGGCCAAGGGCCGCATGACCTGGCGGGTGTTCGATACTTCGCTTAAGAATACACTGGGAATTACCTGCATGTTTATGTGGATTATTCTGGCAGCACTTGCTTTTGGGGCGGTGTTCGATGGTCTTGGGGCAGTAAAGGCTATTGAAAGCCTGTTCACTGAAAAACTCGGGTTGTCGCCGTGGATGATTCTTATTTTGATGCAGCTTAGTTTTATTGCGATGGGGACTTTTCTTGATGACACGGCAATGCTTGTTATCGTTGCACCATTATATATTCCGCTGGTCGGGTCACTTGGCTTTGATCTGATCTGGTACGGTGTTTTGTATACTATCACTACACAAGTGGCGTATATGACACCTCCGTTTGGTTACAACCTCTTTTTAATGCGTGCGATGTCGCCACCGGAAATTACCTTGTCCGATATCTACCGATCAATTATTCCATTTGTTCTGGTAATGATATTAGCACTGACTTTAGTCATAGTGTTCCCACAGATTGCACTATGGCTGCCGGAAACCGTCTACGGTAACTAAAGACGGGATCAGTCAACTGAGGAAATGAAAATGACTGACAGACGATCGTTTTTAAAGAAGGCCGCAGTAGCAGTTCCTGCCGCAACAGTAATGGGTGCACCTGCAATAGCGCAGTCAAAAATTAAGTGGCGATTGCAGACTTACGCAGGGACTGCACTGGCAGAGCATGTGGTAAAGCCCGCTATCGACAAGTTCAACAAGATCGCCGGCGACGAGATGGAAATTGAGTTGTTTTTTGCCGATCAGCTGGTACCGACCGGAGAGCTTTTTCAGGCATTGCAGCGCGGCACCATTGACGCTGTGCAATCAGATGATGATTCGATGGCATCACCTACAGAAGTAACGGTGTTTGGTGGTTACTTTCCGTTCGGTAGTCGCTATTCACTTGATGTACCGGTGCTTTTTAATCAATACGGTTTGAATGAAATCTGGGATGAGGAATACAGCAAGGTAGGGGTGAAGCATATTTCTGCTGGCGCATGGGATCCGTGCCATTTTGCTACCAAAGATCCGATCAACTCTCTTGCAGATCTCAAGGGCAAGAAAGTATTTACATTCCCGACTGCAGGCAGATTTCTTTCGCAGTTTGGTGTCGTGCCGGTGACGCTTCCGTGGGAAGATATCGAAGTCGCGGTACAAACTGGAGAACTCGATGGGATCGCCTGGTCTGGCATCACTGAAGACTATACCGTCGGATGGGCTGATGTAACTAACTACTTTCTGACCAATAATATCTCCGGTGCCTGGATTGGTCACTTCTTTGCCAATATGGAAAGATGGGAAGAGCTTCCCGAACACCTTAAAGAGTTGCTTACCGTGTGTATGGAGCAGAGTCACTACTATCGCCAGTGGTGGTACTGGGGTGGTGAGTCAGACCTTCGCGTTAATGGCACCAAGATGGAACTCACCACCATCCCTGATGAAGAATGGGCTCAGGTGGAAACTGCAGCGGTCAAGTTCTGGGATGAGATAGCAGCAGAATCGGAGACTAAAGCCAAGGTGGTGGATATATTCCGCAAATATAACGATGACATGCAGAAGGCAGGTCGGCCTTATCGCTATGGTTAGTTGATTGTGTAAACTGTTTTAACAGACCACAATCTTCCCGGCGCTCAGGCGCCAACCCTCCCGCTCGCGGCCGCAAGCGGGAGTGTAACTTTTGGTCGACTACAGGCTTTCAATAACAATCAGGTACCGTTATGGTGATCAGGAATCATGGAGCGGGATTGGGCTTACATGATGCCCGGAACTTCGATTTAAACGCTATTGACAGCGCATTTATCAACAACCCGTATCCGGTACTAGCCAATCTAAGAGAACATGATCCGGTGCATTTTAATCCGGATGGATCTTTGTACCTGACGCGCTATGAAGATGTACGGTCGGTCTACCAGGATCGCACCATGGTCTCTGATAAGACCATTGCTTTCAAAGAGAAATTTGGCGATGGCGCGCTTTACACCCACCATACCCGCAGCCTGGTCTTTAACGACCCGCCATATCACACAACAGTTCGAAAGCTACTGGCCCATGCATTTACGCCGCGCAAGCTTAGTGAAATGGAGCTCCTGATTACTGATATCGTCGACAAGCTCCTTAATGAATTGAGTGGCGCAGGTGATATTGATTTTGTAAGTGCGTTTGCGATGCGGCTGCCTACTGAAGTTATTTCTTTTATGTTGGGAGTACCGGAGCAGCATCGTCACAAGCTTCGTGGTTATTCCTTGGCTATTCTGGGTGCACTCGATCCGGAGGTCTCCCCGCAGCGGCTCGATAACGGCAATCGAGCTGTTGAGGAGTTCAGCGAGATGCTTAACGATCTCATCAATCATCGACGTGCGAATCCGGAGGGGGCAGGGCAGGGTGAAGTGCTTGAAGCTTTAATCTTCGGCGAGTTCGAAGGCCGGCAACTCACACAGGAAGAGCTAATTCAAAACTGTATATTTCTGCTTAACGCGGGTCATGAGACCACCACAAGTTTAATGGCTAACGGGGTAGGTATACTGTTACAGGCACCTGATCAATTCCAGTTACTGCGGGACAGTCCGGATCTTGTTGCAAATGCTGTTGAAGAAATAATGCGGTATGAAAGCCCGCTACAGATTGGTAATCGAACCACCACGGTTGATACGGTTATCGGTGGAGAATCTATCCCCGCGGGCACCTACATACACACATCTATTGCGGGTGCCAACAGAGATCCTGAAGTGTTTGATCAGCCGGATAAGATAGATTTCTCACGCAGTCCGAATAAACATATTGCGTTCATTACGGGTATCCATGTGTGTCTCGGTGCCACCCTGGCAAGGTATGAAGGCAAAATTGCTTTTAGTCGACTGATTGAAAAATATCCTCGAATGAAAGCTGCCGGTGAGCCTGAAAGAATGCCATTGGCGCGGTTTCGTGGGTACAACAAACTGCCGGTGAGATTCTAACTGGTTGCAGTTGCACTTGCCGATCTACCAGCCTGGCGTTGTGGCTGGAACGGTATTGCAGGCTTTTCGGGAAATGTGATTGCGATGACAGACTAATCGCGTGACAATGTGTGTTTAGATAAGACAGGCTGTTAACCGCAATGACAGAACAAACCGGTGCTCCGGTGTGCGATATAGACTTTTATGCTGATAGTACAATCGCAGATCCTGTCTCGGCCTATGGAAAAATGCTGGATGCAGGGCCGGTTGTTTGGCTTTCACAAAACCGGATGTATGCGATCTGTGGCCACGCTGAACTGGTTGCGAGTTTGCGCAACCATGAGTGTTTTAGTTCGGCAAAAGGGGTGTCGGTCGATGATGAGATTAACAAATTTCTGATCGGCAGCAGTTTAAATTCAGATCCACCAGCGCATGATGTTTCACGCTCCATTACTTTTGCGCCAGTATCACCGAAGAACCTCCGTCATATCAAAGACCGCATTGAGAAAGAGGCTGAGTACGTCGTTGAAAAGCTGGTGCAAAAGGGCGAGTTCGATGCCGCATCAGATCTGGCACCGTATCTGCCACTCACTATTGTAAGAGATCTGGTCGGGCTTGGACCGAATGGCAAAGATAGAATGCTTGAGTGGGGTGCGGCCACGTTTGAGCTTATGGGGTGGCCCGGTGACAGGCGTGATAAAGCGATAGAAAACTTGAAACAGCTACGCGGTTTTCTCGATGATCCTGAAACTCTGGATAATTTAAGTGACGAGGGGTGGGCTCGTCGTGCGACAAAACTGGGTATAGAAGGCGGTATGGAGCCCGCTCGTGCGGCAGAATTGATGCGTGACTATATTGCACCAAGTCTTGATACCACGATCTCTGCCATCGGTTATGCCATTATGTTGTTTTCTAAAAATCCGGAGCAATGGCAGAGACTGCGTGATGATCGAGATCTTGTAAGAAATGCTATTGAAGAGGTCGTACGGCTCAACACGCCCATTCGAGCTTTTACACGGTATGTTACTCAAGACATTGAAGTAGCCGGCACCACATTGAGGCAAGGCAATCGGGTACTCATGGTATACGGTGCGGCCAATCGCGATCCGTTGCGTTTTCCTGAACCGAACAGATTTGACATAGAACGAAAGACGATCGGCCATGTTGGCTTCGGGCAGGGTGTGCATGCATGTCTTGGAATGAATCTCGCCAGACTGGAGATAACTTCACTACTTAACGCGCTTGCAGACCGCGTGCAGCAGTTTACCTTGAATGGTCCGGTGGTGTCGGGCGTAAACAGCACTATCCACTCGCTTGCGAGCGTGCCCGTTAAGGTATCCAGAGTGGCTTGATCGGTCGGAGATAACTCGATGCTGATCCAGAATACAGGCGTTACCTACCAAACAGAATTGGTGACACCCGGTTATATACTGTTGGCACCGGCTGGTGCTAAAGCAGTCTACCTGATCGATACCTATGGTGAAGTGGTTAACCAGTGGGCCAGTGGTGGTGGCTTAACTCATTGGAGCTACCTACTGTCGAATGGTAATCTGTTTGTCAATGAACGCTGTGACGACCCGCAAGGGGTTGGGTTGGTGAGTAGTGGTGTGATGCGGGAGTATGATTGGGATGGCCATCTGATTCGTGAGCACATTGATCCATGGCAGCATCACGATGCCAGGCGACTCGAGAATGGCCATATAATCTATCTTGCTTTTACGGACCTAAACGCCGACCAGCGTGCTGTGATACTTGGCGGTATTGCGGGGTCAGAGTTTGAACCCGGTATCATGGGGGAGTGTATTCGGGAGGTAGATGTGAGCGGTGCTATAGTGTGGGAGTGGCATTTTACTAACTTTAATAAAGGTGAATTTCCAATACACCCGAATGGTAATCGTTGGTCGCGTGCTCACACCAATACTGTTTTCCCACTGCCTGATAACAGAGTGCTTGTTAGCTGTAAAAATTTAAACCTGTTGTTTATCGTAGATAAACAAACTGATGCCGTCGTGTGGCACTACCAGGACGACAAGATGGGTGGCCAGCATGATGCGCAGATACTGGACAACGACAACCTTCTGCTATTTGCCAACGGTGCTTATAGTGCAGATCTGCATCATTCCCAGGTCTGGGAGCTAAACCCCGAAAGCAAACAAGTCGTTTGGCGTTACCAGGCCACGGATAATCCACAGAGTTTCTTCTCGCCACACATCGGCGGATGCCAGCGACTGTCTTCAGGTAATACCCTGATTTGTGAGGGTGCCAAAGGGTGTATTTTTGAGGTGACACCCCGCGGTGAAATTGTGTGGGAATATGTGTGCCCTTACTTCAATCAAACAGAGAATTTCGGTCGCGTTAACTGGCTGTTTCGAGCGCGACACTATAGTGCAGGCTCTGCTGAGTTGGCTGGTCGTATTTGAATTGTTGACGCCTTCCTCAAGACCTTGATACTCAAGTATAATTTGTCTGAATAACAGAGGAATAATCATATGCCGATGGATCCAGACTGGATGGTGTGGCATCAAAACCCGCGCAAGCCTCGTTATCAACCCCCGCCGGGTGCAGTTGATTCACACTGTCATATCTTTGGTCCGGAAGAAGTGTTTCCGTATTCCCCGGAACGAAAGTACACGCCCTGTACCGGATCAAAGCAGGAGTTGGTTGCGCTGCGCGATCACCTCGGGTTTTCACGCAATGTCATTGTGCAGGCGTCCTGTCACGGCAAAAATAACGATGCACTGATAGACGGGCTGAAAAGTGCCGGTGATCTCGCTCGCGGTATTGCGGTGGTGGATGAATCCGTTACAGATGATGAACTGCAAACAATGCATCAGGCAGGTGTACGGGGTGTGCGGTTTAATTTCGTCCGCCGTCTGGTTGATCCAAAGCCACGCGAGCACTATCAAAAAATTGTCGACAAAATCACTCCGCTTGGCTGGCATATTATTGTTTATATAGAAGCAGCTGACTTTGCCGAGCAGGTGCCGTTTCTGAAGAGTTTGCCGGTCACGGTTGTGTTTGATCACATGGCCCGGCCGGATATAACTAAAGGAGTTGACCACAAAGACTTTGCGCAATTTATTGATCTAATGGAGGATGAAAAGTTCTGGAGTAAGGTGTCCTGCCCTGAGCGGCTTACAACGCAGGGTGGTAACCACGAAAATTATTCCGATGTGATTCCGTTTATGAAACGTTTGGTGGATGCGTATCCCGATCGTGTTTTATGGGGCACAGACTGGCCGCACCCGAACATGAAATCGCATGTGCCGGATGATGGTCAGCTGGTCGAGTTGATTCCGCTGATTGCAGACTCTGCGGAAAAACAGCGCAAGCTATTGGTGGATAATCCAATGCGACTTTATTGGAGTTAAAGCCAATCGTTGGCCAGACGTTTCGGTGGTATCCTGTATACTGCGGGTTTGCGAAAATCAGGGCTGGTCGATGAGTGTGGAACAGAATTACGACGATATTCCAGGGACTATAGTATTTGATAGCCAGCAGGCCGCTCGTGGCTATCACCTGAATCAGTTTTGTATCAGCCTCCGACAGCAGAAAAACCGTGATGAGTTCAGTGCTGATCCCGAAGGTTATATTGATCGCTTTCCGATGAATGCCGAGCAAAGGCACGCAGCACTGAATCAGGAGTGGACCCGACTACTGGAACTTGGTGGCAACATCTACTACACATCCAAGCTGGCGGCTTATCACGGCATCAACTTTCAGGAACTGGCTGGACTCATGACCGGTATGGGTTCTGATGCGTATCGTGCGATGATGGTTGCGGGTGGCCGCTCAATAGACGGCAACCGTTACAAGAAAGAGTGGGAGCGGTAGCATGGCATATATTTCTTCAGGGGTTGCCTGCTCCCATGTTCCGGCACTGGGGGTGGCGTCGGATACCGGCATCAGTGACGATGATTACTACGGTCCAATATTCAAAGGCTTTGAGCCCTCAAAAAAATGGATGGCCGACGAGAAGCCCGATGTTATCTTTTTGGTCTACAACGATCACTGCACAGCGTTTGATGCCACTGTAATTCCAACGTTTGCGCTGGGTTGCGCAACTGAGTATCAACCAGCAGATGAAGGTTGGGGACCGCGGCCGGTGCCGGTCGTGAAGGGTCATCAGGAACTGTCTGCACACATTGCACAGTCTCTGGTGCTCGATATGTTTGATATCACCGTCATCAATCAAATGGAAGTTGATCATGGATTAACCGTACCGCTGACCATGATGTTCGGTCAACCGGATGAATGGCCATGCCCTGTCGTGCCTCTGGCGGTCAATGTGGTGCAGTATCCGGCTCCTTTAGGGCAGCGATGTTTTGCACTGGGCAAAGCTATTCGTACAGCGATAGAGTCCTACCCTGAAGATCTAAAAATTTGTGTGTTCGGCACTGGTGGTATGAGTCACCAGCTGCAGCATCAGCGTGCAGGGTTAATTAACTCGGAATGGGATGCCCGTTTTATGGACTTGCTGGTTAATGATCCGGATAAAGGCTCTCAGATCGAACATATTGAATATCTCAGAGAGGCCGGTTCAGAAGGTATCGAGCTTGTGATGTGGTATGTCATGCGTGGTGCATTAAATGAAAAGGTCGAAGAGAAGCACAGGTTTTATCATGTGCCTGCATCCAACACAGCCGTTGGGCATTTAATACTGGAGAATCGATAACTATGGTGAAGATCGGTGTGGCCGGCGCTTATGGCGCGTTTGGTTTAAAGCATTTAGACGCACTTGCAAATATTAAAGACGCTGAAGTCACGGCTGTATTCGGACCGAACAAAGATAAAATCGAAGCACTTGCTACAGAAAGAAAAATCCCGAATGCATGTGCAAACTATGAGGATTTTCTGAATCAGGATATTGATGCAGTGATACTTTCAACGCCTACTCAGCTACATTGCCAGCAATCTGTGCAAGCGTTAAAGGGCGGTAAGCACACGTTTGCAGAAATACCCATGGCAGACAGTCTGGCAGATGCCGAGAAAATGGATGCAGCGCAAAAAGAAACCGGCCTCATTGGAATGGTCGGTCATGTGCGGCGTTTTAATCCGTCCCATCAGTGGGTGAAAAATCGGATCGATGCCGGAGAGTTTTCTATCCAGCAGATGGATGCACAAACATTCTTCTTCCGTCGCACCAATACCAACGCCAAAGGTGAAGCACGCAGCTGGACGGACCACCTGCTATGGCACCACGCCTGTCACACTATCGACTTGTTTATGTATCAGACTGGTGAGGTGCCAAGCGAGGTATTCGGGTTGCAGGGGCCTGCGCATCCGGAGCTGGGTATTGCTATGGATATGACCATTGGCATGAAGACGCCAACAGGTAAGCTCTGCACACTGTCTCTGTCATTTAATAACAACGGTCCGCTGGGTTCATTCTTTCGCTACATTGGTGACAGCGGTACTTACATTGCGCGATACGATGATCTTGTTGATGGAAACGAAGAACCCATTGATCTTGCAGGTGTTGCGGTTTCCAGTAATGGTATAGAGCTAATTGATCGGGAGTTTATCGCAGCAATTAGCGAGGGCAGGGAACCAAACTCGAGTTTTGCTCAGGGTCTTGCAGCTATGCAGGTAATGCAAAAGCTTGAAGATCAAATGGGTGTGATGAAGGTATAACAATTATGTCTGAGAAAAAAACTGCCTTAGTGATTTCTGCACACGCAGCAGATTTTGTATGGCGCTGCGGTGGTGCAATAGCGTTGCATCAGAAGCTTGGATATGAAGTCACTGTTGCCTGTCTTTCCTATGGAGAACGCGGTGAAAGTGCCAGGTTATGGAAGGAAGGCAAGACTCTTGATGAAGTCAAAGCTATCCGGCGCAACGAAGCTGAAAATGCCGCAAAAGCGTTAAATGTACATGATCTGCAGTTTTTTGATCTGGGTGACTATCCGCTTGAGGTGGACCGTGATGCAAAGTATAAGCTGGTTGATTTACTCCGCGCCGTACAGCCGCATTTTATGCTGAGCCACTCGCAGTATGACCCATACAACACCGATCACATGTACACCACAGAAGTGGCGTTGGAAGTCAGGATGATAGCCCAGGCCTGGGGTCACAATCCGGGTGAAAAAGTACTCGGTGCTCCGCAGTTGTATTTGTTCGAGCCGCACCAGACCGAGCAGATGGGCTGGAAGCCGGACACCTTTTTAGATATCACCGATGTCTGGGATCAAAAGCGAGCGGCCATTGAGTGTATGGAAGGACAGCATCATCTGTGGGACTACTACACCAATGTTGCGCAAAACCGTGGCAATCATTTTCGCCGTAACTCCGGTGGCATGGCGGGTGGTCGAGCTGCGCAGTATGCCGAAGGATTTCAGTCTGTCTATCCGCGTTGCGTGGATGAACTCTGATGAACATTGTCGTACAAAACATTGAGCGTGCAGATCAGTTAATCATTGATGGTTTGGCTAATTGTGGTGTTGCTACGGTTCATGAGGCTCAGGGCAGGATCGGTCTGTTAGCCAGCTATATGCGGCCGGTGTACCGGGGGACCTGCATTGCAGGATCTGCCGTAACCATCCTTGCCCCACCGTGCGATAACTGGATGCTGCATGTAGCAATAGAACAGGTGCAAGCTGGTGATGTGTTAGTACTTGCAACTACATCTCCGTCAGATGCCGGCTACTTCGGTGATCTGATTGCCACCTCGGCGCAGGCTCGTGGTTGCAAGGGTCTCATCATTGATGCCGGTGTGAGAGATGTGAAAGATCTTACAGAGATGCAGTTTCCGGTCTGGTCAAAAGCCATCTGTGCTCAGGGAACCGTTAAAGAAACACTCGGGTCGGTAAATATTCCGGTTGTTTGTGCTGATGCGAATGTAGAGCCTGGTGATGTGATAGTTGCCGATGATGACGGTGTGTGCGTGGTTAAACGTGCGGATGCTGCCACGGTACTTAAGAATGCCACTGATAGAGTTGCTAACGAAGAGGAAAAACGCCAACGGCTGGCTAAGGGTGAGCTCGGGCTCGACATGTACAACATGCGGGAAAGACTGGCCGAAAAAGGTTTAAAGTATGTCTGACGGTGTTCGCTGTATGTGGATGCGTGGCGGCACCTCAAAGGGCGGATACTTTCTTGAAGAGGATCTGCCGGAAAATAGATCAGAATTTCTGTTGCGGGTTATGGGTTCACCGGACACACGTCAGATAGACGGTATGGGTGGTGCTGATCCGCTAACTTCAAAAGTTGCGGTGGTGAAGAAATCTACTCGTGAAGGTGTAGATGTCGACTATCTTTTTCTTCAGGTAGCTGTAGATCAACCAGTCGTGACCGATGCGCAGAATTGCGGAAACATACTCGCAGGTGTCGGGCCCTTCGCAATCGAAAGAGGATTGGTTGCACCTGCGAGCAATGATGCTGACATGGCATTTGTCACTATATACATGGAGAATACAGGTCAGGCCGCCATAGCTCGTGTGCCACTGCATGATGGCCTGCCGGTTTATACAGGCAACACGTCAATTGACGGCGTTCCCGGTACGTCTGTAGCGATTCCGCTGGAATTTAAAGATACCGCTGGCTCCACCTGTGGTGCGCTGCTGCCTACCGGCAGCGAGGTTGATGTTGTTGAAGGCATCAATGTAACCATGATAGACAATGGTATGCCTGTGGTGGTACTGAATGCAGCAGACATGAACATTGAGGGGAATGAAACCTGCGCAGCACTTGAGGCGAATAATGCACTGCGAACAAAACTTGAGTCCATTCGTCTTAAATGCGGTCCGATGATGAATCTTGGTGACGTGCAAGACCAAACGGTACCCAAGATGACGATGGTGAGTGCACCGTTAAATGGCGGCACGATCACTACCAGAACCTTCATACCGCACCGATGTCATTCAAGCATTGGCGTGTTGGGGGCGGTGAGCGTTGCCACCGCTTGTCTGCTGCCTGAATCACCTGCTTATAAGCATGCAGCGCTTTCAAACGGCAAATCCCAGTCTCTTGCAATTGAACACCCCTCTGGCGCTACCGGTATAGAGGCTACGCTTGATGATAACGGATCAATAGATTCCGCTGCGATTGTCAGAACCGCCCGCAAACTGTTTGACGGGTACGTATTCACCTGAACTTTCCCATCGGCAAGGAGCAATTTCTATTGACACCAATAAGATCGCTCTAACCAGAGATATAGAATCGATAAAGCCACTATTTGAACGCTACATGTGGCATATGAAACAGTATGTTGTGGTTGATGACGGGACTGCATGGATTGCTCGTGCTAACGACTACCTTGCACTTTATCGTACAGAGCCTCAAAAGAACGTATATGTAGTAAGTACGGACGACGAAGTATTTGGATTCGCATTGGTGGATAAATCGTTTCGCTTCAACCGTGAGGGTAACGCAATTGCAGAATTTTATGTTGCACCCGAAAAACAACGCCACGGATACGGCCACCGTTTAGCGACTCATGCATTCTCGCAACATACAGGTCAATGGGAAGTGAGTGTATACTCAGGAAATACAGCCGGATGTCTATTCTGGGAGAAAGTGGTATCCGATTACACCTCTGGTTCATACGAGATAAAAACCAGAAAAGGATACGACGGTAAAGGTTTTACCTTCACAAACGCTGGACCTGTTTTGGAGGTCTAGGTTACCGGCTTAACTTTAGAAACCTGATCGTATAAGCAAACTGTTTGTCGGAGTCCGGGGAGTGATCAGCTATATTTTCGTAGGGGGCATAAGCGTTAGCGCATCCACCAAACTGCCACAACGAACGCTAAGAATTTAAATCGTCAGATTGATCGAACGAGTACGCATCCGACATGTTGCATTGGTAGATGCGCAAGCTTCTCCGCTAGGGGATACTCTGAACCAAACAGATAGGAATCCGGTTTTCCGGTAGCCCTGCCAATGAGCAAGGTCTGTCCAGCACTCCCACATATCAATACCGACTTTTACAACTTAACGAGGCTGTGTCCCGCAGGTTATCTGGAAAACTCTTATTAGGCCGTGTTTAATAAAAAATTGTGTATGGATATCATTCACAGCCGTTATGCTTTCTCCACATTGACGCATCATGACCTTCCGGGACATTCGTGCATGGATCGTCCGAGGCGTATCCACGCAGCTGATTGTATTTGTTGATTTGATGGGTGTTCAGGATCTCCGGAGTTTTGAGGTGCGCAGACAAATGTACAAACCGGAGCGATGAGCGCGTTGTACCAATATCTGTCAGCAACGATTTCAGCTCTTCTGCACTAGGGATGTCGCTTTGAAAGCGCCGCTCAAGAAGTCGTTCTTTCTCGATGAGTTCTTTGCCTAGCTTCACCGCGGCAGTGTTCATCTCATTAAACAGGTTTTCAATTGATTTTACCTGACTACCTGATAAACCAATTTGGTCTTTCATTTCGAGTAAATGTCTCGGGCCAGGCACTCCGTTTAGTTCTGCAGCCTTGGCCAGCCCCCATCCTGAACCTGCCTGAAGTTGTTCAATATCATCCGCTGACAGACTCTTGATCAGTCGGCCTTGCTGGCCTGCGTAGTCGGATAAGTGGTTGGAATTGTCAGCCATGGCAGGGCAGGCGAGCGGTGCGGTTAGGACCACTAGAAGCGTGAATCTCAGTACTATCTTCACAGATATTCCTCTCTAATCATAAAAGATGTAGCTGGTTACAAGGTATTAAAATAGTAGAACAATAGTGCGGCACTGTACACTGTATCAACCAGAAAGCATGAGCAGGTGTACCAGAAGAAAAACGGTACTCCCTTTCCGAAGTGCTTTTGCAAATCCCAGGCACCATGTCCGAATATTGCGGCGATTATAAGTAAAGGGGAAAATATCAGACCAAGTATTGAAGCGGATATCAACAGTACCGATATTATTGCCTCGGTTTTAACCGCTGCCTTTAATGATATGGCTTCGATTAGATAAGTAAAATTCATCAGGACCGAGAAAACAGCTGCGATCAACCAGACGTGAGTTGCTGGTAATTGCCAATGCGACAGCAAAAGCAGTATCACATACAAAGTTGCGGCGATACCCAGTGCCTTCTTATGGATCTGGAAAAATGAACTAACGTTGTTCAAATTTAAAGCTCGGTATTATCAATGGTGGTATACGAACTGGTTCTTACTGGTTTCAGTCGACCTTACCACTCATCCGGAGGAATAATGGCGCCCTGATAGGTAATTACTCTGGAAGCACATTGATGGCCTGCTACCAGTGCCTCTTTTTCTGACGCCATGCTTAGTATTGCGCTCAGGTAGCCCGCGTTAAAACTATCACCGGCAGCTGTGGTATCCACTACATCTACTGTAGGTAGTTCCTGCGTGGACAGACTGATTTCCGGCTCAGTCAGGCTTATCGGACCGATCGGACCACGTTTGAGTGCTCCCTGCTCAATGCCGTATGACTGGAGACGACTGATTAGCGCTTGTTCGTTCTGGTCAGCAAACAAAGCCTGCTCATCATCAACTGATGGTAGTGCAATATCAGTGATGCTCCAGTATGACGCTATTGTTTCTCTGGCAGTGGATTGCGATTCCCAAAGAGCAGGGCGATAATTCGAATCGAAAGCAAACTTCACGCGGTTCTCGTTTCTCAGAGAGGTAAGTTCTTCAAGCAGGGCTTTACGTATTCTTGCAGGCAGAATTGCTATAGTGATTGCGGACATATAGATAACGTCAAAGTTTTTCAGTACGCTAAAGTCAGCTTTGCCATCTTTTTGAAACAGAGTTCTGGCGGCAGACTCGTTGCGCCAGTAAGTAAATGATCGTTCGCCCGTATTGTCAGTATTGATAGCGTAGAGGCCAATGGTGCGATCATCGATTTGCTGGATGGAAGTAACATCTATGTTTTCTGATTTGATGAAATCAATGAGTCTACCGGACAAAGGGTCTTGCCCTACAACAGTACAATAGGCAACTGTCACATTATCTCCGATGAGCCGCTGCAGATACACTGCTGTGTTTAGCGTATCACCGGCATACTTTACACTGGCGCTACTATTTTTGTTTTTGGGGTCGTCTTTAGCACTCGCATCGGAGCTTTTGTCGGGAGTTGCGTTGAAAGACAGTTCCAACATAGCTTCACCAACACACAGTACACGTTGTAGATTTTGGTTCTTGCTGCTCATAGATTCAGGGGTTTCTTTGTAAGCGCGACAGAAATTGGTACACTATAGCGCAAGTAAGTTTACCCTCTTCGAGTTACATAGCCGAACACTTTTATGACATCTTTATCTCACAAACCTGCAGCCGGTGCAGCACTGCCGAAGTTCAGCGTTGACACTCCGGACGGTGGGTCCCTCGATCTCGGGGGTAAAACGGATGGCTGGCAGTTACTGGTGGTTTATCGTGGTAAGCATTGCGGTCGATGCAAGCCTTATCTGAATCAGGTGGAATCTATGCTTGGACGTTGGAAAACAGCCGGATTTGAAGTATCTGCTGTATCTGCAGATACCGCAGAGAAGGCCAGCGCAGATATTGCCGAATACGGTTGGACGTTTCCGGTGGGCTGCAATTTATCCGAGGCCACCATGCATGAGCTTGGGCTTTATGTAAGCGACCCTCTCACGCCTGATGAAACGGATCGGCGCTTTGCAGAACCTGCTGTATTTGTCCTAAGACCCGGTGGTGCGGTCCAGATTGCTGCTATTTCCAACGGCCCTTCGGCCAGACCTGATCTTGAAGCGCTATTGGACGGTATGATTTTTACTATTGAAAACGACAAACCGGCTCGCGGAACTGCAGCTGCTTAGTTGTTTATGCACTGAAGATATCGACAATCATTTTTATCGATACAGCAGTCAATAGTCCCATGATGGTCAGGTCGAACGTTCTGGGATTCATTTTCTTACCAAGCTGGTTGCCGGCGTAGAGACCAATAATAATTGGAAACAGCGATAAATTACTTATCGCTGCGAATTTCAAACTGCTTAGTCCCAGCAATATTTGTGTGGGTACCTGCAGGATAGACAATACGGCGAAAAAAACAGACATGGTAAATATAAACGGTTCTCTGCCGAGTCGAATAGCATGCATAAAAGTGATTGAAACCGGTGATGAAAGTCCGATAGCACCTTGGAGAGAACCACCAAATAGTCCGACCGGGATAACCCATTTTTGAGCCGTTTCCAGGGGTAGCCGATAGTCGGGTTTCGTTATTCTTAAGAGCAGGTAGAGCCAGACAATAAACACGGCAATAATACTCAGCACTGATAACGGCAGGTAGGCTAGAAACACTGTTCCAATGGCTGCGCCAATGGTACCTGACAAGGCATAGTTTCTATACAGGCTTAAGTCAGGTGCGAATTTTCGGTATTGGGCAATCTGCCAGGCGTTTGAGAAAAAATTCGGTGCTGCTAATAGCACTACTGCAAATCGAATATCGGTAACCGATGCAATAACAGGCAAAGCAATTATCGGTAGACCTGCACCGGTCGCACCTTTCAAAACGCCACCCAGAAATAAGCCTGTTATTATGGCCGCAAACGCGAAGGGCTCGAGTTCAGGCACTGTCTAGGATGACTTTTCTAATGCAGATGTTGCTATTATGATCCAACGGTTCGTTTCACCCGTCACTGTGTAGTTAATCTTCATGGTGAGTTTAACACGAGGCATTTAGATGGGTTTGATGTTATGAATAGTCAATCGCGCAAAGTGACGATGGCAGTTTTCCGTGAGCAATTACGTTCAGGCGATTTACCGGTTATTTTTCAAGATGGTGCTGGCGGTGTGAGGACGCATCAGGCGATCTACCTGTTGAGTGGTACCGCAGACACAGGTGCGACGAGCTACATATCTGGTGATGGCTTTTACCTGTGCGCGGATGTCAGCGAAAAATTAGTGTTTTCAGAAAACGCAGAAATTCTACGCTTCGTATTTTCCCGTACTGAATTGACGATTGACGGTGTGGCTGGATTACGGGACTCACAATACACTGCAGACAAGGTAAGGGAGATGCTGGTGATGCAACAAACCTTCACCACCTCAGAGCCCAAGGCTGTGTTGCGTTTGGATCGAGTGGATTTCCCACCGGGTGCTGTTGCCTATAGACACACCCATCCGGGTGGCGGGTTACGGTATTTAACAAGTGGTGCTCTAACACTTGATGCCACTGGAAACATTCACCAATACTCTGCAGGTGACGCATGGTTTGAGGATGCTAATTCACCTGTTATGGCGACCGCTGACGAAACGCAAGATAGTCAATTTATCCGGATGATGTTGCTCCCGATGCAATGTAAAGCTAAATCTACTTTCATCCATATCAACAAAGAAGATGAAAAAAAGCCGAGATTGCAATCCAACATCCGTTTTTTCGATGAAGTGATTAGTTTGTAAGTTAGTACTTTTTCAGTTAATGATTACTGTCTGAAAGACTCGAAGATTTCCACTCAGGATCAACTTGTGCAGGTTCTGAGGCCAGGCCTGCAGCGTGTATCGCGGTAATGGCGCAGTATTCATCTTTCTCTGAAGTATCGCCACTGATGCCGACTGCCCCTATAGTGATGCCTTGTTTGTCTTCAATAAGAACGCCACCCGGTACCGGTACAAATTTACCGTCGGAGGCTGCCATTAATGAGTTTTGAAACACTGGACGTTTTGATAAACGGTCTCTGATGGTGCGGCTTGATATACCCATACCTAACGCACCCCAGGCTTTACCTAAAGCGATTTCATATCGCATGATGCCGGAACCATCTTCGCTTTTCATTGCAATCACACGTCCGCCACTATCTAGCACAACCACGGTAAGTGGCAGCAGGGATTCGGTACGACCTGCAGCAAGCGCAGAATCTATGATATGAGAGGCAATGTCGAGTTGTAATGAAGAGGCGAGTTTCACATTAATTACTTCATTAAGTTGGGCAGAAACGTAACGATCTCAGGGAATGCCAGCAATACGCCAATCGTAATAACATCAGCAATAAAGAAAAGCAGAATTCCTCGAAATACTGTACCTAGAGATATATCCGGTCTGACTCCGTTAACTACAAAACAGTTAAGTCCAATTGGCGGTGTAATAAGGCAGACCTCCGCCATCTTAACCACAATAATACCAAACCAGATCGAATCAAACCCCAAGGCAAGTACCGCAGGATACACCACCGGTAACGTTAACAAGAGCATTCCAATCGCATCCATAAACATACCCAGCACAGCGTAAGCGAGCAGGATGCAGATCATTATCACCATCGGTGATGCGTCCAGGCTTAAGATCCATGTGGTGAAAGCCTCAGGCAAGCCGGAAAAACCCAGGAAGCGTACAAATATAAGTACGCCCCAGATTAGTGAGAAAATCATTACTGTGAGCTTTGCGGACTCCATCAAAGCGCCGCGTATCGTGGTAAAGCTGGTACGTTTGAGCAACGCCATGATAAAAACCACCATCGCTCCAAGTGCCCCGGCTTCTGTTGGAGTTGCCCAGCCCTGATAAATTGCTGACATGATGATTAGTACAACAATAAAGATAGGGGCAACGCCGGGAAGTGATTTTATTCGGTCACCCCAGGTGTAGCCGGTAACAGCAGGCGCATCACCCGGCCGCATCAAAGCCCATACAATAATGATTGCGGCGTAGATCAGTGCCGATACCAACCCCGGTAGAAAACCTGCCAGCAATAACGCACCAACCGATTCCTCTACGATAATTGCGTAGATAACAAGTATGGCTGACGGTGGAATCAGTGATGCCAATGTGCCACCGGCAGCGACCACACCTGCACTGAGTTTTTTGTCATAGCCATACTTGAGCATCTCAGGTATCGCTACACGTGAAAACACTGCAGCAGTTGCCGTTGATGCACCGGACACTGCAGCAAAACCCGCTGTTGCAAATACAGTGGCAACTGCAAGACCCCCCGGCACCCAGCCAATCCACTTTCTGGACGCATCAAAAAGTTGCTGCGTCATTCCAGCATGGAAAGCCAGAAAGCCAATGAAGATAAACATTGGTAATACGCTGAGCGCATACACGGATGACTTCGAGTGAGGAATGGTACCTGCAATGCCTGCTGCCGGACCCCAGCCGAGTAATTCAACCAGACCTAGTAGTCCCACAACCGCTGCGGCGAATACTACACGTACCCCCAGAAACACCAATACAAACAGCAGGGCGAGACCTATTTGACCTACAAGGAAAGGATTGTCGAATCCGATGCCCAGTATCATCGACTGTTATCCGATTTGTTGTCGGATAGAGCGATGATCTGCTCATCTACCTTATCGCCGAATGTTTCCTGGATCTCATCCAGTGCGACCGTCGCAATATCGTGTATCACTGTCACACCGGCAGGTTCCAGTGCCGGGTTTATAAACAACCTGATTGACCCAATCAGTTGTATGAACAATCGAATAAACCAAAGTGTAAATGCAATCGGTACCAGGAGCTTTGATGGCCAGACCGGGTACTCAGCGTCAATAGTGGAATCACCCAACTCATAGGAGCGCATGAAGTGCCCGGTGCTGTAGTAAATCAATGTACCGATAATAAACAGCGCGACAAGTGTGCCGATTATTTCAGACGCCCACAAAGGTCGGCCTCGTAGTTTGCCGATCAGCAGTTCCATGCGAATATGCGAGCCTAGTCGCTGGCAATAAGCTGCGCCGAGAAATGCCATGCCCGCCATGGAAAGTTCAACAAGGTCAATATAGCCGGCAATGGGGGAGTTGAGTACCGTGCGCAGAAAGATTTGTGCTGTACCCAGAAACATCAACAACAGGATCGCAATAGCTGCGATCATGTTCGCTGTGTTTTCTATTGGTTGAACAAAACGATCCAGTAGACCAACCGGGCTGCGTGACCAACCCGGTATATCTTTCTCATTGTTGTTACTTCGGTCATCACGACGGCTGTCGCTTTGTGACTGACTATCAGACACGACTTATAGGAGGTCTGTAAAGTCTTTACAGATTACGCTACTGATTAGCAGCTTCCTCTGCATACTCCCAAATGGCATCGAAAACAGCTTGCGAGTCGAACTTGTCAGCGTTAGCGGCAATCCACTCGTCCCAGACAGGCTGTCCTGCCACTTCCTTAAATCTGGCCAGATCTTCATCCGAATAGACGATCTTTGTCATCGACTTTTCAAACTCAGGCAGGTTCTTGGCATCCTGTTCAGCGTAAGCGGCCTGAGTAACATCCATTATCATTTCACGATTATCCATTAACAGTGATTGATACTGAGGGGGAAGTTTTTCATAGGCGGTCTTGTTAAGCACCCAGCTACACTCTGAAGTTCCAGGTGCAAGGTTACTCGTATACCACTCAGCCTCATCGGAAATCTTGAATGCAACGTGCGCATAGGTATATGGAAATGCAGCAGCATCCAGTGCGCCACGTTGGAACGCGGTAGAGCTCTCACCGGCGGGCAGCGTTTGCTTAACCGCACCGAGCTTCTCCATTGCAGAACCAAGACCGCCACCGGCACGAACTCGTAGACCTTTCCAGCCATCAAGTGTCATTGGTGGTTCACCTTTACCCAGAATTTCATACTGCGGCAGCAAACCAGAAACATACGGCATGGCATTCCAGCGCTCCATGTCTGCAACAATAGCAGGATGTTCCATCATCTTTGAACGCACAAATTTGTCTACTTTTGGATCACCTAGCGGCAGGAAAGGAAGAGAGAAAACCATCCAGGCTGGATTTTTACCCGGGTGATAGAAGTTACAGATGGCGGCTCCTTCAAATGCGTTGAGCTTTATGCCGTCGAGGTTCTCGCGGTTGCTGGAAAGCTGCGCGCCATAAAATATTTTAATTTCAAAATTACCGTCAGTTTCTTCAGAAACTTTTTTTGCCATCTCTTCCATGCCTGCAGACAGCGCACGCGGGTTGCCCCACATGGATATTTTCCAGAATACTTTAGGGCCTTCAACATTGGCAGCCTGGGCAAGCGACGAGCCTAATAAGGTAACAACCAGAGCTGAAGCGCAAAGTGCCTTCAGTGCAAATTGAACGGGATTCATTTCATTTCCTCCATTTGGAAGCGGACGTTGTTTATACCACATTATCGTGATGATGAATAAATTATGGGTATTTTGAACGCTACAGGTTATTTAATTAGTTGCGGTTGGCTACTCCACCAGGTTAGGAAGTGTCAGCGAGATTGCAGGGACAAAGGTAATCAACATCAAGGCAACAAAGATTGCCAGGTAGAACGGCCAAATTGTTCGAACGGCTTTTTCTATGGGCAGCTTACCAACCGCGCAGCCAACAAACAGGCAAGATCCAACCGGTGGAGTGCATAAACCAAGCCCGAGATTCACCAACAGAATCATACCGAACTGCAGCGGGTCTATGCCCAGCGTATTCATAATAGGCAGAAAGATGGGTGTGCAAATCAGTATTAGTGCTGCCATGTCCATGATCATGCCAAGCATTAGTAGCACTGCATTAATCATTAGTAGTATGTGGATTGGGTTTTCGGTGAGTCCGGTAAGTAGTTCTATAGTTAACGTCGGAACGCGAAAAAATGTCAGCATATAAGCGAACGCACCTGCACAGGCAATTAGTATCATCACCATAGATGTCGTACGGACTGCTGAAACAACAGCTGTCTTAAAGTTCGACCAGGAAATGCTTCGATAGACCAGAAGCGTTACCGCGAAAGCGTACAGTGCTCCGAAGGCACCGGATTCGGTTGCTGTAAATACACCGGATAAAACGCCGCCAACAATAATTACCGCGGTCAAAAGCCCGGGAATAGCGCCAAAAAAGCTCAGTACCAGCACAGTCCAGCCTGGAAACTTTTCTGCACCATAGCCGCGTTTCACTGCAATTACGTAAGCTGCCACAGCCAGGCATATACACATAAGAATGCCGGGTATTACTCCGGCGAGAAACAGCTTTGAGATTGAAACAGCACCACCGGTGGCCAGTGCAAAAATGATCATATTATGACTGGGTGGAATAATGATGCCGGCAATAGATGATGTTACCGTTACATTGACGGCGTAGTCTGCGTCATAGCCCTTGTCTTTCATCACAGGAATAAGTATCGAGCCTAAGGCAGAAATATCAGCGATTGCAGAGCCTGAAATACCACCAAATAACATTGAAGAAAAAACATTCACAATACCGAGTCCACCACGCACAGCGCCGACTGCATTTTGTGCAAATCGCACCAGCCGCATCGCGATGCCACCATGAAACATCAATTCACCGGCAAAGATAAAAAACGGAATTGCCATCAGAGAGTAGACATTGATACCTGCAACAATGCGTTGAAACACAATCAGTAATGGCAGACCTTCATGCCAGAAAGCGACGAGGGCAGAAATACCCAGGGCAAATGCAACAGGTAAGCCGATAATAACGCAGAGCGCGAATACCCCGAGAAGTAGCAGTAGTCCCATGTCGGTTTTAGTCCTCTGTTTTTATTTTTGGGCTAGTGGCTATTCGATGGAATCTTTGCGTTCGTCCCGTCCAAGTAACAGGCGAATCAGATGGCCGATAGAAAAAAGAAAAACCAGCGCACCACAGATGGTTAAAGGCAAAGAACGAAAACCTTCCGGCACCTGAATTAGCGGGATTAGTGTTTTCCATTTGAATTGGGTTAGTTCAAGCCCGTACCAGAACATAAAGCCACCAAAAGCGGCCATTAGCACGTCTGTGATGAATACAAATACAGTGCGAACAGCTGAAGGGACTGCGGTACGAAATAATACTACTGAAAGGTGCGTGTCTTGCCTGACACCGGCCGCAGCACCGAGGAACGCAATTACCATTAACAGCAGATGGGAAACCTGTTCTACCCAGGTTGGCGTATCGTTTAATACGTAACGACCGTATACAAGCCATGCAAACATTACTGTCATGGCCACAAGTGCAATGCCTGCGATCAGTTGGCAAAGACGGGTAAGCACGTCAAATACGCGGTCCATGTTTTTCAGGAACACTGGCGTGTCAGATGCTTGGCTCATTTGTTCTCTGATTGTCGTCTTCTAATATTGGTTGTCTAATTGAGAAGGCCCGCATCGAAGGGAAGCGGGCCTACAGAGCATGATGCTTCGGGTCTTAGTGAACCCCTTTGGAGAAATACTTGTTAAGGGTTCACGCAACTACTACTAGAAGAATCCCCGGAAAGCTATCAGGGGATCCCCTTGCACTTGGCGTTTACTCAGTTTCTTGAGCCATTTTGACGAGGTCGGCCATATCAGGATTAGCTGCGAGGTAGTCATCGTAAACTTTAACCATTGCTTCCTGGAACGGGCCTTTGTCAGCGATTTCGTTAACCTTGATACCCGCTGCTTCTACGTCTTTGCGTGCCTGTTCTGATTGAACAGCCCAAAGCTCACGCTGATAAAGTGCCGCTTCTTCTGCAGCACCGCGCACTGCGTCCTGCATTTCTGCAGAAAGCGCATCGAATTTTGCAGTGTTAACGCAGATGCACTCAGGAATAATCAGGTGTTCACTGAGCGAGTAGTGCGAAGTTACTTCATAGTGACCGACGTTTTTGAACGATGGGAAGTTGTTTTCAGCACCATCAACCACACCGGTTTTAAGGGCCTGTTGTACTTCTGCGAAAGCCATTGGTGACGGGTTGCCGCCCATTGCAGAAATCATAGAGGTATAAAGATCATTGTTCATCACGCGAATCTTTAATCCTTCAACGTCAGCAGGGGTGTTTATAGCCTTTTGACTGTAGAAAGAACGAGCGCCTGCATCTACCCAGGCAAGTGGCTTAACACCAGCTTCTGCCATTGCACCTGCGATGGTTTGACCAGCTTCACCTTCAAGAACGCGAAACATGTGAGGTACGCTTTTGAATATGAAGGGCAGGGAAACCAGGTTGGCTTCTTTTACCATAGGGCCAATTGGTCCGAGGTTGAAGTTGCCGATTTCGATAGCGCCAAGACGAACCTGCTCCAGTGCATCGGGCTGTGAACCCAGTACACCACCGTGGAAAACTTCAACCTTTACCTCACCACCGGTAGCAGCATCGACAAGCTCAGAGAATTTGTCCATCGCAGCTGTATTGGGATGGCCGTCGTTATGGATGTTCCAGGCTCTCCAGTTTTCAGCCGCATGAAGCGGGGCCAGGAGCGTGAGTGAAGCAATAACGCCTGCGGTAGCTAATGATAGTTTTTTGAACATAGTGTCCTCCGATAATCGACTTTCGTCGTTTGGTTAATCTGGTATGCTAGTATAACAGCGCGTATTGCATCGGTGTCAATTCCTGATTTACCTTGTAGCGCACGAAAATAACAAACTGCGTTGTGTCACTGTTTTGATGCAATGTTCGCCACGTGTAAAAGCGATCACCTCTTGCGTTCGAGTGGAGTCATGGAAAAGTGAGTATTGATCAGGAGCGTCGTACCAGCACTGATCAGGTGTTTGAAGATTTACGGGAGGACATTCTCTCACTGACGTTGCTGCCCGGCGCAAAAATGTCTGAAGCAGAAATAGCAGCTCGCTTTGGTGTATCCAGACAGCCGGTAAGAGATGCCTTTAACCGTCTGTGGCATCTTGATCTTTTAAAGATACGGCCACAGCGAGCGACTGTCGTCCGGGGATTTTCAGTTGAAAAAATTGCCGAAGCGCGTTTCCTGCGCCTGGCTATTGAGACTGAGGTGATAAGGAGCGCGTGCAAAGTATGGGATCAAGCCTGTTCTGATAAAGCATGGAGGAATCTTGAAGAGCAACAGCGCGCAATTGACAGTGCGAGTCTGGATCGTTTTCATGCGCTTGATTTTCAATTTCATTTGCTTATCTGTGAGCTTGGCGAGTGCCATCACGCGATAGATACTATTAAGGCATGCAGACAGAAAACAGATAGATTGTGTGTGCTTAGCTTTAATCGTGATAAAGAGGTTGATTCAGTGATCGAGGAGCACAGTCAGCTGATTGCAGCGCTGGAAAGTCAAGACGAATCCAGGGCCTCCGCGATTCTTCGCGCGCATCTTGGTCGCCTTGATTCAGTGGTTGAAGAAATTCTGTCGAACCATCCTGAGTACTTCGAGGTGACGGCACAATCATAATCTCATGTCACACCGGTAAATCTTTGCAGTCGTTACGTAACGTAACGCATCCGGGTGCAAGGTGGTGAGCGCGTGCGGTGGTGACCTGAAACCTGGATTAAGCAAACTCTCTATTAGATTCTAAGTTATTGAAAAATATATCTATGTTCTTGTGTTTTTACCTTAGAGCTGCTCCGAAAATATCTGACATATCAGAATGAAGTTCTGATATATTGCGTTCCATGCCCGTCTCAAAAGCAAATTCCACCGCTTTGGCACTCGATTCTCCTGCTGAACTAACACAGTTGCTGTCGGGAGTTTCGTTTACCGCAGATGAGTCTCTGGTCAGTCAGATACATCGTGTGCTGCTGGAACTTATCGTCTCTTTAAAGCTTCAACCCGGTCAGCTGGTCTCCGAGAAAGAAGTAGCTGAAAGTTTGAGTGCGAGTAAAACACCAGTCAGAGAGGCGTTGATTCGGCTTGAAAATAGCGGTTTGGTAGAGATTGTTCCGAAGAGCGGTACCTATGTAACACCAATAAGCCTTAGTGCATATATAGAAGGTTGTTTCACTAGAGTGCAACTTGAGACAGGTGCAGTCAGACGTGCTGCCACACGTTGCGATGCCAATGCTCAAGATAAACTTAACTCAATAATTGAACAACAGGCCACGGCGCTTGATGCGGAAAACTATGAAGATTTTTTTGCGTTGGATCAGGCACTGCACTATTCATTTTTCGATATCGCAGGGGTGCCTGGTGTCTGGCAGGTACTAAGCCGGACACAGTCTGATGTGAACCGGATACGCCATCTAAAACGTATCAACAAGATACGTCGTGGTCCTGCAGTGTTAAAGCAGCATAGAAAAATAGTTGAAGCGCTCAGCAGTGGTGACTCAGACGCTTCAGAGAGAGCGCTTATCGAGCATATCGGTTCGCTGGAGCGTGAGATTGATCTATTGATGTCGAATCCGGATCTGCTTGCCTTTATTGAAAAACAGCAGGACCACAGTCATTTTCGCAAACGCTCTCATCGCAGAGCTGCAGCTACCTGAACCCCAAAGGATCAAGCTACCTGATATGTCCAGTGTAACGCTCAGCGATGTTGAAAAATATTATGGTCCGCTGCGGGTAGTCCACGGGATTAACCTTGAGATTGAATCGCAGGAGTTTGTGGTACTTGTCGGGCCATCCGGTTGCGGTAAGTCTACAACCCTTCGAATGATTGCCGGCCTTGAGGAAATCTCCAGCGGTACTGTGTCGGTTGATGAAAAGATAATAAACCGCGTTGCCCCCAAGGATCGCGATGTGGCGATGGTGTTTCAAAACTATGCGTTGTACCCGCATTTAAAAGTTTTTGAGAACATCGCATTTGGTTTGCGCATCAGAAAAGAGCCTAAAGACCATATCGATAAAACCGTGCGTGAAGTCAGTGAGATTCTCGGATTAACGCCTTATCTGGACCGACGTCCGGCAGAGCTATCTGGTGGGCAACGTCAGCGTGTGGCGATGGGGCGTGCGATTGTAAGGCATCCCAAGGTGTTTCTGTTTGACGAGCCGCTGTCAAACCTGGATGCACAGCTGCGAACGCAAATGCGTGCAGAGATCAAACGACTGCATAAAAGACTTGGTGTGACATCCGTTTACGTAACCCATGATCAGGTAGAAGCCATGACACTTGCCGATCGTATTGTTGTAATGAATGACGGCAACATCGAACAGGTCGGCACACCCATGGAGTTGTTTATGAATCCGGCCAACCGATTCGTGGCGGGTTTTATCGGCTCACCTCCAATGAATCAGTTTGAGGGCACATTGACTGCTAATGCTGACGGATTGTTTGCCAATGTAGGTAATGCCTCGATTGCGCTGCCGGAGATTAATAACGTACAGCATGGGCAGGCAGTGGTTGTAGGAATCCGCCCCGAACATATTTCGATACACCCTGTGGACAACTTGCCCTCTATTCCTATTTCGCTGGATTTGGTGGAGCCTTTGGGATCAGAGGCGCTGTTACACGCATCCATAGATAACCAACCGTTGATTATCAAGGCCGAAACGCACGGTGATATAGAGCACTTAAAAGCTGTTACCGAACTTTTCGCACCGACAGACCTAATAAAGGTATTCGACAAAGAAACTGGCGCTGTGATTAACAGTCATCCGACCGGACGGATTGCTTCTTGAAATCAGCATCAAGTAAACAATCTGTGCCAGCCAGGCGACCAAAGCGGTCGCTGAAAGACAGAATGATCTGGCTGAGTGACCATGTCCGTAATGAGTGGCGTTTGTATTTGATGCTACTCCCTACCATCATCTGGTTTATTGTCTTCCTCTATAAGCCGATGTACGGGTTGCAGATTGCATTTAAGGACTATTCGATTTTTAAAGGTGTTGCTAAAAGTCCCTGGATAGGATGGGAGCACTTTCAATCCCTGTTTACAAACGATCAGTTTCTTCGTGCCGTCTCTAATACCATTAAGATCAGTGCACTGAATCTACTCTTCGGTTTTCCAGCGCCTATTATTTTGGCGCTAATGTTCAATGAAGTGCTACATGCAGGTTATAAACGCGCCGCGCAAACGATCGTCTACCTGCCGCACTTTATTTCTTCGGTGATCATCGCCGGTATTGTTATCACCGCGTTTTCACCGTCTGTGGGTATTGTTAATACGGTACTTGGCTGGCTTGGTTTTGATTCAGTTTACTTTCTGACAAAACCTGAATGGTTCCGGCCGATCTTTGTCGGTACCGGCATCTGGCAGGAGGCAGGCTTTGGCTCCATTGTGTTTCTGGCAGCAATCGCGGGTGTTAATCCATCATTGTATGAAAGTGCGGTGGTCGATGGGGCAAGTCGCTGGCAGATGATGTGGAAGATTACGCTGCCGTCTATTCTGCCAACGATAATTATTATGCTGATCATCCGTATCGGTAACATCATGGAGGTGTCATTCGAACTGATTATCCTGCTGTATCAACCCGCCACTTATGAAACCGCAGATGTCGTCAATACGTTTGTCTATCGACAGGGTCTGCAAAGCGGCCAATACGACTTTGCAGCCGCTGCCGGGCTGTTTAATGCGGTCGTAGCGTTTGTACTGGTAATGGTTGCGAACACATTATCGCGTCGTTATTCAAGGACATCACTATGGTAGGTAATTACCTATGATGAGCTGGAATCTCTATTCCCGCGGTGACAAGTTTTTCGCGATCGTGGTGTCGATACTGATCGGCATGTTTACGATCGCGACGCTGTATCCGTTTATCTACATCGCCGCTGTGTCTTTTAGCTCTGGTTTTGCAGCGCAGGCAGGCAAGGTAGTGCTGACTCCGATTGATTCAACGATTGAGGCATATAAGTACATCCTTGTAGACCGTGATTTCTGGATCTCTTACAGAAACACGTTTATCTACACCATTGGCGGTACGATTTTAAGTTTGTTGTTTATCATCCCTGGTGCCTATGCGTTGTCGCGACCGCAACTGATGGGGCGGCGCTTCTTCAATTTATTCATTGCGTTCACAATGTGGTTCAACGCCGGGCTTATTCCGTTCTATTTGAACATGCGTGATCTGAATCTGCTGGATAGCATGTTCGGTATTATCCTGGCATTCGCGGTTAATGCGTTTAACATTATTTTGCTGCGCAACTTCTTTGAAGCAATACCGCAAAGCTTTGAAGAGGCCGCGCGCATGGACGGGGCAAATGATTTCCAGGTGCTATGGAAAGTGTTTATTCCGCTATCCAAGCCCGCAATTGCAACGATTACGTTGTTTTGCATCGTGGCTCGATGGAACGGATTTTTTTGGGCCATGGTGTTGCTGCAAAGCCAGGAAAAAATACCATTGCAGGTCTTTTTGCGGCATACCATTGCAAAGCTCAGTGATGACGACGAATTTGCAATGACACAGCTGGATGCTGCCTACAGCGCGGAGACGGTAACTGCCGCCATCATTGTTTGTTCGATCATCCCGGTGCTACTGGTGTACCCGTGGATTCAAAAGTACTTCGAGAAGGGTATTCTTCTCGGAGGTGTTAAAGAGTAAAAACCAACAGTAAACAAGAGAGGAGCACATGCGAAAACTTTTACTGACAACGGCCGTCACGGCCACAATCGCGGGGATGGTATCAACCGCGCCCGTACTGGCAGATGGTCATCTACAGATTGTCGAAGGTGATCCGCTGGAGTTAACTATCCAGATGAACCACCGCGCTTATCCGGTGTATGAAGAGAGCTGGCCGGTAGAGCAAGCTGCCAGGGAAATGACCAACGTTCACCTTAAAGATGCAACCGTCGGTGCGAACATGCAAACCGATAGTGAAAATACCGGTAAAACCGAAGCG
Source organism: uncultured Granulosicoccaceae bacterium (assembly GCA_937998875.1). Taxonomy (GTDB): domain Bacteria; phylum Pseudomonadota; class Gammaproteobacteria; order Granulosicoccales; family Granulosicoccaceae. The sequence continues at coordinate 72,420 of CALLBO010000041.1, forward strand.
CTGAATCTGATGCTTGCGTCCGGCAATATCCCTGATATTGTCGGGTCCAGCCGCATCAAAGATTTCGTTAACCAGTATGGTCCTGAAGGCGCGTTCCTGCCGCTGAACGAACTTATTGATGAACATGCGCCAAACTTAAAAAAGTTTTTCGAAGAGAAGCCGGAGATTGCCGCGGCAATTTCAGCAGCTGATGGCAACATGTACTACATCCCGTACCTGCCGGACGGTAAGTACGGCAGAGCCTACTGGATTCGTACCGACTGGTTGAACAAGCTCGGGCTGGACATGCCCGAAACAGTGGAAGACTACGAGAAAGTATTGCGTGCATTCAAAACGCAGGATCCAAACGGCAATGGTCAGGCGGATGAAATCCCTTACTTTGCACGTCAGTGGCCGGAGTTTATTCGTCTGGTGACACTCTGGGACGGTCGGTCTTCGGGGTCAGACACCTATCATGACTTCATGGTCGAAGATGGCAAAATTCAACATCCCTATGCAGGTGAGGGCTACCGCGAAGGTATAAAGAATCTTGCACGCTGGTATAAAGACGGCCTGATTGACGCGGAGATTTTCACCCGCGGTAGTTCAGCCCGTGACTTCCTGCTCAGTGAAAATCTTGGCGGCTCAACACACGACTGGTTTGCCTCCACCTCTGGATACAACAAACTGTCAGCGGATATCGAAGGCTTTGAATTCAAGGCCATGGCGCCTCCTGCGTCCGTCAGCGGCAAGCGAGTCGAAGAGCATCGCCGTATACCGATTAAACCAGACGGATGGGCTATTGGACATACCAATGAGCATCCGGTTGAAACAATTAAATATTTTGATTTCTGGTTTACCGAAGAAGGCCGTCGTCTGGCGAATTTTGGTGTAGAGGGAATGCACTATGACATGAAAGACGGCAAAGCGATCTTCAAGCAGGAGTTTCTTGATGCCGGACCTGTGAATCGGTCTCTATACCAGGTTGGTTCGCAACTTCAGGGTCGAGGTTACTTTCAGGACTACGGCTATGAAATTCAGTGGTCAAACGAGTTTGCACTGGAAGGTATCGCGTTATACGACGAAGGTGACTACCTGATAGATCAGTTCCTCGGTGTAGCTTTCAATGCTGATGAACAGAAAGTATACGATCGCTATTGGGGTTCCATTCGTGACTATATGCTTGAGCGCCAGCAGGCGTGGATACTTGGCAATGGGGATGTGGAAGCGGAGTGGGACGATTACACGGCTCAGCTTGAAAAGCAGGGCTTAAGTAAAGTTCTTGAAGTGATGAATTCTGCTTATAAGCGCCAGTACGGCAAGTAGCATTTACAGCAGGTATCTGCTGTATCTGTATGCGGGCTGATTTGCAGCCCGCATACGCTGAAAATATTTTTCTTTTTTGAATTCCCTGTAACGTAGTTACAGGCAAAGCAGAGCAGATCGTCAGTTGTTGCTCTGCTTTCTCAGGACCAAATATAATGGCGTTGGACGTCAGAAAATCAGTAGACAAATTTCTTGATCAGCCTTCAGCTGGTCGGATGACTGTTCAGTATCAACCGGTTAGTGATACTGTGCTCACGGAAAATCCCCCACGGTTTTCATGGTTGCCTGTGGTTGATGAGGATGCACGTTATGTAATTCGTGTTTCGACAGATGCCAGTGGTGACAACGCGACATACTACAATGACATCCGCTATAACTTTTTTACCCCGAATACGGTGTTCGAGCCTGGGACATACTATTGGTCTTATGCTGAGTGGTCATCTAAAACACAAGATATAGATAGCCAGTGGAGTGAAGTGCGGCAGTTTACTGTTGAACCGGGTCTGCCGGAAATGCCGTTACCTTCGTGCGAGGAGCGATATAAAAATGTATCCGGTGATCATCCTCGGCTGTGGTTGAAACAGTCCGATTTAGAACCATTCAGGCAGGCGCTTGATCATGACGAAAATCATGCGAACTGGGAAAAATTCTACAAGGACTCGGTAGTCGTCTGGATGGATCGTGAGGTCATGACGGAGCCGGCGCCGTACCCGAATAATACTCGTACGCCTCCAGTCTGGCGGCAGACTTATATCGATTGCCAGGAACTACTTTATGCCATCAGACACCTGGCGGTAGCAGGACGAATACTGCAGGATCAGGCATTACTTGATCGATCAAAAGAATGGTTGCTGGCAGGTGCCAGGTGGGATCCTGACGGTACGACTTCGCGCTCTTATACTGATGAGTGGGCTTATCGGGTAACGCTCGCCCTTGCGTGGGGTTATGACTGGCTCTATGACGAGCTAACAGAAGACGAACGCAACCTGGTTCGTAAATCATTGCTGGCTCGCACCCGACAGGTTGCAGAGCATGCTATAGATAATGCAAAAATACATCTGTTCCCATATGACAGCCATGCTGTACGGTCGGTATCTGCGGTAATTATACCGGCTTGTATAGCAATGCTCGATGAAGAGCCGGAAGCACGCGAGTGGCTGGATTACTCTTTAGAGTTTCTGGCGACGCTATACTCACCCTGGGGTGACAGTGACGGTGGCTGGGCAGAAGGGCCGCACTACTGGATGACCGGCCTTGCGTATCTGATAGATGCTGCCAATCTGTTGCGCAACTACATGGATATAGACTTATACCGTCGGCCATTCCTGCAAAAAACCGCAGACTTTCCTTTTTATACCAAGCCGCCCAATACCAGACGCACCACATTCGGTGATGATTCCACAATGGGAGATCTGCCGTGTTTGAAAGTCGCGTACAACGTGCGACAGTTTGCACCCATTACCGGCAAAGGCGAGTACCAGTGGTACTTTGAGCAGATTGTTGAGGCCGATCCGGGTACCGAAATGGCGTCATACAACTACGGTTGGTGGGATCTTAACTTTGACGACATGATGTATCAGCATGACTTTGATACCGTAGAAGCGGTGGCTCCTGTCAATATCGACGGGCTGCGATGGTTTAAAGGCGTGGGCTGGGTGGCAATGCATACCAATATGCACGATCCCGAGGAGCACATACAACTGATAGTGAAGTCGAGCCCGTTCGGTTCAATCAGTCATAGTCACGGTGATCAGAATGCGTTTGTGCTATCGGCTTTTGGTGAAGATCTGGCTATTCAATCCGGTTATTATGTGGCTTTTAACAGCAGCATGCATCGACTCTGGCGCCGTCAGACTCGATCAAAAAATGCGTTGCTTATTGGTGGCGAGGGCCAATATGCCGATAATGACAAACAATTAGCAGCACGCGCGACCGGTAAGATAATCGATGCATCTGAGCACGATGATCATCTGTATGTGTGTGCAGATGCAACACAAGCCTACGCCTGTGTGAATGATAATGTTGAGCGCGTTCAACGCGAAATGTATCTGGTTCACAAACAATACATCGTCATCGTTGATTCGGTTGATTTAAAAGAGCCGGACACTGTGGACTGGCTGCTGCACACCAGTAGGCCGATGGAGTTGAGCAGTAAGTCTTTCCGTTACCACGGTGACAAGGCAGGATTTTACGGGCAGTTCATCTGGTCTGAAAACAGTGCGCCGGAAATTGCGCAGATTGAAGGATTTCCCGGAGTGGATAAATCTGAAATTGAAGGCTGTGATGATCATTATCATTTGAAAGCAACCTTCGGGGCAGCAAAAAGACACCGTATCGCATCACTGCTTGTGCCCTATCCGATAAGTGAGCCCAGGCGTATTTTTCACTTTGTGGATGATCAGGGCTATGACTGTGGTTTGTATTTTACGGATTCAGAAGAGCGTACTTTTAAAGTCAATATTCAGAAGCTGGCTAAAGCTTAACTTTCTAATTAAATCTAACTCGTTCTTAACTCTAATAAACGGACCAAGTAAACATGAACCTTAAAAATAAAGTAGCGATCGTCACTGGTGGTGGTCGGGATATTGGCAGAGCGACGGCTTTGCGTCTGGCAGAGGCCGGATGCAAAGTCGCGATAAATTATCACAGTAGTTCTGAGGGCGCTGACTCAGCGGTTAAGGAAATCACGGCTAACGGTGGTGAAGCATTCGCCATGCAGGGTGATATGACGGATGAGAACGCAGTTGCCGAGCTGGTAAAGAAGACCGTTGATACACTTGGCGGTGTTAACGTGCTGGCACATGTTACCGGTGGCCTTGTGGCGCGTAAGCCATTGGCGGAACTCACGACCGAACACTGGAATACCGTGATGAATCTTAACGCGGCCTCCTTTCTGTTTTTATGTCGTGCCGCAGTACCTCACATGAGTGACGGTGATGCGATTGTGGTAACTGCATCGCAGGCGGGTAGAGATGGTGGTGGCCCCGGATCATTGGCCTATGCAGCTTCAAAGGGTGCGGTGATGACGATGACACGCGGCCTCGCCAAAGAGCTCGGCCCTGGAATCCGGGTTAATTCTGTTTGTCCGGGAATGATCGATACCGACTTCCACAATACTTTTACCAAACCGGAAGTTCGTACCAATGTTGCCAACGCTACTCCTCTCAAGCGTGAAGGTACTCCAGACGATGTAGCCAATCTGCTTTGCTACCTGGCATCTGATCAGGCGGCATTTGTTACCGGTGCCAATGTAGATATCAACGGCGGAATGGTGTTCTCTTAAAGCCTGTATTCGAATGGGGCCAGGCATTGGTTGGCCCCATATTACAAAGTTTCAAATGACACCAGTGTTTTAAGCTTACTGAGTAAATAGGGTCTGAGATAAAATATGAGTACAGGCGTTGAGAGAGAAGGGGAGATCTCGTATGCACTACTGGATCTGTATCAGCCACCCACGGCACATCGTGAGGAATTCACCAGCGCGCTGAATGGTGTTGTTAAAAAAGTAGATTCTCTAATTCCGGTTTTCGGTTTACGCAATCCGCGTATCTCCACACCTGGAACCTATAAATATACGTTTTGTACACCCGATGAATGGGTGGCCAGTTTCTGGCCCGGGCAATTGTGGCTAGGCTATTCGCTTACTGGCGAGGAGCGATTTAAAAACAGCGCCAGAATGCGGCGTGAGTATTTCAAACGTATACTGCAATCCCCCTCGTGGCATGACCATGATCTTGGCTTTCTATTTATTCTGACATTTGTCGCTGACTACAAGCTCACAGGTGACACCGAGTGTCGTGACATGGCATTGCGAGCAGCTGACTTTCTTGCCGCACGCTGGCGCCAGCCACTACCGTTTGTAATGTGCTGGAATCCGCAGCCAAGGGATGTCGATGATTTTGCACATCGCAAAACAGGGACGCTTAATATCGACAGCATGCAGGGAATGTCAATGTTGTACTGGGCATCTCGTGAAACGGGTCAGTCATCTTTTGCAGAGATTGCAGACATGCATCTGGAAACCTGCATTAAATATCTGATTCGGGATGATTACAGTTCCTACCACAGTTACGAGTTTGATCCGCGTACCGGGGAGCCGATTAAAGGTTATACCCATCAGGGTTATTCAGATGAAAGCTGCTGGTCCCGGGGGCAGTCTTGGGCAATACATGGTTTGGCCCAATGTTATCTGGCAACTCAAAATGAGAGCTACCGTGCTACGTCTGCAAAGATGGCAGACTATGTTGGTGACAGAATTCCGGATGATGGTGTTTTGATATGGGACTATGACATACCAGATGACCTGCATCCGTATAAAGACACATCTGCCGCCGCGGTAACAGCCTCCGGTATGTATACACTGGCGCACTGTTTTGCTGGCAGGCCTGAAGCAGAGAAGTACTCACGGATGGCAGACAGGATTCTTCATGGTCTGGTAAAAGATCACGACATCACCAATATGGAGGGCTCTGAAGGTTTATTAAAAGAAGGCGCGGCATTTGTTGGTCTTGATCGCGCAGACAACATGCTGCCATACGGTGACTACTACTATATGGAAGCATTGATGAGATCAGTCGGGCATGTTGATTTCTTTTGGTAGATACAGCTCGCTAGTATTTTTTCTACCGATGTAAGTGCGACAACCTGCCATTGAAATCTACTGTCACAACAGGGAGCGCTAAGTGACATCGTTGTATCACAGATTCACCACTGCCGTGCTGCATCTGGTGAAACCTTATTCCTCTACAGATGTGCCTCCGTCACCTCATGCCTGGCAGTATCTGCGTTCTCATTTAACACCGCTTAAAGGTGTGCTAACCCTGAGTGTGGTGTTTACCGTTGTCTACGCGAGCATTGAAGTCTGGATAATCAGCTTTGCCGGAGACCTGATTGATACCCTTAATGCAACCGATCCTGCTGGTTTATGGAGTCAGCACAAGGTAAGCCTCATAATCGCAGCCGTCATGCTATTACTGTTAAGGCCGCTCTCACAACTTTTTAGGCAGGCAGTTAATGACATTGGTGTCAATTGTAATGCTGCTACACTTGTTCGTTGGCGTGCGCACAGCCATCTTTCAAAGCAATCTGTTGGCTGGTTTCAGGAGGATCTTACCGGGCGAACAGCGATCAGACTGGTTGAAATTGGTAACCAGTCGTCTGATGTCATCTATCGGTTGATAAACACGTTCGCCTATGGTCTGGTGTATATGGTGGGCATTGTGGCGTTGATGTCCGGTACGGATATTCGGTTGGCCGTTCCGTTGCTCTTATGGCTGGCTCTGTATATTGGCATAATGTTTTTGTACATACCGCGAATGGTCAAGGCGCAGCAGAAATTCCAAAGTGCAAAGTCGGCACTGACCGGTGTTGTTGTGGACGGTTTTTCCAATATCGATACCATGAAACTCTTTGCTGACCGGGGGTTGATGGTTAACGACCATAAAACCGGACTGGAGAATACGCGGCTTGCGCTGTTTCGTACCAGGCAGATCGGTGTGTCGTTGAGAACCGTACTTTCGATTCTGGAAGGGATTGTTATGGTCGGGTTTGTCGGTTATGGAATATGGCTCTGGACTATCGGAGCTGCAACCATTGGATTGATTGGTGCGGCTGTAGCTTTAACTCTACGTATTACAACCATGGCCGAGTGGATATTCGATTCAATCTGGTGGACATTTTTGCGCGTGGGCAGCGTACGTGAGGCACTAAAAACTATTGCTCAGCCACTGGACATTCCCATCACTCCTGATGCGCCTGAATTGATTGTTGAAAGCGGCGCAATAGAAATTCAAAATGTTACCCACCATTACGGAATGGGCGCTGGTGGATTGAACCGGATATCACTGAGTATAAAAGCCGGCGAGAAGGTTGCAATTGTCGGTAGGTCAGGGGCCGGTAAGTCAACGTTGGTTAATCTTATCCTGCGCTTTCATGAGGCAGAGCATGGTTCAATAGTAATCGATGGTCAGAATATTCGTGATGTAGAGCAGGACAGCTTGCGATCTGTGATTGGTATGGTTAGCCAGCAGGCGGCTCTGTTAAACCGATCGGTGCGTGAGAATATCGCACTCGGTCGCGAAGACGTGACGCTTGAGCAAATTGAAAACGCCGCCCGTGAAGCGCGGGCTCACGAGTTTATAAAGCAGCTGGTCGATTCTTCAGGCCGTAGCGGATACGATGCTCATGTCGGAGAACGCGGGATTAAGCTCTCCGGTGGGCAACGACAACGCATAGCATTGTCGCGGGTGATTTTAAAAAGTGCTCCAATACTAATACTCGATGAAGCAACGAGCGCTCTTGATAGCGAAGTAGAAGCGCAAATTCAGCTTGCGCTTAACACGGTGATGCAGAACAAAACGGTTATTGCGATAGCTCACAGACTATCGACTATCGCCAGAATGGATCGAATCATTGTGATGGATAATGGTTCTATTGTTGAGGAGGGTACGCATCAGGAACTACTCGCAGGCGATACGCTCTATGCGAGTTTCTGGAACCGTCAGTCTGATGGTTTTATTGATGTATCTGAAGAAGAGCTGTCTGAAGGCAGCAATAGATAACGCGCAGATTGTATAAGGTTGCAACTGCCATCCCTGACAGTTGCAACTGTTTGGATCACTGCGGAAGCCGCAAGCTTTTTAAGTCAGTACCCACAATCACATTACCGTCAAAGCCGCCGTCCAGAACTGCGCTTTTGTAGTCATCCTCGGTGAGCCCGCCACCGGGAATAGGATACGGCCCCTGTTGCTTTGCAGCCATTGGCGGAATGAGGTGCGTGAGCATCAAGTGCTTGCTGCCGGTTCGCTTTGCCATTGCACCAAGATCGCTGGCCGAACTTTGGCGAAAGTAGATCGGTGGTGGAAAGCCGCTGTCTTTGTCCGGCCCCATTACCGGATGAATAGTGGAATGTACAATGACATCGGCACCCATGGCGAGTTTCTCAACCTGTGCTGAAGTGGAGCTGTCGCGAGGTGGCTTTGGCGCGTCATTACCTGCATCACCACCAATAACTACTGAGCCCGCAGGTGTATCTACTCTATAGGAAACATGGCCCGGTATATGACGGGATGCTATTGCTGTGACAACGACATCGTCTTTATTCCATACCTCGGTGGCTTTTTTTTCAGGATTGAAGAGGTTGAGATTAATCAGATCAGCAGGACCGCCAGGCAGTCGCTTTTTGTTTTCCGCGAGTCTCTGCGCCATTTCGCCCGATTGAATAAAAGCATCGCCAATATGTACCGCCAGTTTAGCGCAGCTTAGAACATGCCCCGCAGGGGACGGTGCATCTGCACTGCAGACGAGATCGACTTTTGGTCCGCCTGAGCCGAAATGCCAGCGCAGCTGCATCATATCTGCAAGGCCCTCTGTATGATCGGAGTGCATGTGAGTCAGGAAGATCGCGTGCAGTTTGCCGACTGGCGTTTTGGCCTGAGACAAGCGTTGTGTAGTGCCGCGGCCGGTGTCAAATTGCAGGTTTATATCACTACAGTTGCTTTCGACCGTTCCGTACTGAACCAGTGTGCCAGCGCCTGCCTGACCCTGAAACACCGGCGGACCGCCTTGAGTGCCGGTGAGCGTGATCTGAAGACATTGCTCAGCAAATGCAGGTGCAGCCGCAAATGACATTAGAACCACGGTATACAACTGAAGCAGGTGTTTTTTCATTTTTCCTCCATAACAACACTGTGCGCTGTTTCTGAGTGATCAATTATACGCCGCGGATGTGTACCGGAGACGGTTTAGATTCGGAATTGTTAGTTAACAGCGCCATATGCGCGGGAAATGTTCTGACTGACCGGTTAATATATTTTCTTGTGTGGGGCTGAGCCACTGCTGAGCCATGGTTTCATGGTTTTAAGGGGTTGTAGGCAACTTTTGAGTGCAAACAGATTAATAGATTATGAAGACTTCAGCTGAGTATATAAATCTTAAGGCCAACCCGATTGAGTCAAAGGAATTTAGAGCCAGCAGCAAAAAAACTCTGGATGAAAGCGGTGCGCTTCGGCTGCGCAATTTCCTCACTGATGAAGCTGTGCATTCGGTTAGAGGTGAAGGGAAGTTGCAGGCGCATCTGGCCTATTACACCAGTAGCGATCACAATGTCTACTTGCAGCCGCAGGATCCCTGTTTTGAATCATCGCATGCGAGGAACCGTGCAGTGAGTTCCAGCAAAGGTTGCATCACGACGGATCAAATTCCAGAGTCATCTATTCTCCATGACTTGTACCACAATGAAGAATTCAAAGAATTTCTTTGTGCTGTGCTTGAAGAAAGTTCGTTGCATGAATATGCAGATACAGTATCTTCAATAAATCTACACTATGCAGCCGCCGGGCAGGAGCTCGGATGGCATTTTGATAATTCTTCTTTCGCTATCACATTGCTTATTCAAAAACCCAAAAAAGGTGGTGTCTTTGAGTATGTTGAGAATGTCAGAGACGCAGACGCGGGTGAGATGAATTTTGATGCCGTTGACAAGATTCTTGATGGCAAAACACCGGTAAAAGAACTTCCAATTGAAGTGGGTGACCTAGTTCTCTTCCGGGGTCGAAACGCAGTGCACAGAGTTACCCCGACACTGGGTGATACCACCAGAATGCTGGTTGTATTGGCTTACAACACGGAGCCAGGTATAGCCTTGTCTGAGTCAGCGCGACGAACATTCTACGGCAGGCTTTGATCTGTAAAATATTTTACCGTCGCATTGTGAGAGGGGGCAACCTAGTGGGCCGTCTGGCTTTCGAAACTCTAACCAACTATCTTTCCAGTTGCTACATAATATAAAGAAAGATATTAGGCTCCCTCATAAATTGGGACTGCATTCCAGAGAGCTCCTGTGGTGGTAACGGAAAAACTAAATATAAAGCGTTGTCACAGGGTCGGCGTAGCCTGCGTCTTGATAGTGACTGTACTTACAGGCTGCGCGACAAGGCAGGTTAGCGACACGCTGCAGGGATCTACCGCGCAACGGCTGGTGACCTACAGCCTTGAAAAATTTATTGTAGAGCTGGCGGACCAGCCGGAGGTTTCACTGGAGAATGAATCAGTGCATCTCGGCATTTATTTTATAGAAGACCACCCGATGATTGAGTACGCACGGCAGCGTCTCATAGCCCAGCTTGAATTGATGCATGGTATTCAGATTGCAGCACCCCACGAGCCTGCAAAATTCCAGATTGATGTTTACTTTCACTCTATTGGAACAGACCTGGATAACTTCGGTTTGACCATTCCAAGCCTCGGTTTTTTTGCGTCTGCTGATTCCGAGATAGAAATACTCGCGTTGGATATGTTTCATGGCGTGACTGAAGGCTACGCGATTGTCAAGCCGTTAACCGGGGGCTCTATGCGGCGGACCAAACGGATCCTATCCCGAATACGCAGGGATAATGTTGCCACTCCAATTATTGATTTCCCGGTTAATCAACTGGATTAAATTCTGCTGCGGGTTGGCGGGACTGTGGCGTCGGGTCAATGCATCGAGAGACTGGTTACAGCCTGTCTGCATTGCCTGACCGGCGTATTCAAGATGCTATGCGACACTAACGCAAATTCATTTTGGTATCGGAATTGGCTATACTTCGGGTTGGGTTAGTTGTTAAATGCCGGTTGGTCGATAAGCAAGGTTTTTATGAAGGCGAGTGAGCCAGCAGTAGATCTCTGCCAGATGGATGAGGCTGGATTTCTGGAAAAATTCGGGGGTCTGTACGAGCACTCACCATGGATTGCGGAGAAGGTCTGGAATGAGGTAAAGACAGACAAATCCATTACTGTAAAAGCACTGGCCAGCCGCTTAAAAACCACCGTCGACGACGCCAGTGATGAGTTAAAACTCAAACTGCTCTGTGCGCATCCTGAGCTCGCTGGCAGAGCCGCTATTGATGGCACGTTGACTCCCGAATCAACCGATGAGCAAGCCCGCGCCAGACTTGACCTCTGTACACCGGAGGAGTTCGACACCTTTCATCGGCTGAACAAAGCGTACAACGAGAAATTTAAATTTCCCTTCATCATGGCTGTGCGCAACAGCAGCCGCGAAGAAATTTTAGAAGCATTCCAGTCACGTGTACATAACAATCCGGATCAGGAGTTCAATACCGCGCTAGAGCAGGTACATCAGATTGCTTTGCTGCGCCTGAGTGCAGTTACCCACCTATGAGTAGAGACCCTTCGTATCCCAGTGACCCCCCATATCCCAGTGAAGCTCCCTATCCAAGAGACCTGGTTGGTTACGGTAAAACCCTGCCTGATGCACAATGGCCTGATAAAGCCAGAGTCGCAATACAGTTTGTAGTCAACTATGAAGAAGGTGGTGAAAACTGCGTACTTCACGGTGATGAAGGTTCTGAGGCATTTTTATCAGAGATTGTAGGCGCGGCTTCCTATCCGCACGTCAGACACATAAATATGGAGTCTATTTACGAATATGGATCACGGGCCGGGTATTGGCGTTTATTGCGCATATTTTCAGAGCGAAATATTCCGGTAACGGTATTTGGCGTGGCCATGGCGCTGCAGAGAAATGCCGATGTGGTCGAAAGTATGCTCAAAGCAGACTGGGAGATTGCCAGTCACGGATACCGATGGATCGACTACCAGTTTATTGATGAAGCAATTGAGCTTGAACATCTGCATAAAGCCATTGAAATACACACTGCGGTTACCGGTTCAAAGCCACAAGGCTGGTATCTCGGAAGATGTAGCCCGAATTCACATCGATTAGCTGCAGAACATGGCGAGTTTCTCTATAACGCAGACACCTATGCAGATGAATTGCCCTACTGGGATTATCAGTTTGAACAACCGCAGTTGATGGTGCCCTATACCCTGGATGCCAACGATATGCGCTTTGCCACCCCGCAGGGTTTTAACACAGCTGAGCATTTCTACCAGTATTTAAAGGACAGCTTTGATGTGTTGTATGCAGAAGGAGAAAGCTGCCCGAAGATGATGTCGGTCGGGCTTCACTGCCGCCTTGTGGGTCGGCCGGGCCGTGCCGCCGGTCTGATAAAATTTTTAGATTACCTGGCTGAACACGATCGTGTGTGGGTCGCCACGCGTCGGGATATTGCACAACACTGGTGCAACACGCATCCCGCTTCCGACCCCGCCAGGAGTCCCGCTCAAATCTTGCCATACGATGGAACGTAGGCGGTGCAATTTCCATCACCTGTGTCAGTGAATTTTGTTTGAACAATATTTACGCTGCCGCAGATTTTTCCACAATTGCCTGATGTCGTGCGACAAAGGTTCTGAAGGTTCTACAAGAAGAGGAATATATGGCTAAAACTACCGCGGGTATGACGCAGGAACAAATGCGTGATCCCAATTATTTCCCCGGCTTTATAAAGGGGGTGCCGCTCGGCATACAGCATGTACTGGCCATGTTTGTCAGTAATGTAACGCCTGCGATCATTATTGCAGGTGCTGCCGGCTTTGGTTTCGGGTCTGGTGATATCAGCCCGATGATTTATATGATCCAGATGTCTATGGTGTTTGCGGGTATCGCCACCTTGCTGCAAACAGTTAGCGTTGGGCCGTTCGGTGCGAGATTGCCGATTGTGCAAGGTACAAGCTTTGCTTTCCTGCCGGTGATGATTCCACTGGTTGCGGGCAAAGGTGTTGATGCCATGGCCATACTCATGGGCGGTATTGTTGCCGGTGGTATTTTTCACTTCTTTCTCGGTACATTTATTGGCCGCATTCGCAACTGGTTGCCGCCGTTGGTTACCGGTTTGATCGTATTAATGATCGGTCTTGCACTCGTATCTGTGGGAATCAAGTATGCCGCCGGTGGTGCAGCTACATTCCAGATGGAGGCCCCTGACTTTGGCAGCTTAAAGAACTGGACGATGGCGGGCACGGTAATCATCGTCACGCTGCTATTGAAATTTTTTACACGCGGCTTGCTTTCGGTAGCCGCGGTGCTGATTGGTCTTATTGCAGGCTATGTGGTTGCGTATTTCATGGGTGAAGTTAAGTTTGATGCAATTGCCAAGGCGGGTGACTATATGATTCCCAATCCGCTGCACTTTGGTATCCAGTTCAGTATTGCTGCTGTTGTGGGCATGTGCCTGATGTCGATCATCTCGGCTATTGAAACAGTGGGTGATGTTTCAGGTATCACCAAAGGTGGTGCAGGGCGTGAAGCCACTGATCGTGAAATCAGTGGTGCGACCTATGCTGATGGTATTGGTACCGCTGTGGCTGGTGTTTTCGGTGGCTTGCCGAATACGTCTTTCAGTCAGAACGTTGGCCTGGTTGCAATGACCGGCGTTATGAGTCGACATGTCGTGACACTGGGTGCTTTGTTTCTGATAGCTTGCGGTTTTTTCCCGAAAGTAGGGGCGGCAATTTCTACTGTACCTATTGAAGTACTGGGCGGTGGTGTGATTGTGATGTTTGGTATGGTAGCAGCGGCCGGTGTTAGCTTGCTGTCTGATGTTAACTGGAATCGCCGCAATCTGGTGATATTCGCAGTTGCCCTGTCTGTTGGCCTGGGATTGCAGTTAGTGCCTACCGCGGTGCAGCATGTGCCGGACAATCTTAAAGTACTGATGACATCCGGTCTGCTGCCTGCAGCATTGATTGCGATTGTTCTGAATGCATTGATGCCGCAAGACGATGATGACGCGTCCAATCACTCGTCTGCTGCGCATCTTCGTGCTGGACACGACGATTATGATCGATCACCTCGTCAAGGCCGTGAACGTGCTCCGGCTCGTTCTGACTCCGAGCGTGATGGTCCTCGCGGTGGCCAATATCGCGATGATCATCCACGTGACGACCGGTATGAATCTGAAGCACCGCGCTACCGGGATGAACCTCGTTATGATGACTACTACGACGAGCAACTGCGTCGTGAAACCAGACCGTATCCCGAAGACCGACCACGGTATGAAGATCGACCGCGGTATGAGGATCGACCACGATATGAAGACCGGCCCCGTTATGAGGACGACAGGCCGCGTGATCCGCGTGGTCCGCGTCGTTAGTTAGTGTGATGCCAACCACTGTGCTGTTCGGCGCAGTGGTTGGTAGTTTTATTTATAACAGTCGACGCTACACTGACCATACCGATTGAGGAACAAATACTTCACCCTGCGCCAGTTTTCGCGCTGTGCGGATAACCCCTGCTGAAGATGGAACGAGTTCACCGTCTTCCTGCGATCGACATAATGCAACATCCATGGAGCCCAACGGGTGTTCCAGAGTCAGCGTTGTATGTTGCTGCTTGCCTATGTCTAACAGCCCGTCAGTAACGCTACCCTCGATAGCGGTACAGGCCGCCAGGCACTGCGAACCGGTTACCGCCAGAGTCGGATGTGTTGCCCACGGCATAAAGTAACGGGTGGCGAGGCTGCCGTTTGGATGTTGCGCTTTGGCGACCAGCCCGAACTTGGGCGTCACAGATTTTGAGCAATCGCCCATGCCCATCAGTTCACCTGCTTGCAGGCGAATCATCTCCATTTTTTCAAAGAACGATTTATTAGCATCCAGCGCTTCACGCGTCTCATGACCGGTTAGCCCGAACGCTTCTGCCCGGGCGATTACCATTGGCATTGCGAAATCCACACAACTGATATCAATGCCGTCGATCGTGTCGCGGGCATTGCCGGTGGGTAACAGGGAGCCGGTCATTGAACCCGCGATTTCGTGAAAATCCAAAGCGATTGGTGCTGCTGTGCCCGGTACGCCATCTATCGCGACGTCGCCTTGATAGGACACGATACCGTCAGGCGTTTGTACTGTCGCTTCAACCTTGGCCCCGGTATTGACCGCATGGATTCTTACTGTGGTTTCATCTGCGGTTGCTTTAACAATACCCATTTCAATAGATGCCGGACCAACGCCAATCATCATATTTCCACAGGTCGGTTTGTAATCGACCATTTGGTCTTCAACGCTTACCTGAGCAAAAAAGTAGTCAACATCCGCCCACTCATCGTCCGATGGCGAAAGCATGGCTACTTTGGTAGTGACGGCACTGCCGCCACCAATGCCATCAATATTTAACGCATGCCCTGAACCCACTGCACTCACTAACACGTCGGATAACGTGTCTGTATCAACGGGTAGGTCCTCGCGATTGAAAAACGGGCCTCGCGAGCTGCCGCCACGTATAAAAATGTAGGGTATGCCGGTCTGGCTCATAGGAGTATCTCACTGTGATTGTATGTGGGCACCGGAATTATTTTCTCGACCCGGTGGTATTCACATCAGATCACTGGATAATACAGGGGTCGAAGCGTGCTATGAAGTGCAGGAGTACATAGTGTGTGCCATACGTCTGGCTATCGTGAAACATGAGATGCTCAAATCAGAGTCAAATTTTGACTGAACAGGCATGTGCGCCAGAGGACTCAGGTATTGCCTAAAGTCCTGGATGCACCTGAAGCGGATTTATCATTAGTCACACCTGGAGTCGGTCCTGTCACGTCCGACGTACTCGTAGTCGGCGGTGGTAATGCTGGGCTCTGTGCGGCAATCTGTGCCGCTGAAGCGGGCGCAACCGTTACACTGTTAGAGCGTGCGCCAGTTGCCTATCGCGGTGGCAATAGTCGCCACACGCGCAATTTTCGTTGCTCTCATGAAGCGTCGCTCGGGGTGCTGTCCGGTCAGTATCGCGTTGACGAGTTTTATGATGATCTGCTGCGAGTCACCAAAGGCAATACCGATGAAGCGCTTGCCAGAATGGTTATTCGCAATGCACCGGAAAGTTATCAATGGATGTCGCGGCAGGGCGTGATCTTCCAGCCGTCACTTTCCGGCACGCTGTCCTTATCACGAACCAATGCGTTTTTTCTGGGAGGTGGCAAGGCGTTGGTGAATGCCTACTATCAGCGTTGCGAAGATCTGGGGGTAGCAATTCACTACAACGCAACCGTGATTGATCTGCACATTGAAAACAATCGTTTTGATGGTGCACTTATAGAAGTCGAGGGCGAACAACGTTATCTGCGGGCATCAAGTGTGATCATTGCAGCGGGAGGGTTTGAAGCAAACAAAGAATGGCTCGCAGAGGCGTGGGGTGATGCGGCAAAAAACTTTCTGATTCGCGGTACGCCTTACAACCGTGGTGAAGTATTACGGCAAATGCTCAACCACGGGGCTGACTCAATTGGTGATCCGACGCAATGCCATGCGGTGGCTATTGATGGGCGGGCACCCGAATACGACGGTGGTATCGTCACCCGACTGGACTGTGTGCCATTTTCTGTTGTTCTAAATAAACACGGTGAACGATTTTATGACGAAGGGGAAGACGTCTGGCCAAAGCGTTACGCGATCTGGGGTCGGCTGGTCGCAGCGCAGCCGGATCAGGTGGCTTATTCTATTGTCGATGAAAAATCCCGGGAGCTCTTTATGCCATCAGTTTTTCCCGCTATGTCGAGTGACTCCCTTGAGGAGCTTACAGAGAAGCTCGGTTTACCAGTAGCACAATCTGTAAAGACCATTAAGTTGTTTAATGATGCTTGTAGTGCTGGTGATTTCCACCCAACGGAGTTGGATGGCTTGTGTACCACAGGACTTGAACCTGAAAAAACCAATTGGGCCAGAGCACTGGATACGCCTCCGTACTACGGGTACGAACTAAGACCCGGCGTCACGTTTACTTATCTCGGTATTAATGTGGATGATACCGCCCGGGTAACATTTGATGGCAGGCAGGCTGAAAACATCTGGGCTGCCGGTGAAATTATGGCGGGCAATATTCTGGGTGAAGGTTACCTTGCGGGGTTCGGTATGACCATAGGGACTGTTTTTGGACGTATTGCAGGCCGGGAGGCCGGGCAATATGTCACCGGAGTTGATTCAAGTGAGTTATAGCTTAAAGATCGATACCGTCACCACCGATCACGCCGAGGCGCAACGTCAATTGGGCATCTGCACCTCCTGCAGATACTGTGAAGGGTATTGTGCTGCATTTAAGTCAGTTACCCGTCATCGTACTTTTGATGTCGCTACTGTTTCTCACATTGCCAATCTTTGCCATAACTGCCGCGGTTGTTACTACGCCTGCCAGTACACAGAGCCACACGAGTTCAGTTTGAATATACCGGCATTGCTCGCCAACGTACGTGCACAGAACTGGGAGGAACACATTCAACCTCGGGTTGTCACGCGGCATATGCAGAGATACATCTGGCCGTATGTGATGCTTACAGCGTTATTTGTTTTATTGTTCAGTGTGGCTGTGGGCGCGCCATGGGTGTCCGCATTGCCGTTCTACAGTTTAATCAGTCACAACACCATGGTGCTGATATTCCTGCCGCTGTTTGTGTTACCGGTTATAGCGTTAATTCTAGGGCTTCGAAGGTATTGGAAGTCAATTGGCGGAAAGCCGCTTAAGCTCATACACGTAAAGGAAGCAATTGCATCAGCCGCCACCATGAAGCAACTCGATGGCGGCCAGGGGCAGGGCTGTAACTATGAAGCAGGTGAACGATATACATCCATTCGCCGCTGGGCACATCAGGCCACCATGTACGGATTTTTACTCTGTTTTCTGAGTACATCAGTTGCCACGCTATATCACTACTTGTTTAACTACCCCGCGCCATATCCCTTTTTCAGCCTGCCTAAAATGTTCGGTGTCAGTGGTGGAATATTACTCACAATCGGTTGTGCGGTGTTGATATACCTCAAGCGCATGGCAGACGAAGGGCTTGGTAGCCAACAACGACAGCGTGCCGAATACACTTTTACAACGCTGCTGTTCTTAGTGGGACTAACCGGGTTGTTGCTCTATTGGTGCAAAGGCACATCGGTTGCGGGTGGGTTGTTGATTGTGCATTTGTCAGTGGTTGCGACTTTTTTCATCGCTATACCGTATTCTAAAATGTCACATGGGTTTTTTCGCCTTGCAGCCCTTTGCCGGGAGTCGCAGCTGTCTTCGCGGGCCTTATAAGATATGCTTGCAAACCATAGTCATCACAGTTTTATCAGGAGTGAAGTATGTCTTACGAACCCGCTTCGTCAGTGCTTGAAAACGTTCGTGTACTTGACCTCACCCGCGTACGTTCCGGCCCCACTGCAGTGCGCCAGCTGGCAGACTGGGGGGCTGATGTAATCCGGGTGGAGCAACCTGAAGCGCTGGAGCCGGATGGCAGTCTGGGTGCGGCGCGTCATACGGCAGATTTTCAGAACCTGCAGCGTAATAAACGCAGTATTACGCTGAACCTCAAAACCGATGAGGGCATGGCGTTATTCCGCAAGCTGGCAGATACCGCAGATGTGGTGGTAGAGAATTTCCGCCCTGATGTGAAACACAGGCTCGGCATAGACTACGGCACGTTATCAAAAACCAACCAGCGTCTGATCTATGCCAGTATCTCCGGCTTTGGTCAAACCGGCCCGTACGCAAAAAGGCCCGGCTTTGATCAGGTGGCACAAGGTATGGGCGGGCTTATGTCCATTACGGGTGCACCGGGAGAAGGCCCTATGCGAGTCGGTATTCCTATCGCTGACCTCTGCGCCGGTCATTTCTGTGCTCAGGGTATCTTACTTGCGCTGTATGAGAGAGAACGCTCGGGTAAAGGTCAGTGGTTACACACGTCGTTGTTGCAGGCAATGATCGCAATGCTGGATTTTCAAGCGGCGCGGTATACGGTGAGTGAACAGGTGGCAGGGCAGGCAGGTAACAACCACCCGACCAGTATTCCGACCGGTGTATTTCAAACGAAAGACGGCTACATCAATATTGCGGTAGCGGGTGAGGCCACCTGGTCACGGTTCTGTCAGGCAATGAATAAGGATGACTGGCAGGATCATCCGGACTACAAAGACAATGGTCTCCGTTCTGATAATCGTGAACAGTTGAATGCACTGATTAATGAGGTAACGCAAAGTCGAACCAGTGAAAATTGGATAAGTGCATTTACCGAAGGCGGTGTGCCATGTGGGCCGATTTATACGATTGATAAAACATTTGATGATCCGCAGGTTAAGCACCTGCAGATGACAGAAAATGTAGAATCGCCTGTCATGGGAGGCCTTGATCTAATTGCCCAGCCTGTCGTTCTCGATAGAACGCCAAGTAGTATCAAGGTGGCACCACCTGAGCGCGGTAACGCGACGCAGGATATCTTGCTTGAGCTTGGTGTAAAAGAGGAAGAGCTGGGCAGAATGCGCGAAGAGCACATAATCTAGACCATGGCTACTGAAGGTAAAAAGCGAACGGCACTTATCACCGGTTCCGGCCGTAACATTGGTCGAGCTATTGCTATCGAGCTTGCCGGTGCGGGCTGCAATGTGATTTTAAACGGTTCTGCCGATCGCGCGGCCTGTGAATCTGTTGCCAGTGAGATAGAGGCGGCCGGTGCCAGTGTTTATATCGCAATGGGTGATATAGGCGTTCGTGAAGAGGCGCTGGCAATTGCTGCCAGTGGCATAGAGAACTTCGGTAGCATCGATATATTGGTTAATAATGCTGCGATCCGCCCGTCGTTTGATCTGATCAACGATGATGAGGATTCCTTTCAGCGCATTATGAATATTAACTTTCATGCCGCATGGTGGCTATCCCGTGCCTGTATGCCCGGTATGATTGAGAATGGCTGGGGCAGGGTAATAAACTTTACCGGCATGAATGCGCAACAGGGTTATACCGGAAAATCCGCGGTCAGTATTTCTAAGCACGCTTCGTGGGGACTGACCAAATCCATTGCAAAGGAATACGGTCGGCATGGCATCACCGCGAATATAATTTCTCCCGGTACGATTGTCGGCGATGATGAAGAGTCCGGCAATTACGATAAATTGCTACAGCAGAATCCGGCGGGTAGGTTGGGTGATCCTTCAGATATTGCAAAAATGGCAGGTTATCTGGTCAGTGACAATGCAGGTTTTGTTAACGGCCAGCTGATGCAGGTTAATGGTGGGGTTGTAGTGGCTTGACAATGAAGCTGGTAACTTTCAATTAAAGTTGCTGATTTCTAAATGAGATAGTAGCTACTGTTGCGCTGAAATAGACTGAGAAAGTTAGAACGGTATTGTAGGATACCCATTTGAAACCAGTCCGTACCTGACTGTCAGCAGATGCCGAGGCCGTCTGAAAACAGAATCCCCAATTCAGAACCGTTTAACATCAACTAGATGGCCGCCAGCGCCCTTGTGGCTCCTCGAGTTTTCATCAAACTTAGTGTCAGGCAACATAGAATTCTTGTCTTTAAGCGTTTAATTCGCGTTAGAAGCCACCGGAAAACACAGATGGCAACATCCCTTATTGCCTTTATTAACCCACTAACACCAAAGATACTGACCAATCGCCTAAAATTGTATGCCATCACGTTTAAACTCATCTCAGTGCGAACGTTATGTAGTGTTTTCCTGAGAAAGTGCCGTGATCCAGTCTAATGTTTGATAGTACCGACAGTACCCTTTTAATAGCCTCTATCCGCGATCAGGGGCTTTTTTGCTTCTTAGAAACGTAGTTTCATTTTGCTCTAAGCGGAAATGCCGATTGTACAATTTGTGCTATCTAGATATTTGGGAGCCAGGTGGAAAACTTCAACTGTGATGTTTTGGTATATTGCTCAATATTCCGTGGACCCTGATGTGACAGAGACAATAGCTATTTTATGAAAACTGCAGTATTCGCATTTATCTCATTGCTCATCGGGCTTTTGATCGCAGAGCTGATTATCAAAGTTGCGGCTGTTGTGTCACCACGTATCGCCTACGAATTACGACCGCCATGGAGTAATCGCGCACTGGACCCAGATCCAAAATTGGGTTATCGAGTATCACGATATTATCCGGGATCTGACAAACGCGGATACCGGAACCCTGAAGCACTCGATAAATCTAATATACTCGCAATCGGTGATTCCACAACTTATGGTTACTCGGTCGTAGAAAGCAAGTCCTGGCCTGCTGTTCTGAGAAACGAGAATAACCTTGATATCTATAATGCCGGGGTCGGCGGTTATGGCCCGTGTGAGTATTTAGAGGTCAGCAACGAACTGATACAGCTCAACCCTACCCAGGTTGTTGTTGCCCTGTATTTAGGCAATGACATGAGCGACGCCTACACATCCGTCTATTTGGAAGATCGTTGCCCTGATTTACAAACTGATAATGCAGAGTTACTAACAGAGCTGAGACGTCTTCGAGAGGAGCAATCGTTGCTAAAACAAGCCACAGAGCTTGGCCTTGAATCTGTCGCCGAACCATTCCGCGATGGTCTACCGCTCTCGCATTTGTACGGCTCGAATCTAAGAGATAAATCGTCAATCTATTCATTGGTACGGGTTGCTTATCACAAACTCAACAACATTCATTATGGCCGGTTCGGGGAAGATGCTGAGGACCGGTTTGCAACGGAGTCACAAATTAAAGGAGCGATTGCTTATGACCAAATCAAAGAGCTGCGCACCGTGTTTAAGAGTCCAGCGGTTGAGGTATTGGCTGTCGATCAGACTGATCTGAGGATATCCGAAGGCAGACGAATTACGGAGACTGTTTTTGGTGAAATAAATACGCTGGCCCAGGCCAACAACGCACAATTGATCGTGGCAATTATTCCGACAAAGGGCGTCGTTTATCGAAACATATTGGGAGATAGCTTTATATCTCAGCACTCGTCCTTTACTCCGAAAATAGAAAACGAGCTGAAATTAAAGCAGGATATTTTGTCGTTTCTGGATGAACATAAAATTGTGCATGTGGACACAACACCACTGCTGGAAGAGGCTTTGTCTGATAGAACTCCCCCGTTCCATCAGACCTCAAACGAACACCCAAATGCATACGGATACAGCATCGTAGCAAATGCTATTGCCGCAGCAGTAGCTGAATAAGCGACAACTCAATGCTTATAGATATATACCAATACAGTGCCGATGTAATCACCTCAATATTTCATTCCAAATTCTTATGGTCGGGGAGTCGGCATTACTGGCTGTATATGTTGGCGTATCCGGTAATCGCCTACATACTTTACTATCAGATCCGGTCTAGCCAGCGATCCTATCTATCTTTTCTTTTTCCACGCGATATTTATACCCATAGATCAAACATTCTAGATTTAAAGCTCTGGTTTGTCATTATTGTTATTTTAAAATTGGGCTTTTTAACGCTGGTTTTTGCGGGTGTCGGGGTAGTTACCGGTTTTATTGATAGTGGTTTCGATCTACTTGGTCCGGAGTGGAGCGTAGAAAGAACAAGCGGCGATGAACCGGGTTTCTTAGATCGGCTATTGTTCATGGTCGTGGTGACGGTTTGTACCGATTTCGGTTTTTTCATCATGCACTACTTCTATCATCGGCTCACATGGCTTTGGGAGTTTCACAAAGTGCATCACTCCGCAGAGGTGCTGACGCCGATCACTGCGAATCGTCATCATCCAGTGGATTATATGCTGGAAGGTTGTTCAGCATTTTTAATAGGTGGCATTGGCGCTACGTTGTTTACTCGATTCCATGGAATTGAGGTTGATGCTCTCACTATCATGAATGTCAGTGCGATACATTTTTTTTACTATATGACCGCGAATTTCCGTCATTCACATATATGGGTAGGCTTTGGCAAATGGGGTAGTCGTATATTTGTGAGCCCGGCTATGCACCAGATCCACCACAGTGTCGCGCCACAACACTTCAACAAGAATTTCGGCTTTATATTTTCGTTTTGGGATTGGATTTTCGGTACACGATACATACCCGAACAAAAAGAGGAAGTGGTGTTCGGGCTGCCCGACGGAGAATCAGGCTACGCCGGATTAACTGATGCGATGCTGCGTCCCTTCAAGGATTCTTTTCAGAGGCTAAAAGATACTAAATCATGGGTTCGATCACCAACTTCATAGATTAACCACCAAAAAGTTATCCATACAATAAGTCGTATCAAACAGACTTTGTAGTGCATACATACCTATATTGGCATATTTACATCGACATTTTTTCAAATTGAATAGTGAATGTCGTCCATGCTGCGTGCCTTGACCGTAGTGATCATAGATAAATTGATCTCCTCACCGTTGAGTAGCTCATACCACCTAATACCAATGTAGTTGCTTCTAGCCGGCAAAATTCCAGTACGCCTACCATCGGTTTCTCGCTACCTGGTACAACAATATTTTGTAGCGGCCCACCATTGACCGTGATATCCACAAAGAGGGTACTTTGGTCGAAAGAACTGATCTGTCTGTCGCGGATCGGGTTGTCCAGCATCATGTTAACTGTACTATTGCTGGTTCCCTCACAAGTGAATAAAGCAGCTGATGCAATTGGCAATAAAAAAGTCTTGCACGCTAGCAATCAAGCAGAAGTCGATCAATTCCTGCCGCAGAGCGCTGCAATCGGACTGCCCACTATACTTTTACTACCTGGGCGGGTTTAGGGAATTGCGAGGCAAATTTATTAGCTGAGCGTTAAAGTGGAGGGCAACTCGACCGGGTGTCCGGGTTCCAGCCCCAGCCGTTATAGAGATCAGCATCGGAATAGTCACAGCCGGAATTGGTATCGGGTGGACACGAAGCATTGTTGACCGGATCCCATCCCCAGCCGTTGTTCAGGGCCGCTGCAGTGTAGTCACAGGTATCATCTACGACCCCATCATCTACGACCCCATCATCTACAACTCCATCATCTACAACCCCGGGGTCTGAAGACACTGAGCACGATGCCGTACCGTTCCAGCCCCAACCATCACCATCAGTATCGACACAGTTGTTCTGAATACGATCACCGTCTGACATGACTGACACATCAAACACGTATACCGAGCCCTGTTTGAAAATACCACTCGTTAAACTGGGTGCTCCTACTACAGCCGTATCATCATGTAAACGGACTCTGCTGAATCCGGCAGGGTCGCTTAAACTGGGCCTGAGGGTATTGTGCAAAACCCAAGTGGTGTCATCTTGTTGTTTATAAATGAGTATGGCTTTGTCACTGAAGAAAGAGCCGTTGCCAGCGTCAAAGATAACCGGCAGTGCCAGGGTGTCTCCATCCAGCACCGGTCGTGAAATATAATAACCGGCAAGATTGGCAGGTAGTGCTATTTCGGTTCTACCAGAGCGTTCACCGTTTGCGCCCAGCTGGTAGGTATACAAATTCAGTTGAAGTATGTTCTCTGCTGTTTCTACACTATGATTTACAACGAAGGTTTGGTTGTCATGAGTGAAATAAAAACCATTGGATGGCAGTTCGGACGGTGGTTGATATCGTCCTGTCTCATTCCAAACGCCAAACGATGTTTGTTTAAAGAGGTAAGCACCTTCTGGTGAAGAGCCTCCACTGATAATTGCAAGATTACTTGCAGACAGAGAAATATTGTCGCCGAAGGTTTTTATCCCTGGAGCAATGCGCTGGATCTTGGTTTCCTCGATCCAGTTTCCATCCGCTTGGCGGCTAAAAACATAAACCGAGCCAGAATCATTAGGATTAAGTTGGATTCCTGGTGGGCCCGGCGGATCTTCATCCTCGTCGGTAGAGATCAAAATGGTATTGCCGGCTAGCGCCAGCCTGCGACCAAACCGCATAGCGGGTTCTGCATCCGATGGAATTAGCTTTGCTGTCTGGCTCCAGGTACCGCTGTTACCAGTTCTTTCGAAGATATACACAACTCCCGATCCACGACTATAACCATCCTGGCGATTACCGCTCTGGGCACTAATAGCCAGCGTGCTTCCATCAAGGATAATATTTGAACCAAAAGAGTCTCGTGCGTCATAGTCCTCATCTGAGAACAATATGGCTTCTTCCACCCATTGATCAGCGGCATTGCGTTTAATGATCGTCACACGGGCTGGTAATCTCTCGAAATTGGAAGCTGAGGTAGTAACTACCATGGTGTCACCGTCAATACTCACCCATTGCCCGAATTCTGCTACGTCGCCTTCTGTTGAAGTTAGTCTCGCTGTTTGGCCTTCCACTGCTCCAATGAATGGCGGGCAATTGCCTGACCCATTCCAGCCCCATCCATCTCCATCAAAATCAACACAGGAGGGATCATCTGGCATTGCGTTAAGAATATCTGCCTGGGCTTGCGTAAGAGATCCAGCCAATACACACAACAAAGGTAATGTAGATAGCCTAACTGTTCTAATTTCCAAAGAAAGAAACATTGTGAGACTCCGTCTAATGGCTGTCATATTTTCGTAGGGGGGATAAGCGTAAAGCGCATCCACCAGATGGCGCTACATAGTTTACAACTAATTATATCGCTACATTGACCAATTAATTAGGCATTTGACGTACTGCGCATTGGTGGATGCGCTTTACGCTTATCCCCCCTACGGTGACGTTTTGAACGATATTGCTAAGAGCTTCATTTGAAAGTATGTGAGAGCAGTTATCATTACAGCGCAAAGAATTTAAATGATTGCTACATACCACCAAATTGCTTTTCCATCTCAAGACGAATACTCACGGCTGTTAACGACTCATCCACTTCAACATCCTGCCATGTTATCGGCTGATTCATTGCAATCGGATTCTTGAGTTTAAAACCGTGTGCGAGACCAATTGGAAGGCCTCCGATTTTTAAGGAACTTGCAGCACGATAGAGTTTCCCCCAGACGGTATGTCCACCTTCACCATCGAGCACTTCACCGGGTGCCAGGTCCCGTTTTGCGGTGGCGACGACATCTGCGCTGAAATCCTGAGTAGCACCTGTTGGTGTATTTAACAACGCTGCAGACAGAATAGACATGTTGAGTTCCAGCCCAATCAAATGGAATGGCTTATACATAGCGGAGTAGCGTCCGGTGGAATCGGTATTCATGCCATACTGCGTAAAGCAGGCTGCTGCATAATCATTCGGCGCTTCAATCACAACATAGACTCCCCAGCGCAGATCTTTAAAAACCGGTCGGCCATCTCGCTCAAGAGATGAGACTACTTCAACACAGCCTTTTTCAGGTAACTGACCACCGTCGCATTCCGGTCTTAGTATATGAGCCAGGTCATCCATACCTGCCGGTGGAAACTGCAATCCGTCTCGCGGTACCGCAAGACCTGTAGCATTGGCAATGGCTGCCATCTCTAATGCAGACTTGGTTCCGTCAAGAAAACTGTTAAACATCTGGGCGTTCATGCCGGCGTCGGCTGCCTGCTCAGCCGTTAAACCATAGTGATCCCAAACAGTATCGGGAGTAGAGGCATGATAAGCCGGTAGATACTTGGTACCTTTGCCTGCGGCAACAACGTTAAATCCGGTTGATCGTGCCCATTCAACCAGCTCGCAGGTTAGCGCCGGTTGATCCCCATACGACATCGAATAGACAACACCGGCGCTGCGCGCTTCCTGTGCCAGGAGTGCACCGGCCAGAACATCCGCTTCGACATTCACCATTACGATATGGCGACCGTTGTTTATTGCGGCACGTGCATGAGTAAGTCCGACCACGGGATTGCCGGTTGCTTCAACAACCACATCAACTGTGTCGCTCTCAACCAGGGTTAATGCATCGTCAACAAATCGAGTTTGACTTACCTGTTCGTTTGTCCAGCCAACGGTCATGCAAGACTGCTTAGCCGCCGCAGGATCAAGATCCGCGATTACCGTAACTTCAAGGCCTGGCGTGTTCGGTACCTGCGAAAGGAACATTGAGCCGAACTTGCCTGCGCCAATCAATCCGACGCGAACAGGTTTCTGCGCCGCAGCTCGGGCCAGTAGTTCGTTGTAAATAAACATGGTTCCAGCGCCTTGACTGCACAGCCTGATATATGGAATTCTGAACCGAGAATGCGATAAGCGGATACCGGTGTCAAACACGCACTAAATGGAATTCACCGGAATCATTACTCGACGTGCTTGTGACTGGCGCTCACATAACCTGCAGTATTTCCTGAAGTGTATAATCAACACATCGATTTGAGGATCAACCTGTGCAACTAACAAACAAACAAGTTAAGCAGTTTGCCGATGAAGGATGGATATTTTTACCTGAATGCTTCACTGAAGAAGAAGTTGCAGTACTCAAGGTTGAAGCTGAAAATATTTACGATGAAGACCGCCCGGAGGTATGGCGAGAAACATCAGGTGCACCGCGAACCGCTTTTGCGGCCCATACCTACAACGAAGCCTTTGGCATACTCGGTCGCCATCCACGCCTGATTGAACCACTTGAGCAGGTGTTTGGTGAAAAAGTGTACATGCACCAATACAAAATCAATGCAAAGGCCAAGTTCACCGGTGATGTCTGGCAATGGCATCAGGACTACGGCACCTGGGCGCGTGACGATGGCATGCCGGAGCCACGTGCCATGAACATAGCCGTATTTCTGGATGAGGTGTTTCCGTTCAATGGCCCGCTGATGTTGATACCACAAAGTCACAAGCATGGTGTGCTGGATGCCGGTCACGATACTTCAACCACCAGTTACCCGCTGTGGACGCTGGACGATAAGTCGGTAGAGGAATTAGTTGATCAGGGTGGCTTGATTGCACCAACAGGTAAGCCCGGTAGTGTTTTAATGTTTCATGGCAATCTGGTGCATGGATCAGCTGGCAATATAACACCGTTTCCGCGCAAGATCGTATACCTGACACTCAATGCTGTATCGAACTACATCCGCAAACCCACTCGTGAAGAATGGATTGCGCATCAGGACTTTGCGCCAATTGAGAGCTGTACAGATGATGCGCTACAGAACTATGCGAGAGCGTATTTGCAGGAAGTTATTTAAATAGAATAAATTTACCATTTGATCAAAAAATATGGCAATCTCTGTCTTGAGACACCGACAGAGGGGACAACATGGCAGAGTCGACTCGTACTCCCGGAGTCGCACCCGGGCGACTGGATACCGCAACACTGGAAACGAATTTTGCCGACCTGCATGGTGCGTTGGAACCGCATGAGGCGCAAGTGGCGGCAGACAGGTGCTACTTTTGTCATGACGCTCCATGTGTCACTGCCTGTCCTACCACAATTGATATTCCGCTGTTCATAAGGCAGATAGCCACCGGTACACCGAAGGCGGCTGCCAAAACTATATTTGATCAAAATATCCTTGGCGGCATGTGCGCCCGGGTTTGCCCGACTGAAACTCTGTGCGAAGAGGCGTGTGTGCGCGAGGCAGCAGAGGGCAAGCCGGTAGACATCGGTCGCTTGCAGCGTTTTGCGACAGATACGCTAATGAATGAGGGTAAGCAGCCTTATAGTCGTGCTGCCGCAACGGGTAAAAAAGTTGCTGTTGTCGGCGCAGGACCGGCGGGATTAAGCTGCGCCCATCGACTCGCCATGTACGGGCATGATGTGGTCATTTTCGACGCCAAAGACAAGCCTGGCGGTTTGAATGAATACGGCATCGCTGCATACAAATCGGTTAATAACTTTGCCAACAATGAAGTTGCATGGTTACTCTCTATTGGTGGTATAGAGATCAAACAAGGGCAGGCAATAGGCAGCGACATCGCCCTTGCCGATCTACAAAATGAATACGATGCCGTTTTTCTTGGTGTCGGGCTCGACGGTACAAATAAACTTGCGGTACCAGGTGCCGAGCTAAACCATGTCACCGATGCAGTGCAGTTTATTGCCGATGTTCGCCAGTCAGAAGACTACACAGACGTTGCAGTGGGTCGGCATGTTGTTGTGATTGGTGGTGGTATGACGGCAATAGATGCTGCAGTACAAGCGAGGCTTCTGGGTGCTGAAAATGTCACTATTGCTTACCGGCGTGATCAGGAAAACATGAACGCCAGCAGGTGGGAGCAGGAACTGGCCGCCGCTAAAGGATGCAATATTTTACCTCACCTGCAGCCGGTTTCTATTGAAGGCAAGGGGGAGGTCACCTCCATTACCCTTGAATACACCGATGCAACGACAGACGGGTTAAAAGGTACCGGTGAAACGGTAACACTGAATGCTGATCAGGTTTTAATGGCTGTTGGGCAAACGCTTGAAGGTCAGCCTGCGGGTCTTTCTCTATCGGGCAGCAAAATACAAGTCGATAGTGCGGGTAGAACCAGTGTCGATGGTATCTGGGCAGGCGGTGACTGTGCCAGCGGCGGCGATGATCTTACGGTGACTGCGGTTGCCGAAGGACGCGATGCCGCAGAAGATATACACAAACAACTCATATCAAACTGATAACAACGGACTCATAAGGAGGAACTATGGCAGATCTGACAACTGAGTTTCTGGGTATCCGTACCCCCAATCCTTTCTGGCTGGCTTCAGCGCCACCAACAGACAAAGAATACAATGTACGTCGTGCATTCGAAGCCGGATGGGGCGGGGTGGTGTGGAAAACACTGGGTTCTGACGGACCGCCAATCGTTAATGTAAACGGTGCGCGGTACGGTGCAATCTGGGGGGCTGACCGACGCCTGCTCGGGCTTAATAATATCGAGTTGATTACCGACCGGCCGCTGCAGATTAATCTCGATGAGATTAAACAACTCAAACAGGAATATCCCGATCGTGCCATCATCGTTTCGTTGATGGTGCCGTGTGAAGAGCAGGCATGGAAAGATATTCTGGCCCGCGTTGATGAAACCGGAGCGGACGGTATTGAGCTTAACTTCGGTTGCCCGCACGGCATGGCAGAGCGCGGCATGGGGTCGGCCGTTGGTCAGGTACCGGAGTACATTGAAATGGTGACTCGATGGTGTAAGGAAAACTACGACAAACCGGTGATCGTCAAGCTTACCCCTAATATCACAGACATTCGTTTTGCGGCGCGTGCTGCCAAAGCCGGTGGCGCAGATGCGGTAAGTTTAATTAACACGATTAACTCAATTACCTCAGTCAACCTCGACACCATGTCACCGGAGCCATCAATTGACGGTAAGGGCACTCATGGCGGTTACTGTGGTCCTGCGGTAAAGCCAATCTGTATGCACATGGTGGCAGAGATTGCGCGTGATGATGAAACTTCTGGTTTTCCGATCTCTGCCATTGGTGGTGTCACGACCTGGCGCGATGCAGCCGAGTATATGGTAACCGGTGCAGGCAATGTGCAGGTGTGTACAGCTGCGATGACTTACGGCTTTAAAATTGTGGAAGAGATGATTAGCGGACTGTCAGACTGGATGGACAGCAAGGGCTATACAAGTACTTCAGAATTTATGGGTCAGGCGGTTCCCAATGTCACAGATTGGCAGTATCTCAATTTAAACTATGTTGCCAAAGCAAAAATAGATCAGGACTCGTGTATCAAGTGTGGTCGGTGTTTTGCCGCCTGCGAAGACACGTCTCATCAGGCAATCTGGATGAAAGAAGGCCGTGTATTTGAAGTTAACGATGCCGAATGCGTTGCGTGCAACTTGTGCGTTAACGTCTGCCCGGTTGAAGACTGCATCACCATGGAGCCGATGGCAGCTGGTGAAACAGATCCGCGTACCGGCAAAGAAGTAGTGGCTGAGTATGGCAACTGGACAACGCATCCGAACAACCCGAGCGTTTTTGAAAAAGCATGAGTTTATTGCAGGATAAAATTACACCTGCAGCATGCGGGAAAACAAAGTTACCAGATAGGCCTCGGCATCTGCGTAGGGATCTTTGTCGGCTCCCAGTACAGCATGTACCTGAGCGTCAAAGTCAGCGTAGTGCTGTGTTAGCGACCAGATAGAGAAGATAAGATGCACGGGGTCGACATCGCGAATCTTACCTGCCGCAATCCAGCGCTGGATCAACAAGGCTTTTTCATCGACAAGTTGCTTCAATTCGCTGCCAAGAAAATGATGCATTCGAGGTGCGCCCTGCAAAATTTCGTTGGCGAAAAGCCTGCTTTCCCGTGGGTAGTCGCGGCTCATCGCCAGCTTGCGCTTAACGTAATCAAGAATATTATCCAGTGGTTCACCGTTGTCTTGCAACGCGCGCAACGGATCGAGCCAGGTTTCGACAAGCTTCTCAAGCAATGCGGTATGAATCGCTTCTTTGGATTCAAAGTAGTAGAGCAGGTTAGGTTTCGACATGCCGGCTTCAAGTGCTATCTGATCAAGCGTCGCACCACGAAATCCCTGTGCCGAAAAAACCGACAACGCAGCCGCATATATTTGCGCTGTCTTTTCTTTTTGTATGCGCGTTTGCGCTTTGCCGTTTGCTTCTTGTCGCATACTGACGTTATTAGACGTTTCGTTACAAGACATACTATCGACAATTTGTTACCCGGGTGAGTTTTTTTCACCAGGTTCGCAAGTTGAACAATTGCTTGCTTTGCTGTTGAATAAAAGTAAGTTCGCTAAACCGTCAGGAGGATTGACATGACTGCAGATAAAGAGACACGCGCCAACATCCGTATCAATGGACAGCGGTTATGGGACAGTCTGATGGAGATGGCAAAGATTGGCCCTGGTGTTGCCGGTGGTAATAACCGCCAAACCCTAACCGATGAAGACGCCGAGGGGCGTGCTCTGTTCCAAACATGGTGTGAGGAGGCGGGTTGTTCGATGGGGGTTGATGAGATGGGTAATATGTTTGCAACCCGCGCCGGCGAAGACCCGGATGCATTACCGGTTTATGTAGGCTCACACCTTGATACCCAACCCACCGGTGGCAAGTACGACGGCGTACTCGGTGTACTGGGCGGACTCGAGTTGGTGCGTACACTGAATGATCTTGGTATCAAGACAAAACATCCCATCGTGATCACTAACTGGACGAATGAGGAGGGAACCCGATACGCACCGGCCATGCTTGCGTCGGGTGTATTTGCAGGAAAGCATACGCTTGAGTGGGGTTATGATCGCGTTGATGCCGACGGCAAACGATTTGGTGATGAACTCGAACGCATCGGCTGGCGTGGTCCTGAGAAAGTCGGTGATCGTAAGATGCACGCAATGTTCGAGTTGCACATTGAACAAGGGCCCATACTGGAGGCCGAAAATAAAGAGGTAGGTGTGGTGACTCACGGACAGGGATTGCGCTGGATAGAATGCACGATCACGGGTAAAGAGAGTCATACCGGATCGACACCCATGCACATGCGCAAAAACGCAGGTCGCGGCTTGGCGTTGGTGACAGAACTTGTGCATGAGATTGCTATGAAAAATCAACCCAATGCTGTGGGGGCAATAGGGCATATCGATGTGCATCCCAACTCGCGGAATATCATACCCGGCAAGGTCGTATTCACAGTCGATATGCGAACGCATATACTCGACAAACTGAATGCGATGGTGGACGAGCTTATGCAGAAAGCACCAGCTTTGTGTGAGGAGATCGGTGTACAGTTTGAAGCGGAAATTGTCGGCCAGTTTAATCCACCGGCTTTTGATGAAAACTGTGTTAATGCGGTACGAGACGCTGCAGAGAGTCTGGGTTACTCACATATGGATATCGTCTCCGGTGCTGGTCATGATGCCTGCTGGATTAACGATATTGCACCTACCGCTATGATCATGTGTCCGTGTGTTGATGGGTTGTCGCATAATGAGGCTGAGGAAATATCAATAGAATGGGCTACTGCAGGCACTGATGTATTGTTCCATGCAGCGGTTAACACAGCTCAGATTGTCGAGTAGCCGGTTCGGAAAAGGACGAGTAAAAGTTACGCAACCAAAACTTGCCTGGCAAGTACGTTGTGAGCATCACTACAGAGGAATTCACAATGAGTACGGTCATCAGAAACGGCACAGTCGTTACCGCAGATCTCAGCTATAGCGCAGATGTGTTAATAGACAATGGTGTGATCACTGAAATTGGCAGCAATCTCAGCGGCAGTACTGAACTGGATGCAACCGGCTGTTATGTGATGCCGGGTGGTATAGACCCGCACGTTCACCTTGAAATGCCATTCATGGGTACCTATTCGTCGGATGACTTTGAGAGTGGAACCCGTGCAGGCCTCTCTGGCGGTACCACCATGGTGGTTGATTTTTGCCTGCCCAATCAGGGAGAAAGCCTGCTGGACGCGATACAACGTTGGGATAATAAATCTACTCGTGCGAACTGTGACTATTCGTTCCATATGGCAGTTACCTGGTGGGGCGAGCAGGTTTTCAATGACATGAAAACTGTTGTGCAGGATCGGGGCATCAATACCTTTAAGCACTTTCTTGCCTATAAAGGCGCGTTGATGGTGAACGATGATGAGTTGTTCTCATCGTTTAAACGCCTTTCTGAGCTAGGTGCCACAGCGATGGTGCATGCAGAGAATGGTGATGTAGTGGCAGAGATGACTGCCAAGCTGCTTGAAGAAGGTAATACCGGCCCCGAGGCACATGCTTATTCCCGGCCCAGTCAGGTTGAAGGTGAAGCCACCAACCGTGCAATCATGATTGCCGATATGGCGGGTGTGCCACTCTATGTGGTGCACACCTCGTGTGAAGAAGCTCATGAAGCCATTCGGCGTGCTCGTCAGAATGGTAAGAGAGTCTGGGGTGAGCCACTCATTCAACATTTAACCCTGGATGAGAGCGAATACTTCAGTGAAGACTGGGATCATGCTGCACGCCGTGTCATGTCACCTCCATTCAGAAATAAAAAGCACCAGGAAAGTTTGTGGTCAGGATTAATGTCGGGCTCGTTGAGCGTTGTAGCTACCGATCACTGTGCTTTCACCACTGAACAAAAAAGAAGCGGCGTTGGTGATTTTTCCAAGATTCCAAATGGTACCGGCGGTCTGGAAGATCGCATGCCAATGCTTTGGACGCATGGTGTGGCTACCGGAAGACTCACACCAAATGAATTTGTTGCCGTAACTTCTACGAACATCGCAAAGATACTCAACTGTTACCCGAAAAAGGGTGCCATATTGGTGGGCGCTGATGCTGATCTTGTTGTCTGGGACCCGGAAAAAGAGAAAACCATACAGGCCAGCTCGCAACAGTCTTCAATCGACTACAACGTTTTTGAAGGCCATCATGTTAAAGGTCTGCCGCGCTTTACGTTAACTCGTGGCAAAGTCGCTATCCATGATGGTGAGATAAAAACTGAAGAGGGTCATGGTAAGTTTGTTAAACGCGATGCCAATGCAACAGTGAACAAGGCTTTGTCGCAATGGAAAGAACTGACAGCACCCCGCCCGGTGGAGCGCACCGGCATACCGGCAACTGGAGTTTAATGTCGGTGACCTGCTTGAATATACAGAGAACCTAACCGTATGAGCGTACCGGTAGTTCAGGCGCAGGGACTGTCTCTAACCTTTCAGACAAACGATGGACCAGTACACGCGTTAAGCGATGTCAGCCTTGATATTAACAAGGGTGACTTCGTCAGTTTTATCGGCCCATCGGGGTGTGGCAAAACAACGTTCCTGCGCGTAGTAGCGGACCTTGAGGCACCCACCGGTGGTACTGTTACGGTCAATGGTTTATCGCCGCAGGAAGCACGGCTTAACCGTGCTTATGGTTATGTGTTTCAGGCAGCGGGGCTTTATCCATGGCGTACCATCGGTGGCAACATCCGGCTACCGCTTGAAATCATGGGGTACAGCAAGGCGGAACGCGAAGCCAGAGTGACCAGAACGCTGGAGCTGGTTGATCTTCAGGGTTTTGAAAAGAAATTTCCGTGGCAACTATCCGGTGGTATGCAACAGCGTGCATCTATCGCTCGTGCGCTGGCGTTTGACGCAGATATTTTGTTAATGGATGAACCATTCGGCGCACTGGATGAAATCGTTCGTGATCATTTAAACGAACAGTTACTGTCACTCTGGGCAAAGACGGGTAAAACCATCGCGTTTGTTACGCATTCAATTCCGGAAGCCGTCTTTCTATCGACCAAAATTGTGGTCATGTCACCACGCCCCGGGCGAGTCACTGATGTGATAGACAGTCCTTTACCGGCAGACAGATCATTGGAAATTCGAGACACACCGGAGTTTCTTGACATTGCCCATCGGGTTCGTGAAGGATTGCGCGCCGGCCATAGCTATGACTGATCACGCTACAGAGCAGCCATCACCACCAGTGGAATGTTCGCATGCGTAACGTTGTACCGGTGCTAACAGTTTTGGCAATCATTGTGGGTGTCTGGTGGGCCGCTGTAGCACCAATGAATATGCGTGCGGCACTCGATGTTGCGGAGCGTGCAGGGGATACGGTGGTGCCGGAAGGGTCCGTGCAAAGGCGCGATATATCAGTCCTGACCCTGATGGCGAACAACGCGCAACACATCGCTTCAGGGTATTCATTAAAAAGGCCAAGGCTGCCCACTCCAACGCAGGTGGGGGCCGAACTATGGAAAACCACCGGTGCTATGGTCATGAGAGGCCGTGCTTTCTCTAAACGCTCACTGATTTACCATGGCTGGATAACCTTGCAGTCTACGTTATGGGGATTTCTGCTTGGCACTACATTGGGCATTCTTGGTGCGGTTGCAATTGTCTATAGTCGCGTTGCCAATATGAGTTTGATGCCGTGGGCGGTTATCAGCCAGACCATCCCGATCGTCGCACTTGCACCGATGATTATTGTTTTGTCGAATCAGTTGGGCATACAGGAACGAATCGTACCGAAAGCAATAATTGCAGCTTATCTCTGTTATTTTCCAGTGCTGGTGAGCATGGTAAAGGGGCTGCGATCACCTGCTGCATCAGAGCTTGATCTACTTAAAACCTATAGTGCCGGTGGTCTGCAAAGCTTTTTTAAGTTACGACTGCCTGCGAGTGTGCCATTCCTGTTTACGTCGCTGAAAGTAGGTATTGCCGCAGCGCTGGTGGGCACTATTGTTGGTGAATTGCCGACGGGTGCAATTAGTGGTCTCGGTGCACGTATATTGATCGGTGATCAATTCGGCACCCCGCTGGCCATTTGGGCGGCACTGTTTGCGGCCGCAATTCTGGCGGGAGTTTTGGTTACCCTGCTTGATGTAGTGCAAAGAATAACGCTTTTCAAAATGGGCTTCAGATCATGATCTGGCTCGTCGGTGCGCTGGTATTCTGGGTAGTCGCATGGGCATTGAATATCCGGCTTGCCAACTCAAGTCGTGCCGACACCATTGCACTGCGAGTAGCAGTACCGGTGCTGTTCGGTGTGACTTTACTGGTTTTATGGGAAGGGCTGGTCCGCGGACTCGGTGTATCACAAGTGATACTACCGGCTCCCAGTCAGATTGGCAGTACAATCATCAACTCAACGGAAACACTTTGGACCGACTTTAACCAGACCGTTCTAAAAGGGGCTTTGCGTGGCTTTGTGATCGGGGCGCTGGCAGCATTCGCAACGGCGATTATGATAGACAGAAGCAGTTTCCTGACACGCGGACTACTGCCAATTGGCAACTTTGTGGCTGCTTTACCGATTGTCGGGATCGCACCAATCCTCGTAAACTGGTTTGGATTCGACTGGCAGTCCAAAGCAGCTGTGGTGGTGGTAATGGTGTTTTTTCCAGTGTTGGTAAATACCGTTCAGGGGCTGCGGGAAACAGATAAAATGCAACAGGATCTGATGCGCACTTATGCTGCAGGCTATCTGCAAACTCTGTTGAAGTTGCGCCTGCCTGCAGCGATGCCGTTTGTTTTTAACGGGCTGAAGATCGCAACCACTCTGGCCCTCATTGGTGCAATAGTGGCGGAATATTTTGGTTCGCCTACTCGCGGTATGGGGTTTCGTATTTCCACAGGGGTAGGTAGTCTGGATATTGATCTGGTTTGGGCAGAGATCGCAGTGGCGGCTCTTGCGGGAACATTTTTTTACGGCCTTGTGGCCTGGCTGGAAAAACGGGTGACCTTCTGGCATCCATCACAAACTGGCTGAGAACAGCCATAAACAGAAACTCAACACGAGGGGATTACATGAAACTTAAGAACTCACTTAGCGCTCTGGCGCTATCACTGGTAGCTGGTGTTGCCACGGCCGCAGATGATGTAACACTGCAACTTAAATGGGTTACCCAGTCTCAGTTTGCAGGCTACTATGCAGCGCAAGATCTTGGCTACTATAAAGATGAAGATCTCAACGTCACTATTAAACCCGGCGGTCCGGACATCGCTCCCACTCAGGTGCTTGCCGGTGGCGGTGCTGACGTCACAGTAGAGTGGATGCCCGCTGCACTTGCTGCTCGCGAAAAGGGGTTGGCAATGGTAAACATTGCACAGCCTTTTAAATCATCCGGCATGATGTTGACTTGTCGCAAAGACTCCGGCGTTGCCAGTACTGATGACTTTGCCGGCAAGACACTTGGCGTCTGGTTCTTCGGTAACGAATTTCCGTTTCTTAGCTGGATGGGCAAACTCGGTTTGTCCACAGAAGGCGGTGAAGACGGCGTAGAAGTATTGAAGCAGGGCTTTAACGTTGATCCGATTGTTAACGGCCAGGCAGCCTGTGTATCGACCATGACGTACAACGAGTACTGGCAGATCATTGATGCGGGTATTTCACCTGATGAACTGGTGACCTTCAAGTACGAAGATCAGGGTGTGGCGACGTTGGAAGACGGTCTGTACGCATTGGAAGAGAATCTGGCTGACCCTGCGTTTGAAGATAAAATGGTGCGCTTCGTTCGCGCTTCCATGAAAGGCTGGAAGTGGGCTGAAGAGAATCCGGAAAAAGCAGCAATGATCGTGTTGGATAATGATCAGACCGGTGCTCAAACTGAAGAACATCAGATCCGTATGATGGGTGAAGTGGCAAAGCTCACTGCAGGCTCGAATGGCATGCTTGAGCCGGCGGACTACGAGCGTACTGTAGAGTCATTGCTCTCTGGTGGTTCTGATCCGGTGATTACCAAAGCACCTGAAGGTGCCTGGACTCACGCCATCACTGACAAGGCGTTGTAGTTAAGGGTTGTAGTGTCATAGGTAGATGCTGCAACTAAGAATCAACCAATTGAGTCACAGCAGCCGACGAATCTCTGAAAAGTAGTAATTATTTAGAGTGACAGGCTTTTGTGACTCAGGCGGTTGGTTTACGAGGGAGTAAGCGCTAAAGCAGCAACACACGCAACGGTTACTTTTTCTCCGGGACGACTTCGTCTTCCACCGCCTCTGCTGCCGCCGCACCAATGGCTTGCAACTGTTCTTTATCCAGCTTATCGGTATTGTCCAGTCCGGGAATATGTACCATCACCTGCTTACGAGCAAACGGAATTCCTGCCTCGTCAAAGGCTTTTTGAACACGAACGTAAACCTCTTTCCGGATCATAAACTGTTTGCCTGGTTTGGCCATGAATTTTCCACGGATGACAATGCCATTGTCATCCACCTCGGCAACCCCTTGTGATTTGAACGGCTGTAGAAAATCCTCACCAAGAATCGGGTCGGTCAGCAGGTCAGCACCGATGCGCTTAAAAATCTTTTTAACCTTTTGCACATCGGTATCGAACGGCACGCGAAAGCGGAGTTTTACGATGACCCAGTCGCGTGAAAAGTTGGTTAGTTTCGGAATTTCGCCATAAGGGATAGTGTGTACCAGTCCCATGTGATGACGTAATCTGAGAGATCGCAGTGAAATTTTCTCTACTGATCCCATGGTGCCACCTACATCGATGTACTCACCAACCCGGAAAGCGTCGTCAGCAAGAAAAAACATTCCTGAGACGATGTCCTTAACCAGTGTTTGCGCACCAAAACCAATAGCAAGACCGACAACACCTGCACCAGCCAGAATAGGCCCAATATTAACGCCGAGTTCGCTTAAAATCATGATGATGGCAACCAACACAATTACAAAGAGTGCGGTTTTACGAATTATCGGTAGCAACGTAGCAATACGAGACAACCCGGTACCACCGATTTCTCCTCCTCCATCACCTTCTTCTTCAAGGTGCGAGCTCTCTCGAGCGAGCCAGTAGTCAGCAAGTGCGGCAACCAGTTCCCACATAACGTAAGCCAACAACAGAGTAAGTAAAACCTCCACCACAATGCCGGCGGTTTTAGCACCCAGACCTGAGTGTGCAAGATCCAGCAGGTTCAAGCCCCACAAATTCGCTAGCGAGTATACAACCACGCCAACAACCAGAATCCGTCCAACACGCAGTAAGCCCTGTTGCATGTTACGGCGGGCTTTCCCTGCATTCTCACTTTCATCCTCTGCTGCCTGTATTCCACGGCCTACAAAGAGTGTGACATTGGCATCAATCCCCGGCCATAAAAAGATGGTGATTAGCGTTATATAAACTGCTTGTAGTGAATAGACCCCGATATCTGTGGTGTTGATAATCATCTCGACCAGCAGGTATTTTAAAGCGATCAGGATAATTGCTATCTGTGGCCAATGGTTTGCAAACCAGCTGGGTTCTACCAGGGTTGTTTCACCGATTCCTGCCCAGACACGCTTTTTATTTTCAAACATTATTTCGGTCAGCCCGGCACGGTTGCACCAGATGGTCAATGCTGCGGCAACATACATTGACAGATTCATCCAGAAGCCCAGAGTCAACATATATCCAACGCCGCCATAATGCTGCTCGCCAGTCTTTAGCAATAATCGAAATGCGGCATGTATGAAGACAATATAGGCGGCAAGCAGTGAAAACATAATGGTAATTTGCATAGCACGGGAATCTGAAGTTCTGCAGATGCGTAAATCCGGACGCCTCGGAGCAAAGAAAAAACGACAGATAACATACGCCATCCAGCCGCCTGCAATAGTGCCTGTGAAGAGATAGGCAAACCCGTGCATGATGGAATCCGCAACCAGATAATTGGAGATAATGATATAGCTGATCAGATTAAACGCGAGCACACCAAGAACATCGTATGTGAGTCTGGAGTAAAGAATTTTCAGAATCCCACCGAGAGTCTCGGATGATGCGGAAATGAGTTTCTGTTTACTCTTCCGGAAAAACAAGGCGACACATCGTTCAGCAATACCACCGGCTGCGATAGCGAACAACAGCATGTATAAAAATCTGCCCCAACCTTGCTCGACTTCCCGTTGTAATCCTGAGCCTAGATTTGAGATTGTTTTAAAAATGTCCGGGAAATTGGACACTGCACTATGAATCTTCAAAAAAAAGCTCATAGAAATCTGCTGAGTCAGACTCACAAGGCCGGCGTTTTTAGTTGATTCAGTTTCATTAGCTTCGGCGACTGCATCGAGTCTTTGGATTAGCAGCGCTCTCACATCACTATCGCTAAGTGCGGACACCATCTCCCGCACGGCTTCCTTACTGACAGGATCGTCCAGCGCAAGTATGGATTCTGCTTGTCCGTCCTGACCCGTCATCATTTGCGTCTGGGCAATGACCTGGTCTGGCGATGCCAACGACAGAGCGCCGAACAACAGAAGTGAAATCAGAAGGAAACGGATTTGCGGGTGGGTAGCCAGGCACATACGATGTTTTTTGATTCCAGAAACGTGTTACGGCAATACTCTACAGGAGCATACGCCCTTTTTGTATGACTAACGCGATACAGCAAGTGGAAATGCACCTTCCGTGAAAAATGCCGATTGCATGTTTTATGTTTGACGTGGCGCAATTATGCTCAAGGCTGCACCTACTATCACGATAGCTGCACCAAGCCATGTTAATGCCGAATATGCCTCCCTAAAGATGAAGGTGCCGACCAAAAGAGCAACTGCTGCGGCAAAATACCCAATTTGACTCAGATACGTTGGTCCACCGACGAACTAGCCGCGCATGCAATGCAACCATAACACTCGCTACGGCAATTGTTATTAACACCACCACCGGGATCGATGGCAGACCGACCAGTAATTCTGCACCGGGCAATATTATCACCAGTAAGAGCAACATGCATGTGGCGGCTAAGTTCAAGCCAATAGCCAACTCCATCGGTTCTGACTTCCCGGGCCAGGCCATAGTACGGTACCTGCGCTTCCAGCTCCTTATCGGTCATCTCTAATAAGCTGGCTTCGGTGATAATAAGCCTAACATTGCGAATAAGGTGCTCCGGTAGCGAATTGGCAGATCGCACAACAGCTTTAGCTGGTTCACCTTGATCAAACAATTGTTCGACGAGGAGCCAGCCTGTTGCGCCACCGGCACCAACAACCAAAACAGACATGTTATATCCCTTAAATGATGAGTAACAGTTGTGAAGGGGTTGGGCGATAGCAGTCGACTTGGTGGTCAACTCGATTTAGAGGATGAGCTGCTTAAGAAGACGAAACCTTTTGAAGTACCGAGATCGGTTCACCGAATACGATAGTAAAACGATTTAACGAAAGCTTCCAGTGCCTACACTTCAACCATCTTGGGCGTTCACATAGATGGATTTACATTCTCCCTTTCAAGGTCAAATTAATTCAGACGCTGTCTATAAATAGTCTTCTAAAGTTTACGGTTTTTCACAAATCTGAGAAAGTAAAACGGTATGAATAATGTATTAGTTTTGTTCTAGGTGAAGCTAGCAACACTACTTCCTGTACTAATTGATGTAAATGTACTCGATATAGATATAAAACGGCCCTGATCTATATTCTATGCCCAAGAATGACGCTACTAGAGAGTTTCCGTTATACACACGAATGGTTGGTGGTGCGTTAATTTGTTTATTTCTTCTGATCGCGATGGAGATTGCCTCGTTCGTAGCTCTGAAGTACGTTGTACTACGGCTTAATCCGTCTTTAGTATACGTAACTCCGAAGGTTGAAAAAAAACTATATAACGATTATCTCCAACATCGACACCCAGTACTTGGCTGGTCGACTGCATCTCCGGAACGTAAATACTCAGCAACACTGGAGTCAAGACCACACTCCTCCTTTCCTGATTCTTATGACTATTGTATTTCTACCTATGGAGATTCATATACCTACGGTGCAGAAGTAAAAGACCATGAGACATGGGTAAACCGTTTATCGGAGTTACTTGATTGTAAAGTCGCTAACTTCGGAATAGGTGGATACGGAATGGATCAAGCGTATTTGCGTTTTACTCTCAACAAAGAAGATAAAGCGCCAGTAACTATGTTAGGTGTGTACCCGGATAACGTGTTAAGAAACCTGAATCGTTATCGTCCGTTCTTCGCTGGGCATAAGGCCAGTTATGTTGGGTTTAAACCTAGATTCATCTTCGAAAACGATGTCGCGAGTCTACTGCCGCCACCACCACCTTTTACATATGATGAGCTGGTCACTCTTCTACCAGACCCAAATACTTATTTCCCTTTTGAGACATTTCTCCCGGACTCACCGTATGGTCCGGCAACAATTTCCTTTCCGTATACCTTGTCTCTATTGCACGTAGCAAGATCGCCGTCGATTCGTGCCCTAATAAAGCGAAAACCAACATGGATGATCTATTTGGAAAAGGGACATCCAACACGTGCAAAGCAAATCGCCGATTACATAATATCTGGCTTTAAAGATACTGCAACTGCGCGGAAAAAATCAGCTGTTCTTACTATATTCCCGACCGTATCGTCGTATCGCTATTTCAAAAGAACTGGTGAGCTAGCAACCCAATCTCTAGTAGACGCTGCCACTAAGTATGGTGTTCACTATATCGATTTACATTTGGGAATCGATGAATATCTTGGAGACAGAGATTATTGTGATCTACTTAAGCGAGGTTGTAAAGGACATCTTAATCCTGAAGGAAATCGAGTCGTCGCTAATTTGCTGCACACTATGTTGTCTGATACGCAGCTTTTAAATATCAATTAGAACTGCCAGCATTAATAAAAATCCAACACCATTAGTATTTATTCTCATCAGGAGATCAAGACTTTACCTGGTACTACGATGCTTTCTTTTGCGCAATAATACTCAGGGCTGCGCCTATCAAGACAATAACAGCACCAAACCAGGTTAAGGCAGCATAGGCCTCGTTAAAGAACAAAGTGCCGACCAATAGAGCGACTGCCGCTGCGAAATAACCAATTTGGCTCAGGTACGTTGGTCCACCGACGAACTGCAGCCGCGCATGTAGTGCAACCATGACACTGGCAACAGCAACGGTCACTATCACCACTATCGGGATCGAAGGTAGACCGACTAGTAATTTTGCACCGGGTAACGCGATCGCCAGTAAAAGCAACATACTTGCAGCTGCCAGGTTCAAGCCAATCGCCAGCTCCATCGGTTCAGCCTTGCCAGGCCAGGCCATAGTGCGATAAACATTTCCGATGGCGAGCGATGTTGGAATGCTCAAACCCGCCAATATCCAACCGAGGCTTGCCGGGTTGCCAATCTCGCCGCGTGTAATGGCAATGATCACAGCACCGACAAACCCCAATGAGATACCTATAAGTCCAAGCCTGTTAGGCAGTCGAACTTGCCAAATCGATGATATGGCTAAGGTAATAAGTGGTGACAAGGTGAACAATAAGCCGGTAAAACCGGAACCGAGTTTTGGAATAACGCTGAACGTGAGTATGTTCGGTATCACCAGTGATACGCTGGCAGCTACAAAATAGAATTTTGTATTGCGCGAGTTGATCAACAGTGGACGTCGTCTGACAACCCGGTATAGCAGCAAACTGACTGATGCTCCGGCCGACATCAGGAATGCCCAAACCACAGGTGATGCGCCTGCGGTACTACCCAGTTTACCTAGCGGAAACGTCAACCCAAGCAAGCTACCGACCGCAATCAGCAAAAATGCAGCGGAGTTCATCGGTGATGCTGAATTACCCATCAGTATGTTGGTACATGAAAGTTGCTGACCATGCTGCTGATGGTAAAAGGACCGGTTTCATTCTGTGTATTTAACGCCCTTTAAACTCTGCCTTGCGCTTTTCCATAAAAGCCGTACGACCTTCGATATAATCCTCGGACGCGAAACAGGCAGCCACCATTTCATCACAGCGTGCTAAATCGCGAGCTGTGGGGTCAGGGTGCATGACTTGTGTAGCAATGTATTTCATTGCACGGATTGTTAAAGGAGCGTTGTCTGCAATGTTACCGGCGAGCTGTTTTACTCGTTCGGCAAGTGATTCTTCCTCCACTACTTCTTGCACAAGGCCTGCTTGAAGTGCTGCTTCCGCATCGATTGATTTGGCAGTAAACATCATCATTTTTGCAGTTGCGGCACCTACAGAATTAACCAGTCTGCGGATAGCGTCAAATGGATAACCGAGCG
Organism: uncultured Granulosicoccaceae bacterium; assembly: GCA_937998875.1. GTDB lineage: Bacteria > Pseudomonadota > Gammaproteobacteria > Granulosicoccales > Granulosicoccaceae. The sequence continues at coordinate 116,563 of CALLBO010000041.1, forward strand.
CCAGTTTTGCTGCAGGCATTGCAAAGCGTGACTTGCTGGAGGCGATGCGGAAATCTGTGCAGGAGGCAAGGTTTAGTCCACCACCGATGCAATGGCCGTTAATCATCGCAATGGTAGGTTTCGGGTAGTTTTCGATCAGTTCATAAACAACTTTGAGTCTGGCGTTGTAGTGCTCTGTCGCTTCTTTAGAGCCACGTTCTTTTTCGAACTTCGAGATATCGGCACCAGAAACAAACGCCTTGCCGCCAGCACCGGACAGAACCACGACCCTGATCTGATCGTTCTCTGCGAATTCGGTTAGCGCCAGCACAACTGCGTCCCACATCTCCAGGGATACAGCGTTGTAGCGTTCGGGGTTATTGAAGACTACATGGCCCGTTGCATCATCCACGTGAGCTTGAATTTTGTCTGTAGGTAGTTTTATCTCAGTTGTCATGCGGTAGATCCCTTGGGGTAATTGAATCGCGAACCGGATCGATTATAGTGGGTTTGGATGATCAGCTGTACTCTTGTGTATTTGGTTTGCGGGCGACACGAAGCGGAAATATCTTACCTATGACAAAGATTGCACTATTCGGACTAGGAGAAGCGGGTGGTTTGATTGGAACCGACATCGTAGCTGCAAATGATCCGGGGCTGCAGATATTTGGTTTTGACCCGGCGGATGTAAAAACTCCAGAGGGTATTGTGCGTACAGCATCACCGACAGAAGCGGTTGCAGATGCCGACTTTATTTTATCTTTCACAGGTTCAGTGGACGCATCCGATGCATTGAATCAATCTATTGGAGCGATATCACCGGCAGCAATATATGCGGACTTTGCAAGTGCCAGTGCCGGTCTCAAGCGTGAACTGTCTAAAACCGCAGAGGCTGCCGGTTTCAAATTTTGCGATGTTGCACTGATGGCCATGGTGCCGGGCAATGGAATAAAAACACCGGCTATGTTTGCGGGCAATGGTGCGGCAGAGCTACGGAATTTACTGGCCGATTTGGGTATGCCAATAGACATTGTCAGCGAAATCGCAGGTGACGCTGCTGAGCGAAAACTGTTACGGAGTGTTGTAATTAAGGGCCTGGCCGGATTGCTGATTGAGTCGCTGGAGGGCGCGCATCAGGCAGGTTGTGAGCAATGGCTATGGAAAAATCTGGTAGACGAATTCACGGCGATGGATGACAAGATGTTGCAACGACTGGTTAAGGGTACAGGTATCCATGCGGGGCGGCGTTTCCATGAAATGGAAGCGTCTGCTCAACAATTAACAGAACTGGGTATTCAGCCGTTGATGACAGATTCAACGGTGGCAAGCCTCGATAAAGTGAAACGCATGGGGGTGCCAGACGTTCCTAAACTACAATGAAGCTTATCGGTTTGCGGCTGCGTGGTGAGCTTTGAGAATCTGCGGCGATGCTATTTGATCGGAAATATGAATATCCCAAACAGATGCTGTCGGGTTAGCTAGAAATTCCTCCATGCTTGCTGCAAGCGTATCTAGCTGAGTGAAAGTTTTACCGATCAATCCAAAGCCATGCCCGATTGCTGAAAATTCCGGTCGGCCAAATACCGAACCTGCATCTGTTACACCATCAGCGCGTAACTTATGTACTTCAGATCCGTAAGCGCCATCATTCAGGATCACAATTAGTATTTTCATTTGATGGCGAACCATCGTTTCCAGTTCCTGGATGTGCATAAGAGCGGAACCGTCACCGTCCAGTAGCACAACTGGTCTAGTGGGATAGGCAGTCGCTATACCCATCGCAAACGAGGTACCGTTTCCAATTGCTCCGAACTCGCGGATCACCGTGTAATGGCTTTGTGGATGACTGTTCATTTGTGCGGTGTAGTAAGCGCTGTGTCCCGAGGTATTTATGATGTGGCAGTGTGGTGGAATAACGTCGGCAAGTTTCTTTACCACTACCATGGGATGTAATGCACCATCCGGTGTTTTGATTTCGTTTGGCAGAGTGAGCGCATCTTGAGTACGTGCTTTCATGTCAGGTGTACGCCAGCCGGTTTGCTTTTTCGTTTTTTTAAGTAGCGCTACAGTACCAAGCGTGGAGTCAGCAGTGATCTTTAAGTCTGACGCTTTTCGTCCTTGAACAAACTCCTGCGGGTCATTGTCAATGTGAATTACGCTTGCATTCGGCGTGAGGCTGCCACCATCAAAAGTGTGTGCGGCCAACCGTGCGCCGATCCCGATGATGAGATCAGACTGGCTGAAGATATCTTTCGCACCTTCAGTGGCAAAGCCACCAGCAACACCAAGGCAAAATGGCTGGTCGTGAAACAGTCCTTTGGCGGGTAGTGTGGTAGCCAGGCATGCGCCGCTTTGTTCAGCCAGGGCAATACAGGCGGCTTTTGCATCATCGGTAACGGCACCAAGGCCTGCGAGTACGATTGGTTGCTTTGCATTCGCAATCCAACCAGCTGCCTGATCAATAAGCTTTGCGTCAGGAACCCTTGGCGAGGGACGCACGAACAATTCATCAGATATGGGCTGGTTTTTTTGGTCTTCAATTTCCTGGTCATTAATTGACTGCTGTTGCAGATCGAAGGGTACACCGATAACAATTGGCAATTGATTTTGCTTTGCATCGGCAAAGGCCTGGTGTACATCCGCTATTATTGTTTTAGGGTTGTGCAGTGCGCGATACGCTGCACCGCAGGCTTCTACAAACGGTCTTTGATCAATTCCCTGGTTGTACCAGGGTTTGTTTAACGGTGCTTCGCCAGCGAATACAATCAATGGTAACCGTGCCCTGACTGCAATCGGCAGTATGGTCATGATTTGAGTTAAGCCCGGCCCGCAGGTAACCGTGGCCACACCAACCGTTGTAATACCTCCACTGGCACTGGCACGTGCGTAAGCTGTTGCCGCAGCTACTGCGGCGTGCTCGTGGCGGGTGTAGATTAGCTGAATTCCGGATTCAGCCAATGCGCCCGCCCAATGCATGTTTGCGTCGCCCAGCAGTGCAAAACACGAGTTGACCTGTTCTCGATGAAACGCTTTGGCCAGTTGTTCAAAAATTTTCACTTTGCTGGTACCAGTTTAAATACCCGACGAGACAGGAAATTTCCTATAAAAACGGTCAACAGGATGCGACAAAGATGATGTATTGCTACCACCACCGGATTAAAGTTAAGTGATAGTGCAATCAGACTCATTTCTGCAAGACCACCCGCTGCAAAGCTTATAAACATAGCGCCAAAGTCTGCAGGTACGTATTGTATAAGCAGGTGTGCAAACATGGCTGCAAGGAATAGCATATAGATCGCAGAAAGTATCCCCATGCGCAGACCGCGAATGAGGAGCTTTCGCGATACCCCGGAAAACTGTGCGCCAAGGGCGGTGCCTACCATGAATTGTGCTGCATGCCCGAGCCACGGAGGTATGTCGATTTCAATAACACCGGTAACTGACAGGGTAATTGCAAGTAGCAATGGTCCGAGCATGTGAGACACTGGTAGCTTGGTGAGTTGTCCAATGGTGAGTCCTGCCAATGCAATAGCAATGAGCAGTACGATGTCTATCAAATCATAGTCGACTGACCCCATGGATTGGCCGGCCAGTGAGCCCACTGCGTTTCCCTGAATAACCAGAAAGAGCAGGGGGATCGAGGACACCACCAATATAATACGTATAAAATGTTGTGCAGTGACAATGCGCAGGTCTGCCCCGGCTTCCTCCGCCAGTGCTACAGAATCAATGATCCCACCGGGTAACGCGGCAAAATAGGCATCCAGTTTTTCGTAGCCGCCAATCCATCGCATAACAGCATAGTTGCCGGCATGCGCTAACAGAATGAACGGAATAAGTGCGAGGCCGGAAATCCAGAATTGCGGCAGCAAGGTTAATAGCTCTGGCGAAAAGCGCGAGCCTATCATGGCCCCGATAATCGCCATGAAGATTAGTCGAACCCATCGGGAGAGTTTGGGTAGTCGTTTATCGTTGCGTTCGTACCAGAGCACGTAACACGCCGCGCCGAAAATACCGCCCAGCATGAACGGCATGGGTACGCCAACTACGAAAGCCGCAGCGCCACCAACCAGACCAAAGAAAAAAATTGGCAGGAAGCGAATATCGAAACCAGCCACAACGAAACCTATTCCGTTTTTCGGCTGCGATAGGTTGACCAGGCACGAAACAGCACCACAGCTGCACCAATGATCAGAAAGATGGGTGCATAGGAAAACTTGCCCTGATACTCAAAGCTTGTGAATACCAGAAAGCCCTGGTCTGAAATAATCATCGATTGTCGAAAGGCTTCTTCCATACTGGATGTTAAGACAAAGGCGATAATAAACGCCGCTGCCGAGAAGTTGGTTCGTCGCATGGCATAACCGATTAACCCGAACAGTAACGCAAAACCAACATCCCATATTGAAGCGCGTGATGAATAACTTGCCGCAAGGGCTGTCATAAAGATAAACGGATAGAGGTATTGTGTGGGTAGTATTGCGATCATCCGTCCAATGAACGGTGCGGCGAAATAGCCGATGATTGCGTAACACGCGATGCCGATGAGTCCTGCCGCAAAGATGCCGAAGATAAACTCTCGCGGACTGATTAGCTGACCACCCATAAACAGAGGTGGTTCGGTCGCAAAGATGCTCGGTCCAGGCTGTAAGCCATTGACCAGAAACATACCGATCAACACTGCAGCAATGGTAGAGCCCGGTATGCCCAGTGTTAACAGCGGAATCATGGAAGGACCCGATACGGCATTGTTCGCAGACTCCGGTGCGGCAATTCCTTCGACGACGCCGGTACCCCATTCCGCTTTGTTTTTAGCCTTTCGTTTCTCTTCCCCGTAAGCCACAAAACAGGCCACAGACGAACCGAGCCCTGGCATCATGCCGATCAACGAGCCGTAGATCGACGAGCGGAACATGAGCGGGACGCATCGTTTGAACTCGTCCCAGGTGAAGTAGTGATCTGATGGGTTCACGACTTTGTCGGGTGCTAGGTCGATCATCTTTACTTTGGCAGCTTTTTCAGCCTGGATAATCACCTCAGAGATGACAAACACGCCAATAAGCAGAGGCACTAACGCCATACCTGATTCCAGCTCGTCAATCCCCATGGTCATTTTGAACTGCCCGGTGATGACATCTTCACCGATCAGACCGACTACTGCACCGAAGAGCGTAGAGATTATCCCCTTGATAATACTGTCGCTGACAACAGAACCGATAACGACAAAGGCCATTAGGTAGATAGCGAAGTTTTCAGGTGGGCCGAACTGACGGGTAAACGCTGCAATAGAGACTGCACCGAAGATCAAAACGATCTCACCGAAGTAGTCCCCATAGGCTGATGCCACAGTGGCCGTTTTAAGTGCTTTACCGGCTTGTCCCTTTTGCGTCATGGGATAGCCGTCCTGCATGGTTGCGGCGGACGCAGCGGTGCCGGGTGTGTTAAACAGTATCGCCGCGATAGAGCCTCCGTATCGGCCTGACTTACCAATGACGTACAGAAACGCAAGGCCTGCCAGGCCGCCTATCTCATCGTTGTAGGCGATGAGTATGGGTAACATCATTGCGATGGCGGCAGCTGCTGTTAAGCCGGGAAGCGCACCAAAGACAATTCCTACGAAAGCCGCAAGCACAACAAACATAAGTGCGTACGGGTCATTAAACAAAATAACGAAACCACAGGAAATATCGAAGAAGATCGATAAGAATCCCAGTGACTCAAAAAAGCTTTCAACACCTGCGCAATGATTTTGCAATTACTTTGCTCCGGTGATCCAGTTTGTGTAGGGGCGCATATCAATTATTGCGCCTTTGGGATCGTTCAGCAGCATAACACCCATGAAAACCCACTGGAATATAAACGCCAGAATTACCGCACCGACAATCATCGCAAACCAGTTGCGAACGCCGAATGTGTATAGCATGGCGATTAGCGTGACAAATACTGCTGCGAAGTAGCCGAAGCCCCAAAAGGTCAGCACGAACAGCATGCCGCAGGCGATGACTAAAAAGATGCGCTTACTGTCGCTATTGAGGAAACCGTAGTTTTCCTGTAACTCACCCACCTTGCCTAACTTTGCTCTGAGGCCAAGCCATACGCCCCCAAGCACAAGCGCTACGGCTAGTATCATCGGCAGCGTACGGGGCCCTATCGACTCTCTTGACGTCTCAATGGTGAATGCCTGAATGATAAAAAAAACACCAACCAGCAAAACTACAGCAGCGACACCATACTCAAGCTTGATTTTATATTGCTGGTGGTCCATCCGATCCTCCAGTGATCGACCCTTACTACTGATGGTAATTAAATCAGCGAAGACCTGTTGTTGAGAAACAGGCTTTAAGGATTCGAGTCAGAAATAAAAAGAGGCAAGCCGAATGGCTTGCCTCTTACTTCGTAAAGATACTAATCGACAAACTTACTGGTTTGCGATGATTTCTTTTACTACCGGACCCATGACTTCAAACATAGTGTCCTGAGCTGCAGTAGCTTTGGCTGAGTCAGTGTAGAAAGAAGCCAGGTCATTACCAGCCATATACTTCTGGTAGCCTTCGATTGCCGCAATGTGGGCAATTGCAGCGCCTACGTCTTCTTTTGCTTCATCAGGAATACCGGCTTTGCCAAACAGGCACATCAAACCGGTGAAATCGATACCGTCAGTACCTTGCTCACCAAATGTTGCCAGATCAGGTGCCATCGGATCACGCTCTGCACCTGCTGATGCCAGTGCACGGATGTCGTCTTCAAAGCCCACTACCGTGTTTACACCACCGAATACCGCTTCAACTGATTGTGATACCAGAGCGGCCCGTGCTTTTGAACCACCTTTGAAAGGTACTTTCTTATGCTTGATACCGTGAGTATCAAAGAAGATGTGGCCGATAGTTGCGTGCATGGTGGCGGCACCTGATGTACCCCAGGTAATTTCGTCACCGGATTCTTTGGCGTTTGCGATGAACTCTTCCAAAGTAGTGGCGGGGTTAGACGCGTGTACCTGTAGCGAAGTAACCAGCTGTGATGCACAACCGAGGTTCACGAAGTCATCGGAGACGTGATAAGGGCGGTCATCACCTTTTGCGAGTTCACCAGCGATGAACGTACCGATGTTGATCATATAAAGCGTGTGGCCATCAGCATCTTCATCAAGAACTGCTTTAGCCGCTTTCTGACCAGAAGCGCCCGGCAGGTTTACGATGTAAGCGGGCAGGCCGTTCATGCTTGGGGCTTCATGCATATAGGAAGCGAAGCCACGAGCGGTGGTGTCTGTACCACCACCGGCTGAGAAGCCAACCATGATTTTAACGGGTTTTTCGGGATAGTCTGCAACCGCTGCTGCGCTTACGAACATTGCTGATGCTGCAACGCCGGTGGCAAGTTTCTTAACAAAGGTCATTATTTAATTCTCTCCAGTGAGTGTTGCAATCGGGTGCGTGCTCCGATTGCTTGCCCGGTAATTGTAAACTCGAAAGCGCTTTCGCTCAAACTTAACCGTCTGTACGCTTTGAACTTTGCGAGACGGACACAAACTTGTTTCAATATTCTCGGAATTTTGTGAGATCTCATGTCGAAAACGCACCCTTTTGAGGGTTTATTGGTAGTTGATTTTACTCATGTTTTGGCGGGTCCAGCCTGCTCTTACTACCTGGGTTTGCTCGGGGCTGAGGTCATCAAAGTTGAGTCTGTGACTAAAGGCGACGCAATTCGTCATCGTGGTGGAACGGATGCTGAGGCGGCCAGAGCCGGGATGAGCACCTCATATATGACGCAGGGTGCTGGAAAACGATCTATCTGCCTCGAGCTGGAGACGCCAGGCGGTATCAGCAAATTTCATAAGCTGCTAGCGCAGGCTGATATCCTGGTTGAAAATCATGTACCGGAAACCATGCGCCGGTTACAACTTGATGAAGAAAACCTCGCCGCAAGACACCCGCATCTAATTCACTGTGCGATGACCGGGTATGGGCGCGGTGGCGAGCAGGAAAATACTGCGGCTTATGATGTAAACATACAGGCATCGTGCGGATTGATGGAAGCGACCGGTACCATGGAGAGCGGGCCAATAAGAACCGGCGCACCGGTACTGGATTACGCAACCGCCCTTGCCGCAAGTTTTGCAGTGTCTGCGGCGCTTTATGAGAGAGCTTCAACCGGTGAGGGTTCCTTTATTGATGTATCAATGCTTGAAACCGGTTTAACGCTGATGAGCTCTACCGTGACTGACTATCTTGCAACAGGCAATGCGCCCCAACGGCGTGGCAATCTGGCAAACAGTCGTTCACCGGGTGCAGGAAGTTTTTCTTGCAAAGAAGGGGTGATGTCACTCGGTGTTAATGAAGAATCGCACTTTAAGTGTCTGGCTTATGCACTTGGTCGTGAAGACTGGCTCACGGACAATCGGTATCAGGAACGAGACGTACGTAAGTCACATGCTAATGAGCTCGCCGTGGAGATCGAAGCCGAGCTTGCAAAGAAAACAGCAGATGAGTGGGAGCCGGTTCTACAATCAGCCGGTGTGCCATCTGCAAGGCTGCGCACTCTGCCCGAAGCGCTGAATTCTGATCAGATGAAATCGCGAGGGTTTGTACAAACAACTGCTGACGGCATTGGTGTACCGACACTACCGTTCAGGTTAGGTGGTAGTGATTCATACTGCCCGGTATCCGGTGCCCCGTTAAAGGGCGAGCATACTGCTGAGATAGAGAAATGGTTAAATTCGTTACCGTAGAGACGGTGTTGTTTTCCTGACTTTGGGAGCGGGTCTTTGATATTTTTGCATTGTTCGCCGTGCCGGTAATAGTTGGTCCGGGTGGTTGACTCTGCGATATTATAGGTCTGAGTTTCTGCGGCACAGGTGTTCTTGTTTACAGATGCGTTTTGAGGCAAGCGCTGCTGGAGACAAACGCTCTGGTAAAAAAGTAGCGGCAAGCTAATCTGCCCGGAAAATTAAAACCATACCTGGAGATTCAATATGAAAACTATGACATGTAAACAAATGGGCGGTGCTTGTGAGGAGACTTTCAGCGCCGAGACCTTTGAGGAAATGGCAGAACTGAGTAAGGCGCACGGTATGGAGATGTTTCAGCAGCAGGACGCAGCCCATCTGGCCATCATGGGTGAAATGAAAACGCTGATGGAAAAACCCGGTGCAATGGAAGAGTATATGGCGGAAAAGCGTCGTGCATTTGATGA